>NZ_JASJUJ010000012.1:0-149902 GCF_047467975.1 Citrobacter sp. C348 | reverse complement strand
GACTAAGCATTCTCCTTTTGACTCTTACTGCATTATTCTACAGCGAGTGAGTCGTGAAACTTTCTCACCTTGAGCATGCAGGCTCGACATTCACACGATTCCTGGTTATTGTCAGCTATCTGGATGTCTAAACGTTTAAACGTATGTTGTGAGGTTATCAGGTTATGCCAATTCGCGTGCTGGACGAGCTACCCGCCGTCAATTTCTTGCGTGAGGAAAACGTCTTTGTCATGACGACATCCCGCGCATCCGGTCAGGAAATTCGTCCTCTGAAGGTGCTTATCCTCAACTTGATGCCGAAGAAGATCGAAACGGAAAACCAGTTTCTGCGGTTATTGTCGAACTCACCGCTGCAGGTGGACGTTCAGCTATTACGCATTGATGCCCGCGAGTCGCGCAATACGCCGACGGAGCATCTGAATAACTTTTACTGTAATTTCGAGGATATTTGCGATCAGAACTTTGATGGACTGATCGTCACCGGGGCACCGTTAGGCCTGGTTGAGTTTAACGACGTGGCCTACTGGCCGCAGATCAAACAGGTACTGGAGTGGGCGAAAGACCACGTCACATCAACATTGTTTGTCTGTTGGGCGGTGCAGGCCGCACTGAATATCCTCTATGGCATCCCCAAGCAAACCCGCAACGACAAGCTTTCAGGTGTATACGAACACCACATCCTTCATCCCCATGCCCTGCTGACACGTGGTTTTGATGATGCCTTCCTTGCACCGCACTCACGCTATGCTGATTTCCCTGCTGCGTTGATCAGGGATTACACCGATCTTGAGATTTTTGCCGAGACGGAAGAGGGCGATGCCTACCTGTTTGCCAGTAAAGATAAACGCATTGCGTTCGTGACGGGTCATCCGGAATATGACGCCGATACGCTGGCCGGTGAATATTTTCGTGACGCCGAAGCGGGGTTGACCCCGGACGTTCCGTACAACTATTTCCCGCAAGATGACCCACAAAACAAACCTCGGGCAAGCTGGCGTAGCCATGGCAATTTGCTGTTCATTAACTGGCTCAACTATTACGTCTACCAGATCACGCCATACGATCTGCGCCACATGAATCCAACGCTGGATTAATCTTCTGTAGCAAACGATCCTTAAGCGTTTCAGCATATTGAATCAGGCACCTTCGAGTGCCTTTTTTATTTCCGAAATGCACCTCACTGGGTAATTAATTTTTATTATTATTGTTATCAATAAGTTAAATGATAATTTAATTAAAAATGGAAATTGTTTTTGATTTTGAAATTTAATTGAGTAGTCTTAGTTGTGCTGAACGAAAACCGCACAACGATCCTTCGTTCGCATTGGGATGTGTTTGGATCAATGACGAGGAACTACGCAATGAATCAACAGGCAACAACAACCGATGAACTGGTTTTTACCAGGCCGCATGGCGAGCAGGAACAGCAGATTTTAACCGCAGAAGCGGTGGAATTCCTGACCGAGCTGGTGACTCGATTTACGCCAAAACGCAATAAACTTCTCGCCGCGCGTATTCAGCAGCAGCAGGATATTGATGACGGTAAGTTGCCTGATTTTATTTCGGAAACAGCTTCCATTCGTGAGGGTGACTGGAAGATTCGCGGTATTCCTGACGATTTACAGGACCGTCGCGTGGAAATCACCGGACCCGTTGAACGCAAGATGGTAATTAACGCACTCAACGCCAACGTTAAAGTCTTTATGGCTGACTTTGAGGATTCATTGGCTCCCGAGTGGAGCAAAGTGATCGATGGGCAAATCAACCTGCGCGATGCGGTGAACGGTACCATCAGTTACACCAATGAAGCTGGCAAGATATATCAACTGAAGCCCGATCCGGCGCTATTGGTTTGTCGTGTACGCGGTCTGCATCTGCCGGAGAAACACGTCACCTGGCGTGAGGAAGCGATTCCCGGCAGCCTGTTCGACTTCGCCCTCTATTTTTTCCACAACTACAAAGCCTTGCTGGCTAAAGGCAGTGGTCCTTACTTCTATTTGCCGAAAACGCAGGCCTGGCAAGAAGCGGCCTGGTGGAGTGAAGTCTTCAGCTATACAGAAGACCGATTTAATCTGCCGCGCGGCACGATAAAAGCCACGTTGCTGATCGAAACACTGCCAGCCGTTTTCCAGATGGATGAGATCCTGCACGCGCTGCGTGACCATATTGTTGGCCTCAACTGTGGTCGTTGGGATTACATTTTCAGCTACATCAAAACCCTCAAGAATCACCCGGATCGTGTTCTGCCCGATCGTCAGGTGGTGACGATGGATAAGCCGTTCCTCAGCGCCTACTCGCGTCTGCTGATTAAAACCTGTCATAAACGCGGTGCCTTTGCGATGGGCGGTATGGCGGCGTTTATCCCCAGCAAAGACGCTGAGCGCAACAATCAGGTACTGGCCAAAGTTAAAGCGGATAAAGCGCTGGAAGCCAATAACGGTCATGACGGGACCTGGGTTGCTCACCCTGGACTGGCAGATACCGCAATGGCGATTTTCAACGATGTGTTGGGCAACAACAAAAATCAGCTGTTTGTCACCCGAGAAGAGGATGCGCCGATTACCGCAGAACAACTGCTGGCCCCGTGCGAAGGGGAGCGTACTGAAGAAGGCATGCGCGCCAATATTCGCGTTGCCGTGCAGTACATCGAAGCGTGGATCTCCGGCAACGGTTGCGTACCGATTTATGGCCTGATGGAAGATGCGGCAACTGCCGAAATCTCCCGTACCTCCATCTGGCAGTGGATCCACCATCAGAAAACCCTCAGCAACGGTAAGCCGGTGACCAAACCGCTGTTCCGCCAGATGCTGGCCGAAGAGATGTTGGTGATTCAGGACGAGCTGGGCGAACACCGCTACAGCAGCGGGCGCTTTGATGACGCCGCACGCCTGATGGAGCAAATCACCACTTCTGATGACTTAATCGACTTCCTTACTTTACCAGGTTACCGCCTGCTTGCGTAATCCACCACATAACAATATGGAGCATCTGCACATGAAAACCCGTACTCAACAAATCGAAGACTTACAGAAAGAATGGACACAACCACGCTGGGAAGGCATTACCCGCCCGTACAGCGCGGAGGAAGTGGTGAAGTTACGTGGCTCGGTCAACCCGGAATGTACGCTGGCTCAGCTTGGCGCAGCGAAAATGTGGCGTTTGCTGCACGGCGGATCGAAGAAAGGTTATATCAACAGCCTCGGTGCACTGACTGGTGGTCAGGCGCTGCAACAGGCGAAAGCCGGTATTGAAGCGGTCTACCTTTCCGGGTGGCAGGTGGCGGCAGACGCCAACCTGGCCTCCAGCATGTACCCGGATCAATCGCTGTACCCGGCGAACTCTGTGCCCGCCGTGGTGGATCGGATCAACAACACCTTCCGTCGGGCGGATCAGATCCAATGGTCAACCGGTATTGAGCCAACCGATCCGCGCTATGTGGATTACTTCCTGCCGATCGTTGCCGATGCTGAAGCCGGTTTTGGCGGCGTCCTGAACGCGTTTGAATTGATGAAATCGATGATTGAAGCCGGTGCAGCGGCGGTTCACTTCGAAGATCAGCTCGCCTCGGTGAAAAAATGCGGTCACATGGGCGGCAAGGTACTGGTACCGACTCAGGAAGCTATCCAGAAACTGGTGGCGGCCCGTCTGGCAGCAGACGTGATGGGCGTCCCGACGCTGGTGATTGCCCGTACCGATGCCGACGCGGCGGATTTGATTACCTCTGACTGCGACCCTTACGACAGCGAGTTCATTACCGGCGAGCGCACCAGCGAAGGGTTCTACCGTACCCATGCGGGTATTGAGCAGGCGATCAGTCGCGGACTGGCCTACGCCCCGTATGCTGACCTGGTGTGGTGCGAAACCTCCACACCGGATCTCGAACTGGCACGCCGCTTTGCCGATGCTATCCATGCTAAATATCCGGGCAAACTGCTGGCCTACAACTGTTCGCCGTCGTTTAACTGGCAGAAGAACCTGGATGACAAAACCATTGCCAGCTTCCAGCAACAGCTGTCCGACATGGGCTATAAATATCAGTTCATTACCCTGGCGGGCATCCACAGTATGTGGTTCAACATGTTTGACCTCGCGCGTTCCTATGCGCAGGGCGAAGGCATGCGCCACTACGTTGAGAAAGTTCAGCAGCCAGAATTTGCGGCGGCGAAAGATGGCTATACCTTCGTATCCCACCAGCAGGAAGTGGGTACCGGTTATTTCGACAAAGTGACGACCATCATTCAGGGTGGTGCCTCTTCAGTGACCGCATTAACGGGCTCTACCGAAGAATCGCAGTTCTGATCACTGCCCGGTGGCGCTACGCTTACCGGGCCTACAAAATAATGTAGGCCGGATAAGCGAACGCGCCATCCGGCATGACGTTGTGCCGGATGGGAGAAATCGATGTCACGTGGCCTGGAATTGCTGATTGCCCAAACTATCCTGCAAGGTTTTGATGCGCAGTATGGCCGGTTTCTGGAAGTAACGTCCGGCGCGCAGCAGCGTTTTGAACACGCTGACTGGCATGCTGTACAGCAGGCGATGAAAAGCCGTATCCATCTCTACGATCATCACGTTGGTCTGGTGGTGGAACAGTTGCGCTGCATTACCGACCGCAAAAGTACCGATGCGGCATTTTTACTTCGTGTAAAAGAGCATTACACCCAGCTGCTGCCGGACTATCCGCGCTTTGAGATTGCCGAGAGCTTTTTTAACTCCGTGTACTGCCGGTTATTTGATCACCGCTCGCTGACGCCCGAGCGGCTGTTTATTTTCAGCTCTCAGTCAGAACGTCGATTTCGTACGATCCCGCGCCCGCTGGCGAAAGACTTTTTCCCTGATTCAGGCTGGGAAGGGCTGCTCACGCGCGTGCTCAGCGATCTCCCCCTTCGTCTGCCATGGCAGAATAAACAGCGTGATATTCACTACATCATCGAGCACCTGACGGAAATCGTTGGTGAAGAGGTGCTGGTGCGCTGCCATTTGCAGGTGGCAAACGAGCTGTTTTATCGCAATAAGGCGGCCTGGCTGGTGGGCAAGCTGATAACACCTTCCGGCACGCTGCCGTTTTTATTGCCTATTCACCGCACCGACGAAGGTGAATTGTTTGTCGATACCTGCCTGACGACGACGGCGGAAGCCAGCATCGTGTTTGGCTTTGCCCGCTCTTATTTTATGGTCTACGCGCCGCTGCCTGCGGCACTGGTCGAGTGGCTGCGTGAGATCCTGCCCGGTAAAACCACCGCCGAGCTGTATATGGCGATTGGCTGTCAGAAGCATGCGAAAACCGAAAGCTACCGTGAATATCTGCTGTATCTGGCCGGCTGCGATGAACAGTTTATCGAAGCACCGGGGATACGCGGCATGGTGATGCTGGTGTTTACTCTGCCCGGATTCGATCGGGTCTTCAAAATTATCAAAGACAAATTTGCGCCGCAAAAAGAGATGTCCGCGGCCCACGTCCGCGCCTGTTACCAACTGGTCAAAGAGCACGATCGCGTTGGACGCATGGCCGATACCCAGGAATTCGAAAATTTTGTGCTGGATAAACGGCAAATTTCCCCGGCGCTGATGGCGTTGTTGCAGCAGGAAGTACCCGAAAAAATGACCGATCTCGGCGAGCAGATCGTGATTCGTCATCTGTATATCGAACGGCGGATGGTGCCGCTAAATATCTGGCTGGAGCAGGTCGAAGGCCAGCAGCTGCGGGATGCGATAGAAGAATATGGTAACGCTATTCGCCAACTGGCTGCCGCCAATATTTTCCCGGGTGACATGCTGTTTAAAAACTTCGGCGTGACCCGACACGGGCGGGTGGTGTTCTACGACTACGATGAAATTTGCTACATGACGGAGGTGAATTTCCGCCCTATCCCGCAGCCGCGTTACCCGGAAGATGAGATGAGCGCTGAGCCGTGGTACAGCGTCTCGCCGGGAGATGTATTTCCGGAAGAGTTTCGCCACTGGCTGTGCGCCGATCCGCGTATTGGACCGCTATTTGAAGAGATGCATGCCGAGCTGTTCAGCGCCGACTACTGGCGAGGTCTGCAAACGCGGATCCGTGAAGGGCACGTGGAAGATGTTTACGCCTACCGGCGCCGCCAGCGGTTTAGCGTACGTTATGAAACCGACCGTAGGCCGGATAAGGCCTTTGCGCCGCCATCCGGCAATGTGCGCCGTGCCTGATGGCGCTGCGCTTATCAGACCTACAAATCAGCCCCAACATTGGATAGCAGGCCGGGCCAGGCGTAGCTGCCACCCGGCAGTCCCATCTTACCGAATCCCACCGTATGCCAGTGTGACCTCTTTGGCCGCTTTGATTGCCATCGCACCGAACTCGGTGACGCGGTCGTCGGTAATGCGGGAGATCGGGCCGGAGATCGAAATGGCGGCGAACGGTTCGCGATGTTCGTCGTAAATGCATGACGCCACACAGCGCAGGCCCAGCGCATGTTCTTCATCATCAAACGAATAACCGCGCTTACGGGTTTGGGCGAGATCTTCTTTCAGATGCACCGGCGAGACCAGCGTGGCGTGGGTATACGCGTGCAGGCCTTTGCGGTGCAGCAGGCTGGTAACCTGTTCTTCGCTGAGTTGCGCCAGGAACGCTTTCCCCGCGCCAGAGGCGTGCATCGGCAGTTTGCCGCCGATAGGGGCAGACATTCTCATCAGCTGTGTGCACTGTACCTGATCAATGATAATCGCCTGATGGTCGCTGTGATCCAGCACCGCCAGGTTCACTGTTTCACCGGAATCTTCCATCAACTTGCGCAGAATCGGGTGGACGATCGCCAGCAGGTTGCGGCTTTGCAGGAAGCTACTGCCGACGATAAACGCATGGGCGCCCACGGCCCAGTGTCCTAAGTCACCCACCTGACGCACAAAACCCTGCTGCTGCATCGTGGTCAATAAACGGTGCGTGGTGGAATTGGGCAGACCGGCCTGCTGCGCCAGCTCGGTCAGCGCTACGCTGCCGTTGGATTCCGCAATCCATTCCAGCAGCTTCAGACCTCGGGTCAAAGACTGAACCTGCCCGGTTGCAGGCGTAGTTGTGGCGGCGGGTTTTCTACCGCGTTTCGCGGGGACAGTGGCAACCATGGCAGACTCCTTTTCTGTATCGTGGAAATCATTTTCGTTTTATTCAATTATAATGCAAGAGTTCCTGTACTGATCGGATGAGTGAAGCTGAACATGTCTCATGTTGGTCGTTGTTTGCTTTTCCACCTCACTGGTTTATGCCAGTATGCTTTGTTGGCCTTTTTTCGGTCTGGTTGAGCGTTGTCGGGAGTGAGTGTGAGCAGCAAAGTTGAACAATTACGTCAGCAGTTAAAAGAACGTATTCTGGTGCTGGACGGCGGTATGGGCACCATGATCCAGGGTTATCGTTTGAGTGAAGACGATTTCCGCGGCCAACGCTTTGCCGACTGGCCGAGCGATCTGAAAGGCAACAACGACCTGTTGGTGCTGAGCAAGCCGGAGGTTATCACCGCGATTCATCACGCCTACTTTGAAGCGGGCGCGGATATCATTGAAACCAACACCTTCAACTCGACGACTATCGCCATGGCGGATTACCAGATGGAATCTCTGTCGGCGGAAATCAACTTCACCGCGGCAAAACTGGCGCGCGCCTGCGCCGACGAATGGACGGCGCGTACGCCGGACAAACCGCGCTATGTCGCGGGTGTTCTCGGTCCGACTAACCGCACCGCGTCTATCTCACCGGACGTCAACGATCCCGCCTACCGCAATATTACTTTTGATCAGCTGGTGGCCGCGTACCGTGAATCCACTAAAGCGCTGGTGGAAGGCGGTAGCGACCTGATCCTGATCGAAACCGTTTTTGACACGCTTAATGCCAAAGCCGCTATTTTTGCGGTAAAAACCGAATTTGAAGCCCTTGGCGTTGAGCTGCCGATTATGATCTCCGGCACCATCACCGACGCTTCCGGACGTACGCTCTCCGGGCAGACCACCGAAGCTTTCTATAACGCACTGCGGCATGCTGATGCGCTGACCTTCGGCCTCAACTGTGCGTTAGGCCCGGACGAGCTGCGTCAGTACGTCCAGGAACTGTCGCGTATTGCCGACTGCTACGTCACCGCGCACCCGAACGCCGGTTTGCCAAATGCCTTCGGCGAATACGATCTCGACGCCGACACCATGGCGAAGCAAATCCGCGAATGGGCCGAAGCGGGTTTCCTGAACATCGTCGGCGGCTGCTGCGGCACCACGCCGGAACATATTGCCGCCATGAGCCGTGCGGTTGAAGGTTTACCGCCGCGTCAACTGCCGGAACTGCCGGTTGCCTGCCGTCTTTCAGGCCTTGAGCCGCTGAACATTGGTGATGACAGCCTGTTTGTGAACGTCGGTGAACGGACTAACGTCACCGGCTCTGCCAAATTTAAGCGACTGATTAAAGAAGAAAAATACAGCGAAGCGCTGGATGTTGCCCGCCAGCAGGTGGAAAGCGGCGCGCAGATTATCGATATCAACATGGATGAGGGGATGCTTGACGCCGAAGCGGCGATGGTGCGTTTCCTCAACCTGATCGCCGGTGAACCGGATATTGCTCGCGTACCGATCATGATCGACTCCTCGAAATGGGACGTCATTGAAAAAGGGCTGAAGTGCATTCAGGGTAAGGGCATCGTTAACTCCATCTCGATGAAAGAGGGCGTTGAGCCGTTTATCCACCATGCAAAACTGGTCCGTCGCTACGGTGCTGCCGTGGTGGTGATGGCCTTTGATGAACAGGGCCAGGCCGACACCCGCGCGCGTAAAATTGAGATTTGCCGCCGGGCGTACAAAATTCTCACCGAAGACGTGGGTTTCCCGCCGGAAGACATTATCTTTGACCCGAACATCTTTGCCGTCGCGACCGGCATCGAAGAGCACAACAACTACGCACAGGACTTTATCGGTGCCTGTGAAGACATCAAACGCGAACTACCGCATGCGCTAATCTCCGGTGGTGTCTCCAACGTGTCGTTCTCGTTCCGTGGCAATGACCCGGTGCGCGAAGCGATCCACGCAGTGTTCCTGTACTACGCCATTCGCAACGGCATGGACATGGGCATTGTGAACGCTGGTCAGCTGGCGATTTATGACGATCTGCCTGCCGAACTGCGCGATGCGGTTGAAGACGTGATCCTCAACCGCCGCGATGACGGTACCGAACGCCTGCTGGAGCTGGCAGAGAAATATCGCGGCAGCAAAACTGACGAAACGGCCAATACGCAACTGGCAGAATGGCGCAGCTGGGACGTGAAAAAACGCCTGGAATACTCGCTGGTGAAAGGCATTACCGAGTTTATCGAGCAGGATACCGAAGAAGCCCGTCAGCAGGCTGCGCGCCCGATTGAGGTTATCGAAGGGCCGCTGATGGACGGCATGAACGTGGTTGGTGACTTGTTCAGCGACGGTAAAATGTTCCTGCCGCAGGTGGTGAAGTCTGCTCGCGTGATGAAGCAGGCGGTGGCCTACCTTGAACCGTACATTGAAGCCAGCAAAGAGAAAGGCTCCAGCAACGGCAAGATGGTGATCGCCACCGTCAAGGGCGACGTGCACGACATCGGTAAAAACATCGTTGGTGTGGTGCTGCAGTGTAACAACTACGAAATTATCGATCTTGGCGTGATGGTGCCGGCAGAGAAAATCCTGCGCACCGCACGCGAAGTGAATGCTGACCTGATTGGCCTTTCCGGGCTGATCACCCCGTCGCTGGACGAAATGGTCAACGTAGCGAAAGAGATGGAGCGCCAGGGCTTTACTATTCCGCTGCTGATTGGCGGCGCGACCACCTCAAAAGCGCACACGGCAGTGAAAATCGAGCAGAACTACAGCGGCCCGACGGTCTATGTGCAGAACGCCTCGCGCACCGTCGGCGTGGTGGCTGCGTTGCTGTCTGATACCCAACACGATGACTTTGTCGCCCGCACGCGTAAAGAGTACGAAACTGTGCGTATTCAGCATGCGCGTAAAAAACCGCGTACCCCGCCGGTGACGCTGGAGGCCGCGCGTGATAACGACCTGGCCTTCGACTGGGAAAACTATACCCCGCCGGTGGCGCACCGCCTGGGCGTGCAGGAAGTTGAAGCCAGCATTGAAACGCTGCGCAACTACATCGACTGGACACCGTTCTTTATGACCTGGTCACTGGCCGGGAAATATCCGCGCATTCTGGAAGATGAGGTGGTGGGTGAAGAGGCTAAACGCCTGTTCAAAGATGCCAACGACATGTTGGATAAATTGAGCGCCGAGAAAACCCTGAACCCGCGTGGTGTCGTTGGCCTGTTCCCGGCTAACCGCGTAGGTGATGACATTGAGATCTACCGGGATGAAACGCGGACGCACGTCCTGACCGTCAGCCACCATCTGCGCCAGCAGACGGAGAAGGTTGGTTTTGCTAACTACTGCCTGTCTGACTTTGTGGCACCGAAAACCTCCGGCAAAGCGGATTACATTGGCGCTTTCGCCGTCACCGGCGGCCTGGAAGAAGACACGCTGGCTGACGCGTTTGACGCACAGCATGATGATTACAATAAAATCATGGTGAAAGCGATTGCCGATCGTCTGGCGGAAGCCTTCGCTGAATATCTGCATGAACGGGTGCGTAAAGTTTACTGGGGATATGCGGCGAACGAGAACCTCAGCAATGACGAACTGATCCGCGAGAACTATCAAGGTATTCGTCCGGCTCCGGGCTATCCGGCATGCCCTGAGCACACCGAGAAGGCGACCATCTGGGAACTGCTGGATGTAGAAACGCACACTGGTATGAAACTCACAGAATCCTTCGCCATGTGGCCTGGTGCATCGGTTTCCGGTTGGTACTTCAGTCATCCGGACAGCAAGTACTACGCCGTCGCACAAATTCAACGCGATCAGGTTGAAGATTATGCCTTCCGTAAAGGCATGAGCGTGGCAGAAGTTGAACGCTGGTTAGCGCCTAACTTAGGCTACGACGCCGACTGATTCACAAAACTGTTATCTTTCTTTACAACAAACAGGGCGCTCAATGAGTGCCCTGTCTCTTTATTACGTTTAAACCCTTATACTGAAGGGAACTTGTGCGCGTTGGTGTCATGAGCCTCAGGAGCATATAACGATAAGGAGAACCTGATTCCGTGCTAACTCTGTTACACCTGCTTTCTGCCGTGGCGATGCTGGTTTGGGGTACCCATATCGTGCGTACCGGCGTGATGCGTGTCTTTGGCGCACGCCTGCGTACCGTACTCAGCCGTAGCGTTGAAAAGAAGCCGCTCGCCTTTTGCGCGGGCATTGGCGTTACTGCTCTGGTGCAAAGCAGTAACGCCACCACCATGCTGGTGACGTCGTTTGTCGCCCAGGATCTGGTGGCGCTGACGCCTGCGCTGGTGATTGTGCTTGGTGCTGACGTCGGGACCGCGCTGATGGCGCGTATCCTGACCTTTGACCTCTCGTGGCTGTCGCCGCTGCTGATTTTCATTGGCGTTGTTTTCTTCCTCGGACGTAAGCAGTCCCGCGTCGGGCAACTGGGGCGCGTAGGCATCGGGCTGGGGCTCATTTTACTGGCGCTGGAGCTGATTGTGCAGGCGGTCACGCCGATCACTCAGGCCAACGGGGTGCAGGTCATTTTTGCCTCGCTCACCGGCGATATCATGCTCGATGCGCTGATTGGCGCCATGTTTGCGATTATCAGTTACTCCAGCCTGGCGGCGGTCCTGCTGACGGCAACGCTGACAGCCGCGGGTATTATTTCGTTCCCGGTAGCGCTGTGTCTGGTGATTGGTGCGAACCTCGGCTCCGGCCTGCTGGCGATGCTCAATAACAGTGCCGCCAATGCCGCCGCCCGCCGCGTGGCGCTCGGCAGCCTGTTGTTTAAGCTGGTGGGAAGCCTGATTATTCTGCCGTTTGTGCATCCGCTGGCGAATCTGATGGATGAACTGCCGCTGCCAAAATCCGAACTGGTTATCTACTTCCACGTCTTCTACAACCTGGTGCGCTGCGTGGCGATGGTGCCGTTCGCCGAGCCGATGGCGCGCTTTTGCAAACGTATTATCCGCGATGAGCCGGAATTAGACGGCCATCTGAAGCCCAAGCATCTGGATGTCAGTGCACTCGATACCCCCACGCTCGCACTGGCGAATGCGGCTCGCGAAGCCCTGCGTATTGGTGACGCCATGGAGCAGATGATGGAAGGGCTGAAGCGGGTGATGCACGGTGAGCCGCGCGAGGAAAAAGAGCTGCGCAGGATGGCCGACGATATCAACGTGCTGTACACCGCGATCAAACTTTACCTGGCGCGGATGCCAAAAGATGAGCTGGCGGAAGAGGAGTCTAAGCGCTGGGCGGAGATTATCGAGATGTCGCTCAACCTGGAGCAGGCTTCCGATATCGTCGAACGCATGGGGAGCGAGATTGCCGATAAGTCGCTGGCCGCGCGCCGGGCCTTTTCTCTGGAAGGTCTGAAAGAGCTGGATGCGCTCTACGATCAGCTGCTCAACAACCTGAAGCTGGCGATGTCAGTGTTCTTCTCTGGCGACGTGACCAGCGCCCGTCGACTGCGTCGCAGCAAACACCGTTTTCGTATTCTTAACCGTCGTTATTCGCACGCACACGTCGATCGCCTGCATCAGCAAAACGTGCAGAGCATCGAAACCAGTTCCCTACACCTCGCGCTGTTAGGCGACATGCAGCGTCTGAACTCGTTATTTTGCTCCGTTGCCTACAGCGTGCTGGAGCAACCGGATGAAGACGACGAAAGGGATGATTACTAACAAGGACTGGTGAAATGTTGCCCGGTGGCGCTTACGCTTACCGGGCCTACGGATAACCGTCAATTTTGTCGTCAATCTTGTAGGCCGGATAAGGCGCAGCCGCCATCCGGCATCAGACAACAAATCCACTAAAAGCAGTGGCCTGCTTCAACGGCAACTGCGTCTTCACCCGCTTTGAACACATAAGTCGTGTTCGGACCGCCAAGAACCGCCTGACCGTCGCTCACCTTGATCCAGTTGCCTTCCGGCAGACCAATGACCGTCAGCTCTGGCGCAACCACCAGCAGCTCGCGAATACGCTGTTCACGCGTTTCGCCTTTGTGGCCTTCCGGCAGCGCGTTGGTGAAGTGCGGGTTAATCTGCAGTGGGAACAGGCCCAGCGCATCAAAACCTTGTGGATCGACAATCGGCATGTCGTTAGTGGTACGGATGGTTGGGCAGGCGAGGTTGGAACCTGCACTCCAGCCAATGTACAGCGCGCCGCGTTGGACCACGTCAACAATCGGTGCCAGCAGCCCGCGTTCGCGGCTCTCTTTCAGCAACTGGAAGGTGTTACCACCACCGACAATCACCACGTCTGCATTTTCAATTGCCGCCACCGGATCGGCAACGGTATGAATACCCGTGACGTCGACGCCCATGGGAGCAAAGACGGCGGCCGTTTTCGCCGTGTACTCATCCCAGGTTTGCGTCACGCCAGCAAACGGGATAAACACCGCAGTACGGCGACCGTTCAGTTGCTCAGCAATCAGCGGTAGCGCGTGTTCCATCCAGGCTTTGCCCGGCAGCGTCGAGTTACTCAATAAAAGCAGTTCCATCATTTCTCCATGTAATCAAAAAATTACAAACCGCGGTCATGTTACCACCGTCAGTATAATGCCTCACTGATATGGCTCACGATGTTGGAAGTGAGGTTCTGGAAAGCGCCTCGCAAGACGGTGTCATTTTCTAGAATGCTACGGTTGGTTCGGGAAACGATAACAGTGAAGAGGGCTGCTTTGTGCCAGAAGCGGACCTTATTGATACTGTCATATGAAATACGCTTGTAACCTGACTACAGACTCACTGATTGTCTCAACGCCAGACAATGTGTGATTGTCCCTACCAAAAGAAGTGGGAGAACATACTTCCTGCTAATGTTTACACACAGAATGCCGTTTTATTTTGCAATGCCCCAATTTCAGGTGGCAAGGATCCGTTTCGGAATGCAAAAGGAAAAATTAATGCACATTAAAATGGGTAATTATCAAAATCCAATTACGAACTATACCTCCGCCTCATCAACGACGGGGCAAAAAACTGAATCATCGACAACCGCTAAATCGACATCGTTAACTTCCGCCACGCAGACCACCTTTTCAAGCCTGGCGAGCCTGCTCAGCGATGCGGCAACCCGGGCAGAAATACGTGATGCATCCAGCAGTCGCAGCCAGTTGCAAAGCATGGCTGAGTCGCTGTTAACGGCGATTGATGGCCCGGTTTATACCCAGAATAAGGCGAAACACGATCAGGAAATCCCTGATACGCAAAGCACTGAACTTCTGCAACTGGCGAGCAAAGCGACAGATTTTCTCAACGGCAAAACCACCAATCCGTTTGCAGGCATGCAGCGCGAACAGCTCGCGCTGATTGCCTATGATGATGGCAGTGCATTTACCGTCAATGAGCGACGCGCGGCCTTAAAAGAGATCGGCAGTCAGGAAGATAAATGGACGCAACAATTTATCAGTAGTGCGCAAAAAGAGATCAGCGCTTCCGGCAGCTACAAAAAATCTTATAGTGCGCTGCTGAGTCACTATCGTGAGCTGCCGGCTATTGAACAGGCGCAATACTCTGAAGGTCTGGAACAACAACTGGTAAGCAAGGTGGCTAAATCCACAAGTGACAGTACCGGCGAAAATACGGTCTTTACCGACACCTTGCTGACATTGCAAAAACAGCAAATTTCCTCCATGCGGATGCAAATCTCCTCCCTGAGCCTGTTTTCGCTGGCTGCGAATAAACGTTAATCACCACGGCAAGGACGACGCTCCGTTATCAACATGAAGGGCCGTGTCAGTTTGTCCAGAGCCAGCGCAGGTTTCTTGCCGTTACACTATCTGTTAAAGCTAAGTTCAGATGTCCGCACTGTGCCAGGAGCGGACGTTCATTTAGACTTTAAGCATAGCGCTATTACATGACCTGACCATAATACCAGCGTTCTCCTGAGAACCATTCATCACGATCCTCGCTTCCGTAGTATTCGAATGTTATACCCAGCTCCTGCACATTGGTTGGAAGAATGAGTCCCCATTCTGCAGCAAGGCTGCGCTCTTTAATCAAAGCGGAGGCACCATTTTTAGAGCGGTCTTCAGTAATAAAGCTTTGGTAGTAGTCTTCTGAACGATAGAGGCAGATTTCGCTTGTAAACATATCTGGAAGGCATATAACCGCAGTAATCCGTGGGCTGTAATTCATACCATCAGTTGCCGTTATGAGATTTGAACAAGCATTAATCATGGCTTGCGCGCAATCTGCCTTGGTTTTAAGCGTGCTGTACTTTCCCTGAACAAGATTAATTTCTACCGGGATTTTGAAATTCCAGTAATGCTCATCTTCTGAAAACACGCTTCGTTCAGGGTTATGAAAAGTACCAGCCCAACGGTTAAGAGCTTTCAAGCGGCGTGGAATATTTCTGACTTTGGTTCGATGATCTCTGTTAAGCCGTCTGCTCATGAGTATTTTAATTTCCACCCTTTCAAATGATTTAGGCCGTGTTCAATTAGTCGTTACGTATTAATGTAACTCACCTTGATCGATTATAAACTCCTTATGGCCGCTTTTCGCTCTAAACAGACCTACAGAAAAACGATACCAAGCACTGCCACTTACACTTCAATCCCTTTCTGCTTCAGCTCTTTCCTGATAATGCGCTTAATCCATGCGGATATTGAAGCATCACCATCCATTGAAAGTGCTTTCTGGATCCCTGCTTCCAGTTCCGGCTCGACACGTAACGCGATTTGTTTGTTACCTTTCTTTTTAAATTCCACTGTTGACATGTGTCTGACACCTGACTTACATTGATGGTCGTAAGACAAGTGTAAGTCAATTGTCTTACAGAAACAACGAAGCCCGGCAGTGCGCGAACACATACCGAGCTTCTCACCACAACATTATACGAGGTAATGCTATGGCTGATGCTAATAGTACCACTAACGCCTGTTCCGCGTCTTTTTCTCCTGTTTCGCAGGCTGACCTGCTTCATTTTCCTCTTGCCGAGGCGTTCCGCCATCTTGATTGTAGCCATCTCACCACCGAAGAAAATCTGGTGCTGTCGTTTGGCTGCGAAGAGGCGCTGGCAGGGTTGTACCAGACGCTGAATTTTATGGGCGATAGCCTGCTGACTATGGCGGGTGAAGGTCAGGAACATTTTGCGTATGAAAGCGTATGTCAGTTAGGACACAGTCTGGTGAACATCAGCCAGTTGATTCCTGCACTGGCACAGCTGGAAGCGAAAGCGGACCAGCAGCTGTTTGCTCGCGATCCCCTAAACTAATCTGGAAAGCGCCTCGCAGACTTCTTCTTCGGGGCGTGACAGGTCTGTGCAACCACCCTACTGTGACATGATGATTTGCTGGTTGGGGAATAGAATATGCTCGCTTATTACGCTAACCTTAGGTATGTCATGCGCATTACTATGGGGGTTATCATGCGCACTGTATCTAAGGTAAAAAAATCAGTTAATGTCTCTCTGGCTCCAGAGATACTGGAAGAGGCACGTAAGCTTAAAATCAATCTGTCAGCTGTTTTAACCGAAGCCCTAATCGAAAAATTTCGTGAGAACAGACGCGAAGAATGGTTGCGGGATAATAAAAAATCGATAGAAGTATTAAATCAATGGGTGGAAGAAAACGGTTCGTTCAGTGATTTTCAAAGGACATTCTGATGGAGCAGTATTGCGCTTATGAGAACACGGGAAGTGGAAAAGGTGTTTATCCGTTTTTAATTAGCTTACAGCATCCGGTGGCCGCTGTTTTGCAGCATGTACTGGTTGCACCCGTTATAGCGCTCAGTCAGTTCCCCGACGAAGTACCGCCAGCTAAAATTTGTCCTGTTGTTAACATTGGTGGGCAAGCCTATGTGGTGATGACGCACATGATGACAGGTATCCCTGTGAAGAACATGGGTAACTGTGTGGGAGAGCTGACCGCAAACAGGGCTGAACTTCGCGATGCGATTGATTTTCTGATTAACGGTTATTAGAGCACAATGACGGGGCTGATGATGTTGAAAGGCGTGACAGATCGCAAATAGTGTCGGGACTGGCGTTCACGATTATTTTTATCCCCCGCAAGGTAGGGTATATTTCGCTTTTAATACACAAGATCATTCAAGCTGTATCAAGGCGGCAAGGGAGCGAATCCCTGGGAGCATAGAGTGCTATGTGACCTGGGTGAGTGAGAGCAGCCAACGCAGAAACAGCTTGAAGGATGACGTGTATACAGGAGAAATTATGCTGCCCGACTCATCCATCCGATTAAACAAATACATCAGTGAAAGCGGAATCTGCTCGCGTCGCGAGGCGGATCGCTTTATCGAACAAGGGAATGTCTTCCTGAATGGCAAACGCGCCACCATTGGCGATCAGGTGATGCCTGGCGACGTCGTAAAAGTAAATGGTCGGTTGATTGAGCCGCGTGAAGCGGAAGATCTGGTTTTTATCGCGCTGAACAAACCGGTCGGTATTGTCAGCACCACTGAAGACGGTGAGCGCGATAACATCGTTGATTTTGTTAACCACAGTAAACGCGTGTTCCCAATTGGCCGTCTGGACAAAGATTCCCAGGGGCTGATCTTTCTCACTAACCACGGCGACCTGGTGAATAAAATCTTGCGTGCCGGTAACGATCACGAAAAAGAGTATCTGGTGACGGTTGATAAACCCGTCACTGATGACTTTATTCGTGGCATGGGGGCGGGCGTACCCATTCTCGGTACCGTCACCAAAAAATGTAAGGTCAGGAAAGAGGCACCGTTTGTCTTCCGTATCACCTTGGTGCAGGGCCTGAACCGTCAGATCCGTCGGATGTGCGAACACTTTGGTTATGACGTGGTAAAACTTGAACGTACGCGGATCATGAACATTGGCTTGTCTGGTTTGCCGCTGGGTGAATGGCGTGACCTGACCGATGACGAGCTGATCGATCTGTTCAAGTTGATTGAAAACTCTTCCTCGGAAGCGAAGCCAAAGCCGAAAGCGAAGCCAAAAACCGCAGGCATTAAGCGCCCGGTGGTGAAAATAGAAAAATCTGCTGAGAAAGAGAAAGCGCGCCCGGCGTCTAACGGTAAACGTTTTGCTCAGCCGGGGCGTAAGAAGAAAGGGCGTTAACGTCTGCCGCGGGTTGGCGTATTCGCTGACCAGGAAAACGAGGATTCTGCATCCGGTTTATAAGCCTGCTTTTTCTTTAGCTGGCGGGCTTTTTTAGCTTCAGCTTCGCGCTGCAGCATCAGCTTATCAATGTACTCTTTCTTAATGCTGTTGGTCTCTGCGTTGGTCAGCAGTCGACCGTGTGCAATACGCGCGCGGTCGAGCAGCGTTTTCAGTTCGCGCTGTTCGCGCTCGGTCATCTCTTTTTGGGTAATGCGGGGGAGTGCCATACGGTTGCCCTCAGTTTGCCGATTAACTCAGTGTACGGTAATCCTGGGCTGGCTGATAGCGTAATGCGTTGCATCATTCAGCAATACACAATTTTCCACCGAAATCCTGCTGAGTATAACCCGTTGTTTTGAATCCTTTATCGGTGATGATGTTATCGATTTCTTTTAAGGTAGCGATACACATCACCCCATCCTGACCAAATTTAGTATGGTCGGCCAGTATCACCGATTTTTTGCTCATGGCAATCATCGACTTCGCAACGTACGCTTCATCAAAGCTTTTCACCAGTACACCGTGTTGAGGCGAGATTCCACCAGCGCCGATGAAGCAGAGATCGGCGTGAATGGCATTAATTTGCTGACAAACCGAGACGCCGAGGTTAGCGCGAAAATGGTAATCATATTCGCCACCCAATACATAAACGCGAGCCTGAAGATTATTCTCTTTGATTTTATCGGCAATTAACGCAGAGTTGGTAATAACAGAATAGGCCAATGGAGGTAATTGTGCGGCCAGAATAAGATTGGTTGTACAGGAGTCGATAAATAGGGTGTCGTGCTCGCTAACCATTCCGGCGGCAAGTCTACCAATTGCCATTTTTTCTTCGCGGTGTATATCTATCCGCGCGCCAAACTCGTCTTCCTGAACAACCTGTTTTTTGACCGCACCGCCGTGGATCTTGGTAATTTGCCCTTCGGACTCCAGGATGGAGAGGTCGCGGCGAATGGTCTCTGATGTGACTTTTAACGTTTCCGATAATTTGATAACCGTCACTTCACCGAATTTGCTTAATTCATCAAGAATATGTTTTCTTCTTTTAATCGGGTTCATCATTTTCCGCCAGCATCGTGCTTTGGCGCATGGTAACTGGATGTGCAGAGCAACGCAACCACTCCAGGGCACAGACAATACCCTCATCATCATTAGAGGCCGTCACATAGCTGGCCTGCTGTTTTACCACATCAGGTGCATTGCCCATTGCGATACCGATGCCGGCAGAGGCAAACATACTGATATCATTCTGCTGATCGCCAATCGCAACAACCTTTTCAGTAGATATATTCAGCTGTTGAATTAACTTGTTTATTGCATAACCTTTATTTATCTCGTCACGCTGAATATCAATATAATTCCCACCGGTGATTGTCGCGGTATAGCCATAAGGCAATCTATTATTCACTTCGGTATAAAGTGCATTTATTTTAGATTGTGCTGCTACCAACGTGATTTTATAAATATCATGACGATTAAAGATATTCCCTGGTGCAGCTGCAATAAGTGGTAGTTCAAATAAGTCCGCCTCATAAGTCGTCCATGGTGCAATGAGTCGATCATAACGGTGATAAATAGCCTCCGCGCTAAAGAAATGGTGAGGATAGCGGGCAAGTGAAATATGTCGGTCAATATCCCGAAGATTCATACAGGATAGCGCGGAGGAATGAATAATACGTTGCTGCGCCATCTCAAGGATTTGACCCCCGTTGAATCCGGCGCACCAGCCAAAAAGTCCGTCAGCATGCTGCTGCTGTAACAGACTGACTATTGAGGAAACCGGTCTGGCGGAACAGGCGGCCAGCAGGCCACCGCGCTGGTGGAACTCAACTAATGCCTGACGTGTGCGTGGACTGATTGTCTTTTGCGATGTCAGTAATGTTCCATCCAGATCGGTGACCAGCAACATATTTCTTTTCTCCGTGGTATCAATGAGTAATAAACGGCGTGACGGCCTCTTTAGCGGCGTTGCAGACCATATTGTCGATGGCCGTACCGACGACCAGAATATTGACGCCGGTATCCTTAAACGCTTTGGCATTGGCGAGGTTTATGCCACCTTCTGCCAGTGTCGGGACATCTACTGCGGCGACCAGCGCCTGCAGGCGATCTTTAATCGCCTGCGGAATATCGCCCGCGGCCACGCCTTCATAGCTCATGCCGGTCATCAGACCGATCATATCGACACCAACCTCCTGCATTCGCTTCGCCACGCTGGCGACCTCTTCCGGCGTGCGCGCAGGGATACCAAAGGTATGCAGATCATCCGGATGGCCAATATAAGCATCAACAGTCAGGCCATACTGATGGGCGAGATTGACGATGTCCTGCAGATCATCCCAGTCGGATTTGTGAGTGTGTAAACCGTCGGCTCCCGCACGGGCAATCTCCAGAATCTCCGTTTCGCTAAGCTGCACTGGCAGCGTTTCGGTAAAGCCGCCTGCGATACCGACAGTAATGAAGATGTCGTCAGGCACCACATTACGCACGCCGTGTACCGCTTCAGCCATCTGGCTATTGGTGATTTCGTGGCGAATTTGTTCCGCCGCGTGCATGTTACTCACTCCTTTATGACCACGCGCCAGTGCCAGTGCGGGATGGTTCGGTTCGAGCAGCTTAACGCCCGCCTCACATACTGCTTTCGCCAGACGCGCATCGTCGCCGGTTATCCCTGTGCTGAGGATGGTTTGCCCGCCGTGCAGCGTGATGGCATCTTTCACTTTCTGTAACGCTTTAGCGCGTTTTTTATTCATATCGCCTTTAAACATGGTGTACCTCTGGTGTTGGTGCATTAATTACTGGACTGACGCTGCGGATTCTTTCTGGGCGACAGCCTTAAAACGGTTGGCAATAATGGTGGAAATACAGGTCAATGCCATGACGGTCACCATCACAATCGCCATCTGTAACGCATTGCTGGATAAAAACGGGGAAGCAAAAGCAGGGACATAAGCCACGCCTTTGACGTTAAAGAAACCGAGCATCATGCCGCCCAGGCCAGCCCAGACGATGGCTGAACCAAAGACAATTTTGTTGGCAAACATGAAGGGGTAGGCCGATTCAACAAAGGTCCCAAAACCCAGATTAATGAGCAAACCGGGTGTGGCGACGGCGGCTTCACTTTTTTCTCGTGGGGCGATGACGTTGGCGAGGTTAATTCCGGCAGCGACCATTACCAGACCCACCATATCGACTGCGCCGAGGAAGCTGACGCCGGATTTTTCCATCTCCAGCAGTACCAGCGGCAGGATGACCGCGTGGTAGACACCGCCCAGGATGGCTGGCCAGATAACCAGACCCGCCAACAGCCCGGCAAGAATAGGGCTGAATGCCAGCGTGCTTTCGATAGCCAGTTTGATGTAATTACCTGCAGACAACGCCAGCGGGCTTAACAGGTAGTGCATGATCAATCCGGCGGCAAGGCCCGAGATCCCGCCGGCAACAATGTTGACGGTGGTCATCGGGAAGCGCCAGTTCAGGCACAACTCAAACAGCCAGCGAACGAAAATACCGGCCATCAGACCGCCGATAATCCCGCCGATCAAACCGCCTTCAACGGAGAGCACCCCGGCGACTACCCCGGCAACAATAGAGACTTCATCCAGCTCAGAGATCTGTTTGGCGGCGAGAACGGCAACTAAAACAGGCAGCCCCTTCAGCAGAATCTCAAAGATATCATTGAGTTTTTCCAGTCCCGGAATGTGGCTCAGCGCGAGCACGATAGCCATGGCGATAAAGCCCGGCAAGGCAGGAATCATGATGCTACGAATATTAAAGCGCTTGAGCAGACTTTTCCCTGAACCACCCTGTGAAGGAGAGGCGCTACCCAACTGGGGTTTGTACTTGATCCCCCAGTGTTTACACAGTGATGCCACGAAGGAAACGGCGCGGGTGCGACTGGTGGTGCCTGTCGTCCCGGAAGTTGCGACCACATTTGCCCCTTTTGCCGCCACCAGCGCCATTGATGTACCTCCGGTGCCGACAATCGGTGTTTTCATCTCGACGGCGGCGGCGAAGACAGCCTGGTTGGCTTTCACCGGATCGGCGCTCATCACGACGATCCCGTCGATCTCACCGTTGCGGATCATCTCAGCAATGCGGCGATCGCTCTCCACCACTGAGGCGTTCACCTCGGAAAGTTGGCCCTGAAAGATACATTGTGGTTTTTTTTGGTTTTCTGTGGTTAGTGCATAAACGGATGCCGGTGTATGGGGTTTGGCAACGTCCATTGAGGCTTCAGCCGCAATAAACTGTAGAGCGGCAACTTCTACGCCTGCTGCTTCGCACTGCTGGTAAATTTCCTGGAGTAACTTCTCTGGCTCTGCGCCACCCAGGTTGTAGAGGTTGCCTCCACTGCTTCCAATAATCGCAATTTTTTTCATAGCGGCCTCGAAGATAGGGTAAGGGTTTTATCTGTGTTGTAGTGGAATTATATTCCCAACTAAAACAAAATAAATCAACATTTGTAGATGGTGGGATTTTGATGTTTATATGCGTTTTATTATTTAACTTTTTGAAATAAAAAGAATAATTATGGAATTTGTTTTGTGTTGATATTTGTTGTTTTGTGATGGGTGTCAAATGAGAAAGGATAAAATGGAGGATGTCTCCTCCATTCATGAGGGTTAGTGTTGTTTTACCGAGTGGCGTTTCTCAGTATCGTCTTACCGGACCAGTACCCCGCCAGCAGCGAGCCAGACAAGTTATGCCAGACGGAGAACAGCGCGCCGGGCAGTGCCGCCAACGGCCCAAAGTAGATTTTACCCAGCGCTGCTGCCAGCCCTGAGTTCTGCATCCCGACTTCAATGGCCAGCGTGCGGCAGGTGGACTCGTCAAAGCCAAACAGTTTTCCACCCCAGTAACCGCCAAGCAGACCAATGGTGTTATGCAGAATCACCGCGATAATCACCACAAAGCCAACCGACGCAATATGTGACGCGGAACCTGCGACCACCGCGCTGATGATCGCCAGAATGCACACCATGGAAAACGCAGGCAGATACGGCTCCACGGCCTTTACAACTCGTGGGAACAGGTGGTGAATGACCAATCCCAACGCAATCGGAATGACCACGATCTGCAGGATACTCAGCAACATACCCATCACATCTACCTGGATATGCGCATCGACATACAGCCGTGTCAGCAGCGGCGTGGCGACAACGCCCACCAACGTTGAAACGGATGAAATAGTCACAGAAAGCGCAACATCACCTTTTGCCAGATAGATCATCACGTTAGAGGCGGTCCCGCTGGCGACGCTACCGACCAGTACCATACCCGCAGACAGTTCCGGTGGCATATGGAAAGCCAGAGCCAGAAGCCACGCGGCGAGCGGCATCACCAGATAATGCAAGAAAATCCCTGCGGCGACTGGTGCAGGGCGAGAGAGGACGCGTTTAAAATCGTCCACTTTCAGGTGCACGCCCATGCCGAACATAATCAGCATCAGCAGCGACGGCACGAATGGCCCGACAGGTGTAAAAGTGGATGGCGTGTAATACGCAATAACAGAGAGCAGCAGCGCCCATAACGGGAACAGCCGCGTAAGAGTAGCGAGCATGGTGTATTCCTTGCGATTGAAATGTGTTGTGTTGTTATAAACAAGCCGGGATCGAGCCCGGCTATAGTTATTGTTTATCGCGTGATGGAATATTATTCAAACAAATTATGTTCATGTTCCGCTGTGAAGGCTTTCCCAGCTCAGCCCAAAACGGGCCAGATATTTGCGCAGGCGGTCGGCGTCGTTAGGATTGGCTTTCTTCAGCCTGGAAACGGCAAACAGCTCGCGGCCCGCTTCAGACAACGATGCGCTGCGTCGGCAGACGTCGATCACCGTTTCTAACTGACGCTTATCAAACAGGTCAATGTCCAGATCGAATTCCGGCTGTGAATCGGTGAGCTGCCAGCTTTCCTGCAATAACGCGATCTCCTCTTCGACCAGCGCGAGCGTGATGCGCCCCTGTTCGGCCAGCGTCGCCATGCGTGCAACGGATGAACTCAGCTCGCGAAAGTTGCCGCGCCATAGCGCCTTTGGTGAACAGGCGAAAGCCAGATAGCGCTCGCGCGCTTCTTTATCAAAGCGAGTCTGCGCCTGTTTGAGGCTGGAAAAGCGCTGGAGCTCATACTCCACGTTGGGTGCGATATCTTCCCGCCGCTGCGCCAGACCGGGCAGGGCAAAGCGCCACATATTGATGCGCGCGTAGAGATCTTCGCGAAAACGACCTTCTGAAACCCACTGCTGCATATCGCGATGCGTCCCGGCAATCAACTGGAAATCGCTGTGCACCTCTTTGTCGCCACCAAACGGGAAAAAGGTTTTTTCTTCAATCGCTTTCAGCAGCATAGCCTGCTCGTCCAGCCCCAGTTCGGCAATCTCATCGAGAAATAACACCCCTCCGTCAGCCTCGCGCAACAGACCGGTGCGTGGCGTGAGTGCGCCGGTAAACGCGCCTTTGACGTGTCCGAATAATGTCGACATTGCGTTGTCACCGCGCAGGGTGGCGCAGTTAACCGCTACCAGTTTACCGGCCACCAGATGGCGTGACTGGCGTAGCTGAAAAATCCGTTTGGCGAGGAACGATTTCCCCGCACCGGTGGGACCTGTCAGTAGAATCGGATCGGTCGAGCGCAGCGCCACGCGCTCAATACGGTCGATGAGCGTATTAAACGTGGCATTACGGGTATCAATACCGGCTTTCAGGAAGGAGACCGATTGCTGCTGCTCACGCTGAAAGCGGCTGGTCAGCGTGGTATAGCGGCTTAAATCGAGATCGATAACCGAGCAGACACCTGCGGCGACGGCCTCATCAGATGAACCTCGTGGTGCCGGGCTGGATTGCAAAAGGCTGGCCGGCAGATAACGCGCCTCCGTCAGCAGGAACCAACAAATCTGCGCCACGTGTGTGCCGGTGGTGATATGCACCAGATACTCTTCGTTTTCAGTATCAAATGTGTAGTGGGTGGCGAAGTCGAGGAACGCGGCGTAAACCTCCTCAAAATCCCACGGGTCGTTAATGGTCACCGCATGCGGGCGCACCTCGGTATGAGGAGAGAGCAGGGCGACATCTTCAATCAGCCGCTGTGCCATGCTTTCGTCGCGCGGCTGGTGGAGCAGTTCCAGTCTGTCGATGGGGAAATCAGCCTGCTGGCACAGTCCAACCGTAGGGCGCCATTTCTTAAACCGATTCGCCCGTTTTCCGCGCTTATCCAGCACCGTGCCCAGAACGCCAATCACCACCCGCCGCTTTTTCATGCTTTATCCATAAAGATAAATATCGATATTGGAAGATAAAAAAATCTCTGCGCAACGGCAATCATTAATCTGAGGGTTAAAAATAAAAACTATATTAATCAATTGAATAAAAAATAAATTTGATGATTTTTCTTTCTGGCACGCTTCTGGCAATACCTGATACGTCAACAACGCTGAAAACGCAGGGGGTTAAACCCCGCCGGCACGTAAGGAACGGCACAGGCTGTTTTCCCGGGGTGTTCCGTCAGCCGATGACCACCAAGTGGGTTCGATTCCCAATTTCATCCTCCAAATGAAAACTGGTTGTTAATCATAGAAATAAAACGGGTTCGTGCGCAGTCAGCACCGCCCAAAAACAGGCTGCCGGTAATGACGCCGTGCGACAGGCAAAAGGGAATTCCCCTGCCGCTTCGCCCCTGCACCCGCGCCTGACTCACAATAAGGAATACAAAATGATGAAGAAAATCACTATTCGTAAAGGCCAGCTTGGTCTGTTATCCCGCCAGGGTGACTACTACAAGGTGCTGAATGCAGGTGAACACCGTTTGCCGTGGTTTAACACGCCGGATGTTCTGGTGGTAAATGCCGATGGCAGCGATGTTCCTGAGGCGTTGGCGGAGTACCTGCGTCGCTTCCAGCCTGCGTGGGTGGAACAGTACTGTGTGGCGGCAGATTTAACCGATACCGAAGCCGGTGCGCTGTATGTGAACGGCGTCTTGCAGGAAATCTTACCGCCTTCAACCCGTCGTCTGTACTGGCGAGCCGAGGAGGCGTTAACGTTGGTACGCATGGATACGCGTCAGGTTCAGGTCCCAACGGATGTGATGAATGCCGTGTTACAGCCACGCCGTAGCGGTGCGGTAAAGGGTCGTGACGCGATCTTAACGGTGCAGGTTCCGGCCTGGCATGTCGGTGTGCTGAAAATTGATGGTGAGACGCAGGCGCTGTTGCCGCCGGGTCTGAGTGCGTACTGGAAGGTAAATCATCTGGTGGAAGCGGAAGTCGTGGATACCCGCTTACAGGTACTGGAAGTCGGCGGGCAGGAGATCCTGACCAAAGATAAGGTCAACCTGCGTTTGAATCTGGCGGCGAACTGGCGCTACAGCGGCGTATTACAGGCGTTTGGCCAACTGACAAAACCGCTGGATCACTTGTACCGTGAGCTGCAGTTTGCGCTGCGCGAGGCGGTTGGTACCCGAACGCTGGACGAACTGCTGGAAGATAAGCAGGTGATTGATGACGTGGTAAGCACGCAGGTGAAAAACCGCATGACGCCGTTTGGCATTGAGGTTGCTTCGCTGGGCGTGAAAGATATCGTGCTGCCAGGCGATATGAAAACCATCCTGTCGCAGCTGGTGGAGGCCGAAAAATCAGCGCAGGCTAACGTCATTCGTCGACGTGAAGAAACGGCCGCCACGCGCTCGTTGTTGAACACAGCGAAAGTGATGGAAAACAACCCAGTGGCGCTGCGTTTAAAAGAGCTGGAAACCCTCGAGAGAGTGGCGGAGCGTATCGATAAAATCTCGGTATTTGGTGGTCTGGACCAGGTTCTGCACGGTCTGGTGAATATAAAAGGATGAGTAAAATGAGTAATAATGGAGTGAACGCCGCGATGCGCGAACGGGTAGTGCGCCAGCTAAAAAAGGTGGAACAGCGCTATGGCGTGAAGGTGCTGTACGCTTGTGAATCCGGCAGCCGTGGCTGGGGATTCGCCTCTCCGGACAGTGATTACGACGTGCGATTTTTGTACGTTCATCCTCCAGAATGGTATCTGCGGGTGGAAGCGCCGCGTGATGTTATTGAACTGCCCATAGACGATGAACTGGACGTGTGTGGCTGGGAGTGGCGTAAAGCGTTGGGTCTGCTGAAAGGGGCTAACCCGACGCTTATCGAGTGGCTGGATTCGCCGGTGGTTTATCAGCAGGATGACGCGACGGTGTCTGCGTTGAAAGCGCTGGTGCCAAAATGGTTTTCGCCTGTGCGTGCTCGCTGGCACTACTATTCGATGGCGCGAAAAAACTTCCGTGGCTATCTGCAAGGCGATGAAGTGCGACTCAAAAAATACTTCTACGTGCTGCGTCCGTTGCTGGCTGTGCGTTGGGTTGAAGCGGGAAAAGGCGTGCCACCCATGCTCTTTGCCGAACTGTTGGCGGGGAGCGAGCTGGATGCGTCACTGCGTCGGGAGATAGACGACCTGCTGGAGCGCAAACAGCGGGCAGGGGAAGCGGAATATGGGCTGCGTCGCCCGCTGCTGCATGCGTTTATCCGCGAGGAGCTGGCGCGAGGCGAAACGCCACCGGTGTTACCGGATAGCCGGGAAGGCGATGTCAGGGAACTGGACCGACTGTTATATGAGACAGTGATGTCATGACCGTGTTGCCCGATGGTATTGCCGCTTATCGGGCCTACGAATTCCCCGTAGGCCCGATAAGACATTTTGCCGCATCCGGCATCAGGCTTATATCACTCAAACAAATTATGATGCAGTTTCTGGACGACCTGCTCGGCTTCGCTGCCCGGCACCAGGAAGCACAGATTATGGCTGGATGCGCCGTAGCAAATCATGCGGATGTTGAACGGTTCCAGCACGCCGAACACCTCTTTTCCCACGCCGCAGGCTTTAGACAGGTCGTTCCCGATCAGGGCGACCAATGCCAAACCTTCTTCTACCTCGACCCGGCACAGCGCAGACAGCTCCATCAGCAGGGATTGTGTGAGCAGCGTATCGCCGGTGGACGTTGAACCGGTGGTATCCAGCGTCAGTGCGACGCTGACTTCGGAGGTGGTTATCAAATCTACCGAGATATTGTGGCGCGCCAGGATGCCGAACACTTCCGCTAAAAACCCGCGAGAATGCAGCATATTCAGGCTATGCAGCGTCAGCAGCGTTTGCTTACGACGCAGTGCCAGTGCGCGAAATAGCGGTGGATTCTCGGTTTTATTACACACCAGCGTGCCGCCCGCTTTGGGGTCTTTGCTGGAGCCGACAAACACCGGAATATCGCTACGCACGGCAGGGAGCAGCGTCGCCGGGTGCAGGACTTTTGCGCCGAAGGTCGCCAGTTCTGCGGCCTCTTCAAAGGCAATTTCATCAATGCGTTTTGCGGCTGGCACCACGCGCGGGTCGGTCGTGTAAATGCCTGGTACATCGGTCCAGATATCGACGCGTGCGGCGTGCAGGGCTTCTGCCAGCAAGGCGGCGGTATAGTCGCTGCCGCCGCGCCCCAGGGTGGTAGTGCGGCCTTTGCTTTCGCTGCCGATAAAGCCCTGGGTGATCACCAGACCTTCTTCAAGGCGCGGTGCCAGCTGCAGCGTGGCCAGTTCAGACAGCGCCACGACATCTGGTTCTGCGCGACCAAAACGATCGTTGGTACGCATCACTTTACGCACGTCAAACCACTGCGCCTGAACATTACGCTCGCGCAGGATTTCGACAAACAGCAGGGTGGACATCAGTTCACCGTGGCTGACCAGTTCGTCAGTCAGCGCGGTTGAGGTCGCCAGCGAAGCCGCTTCCGCCAGCGTGGTGATATTTTCCAGCAGACGTTCGATCTCTTCGCGGATCACGTTTGGATAACGCAAACGCTCCAGAATATCGAACTGGATCTGACGAATAGCGTCGAGTTTCTCGAAGCGTTCAGCTGCCTCCAGCCCTTCAGCCAAAGCGACCAGCAGGTTAGTAATACCCGCTGAAGCGGAAAGCACCACTAAACGGACGTTAGCATCGGAAAGCACCACATCAGCGCTGCGGTTCATGGCGTCGAAATCCGCGACGCTGGTACCGCCAAACTTGGAGACAACTACATCAGTCATAACTACCTCGTGTCAGGGAATGAATAGAGCGACCATGGCACAAGGGCAGAACGGAAACCGGTGCAGGCGCAAATACCGTATTTATAAATAAAAGGTGTGAGGGATACTGTCAATGCTGGGATTATGCGGATTTTTCATGCTGCTGTAGCCCTGAGTAACCGAGCTTATAATTACCTGTGTTTGATGGACGCCAGGACAACGGCACTAAAACAATCACACTTTTCTGTGACTGGCGTTACAATCGATCTCAGTCACAATTCTCAAAATCAGAAGAGTATTGCTAATGAAAAACATCAATCCAACGCAGACCTCAGCCTGGCAGGCACTACAAAAACACTTTGAAGAAATGAAAGACGTTACGATCGCGGACCTGTTCGCGAAAGATAGCGATCGTTTCGCCAAGTTTTCCGCAACGTTTGACGATTTGATGCTGGTGGATTTTTCCAAAAACCGCAT
This sequence comes from Citrobacter sp. C348, assembly GCF_047467975.1. NCBI lineage: Bacteria > Pseudomonadati > Pseudomonadota > Gammaproteobacteria > Enterobacterales > Enterobacteriaceae > Citrobacter > Citrobacter sp. C348. The sequence continues at coordinate 120,207 of NZ_JASJUJ010000012.1, read as the reverse complement.
CACCGAAGAAACGCTGGCGAAACTGCAGGACCTGGCAAAAGAGACCGACCTGAGCGGTGCTATCAAGTCCATGTTCTCCGGTGAGAAGATCAACCGTACGGAAGATCGTGCGGTGCTGCATGTGGCGCTGCGCAACCGTAGCAATACCCCGATCATCGTGGACGGCAAAGATGTGATGCCGGAAGTGAATGCGGTGCTGGAGAAGATGAAATCCTTCTCTGAAGCGATTATCTCCGGCAGCTGGAAAGGCTACACCGGCAAAGCGATTACGGATGTGGTGAACATCGGTATCGGTGGCTCCGACCTCGGTCCGTTCATGGTGACCGAAGCGCTGCGTCCGTACAAAAATCACCTGAATATGCACTTTGTGTCTAACGTCGATGGTACACACATCGCCGAAGTACTGAAGAAAGTGAACCCGGAAACCACGTTGTTCCTGGTCGCCTCTAAAACCTTCACCACCCAGGAAACCATGACCAACGCCCACAGCGCGCGCGACTGGTTCCTGGCGACCGCTGGTGATGAAAAACACGTGGCGAAACACTTTGCGGCGCTGTCCACCAATGCGAAAGCAGTCGGTGAGTTCGGTATCGATACGGCCAATATGTTCGAGTTCTGGGACTGGGTTGGCGGTCGTTATTCTCTGTGGTCAGCGATTGGTCTGTCGATCATCCTGTCCGTGGGCTACGACAACTTCGTTGAACTGCTGTCCGGCGCGCACGCCATGGATAAACATTTCTCCACTACCCCAGCGGAGAAAAACCTGCCGGTACTGCTGGCGCTGATCGGTATCTGGTACAACAACTTCTATGGTGCCGAAACCGAAGCCATCCTGCCGTACGACCAGTATATGCACCGCTTTGCGGCCTACTTCCAGCAGGGCAACATGGAATCCAACGGTAAATACGTTGACCGTAACGGCAATGCGGTGGATTACCAGACTGGCCCAATCATCTGGGGTGAGCCGGGGACTAACGGTCAGCACGCGTTCTATCAGCTGATCCACCAGGGGACCAAAATGGTGCCGTGCGATTTCATCGCCCCGGCTATCACGCATAACCCGCTGTCTGACCACCATCCTAAGCTGCTGTCTAACTTCTTCGCCCAGACCGAAGCGCTGGCGTTTGGCAAGTCTCGTGAAGTGGTTGAACAAGAATACCGCGACCAGGGTAAAGATCCGGCCCAGCTTGACCACGTAGTGCCGTTCAAAGTGTTCGAAGGCAACCGTCCGACTAACTCCATCTTGCTGCGCGAAATCACTCCGTACAGCCTGGGTGCGCTGATTGCGCTGTATGAGCATAAAATCTTTACTCAGGGCGTTATCCTGAACATCTTCACCTTCGACCAGTGGGGCGTAGAGCTGGGTAAACAGCTGGCTAACCGCATTCTGCCTGAGTTGAACGATGATCGAGAGATCAACAGCCATGATTGCTCGACTAACGGTTTGATTAACCGTTATAAGTCCTGGCGTTAATCAGCTTCTTCCTTCGAACCGCAGCGGTGTTGGCTGCGTTCGTTAACCCCGGTCACATAGTAATCTATGCTCCCGGGGATTAACGATCTTGCCGCCTTGCTGCAATTCGAATGAATTTGCTGATTACTTATAAAAAAAGCCGATATTAATATCGGCTTTTTTATAAGATAATTTATCTTGTCTTCCTCATTACATGGGATTTAATTGAGTTTAATCCTAAAATAATTATACCACGTTAGATTTAACACAATGATTTTCAGATTTTACGGATATTGCATTATTTATGTATTTATTTCATGTGATTGATTTATATTGATTTATGTATTTTTTATTAATAATAACCCCCGCTTTTATCTAATTATCCTAAATTCCTGCGCGGCGTAATTTACACACTTTCGGTTGTGTATACTCGATCTCGCCCGAAATTCTTTTGGGTAAATCTCCATTCATACAATGAAGGGATATTGTGATGAGAAAAGTACTGTATGGCCTGTTGGCTATATCTGCGCTTGCGACGACCTCTGTCTATGCTGCCCCCGTTCAGGTGGGGGAGGCGGCAGGGTCGGCAGCCGCGTCGGTTTCGGCAGGAAGCTCCTCCGCAACCAGCGTGAGCACCGTAAGCTCCGCGGTGGGGGTCGCCCTGGCGGCAACCGGCGGAGATGACGGTTCTAATACCGGAACCACCACCACAACCACCACCAGTACCCAGTAATACCGGTACGTTTAATTCTAACCACACTTCGGTGTGGTTATTTGTAGGCCGGGGTAAGCGTAGCGCACCCGGCAATAATGTGGAGAAGCGTCGTGAAGCGACCCGCGCTCATATTGGTTTGTCTGTTATTACAGGCGTGTTCAGCTACCACCGAAGGGCTGGGTCATTCGCTGTGGCAAAGCGTGTTGGGTACTCCCGGCGTACAGATGACGGATGATGATATCCACAACATGCCCTACGCCAGCCAGTACATGCAGCTTAACGGCGGTCCGCAGCTGTTTGTGGCGCTCGCTTTCGATGAAAACGGGCAGCAGAAATGGGTCACCCAGGACCAGGCCATGCTCGTGACGCAACACGGGCGTCTGGTGAAAACGCTGCTGGGCGGAGACAACCTGATCGCGGTGAATAATCTGGCGGCGGACCCGCTTATCAAACCAAACCAGATTGTTGATGGCGTCACCTGGACCCGCACGATGGGCTGGACCGAGCATAAGCAGGTGCGCTACGCCACCGCCCGTTCGGTCTTCAGATGGGACGGCACTGACAGCATTCGGGTTGCCAGCGAAGATACCCCGGTACGCGTGCTGGACGAAGAAGTCACCACCGATCGGACTCGCTGGCATAACCGTTACTGGATCGACAGTGACGGGATGATTCGCCAGTCAGAGCAGTATCTGGGTGCGAATTATTTCCCGGTGAAGACCACGCTGATCAAGGCGGCAAAATCATGATGAAACGAATGATTACCGCGCTGACTTTTAGCCTTTGTGCGGCATCTGTTTTTGCCGCAGGAACGGTAAAAGTGATCACCTCAGGCAGTGCAGAACCGAAAACGCTGACCGGCGCGGAACATCTTATCGATCTGGTGGGTCAACCCACGCTGGCGAATAGCTGGTGGCCCGCGGCGGTGATCGGGGAAGAGCTGGCGACGGTTACCGCGCAGCGCCAGCAACAGGCGCTGTTGGGACGGCTGGCGGCGCTGAGTGCAGAAGAAGGCAGCGACGATGCAGCCGCTATCAACACGCTACGCCAGCAAATTCAGACCCTGAAGGTAACCGGCAGACAGCGGGTGAATCTCGACCCGGACGCGGTGCGGGTGAGTGAACGGGGGAATCCGCCGTTGCAAGGCAACTACACGCTGTGGGTTGGGCCTCAGCCAACGGAAGTCACCCTGTTTGGCGCGATCAATCATCCGGGTAAACAGCCGTTTATGCCAGGGCGTGATATCGCCAGCTATCTCGCCGGACAAAGTCTGCTGAGCGGTGCAGATCGCAGCTATGCGTGGGTGGTCTATCCCGATGGACGCACGCAAAAAGTACCGGTCGCATACTGGAATAAACGTCACGTTGAGCCGATGCCCGGCAGCATCATTTTTGTTGGGCTGTCTGACTCTGTCTGGAGCCGCGCCCCGGATCAAATCAATGCCGACATTCTTCGTACTCTGACCCAGCGGATACCTGAATAATGAGAAAAACTTATCTGCTCAGCCTGCTGGCGCTGGGTATCAGCACGGCCTGCCACGGTGAAACGTACCCTGCGCCGATTGGGCCTTCTCAGTCTGACTTTGGCGGCGTGGGGCTGCTGCAAACGCCAACCGCGCGGATGGCGCGTGAAGGGGAAATGAGCCTCAACTACCGCGATAACGATCAGTACCGTTACTACTCCGCGTCGGTGCAGTTGTTCCCGTGGCTGGAAACGACCTTACGCTATACCGATGTGCGCACCAAAAAATACAGTAGCGTGGAGTCATTTTCAGGCGATCAGACGTATAAAGACAAAGCGTTCGATCTCAAATTGCGATTGTGGGAAGAGAGCTACTGGATGCCGCAGGTCGCGGTTGGCGCACGGGATATCGGCGGAACCGGTCTGTTTGATGCGGAATACATCGTGGCCAACAAAGCCTGGGGGCCGTTTGATTTCTCGCTTGGTCTTGGCTGGGGATATCTTGGTACCAGCGGCAACGTCAGCAACCCGCTGTGCTCGTACAGTGATAAATTCTGCTATCGCGATAACAGCTATAAACAGGCCGGCTCTATCGACGGCAGTCAGATGTTCCACGGCCCGGCGTCACTGTTTGGCGGCGTGGAATACCAGACACCCTGGCAGCCGCTGCGTCTGAAGCTGGAGTATGAAGGCAATAATTACCAGCAGGATTTTGCCGGCAAGCTGGATCAGAAGAGCAAGTTTAACGTCGGCGCCATTTACCGCGTCACCGACTGGGCCGACGTTAACCTCAGCTACGAGCGCGGTAATACCTTCATGTTCGGCGTCACGCTACGCACGAACTTCAACGATCTGCGACCAACGTATAACGACAACGCGCGACCGCAATATCAGCCCCAGCCGCAGGATGCCATCCTGCAACATTCGGTGGTGGCGAATCAGCTCACGCTACTGAAATACAACGCCGGGCTGGCGGATCCGAAACTCCAGGTGCAGGGCGATACGCTGTACGTGACCGGCGAACAGGTGAAATACCGTGACTCGCGGGAAGGGATCGAACGGGCAAATCGGATCGTAATGAACGATCTCCCTGAGGGGATCCGTACGATCCGTATTACGGAAAATCGCCTGAATTTACCGCAAGTCACCACCGAAACAGATGTTGCGAGTCTGCAGGATCATCTGCAAGGTGAGCCGCTGGGCCATGAAACACCGCTGGTGCAAAAGCGCGTGGAGCCCGTGGTGCCGCAGACCACCGAGCAGGGCTGGTATATCGATAAATCACGCTTTGATTTTCATATCGATCCGGTGCTCAACCAGTCGGTGGGCGGCCCGGAAAACTTCTATATGTATCAGTTGGGCGTCATGGGGACGGCAGATCTATGGGTGACAGACCATCTGCTGACGACTGGCAGTCTGTTTGCTAACCTGGCCAATAACTACGACAAGTTTAACTACACCAATCCGCCCAGTGATTCACATTTGCCGCGGGTCCGTACTCACGTGCGTGACTACGTGCAGAACGATGTGTATGTGAATAACCTGCAGGCCAACTACTTCCAGTCACTCGGCAACGGGTTTTACGGACAAGTGTACGGTGGCTATCTGGAAACCATGTTTGGCGGCGCAGGGGCTGAAGTGCTGTACCGTCCACTGGACAGCAATTGGGCGTTTGGCGTTGACGCCAACTATGTGAAGCAGCGTGACTGGCGGAGTGCGCAGGACATGATGAAATTCACCGACTACAGCGTGAAGACCGGACATCTGACGGCGTACTGGAACCCGTCGTTCGCCCAGGATGTACTGGTAAAAGCCAGCGTGGGGCAGTACCTGGCGGGCGATAAAGGCGGGACCCTTGAAATCGCCAAACGCTTCGACAGCGGCGTGGTGGTCGGCGGTTATGCAACTCTCACCGATGCATCACCGGATGAGTATGGGGAAGGTGATTTCACCAAAGGCGTGTATGTCTCCGTGCCGCTGGATCTCTTCTCTTCGGGACCAACCCGCAGCCGTGCGGCAATTGGCTGGACACCGTTGACGCGTGATGGGGGCCAGCAGCTTGGACGTAAGTTCGGTCTGTACGATATGACCAGCGATCGGAGCGAGAATTTCCGCTAATACCTGCTTGCCCGGTGGCGCTACGCTTACCGGGCCTACGGTAGGCCGGATAAGGCAAAGCCGCCATCCGGCAAGAACCGTTGTGTGAACAAAACATAAACAAAAAATGTAGATCTCCGTCACATTTTTGCGTTATACAGGAACTTCGCCATTGAGCAAAAGGGGCTGCTATGACGCCGATATCTCGTCCGCGCGTGGAGTTTATCTCCACGATGTTACAGACTGTGTTGAATCTTGGGCTACTGAGTCTGGGGCTGATTCTGGTGGTATTCCTCGGCAAAGAGACGCTGCATCTGGCGGATGTGCTGTTCGCGCCGGAACAAACCAGCAAATACGAGCTGGTGGAAGGGCTGGTGGTTTACTTCCTCTACTTTGAATTTATCGCGCTGATTGTGAAGTACTTTCAGTCAGGTTTTCACTTTCCGCTGCGCTACTTTGTTTATATCGGGATCACGGCGATTGTGCGATTGATCATCGTCGATCATAAAGCACCGATGGATGTGCTGATCTATTCCGCGGCGATCCTGCTGCTGGTGATCACGCTGTGGCTGTGTAATTCCAAACGGTTGAAGCGTGAGTAAAAAATAACACGCCGCATTGCGCTGCGGCGTGTTATTCACGTTGATTACTGCGCAGACGCGGGCTGCGTTTTCTCTGCAGCGGGTTCCCACAGCTCTTCGAGTTCTTCCAGCGTTTTGCCTTTGGTTTCCGGCACGAACTTCCACATAAACAGCGCTGCCAGAATGCCCATGCAACCGTAAATCCAGTAGGAGAAACCGTTGTGGAAATGGGCAACCAGCCACGAATTTTTGTCCATCATCGGGAAGGTCCAGGAGACAAAGTAGTTCGCCAGCCACTGAGCGGCTACCGCAATGGCGAGCGCTTTGCCGCGAATGGCGTTCGGGAAGATTTCTGCCAGCAGTACCCAGCACACCGGGCCCCAGGACATGGCGAATGCCGCAACATAAAACAGCATCGACAGCAGCGCCACCAGACCAGAAGCCTGGGTATAAAACGCAGTACCGAGGCTGAACATGCCGATGGCCATACCCAGCGCGCCAATAATTTGCAGCGGTTTACGGCCAAATTTATCCACCGTCATGATTGCCAGCACGGTGAAGCTCAGGTTGATCACGCCCACGATGATGGTCTGCAACAGCGCGACGTCGGTGCTGGCGCCCAGGGTTTTAAAAACTTCCGGCGCGTAGTACAGCACAACGTTGATGCCGACGAACTGCTGGAAGATGGATAGCATCACGCCGATGACGATGACCGCAGTGCCAAACATCAGCAGACGCCCGCCCGTTTTGCGACCGTGATCCAGTGACTGATTGATCTCCTGCATCGCCTGGGTAGCAAGATTGCTGCCCATAATTTTGCGCAGAATACCTTCTGCCTGCTCGTGTCTGCCGCGCGCCATCAGCCAGCGTGGGCTTTCCGGTACGGTATACAACAGGATTAAAAACAGCAGGGCGGGAATACTTTCAGAAGCAAACATATAACGCCAGCCATCGGTATTCAGCCAGCTGGCGTCGCCGGAACGGGCAATGAAATAGTTCACGCAGTACACCAGTAGTTGGCCGAAAATAATCGCGAACTGGTTAAAGGAAACCAGTTTTCCACGAATATGTGCCGGGGCCAGTTCAGCAATATACATCGGTGAGAGCATGGAGGCTAACCCGACGCCGATACCACCAATAATACGATAAATAACAAATTCGGGGACGTATCCGGCTAAATAAACAGGAACAGCGTTATCCGGATTAATGGCGGTAAAACCTAATTCCGGCCATGCGGAACCGATGCCGGAAATAAAGAACAGGATCGCGGCGATTTTGAGCGAATCGCGACGACCAAAGCGGTTACTGCAATAGCCCCCCAGCGCACCACCAATGATACAGCCAATCAACGCGCTGGCGACACAGAAGCCTAGCAGTGAGTTTGCGGCGGATTCGCTCAGATGTTGTGGGGCGACAAAAACCGTATTTAAGGACTCGACGGTACCGGAGATGACAGCGGTGTCGTAGCCGAATAACAGCCCTCCTAATGTGGCAACTAATGTAATCGAAAAAATATAACTGGAATTATATTGGGTATTCATTCAGACCTGCCTTAGAAGATACAGCTCTTTTTATCAGTGTTGTGATGGTGGATTTAACAGGCAGGTATGACAATTATCATTTTTTACATTGCAATTACGTTTTGTCTTTTCTGTGATCTTCACTCTGTTTAATTAATGTCCGCTCAGGCGAGAAATAAAATTGCAGTGATGGCGAGCACGAAAGAAAATAATCGTAACCGCAATGCAAAATTACATAAAAAAAGGGCGCTCCGTAGAGCGCCGAAAAACAGTCACAGGTTGGGATAACATAAGTTGAGGGTTGCAGTGGCATGCCCGTTGCCGGGCGGGTACATCGATGAAACTTAGCCTTTCACACCGCCTGCCGTCAGGCCGTTAACCAGCCAGCGCTGGGCCAGCAGGAACACCAGGGTGATCGGAATAGCAGAAAGCACGGCTGCAGCGGCAAAGTCGCCCCACAAATAGTTCTGTGGATTGAGATACTGCTGCATACCGACTGCCAGGGTATAGCTGTTCACATCACGCAACAACAGTGAGGCGACCGGGACTTCGGTAATTGCGGCGATGAACGACAGAATGAACACCACCGCCAGAATCGGCACCGACAACGGCAACAGCACCAGGCGGAATGCCTGCCACGGCGTTGCGCCATCCAGCGCAGCCGCTTCTTCCAGTGAACCGTCGATGGTTTCGAAATACCCCTTGATTGTCCAGACGTGCAGCGCAATGCCGCCAAGGTAGGCGAAGATCACGCCACCGTGGGTGTTCAGACCGATAAACGGAATGTACTGGCCCAGACGGTCAAACAAGGCATATAACGCCACCAGCGACAGTACCGCCGGGAACATCTGGAAAATCAGCATGCCTTTCAGCAACGTGGCTTTACCTGGGAAGCGCATGCGGGCGAAGGCGTAAGCACAGGTGGTGGAGAGGGTCACGATACCGATCGCGGTAATGGTGGCCACTTTCACCGAGTTCCACAGCCACAGCAGCACCGGGAACGGAGGCGGCGTCACGCGGCCATCCGCGTGTTCCACGCTAAAGCCCAGCGCCAGTTTCCAGTGCTCCCAGGAGATATTTTCCGGGATCAGACTGCCGGTGGCGAAGTTACCTTCGCGCAGCGAGATGGCAATGACCATCAGCAGCGGGAACATAATTGCCGCGATAAAAATCAGCAGACCTAAGTGCGTTGCGAATAAACGTAACTTTTGTGATTTCGGTTGGACCATAGCCATTGTCGTTATCTCCCTTAATCAAACTTCATACGTGTGGCTTTCAGGTTCACAATGGCCAGCGCACCGACCAGCAGGAAGATCAGGGTGGCTATCGCCGCCGCCAGACCGAAGTCCTGACCGCCGCCGCCTTCAAAGGCGATACGGTAGGTGTAGCTGACGAGCAGGTCGGTATAACCGGCTGGCGTGGTGGTACCGAGTCGGTCCGGACCACCGTTGGTCAACAGCTGAATCAGCACGAAGTTGTTAAAGTTAAAGGCGAAGCTGGCGATCATCAGCGGCGTCAGCGGCTTGATCAGCAACGGCAGCGTAATCTTAAAGAAGTTCTGGAATGGGCCAGCGCCATCCATTGCCGAGGCTTCATACAGATCGTCGGGAATCGCCTTCAGCAGCCCCATGCACAGGATCATCATGTACGGATAGCCCAGCCAGGTGTTGACGATGATAATCATCGAACGCGCGGTGGTTGGGTCGCTGAACCAGGCCGGCTTGATGCCGAACAGCGCGCTCAACATCATGTTGATTTCACCGAAGCTCTGGTTAAATAACCCCTTGAAAATCAGTATCGAGATAAACGATGGCACGGCGTAAGGCAGAATCAGCAGCACGCGATAAATCGCTTTGCCTTTCAGCGATTCCCATTGCACCAGACAGGCCAGAATCATACCGACGGCAACGGTCAGGATGACGGTGAGCACCGAGAAGACAACGGTCCAGATAAAGATCGCGAAGAACGGTTTCTGAATGCCTTCATCGGTAAAGACACGGGTGAAGTTATCCCAGCCGATGGCGACGGTATAGCCTGGGCTGAGTTTCTCTGTACCCCAGTTACCGTCCGCCGCGAGTGACTGATAGTAACCAATATCGTTATTGGCACGGTATTTTACGCCGCTCTGATTGTTGGTGAGCGTGCCGTCATCAGCAAGCGTATACAGCGGCTGCGTACCGGAGAACTGGCGCAGCGAGCTCATAATCACCTTGCTATCATCCGGCAGCACGGCGGTCAGTTGGGTCAGCGCTTGGCGGTTTTGCGTGATGATACGCAGCGTGGCGCGTTCACCTGCTGGCAGCGCTTCGGCTTCTTTCAATTGTAGTTTCTGCTCGCCGCCAAATTTAAAGGCGTCGGAGACATAATTTTTACCTGTTTCACCGTCGGTGAGGGCAAGTTGCCACTCCGTACCCGCCGGATACAGGCCAAAGTTGTAGGTTTTACCCGCCTGATAAGAACGGTCCATCAGGACTTCCTGGGCGCGCTCAAAGGTCAGTTGGTTGGTACTGCTGTAGTTGGTAAAGGCAATTGCAATGGTGCAAATGAGTGGGAACAGAACAAATAACCCCATACCAGCCACGCCAGGATAGACATAGCGCCAGGCATAGGCTTTACGGTTGGCGAAAATATACAGGCCAGCAGAGCTTAAAATAAGCGTCATGATGGCAAACAGGTACTCCCCCTGAGCGTACATCAAAACAACAAGGTAGCCCACCAGCAGACCCAGCAGACCCATCACTGACCATTTCAGCGTGTCGCTTTGCCACCAGTATTTCTTTTTAATGACATCCATGGGGATCTTCCTCTTTACGCTTTATCCTTCGCACTACCTCTTTGTTGGCTGCGGAAGCGCACCCCAGTCACTTACTTATGTAAGCTCCTGGGGATTTGCCTCCTTGCCGCCTCGATGTAGCGCGAATGATTTCGCGTAACAACGTATTCAATAAACCTGATTCCCTAAGAAATAAGGGAAACCGTATTACTTGGTGATACGACCTTGTGCATCTTTCAGCGCAGCATCGACGGTTTGACGACCGCTGGCGGCGTTGATCACTGCGGTACGAACGGCATACCAGAATGCAGACATCTGCGGGATGTTCGGCATGATTTCGCCTTTCTCGGCGTTACCCATGGTGGCCGCGATACGTGGATCTTTCGCTAACTCTTCCTGGAAGGATTTCAGCGCGACGGCACCCAGCGGTTTGTCCTTGTTCACTTCATCCAGACCCTGATCGGTCAGCAGGTAGTTTTCGAGGAACTCTTTCGCCAGTTCTTTGTTCGGGCTGGCGGCGTTAATACCGGCGCTCAGTACGCCGACAAACGGTTTAGACGCTTTGCCTTTGAAGGTTGGCAGCAGCGTTACGCCGTAATTCACCTTGCTCTTATCGATGTTCGACCAGGCCCACGGACCGTTGATGGTCATCGCGGTATCGCCTTTGTTAAAGGCCGCTTCAGCGATGGAGTAGTCGGTATCCGCGTTCATGTGTTTGTTCTTAATCAGATCGACCAGGAAGGTCAGACCCGCTTTCGCGCCAGCGTTATCCACGCCCACGTCTTTGACGTCGTATTTGCCGTTTTCAAACTTGAACGCGTATCCGCCGTCGGCAGCAATCAGCGGCCAGGTGAAGTACGGTTCTTGCAGGTTGAACATCAGGGCAGATTTGCCTTTCGCCTTCAGCTCTTTATCCAGCGCAGGAATTTCTTCCCAGGTTTTCGGTGGGTTTGGCACGAGGTCTTTGTTGTAAATCAGCGACAGTGCTTCAACGGCGATCGGGTAGGCGATCAGCTTACCGTTGTAACGTACGGCATCCCAGGTGAACGGGAACAGTTTGTCCTGGAAAGCTTTGTCTGGCGTAACTTCAGCCAGCAGGCCAGATTGCGCGTAGCCGCCAAAACGGTCATGCGCCCAGAAGATGATGTCCGGGCCGTCACCAGTTGCAGCAACCTGCGGGAATTTTTCTTCCAGCTTATCCGGATGTTCAATGGTGACTTTGATGCCAGTGTCTTTCTCGAATTTTTTACCCACTTCAGCGAGGCCGTTATAGCCTTTGTCGCCGTTGATCCAGATAACCAGTTTGCCCTCTTCAATCTTGGCGAGAGCCGAGGCGGAAAACATCATCGTCGTCAATGCAGACAATGCGAGGATGCGTGCGCCAGTTTTGATTTTCATATTCCCCATCCTTTTTGGTGATGTGCGCTTGGATACACAGAGGTGGCTTAACGGTATCTAGTTTCTTTATACGACAACCTCTTTCCATCCTCCTTACCCCTACGCCCCACCCCTTCTTTATGTGATCTGTGTTACAGAAATGTGAGTAATGCGTGCTGGCGCACATAAAAACCCACTGATTTTTGCGGACAACATCACGAAATTCCCTGGCGGCGTACGGCCCGGGTCTCAGACGCGACTCTCTCATCCTCCCGCCTCCTCCCCCATAAAAAAGCTGGGGGGTGGAGGATTCACGCGCCTAATGGATAACGCATAGTCAGCCCATGATGAATGTTGCTGTCGATGACAGGTTGTAACGAAGGGAGAAGGGCATGGCGAGCGTACAGCTGCGAAATGTAACGAAAGCCTGGGGTGACGTGGTGGTATCGAAAGATATCAATCTCGACATTCACGAAGGAGAGTTCGTGGTATTTGTCGGACCGTCAGGCTGCGGTAAGTCGACCTTGCTGCGTATGATCGCCGGGCTGGAAACCATCACCAGCGGCGACCTGTTTATCGGGGACACCCGAATGAACGACATCCCGCCCGCCGAACGCGGCGTGGGTATGGTCTTCCAGTCCTACGCGCTGTATCCCCATTTATCCGTCGCCGAGAACATGTCTTTCGGTCTCAAACTGGCCGGTGCCAAAAAAGACGTCATGAACCAGCGTGTGAATCAGGTCGCTGAAGTCCTGCAGCTGGCACACCTGCTCGAGCGTAAGCCAAAAGCGCTCTCTGGCGGTCAGCGTCAACGCGTGGCGATTGGCCGTACGCTGGTGGCCGAACCGCGCGTGTTCCTGCTTGATGAACCGCTTTCTAACCTGGATGCGGCACTGCGTGTGCAGATGCGTATCGAAATCTCCCGCCTGCATAAACGTCTGGGCCGCACGATGATTTACGTCACCCACGATCAGGTCGAAGCGATGACGCTGGCCGACAAAATCGTGGTGCTGGATGCGGGGCGCGTCGCGCAGGTCGGCAAGCCGCTGGAGCTGTATCACTACCCGGCTGACCGCTTTGTGGCGGGCTTTATTGGTTCACCGAAGATGAACTTCCTGCCGGTGAAAGTCACCGCGATCGCTATCGATCAGGTGCAGGTTGAATTACCTAACCGCCAGCAAATCTGGCTCCCGGTAGAAAGCCGCGCCGTGCAGGTTGGCGCCAACATGTCCTTAGGTATTCGCCCGGAACATCTGCTGCCCAGCGATATCGCTGACGTCACCCTCGAAGGTGAAGTTCAGGTGGTCGAGCAGTTGGGCCACGAAACGCAAATTCATATCCAGATCCCCGCCATCCGTCAAAACCTGGTGTACCGCCAGAATGACGTGGTGTTGGTAGAAGAGGGTGCCACATTCGCTATCGGCCTGCCGCCAGAGCGTTGCCATCTGTTCCGTGAAGATGGCACTGCATGTCGTCGGTTGCATCAAGAGCCGGGCGTTTAAGGTGTCCCATTAAAAAAAAGCGCAAATCCGTCAAGGTGAAGCGTTCAAAGAAAAGCAATGATCTCAGGAGATAGAATGATGATTACTCTGCGCAAACTCCCTCTGGCGGTTGCTGTAGCAGCAGGCATTATGTCTGTTCAGGCAATGGCCGTGGATTTCCATGGTTATGCTCGTTCCGGTATCGGCTGGACGGGTAGTGGCGGCGAACAACAGTGTTTCCAGGCAACCGGTGCACAAAGTAAATACCGTCTCGGTAACGAATGTGAAACCTATGCGGAAATTAAACTGGGTCAGGAAGTGTGGAAAGAGGGCGATAAGAGCTTCTACTTCGACACTAACGTCGCCTACTCCGTCGCACAGCAGAATGACTGGGAAGGAACTGACCCGGCATTCCGTGAAGCAAACGTGCAGGGTAAAAACCTGATCGAATGGCTGCCAGGCTCCACTATCTGGGCCGGTAAGCGCTTCTATCAGCGTCATGATGTGCACATGATCGACTTCTACTACTGGGATATTTCAGGTCCTGGTGCCGGTATTGAAAACATCGATCTGGGCTTCGGTAAACTGGCGCTGGCAGCGACCCGTTCTCAGGAAGCGGGCGGCTCTTACGCGTTCAGCAGCCAGAATATTTATGATCGTACCAAAGACACCGCCAACGACGTGTTCGATGTGCGTTTAGCGCAAATGGCGATTAACCCGGACGGTATGCTGGAACTGGGTGTGGACTACGGTCGTGCTAACACCACCGATGACTACAGACTGGCAGATGGCGCATCAAAAGATGGCTGGATGTTCACCGCTGAACATACCCAGAGCATGCTGAAAGGCTATAACAAGTTTGTTGTTCAGTACGCGACAGACTCTATGACCACGCAGGGTAAAGGCCTGAACCAGGGCTCTTACGGTTCTTCTACTACCACAATTGAAGATCCAGTGACCGGCGTTAAGACCAACTTCGCCAATAACGTGGTGAATAACAACGGTAGCCTGTTCCGCGTGCTGGACCACGGTGCTATCTCGCTGGGCGACAAATGGGACCTGATGTACGTCGGTATGTACCAGAACCTCGACATGGATAACGACCTGGGTACCGAATGGTACACCGTGGGTATCCGTCCGATGTACAAATGGACGCCGATCATGAGCACCCTGCTGGAAGTGGGCTATGACAACGTGAAATCGCAGCAGACCAGCGATCGCAACAGCCAGTACAAAGTCACCCTGGCCCAACAATGGCAGGCTGGCGACAGCATCTGGTCTCGTCCGGCAATCCGCGTCTTCGCAACCTATGCCAAATGGGATGAAGAGTGGGGCTACGTGAAAAATGGTAACGATGTTACCAAATTCGCGGCAGCAACCAACTCTGGTCTCAGCACCACCAGCCGTGGCGACAGCGATGAGTGGTCCTTCGGTGCCCAGATGGAAATCTGGTGGTAATCCAGCATTAATCTGACGTAAAGACCGAAAGAGGGGCGTAAGCCCCTCTTACTTAAGGTTTAGCGCGCTATTGCCTGGCCACCGCTGAACCCATGCTATCTGAGGTGATAACAATGAAAATGAAGAAAAGTCTCGTTGCCCTTTGTTTATCTGCAGGGTTATTTGCCAGTGCGCCCGGCATCAGCCTGGCCGATGTGAATTTTGTGCCGCAGAACACCACCGGCGCACCCGCGATTCCCACTGCTGCACTACAACAATTAGCCTGGACGCCCGTTGATCAATCCAAGGTGCAGTCCACACAGCTTGCGACCGCCGGTCAGCGTCTGGACGTGGCGGGGATTTCCGGTCCGGTTGCCGCCTATAGTGTACCTGCCAATATTGGCGAGCTGACCCTGACGCTCTCCAGTGAAGTGAACAAACAAACCAGCGTATTTGCGCCAAACGTCCTGATTCTTGATCAGAACATGACACCATCTGCCTTCTTCCCCAGCAGCTATTTCACCTATCAGGAGCCCGGCGTGATGAGCGCGGATCGCCTGGAAGGGGTCATGCGCCTGACGCCAGCGTTGGGCCAGCAGAAGCTCTATGTTCTGGTCTTCACCACCGAGAAAGATCTCCAGCAGACCACGACCCTGCTTGACCCGGCAAAAGCCTATGCCAAGGGCGTGGGTAACGCCGTGCCGGATATTCCGGATCCGATCGCCCGTCATACCACTGATGGCCTGCTGAAACTAAAAGTCAAAACCAGCTCCTCCTCCAGTGTGCTGGTCGGGCCGTTGTTTGGCTCATCCGGTCCGGGACCGGTGACGGTGGGTAACACTGCCGCCCCGGCAGCGGCCTATGCGGCTCCGGCTGCGGTGGCAGCTGCCCCGGTCGCCGCACCAGCCCCACAGAAAAGCGAGCCGATGCTGAACGACACGGAAAGCTATTTTAACCAGGCGATTAAGGATGCTGTGGCGAAAGGCGATGTCGATAAAGCACTGAAGCTGCTTGATGAGGCTGAACGTCTGGGATCCAAATCTGCCCGTTCCACCTTTATCAGCAGTGTAAAAGGCAAGGGGTAACCGTCTCCCCACATTGCTGATTTTGCAACAACTGGTGCGTCTCCTGGCGCACCTTTTTTTATCCTTCCATGCTACTTGTTACGCTTGTGTTGCTCCGCCGATCACTTAATCATGTTTGCTCACCCCGTAATGCCTTTTCTGCGATACAATGCCTGAACGTGATAAATCGGAGAGTAAGGCATGCCACACCCTGCGTTAACGCAACTGCGTGCGCTGCGTTATTTTGATGCGATCCCGACGCTGGACCCCCAACTGCTTGACTGGTTGTTACTGGAAGACTCCATGACCCAACGTTTTGAGCAGCAGGGAAAGCAGGTCAGCGTAACGTTGATACGAGAAGGATTTGTTGGGCAAAATGAGGTGGCCGAAGAACTGACGCTACTGCCGACAGAATCCCGCTATTGGTTACGTGAAATCCTGCTCTGCGCGGATGGTGAACCCTGGCTTGCCGGGCGCACCGTGGTGCCGGAATCGACATTGTGTGGCCCTGAACTGGCCTTGCAAAATCTGGGGAAAACCCCGCTCGGGCGCTACCTGTTTACGTCATCGACATTGACCCGAGATTTTATTGAGATTGGCCGCGATGCAGCGCTGTGGGGGCGTCGTTCCCGCCTGCGGCTGAGCGGTAAGCCACTGATGCTTACCGAGCTTTTTTTACCTGCATCGCCGTTGTACTGAGAGGAAGATAAAGATGGAGTGGAGTCTGACGCAGAATAAGCTGCTGGCGTTTCACCGCTTGATGCGTACGGATAAGCCAATCGGCGCCTTACTGCTGCTCTGGCCAACGCTGTGGGCGTTGTGGGTGGCGACCCCAGGGGTTCCGCAATTGTGGATCCTGGCGGTGTTTGTGGCTGGCGTCTGGTTAATGCGCGCCGCCGGATGCGTGGTGAATGATTATGCTGACCGCAAATTTGACGGTCATGTGAAACGCACCGCGAACCGACCGCTGCCAAGCGGCGCGGTGACGGAGAAAGAAGCCCGCACGTTGTTTGTTGTGCTGGTGCTGCTCGCTTTCCTGCTGGTCCTGACGCTCAACACGATGACCATTTTGTTGTCGATTGCCGCGTTGGCGCTGGCGTGGGTTTACCCCTTCATGAAGCGCTATACGCACCTGCCGCAGGTGGTGCTGGGCGCGGCGTTTGGCTGGTCTATCCCAATGGCGTTTGCCGCCGTGAGCGAGTCGGTGCCGCTCAGCTGCTGGTTGATGTTTCTGGCCAATATTCTCTGGGCAGTGGCCTATGACACCCAATATGCGATGGTCGACCGGGATGATGACCTGAAGATTGGCATTAAATCGACCGCTATCCTGTTTGGTCAGAATGATAAGTTGATTATTGGTCTTCTGCAGGTTGGCGTACTGGTGCTGATGGCGCTGGTGGGCTGGCTGAACGGACTGGCGCTGGGCTATTACTGGTCTTTGCTGGTGGCTGGGGCGCTGTTTGTGTATCAGCAGAAGCTGATCGTTAACCGCGAGCGGGATGCCTGCTTTAAAGCGTTTATGAATAACAACTACGTGGGCCTGGTGCTGTTCTTAGGGCTGGCGATGAGTTACTGGCATCTTTGAGTTTGGTCTGCGATAAAATAAAAACCGGTCATGTCGACCGGTTTTTTTATGCTTACTCGCCCTGTGTGGCGCTCTCGATGGTCAGACGGACATCCGACGTCACCAGTTCGGCCAGCATCTGGTAAATCTTCATCGTCTCTTCCGGCTCAGCATCACCGGTGTCGCTAATGAATCCCTCGTCACGCAGGGTCAGTACCAGGGAACTGAACACCGCTTTATCGAAGAATTCCGGCGCATTGATGCCGTGCAATACGGAAAGACGCTGAGCGACAGTGCGGCTCTCTTTCTCCAGCGTACCGCGGTTGATTGACGGGTTCGCACTCAGCAGCCAGAAGGTGATGGCGTAGCGCTGCAGAGTCTCGCGCGCACCTGCGGCCAGCAGTTGTAACGTACGGGCGCGCGCCGGGTTGATTTGCAGCTCGTCGTTTTGCAACGTAATCAGACCCTGACGCTGCATTTCTCCAGCCAGTTCGTCAATCACCCCAGCAAGCTCATCGCGCTCCCAGCGCAGGAACAGCTCGGCTTTCAGCATCGGATACAGCGCGTCAATATGCTGTTGCAATGCGGCACGTGAAATCCGGCGATGCTGGGTGACAATCGCTGCCATCAGTGACGGCAGCACCAGCATATGCGCAATATTGTTGCGATAGTAAGTCATCAATACCGCCTGCTCGCGCGGCAGAATGATGATGTCACCGATGGTATCTTTCTCGACCTCAAACTTGTTCATCTGCAGGGCGTGATCGATAAGCTCACCGGCACTCTGCGCAGGAACCGTTGCATCTGATGCATACGGTACGTTACGCAGCAGGCTGAGGTAGCAATCAAGCTGCTCAGTTAACTGCTCGCGGGTCAGGGAACGCTGGCGGGATGCCAGTAGCGCGGTACAGCACAGGTTCATGGCGTTGGCCGCACCGGCGTTGTTAATGCGCACCATCAGATCGGCGGCAATGTTATTGACCGTCGGCGTCAGCCAGGCAGGGCGAATCGACTCGATAGGATCGATAGACTCACGCCACTCCGGCACGTGCTGGTTGAGGTAGGTCATCAATGGCATCGGTTCGCCAAAGTTGACGTAGCCCTGACCCAGATTACGCAGTTTGCTTAAGCCACGCAGCATCTGCGGCAGGCTCTCTTTCTCTTTTGTCGCGCCACGCAGTTCTTTCGCGTAGGTGCCGACTTCCATCACGTGCTCGTAGCCAATGTAAATCGGCACCAGGGTGATAGGACGCGTACCGCCGCGCAGCATCGCCTGGATGGTCATCGACAGCGTGCCGGTTTTCGGGTCCAGCAAACGGCCGGTACGTGAGCGCCCGCCTTCGACAAAGTACTCAACCGAATAACCGCGGCTGAACAACTCGCCGAGGTATTCACGGAAGACGGTGGAATAGAGCTTATTGCCCTTGAAGGTACGACGAATAAAGAACGCACCCAGGCGGCGGAAAATCGGGCCAGCCGGCCAGAAGTTCAGGTTGATCCCGGCCGCAATGTGCGGAGGAACCAGCCCCTGGTGATACAGAACGTACGACAGCAGCATGTAATCCATATGGCTGCGGTGGCAGGGGACATAGACAATTTCATGCCCGTCGTGCGCCAGTTGGCGTACACGCTCTGCATTGTGAACGTTAATCCCCTGATACAGTCGGTTCCAGGTGAATCCCAGAATACGGTCCGTCAGGCGGATCATCTCGTAGGAGAAGTTGGCGGCGATCTCTTCCATCAGCGCAATGGCATTTTGCTGCGCTTTTTCGTGGGAGATTTTTTTACTGCGGGCTTCATCTTCTACCGCACGGGCGATTGCTTTTGAGGCCAGCAGCTTATTAAACAGATCCTGGCGGGCAGGGAGGCGCGGGCCAACAGCAGCTAAACGCTGACGGGCAAAGTGCATACGCGCCACGCGCGCCAGTTTCTGGGCGATGATTTTATCCGTACCGTGTTCGTCTGCCATGCGGCGCAGAGAGACCGACGGCGAGAAACGGACAAAACTGTCGCGACCGAGCCAGGAAACGGCGAAGAATTTCTGTACGCCGTTCAGCATGCGCAGCGGCGGGTTGACTTCACCTTTTTCGCGGCCAGGTGCGCGGCCAAACATCACCGAAACCGGCACCATCTGCACATCCAGGTCAGGATTGCTGCGATGCAGATCGAGATAGTTATGGAACAGCTTGATGGACTCTTCTTTTGGTGTGTAATAGGTGAACACACGCGGGCCGCCGTGAATAAACACGTAGCGCGGCAGTAAAGTCCCGTCTATCTCAAGCGGTTCCAGGGGATCGGGGAGGTCGTGCACCAGACATTGGGCACGCAGCGTCAGCAAGTCTGCTTTTGAGTTGTACGGTAGGACGTACATAATGGGACGAGAGGTATCGAGTCCCAACTCCGGGGCAGGTTCTGCCGGAATAGACTTGCTTTTTACCAGGACGCTTAATGGTAAATTCAGTAATTTGTAGTAAATTCGTGGCCAGCCGGACATAAACGATGTAAAGCCTCTGGTTAATAATGCAAATGCGCTGCAAGGATATCAGAAAGTTTAGTGAATTTCTGGTGTATCCCGTGATACTTTGCGCTGCTTTGCCACACCCTGAAACAAACGGGGTAACGTTACAATGACATTGACGCTAATAATGTAAAAAGGTTCTTTTGATGGCCAATAATACCACTGGATTCACCCGAATTATCAAAGCTGCTGGCTACTCGTGGAAAGGTTTTCGCGCCGCATGGATAAATGAAGCGGCATTTCGTCAGGAAAGCGTTGCTGTGCTGCTGGGCGTCGCCATCGCCTGCTGGCTGGACGTCGACGCCATTACCCGTGTGTTGTTGATTGGTTCAGTAATGCTGGTGATGATCGTTGAAATTTTAAACAGCGCTATTGAAGCAGTGGTCGACCGTATTGGATCGGAGTATCACGAACTTTCCGGTCGGGCGAAAGATATGGGGTCGGCAGCGGTTCTGCTGTCTATTTTTGTCGCCCTGATCACCTGGGGCATCCTATTGTGGTCCCATTTTCGATAAGGATTCCACAACTTCATAAATCTCCTGTTTTTTGTGCAGTTTGCGGTTCCAAAATCGCCTTTAGCTGTATATACTCACAGCATAACTGTATATACACCCAGGGGGCGGAATGAAAGCGTTAACGGCCAGGCAGCAAGAGGTGTTTGATCTCATTCGGGATCACATCAGCCAGACAGGTATGCCACCGACGCGTGCGGAGATCGCGCAGCGTTTGGGATTCCGTTCCCCAAACGCGGCTGAAGAACACCTTAAAGCGCTGGCGCGTAAAGGGGTGCTCGAAATCGTCTCTGGCGCATCGCGTGGTATTCGTCTGTTGCATGAAGAAGAGGTAGGATTACCGCTTGTAGGCCGCGTTGCTGCAGGTGAGCCGCTGCTGGCGCAACAGCACATCGAAGGCCACTATCAGGTTGATCCATCCCTGTTCAAACCTAATGCTGATTTCCTGCTGCGCGTCAGCGGTATGTCAATGAAAGATATTGGTATTATGGATGGTGATCTGCTGGCAGTGCATAAGACACAGGACGTGCGTAACGGCCAGGTGGTTGTTGCCCGCATTGATGATGAAGTGACGGTTAAACGCCTGAAAAAACAGGGGAATAAGGTCGAGCTTCTGCCAGAAAACAGCGAGTTCAAACCGATCGTTGTCGACCTGCGTGAGCAGAACTTCACCATTGAAGGACTGGCCGTCGGCGTTATCCGTAACGGTGAATGGCTGTAACGGTCTGTTGATTTCCTGTAGGCCGGATAAGACGTTTACGTCGTCATCCGGCAACGTGCCCGGTGGCACTCTGTTTACCGGGCCTATACGACTTTTTCCAGTCTATCTAACGTCTTCTCAGGCTCTCTTGTATGCCTTTTTTTACCTCCTCTGATAAAGCGCTCTGGCACCTTGCCCTGCCAATGATTTTCTCCAATATCACCGTTCCCCTGCTGGGACTGGTGGACACAGCTGTGATTGGTCATCTGGATAGCCCGGTCTATCTGGGGGGCGTCGCCGTGGGTGCGACGGCAACCAGTTTTCTCTTTATGCTGCTGCTCTTTTTACGCATGAGTACCACCGGGCTGACGGCTCAGGCGTTTGGCGCAAAAAATCCGCAGGCGCTGGCCCGTGCCCTGGTACAGCCGCTGATCCTGGCTTTGGGGGCGGGGGCGGCAATTGCGCTATTTCGTACGCCGATTATCGATCTGGCGCTACACATCGTGGGGGGGAGCGAAGCGGTACTGGAACAGGCCCGGCGCTTCCTTGAAATCCGCTGGCTCAGTGCGCCTGCCTCGCTGGCGAATCTGGTACTGCTCGGCTGGCTGCTGGGCGTTCAGTACGCGCGAGCGCCGGTGATCCTGTTGATTGTCGGCAATATCCTCAACATTGTGCTCGATATATGGCTGGTGATGGGCCTGCATATGAACGTGCAGGGTGCCGCACTGGCGACGGTGATTGCCGAATATGCCACGCTGCTGATTGGCCTGCTGATGGTGCACAGGGTTCTCCACCTGCGTGGCGTTTCGCTCATGATGCTGAAACAGGCATGGCGCGGAAACTTCCGCCGTTTGATGGCGCTTAACCGTGACATCATGCTGCGTTCGCTGTTGCTGCAGCTCTGTTTTGGCGCGATTACGGTGCTGGGGGCGCGTCTCGGGGGCGATATTATTGCGGTCAACGCCGTTCTGATGACCCTGTTGACCTTCACTGCCTATGCGCTGGACGGATTTGCCTATGCCGTGGAAGCGCACTCTGGTCAGGCTTATGGTGCGCGGGATGGCAGCCAACTGTTGGATGTCTGGCGCGCGGCGTGTCGACAGTCGGGCATTGTGGCAATCCTCTTTTCGCTGGTTTATGCCCTGTTCGGTGAACACATTATTGCCTCGTTGACCTCACTGCCGCAGATTCAGCACCTGGCCGATCGTTACCTTATCTGGCAGGTGGTGTTACCCCTGGTGGGCGTCTGGTGTTACCTGTTGGACGGCATGTTTATTGGCGCAACGCGTGCTGCGGAAATGCGTAACAGCATGGCCGTTGCCGCTGCGGGGTTTGGGTTAACCTTGTTCACGTTACCGCTGCTAGGCAACCACGGTTTGTGGCTGGCACTCGCTGTTTTTCTGGCGCTGCGCGGACTCTCGCTGGCTTTTATCTGGCGGCGTCACTGGCGAAATGGCACCTGGTTTTGCTGACTCGTATGGTTAAAAATTCCGAATAATAAATAGAACTCAGAATCACTGACTACACTTATTCTCACGTCCAGCAAAAACATAGCGTGTCTGGACGCAGCACTCTCGCTATTCACAACCTAACGATGAGGATTTGATGATGAATAAAGACGAAGTCGGTGGTAACTGGAAGCAGTTGAAAGGTAAAGTGAAAGAGCAATGGGGCAAACTGACCGATGATGATATGACGGTCATTGAAGGTAAACGTGACCAACTGGTGGGTAAAGTCCAGGAACGTTACGGTTATGCGAAAGATCAGGCGGAGAAAGAAGTGAAGGATTGGGAAACCCGCAACGACTACCGTTGGTAATTATCCCCTCCCGCCTGAATGTACAAGGATGTACGTTCTCCCGCTTAGCGCCCGACCTTCTTTTTTACCTGAATGGTATGATCATGCTGGCAGTCGCCAGGATGACGGCAGGCTTCAACTTCCACACAGACCTGACACAGGCCATGTGCCTCAATCACGTTATGACGCAGGGCAAAGCCCATTTTGGCCGCCAGCGTATGCATGATGTCTTCCACGCCTTCCGCACACTCCTCTTTCACCACGCCGCAGCGGTCACAAATGAACATCGCGGAGCTGTGGGTGGGCTGATCGAACAGATGGCAAAGCACGTAGCTGTTGGTGGATTCTACCTTGTGGACAAAACCTTGTTCGAGCAGAAAATCGAGCGCACGATAGACGGTCGGCGGCTTAGCCTGTGGTTCCGTTTCCCGCAACAGATCCAGCAGGTCATAGGCGCTGATTGCCCCTTCCTGGAGGCTCATCAGGCGCAGCACTTCGAGGCGTTGCGGCGTGAGCCGCACGTTACGTTGCGCACAGAGTTTCTCAGCGTGAGCCAGCAACTCCTGCGTAGGGGTTCTTTCCATTTTAGCGCCTCGATTTGCGTGGAAGGTTAATCCCTTACTTTATCATGTTCTGCATAAAACGCCGAGATCCGCCGCGGTGTGCTATACCTGACGCATCGCAATACTGGAAAATATAAGATGAAAAGACCGGATTGTATTCGCCACTGGCGTGAGGTGGAGGGGGCTGACGACTCCACCTATCCCGGCAGCGATGAGCTGTTTTCTATCGGCGCGCCGCTTGCTCGCAAGCTGGGCCTGGGTCGCCTCGGCATTCACCATGAACGCCTGCCGCCGGGCCGTCGCACCTCGTACCCTCATGCCGAAAGTGATGAAGAAGAGTTTATCTACGTGCTGGAAGGCTATCCGGAGGCCTGGATTAACGGTTATTTATGGAAACTGGAACCGGGCGACAGCGTCGGATTTCCGGCGGGAACCGGCGTGTGCCACACCTTTATCAATAACACCAGTGAAGAGGTGCGACTGCTGGTGGTCGGTGAGGCGAATAAAAAATTCAACCGTATCTATTACCCACTGAACCTGGTGTATGCGGCCACGCGCGAGGATCGCTGGGTTGACCATCCGCCGCAGTTTTTTGGTTCCCACGACGGAAAGCCCGGCGCGAAATAGCATGTGGGGATCCGCGACGATGTGGCTCCCTATCGTCGCGGTCTATGCTATAGTGGCGCCCCATTTTTAACCGGATGCTTAATTATTCGCCATGCTGCCTGAATCTCAGTCCACCGCTTTTCCTGCACATCGTTTTTCTATCGCGCCGATGCTCGACTGGACGGACAGACACTGCCGCTACTTTTTGCGCTTACTGTCCAGCCAGACGCTGCTCTATACGGAGATGGTGACCACTGGGGCAATCATTCATGGTAAAGGCGACTATCTGGCGTATAGCGACGAAGAGCATCCAATAGCCTTACAGCTTGGCGGTAGCGACCCGGCCGCGTTGGCACAGTGTGCGAAGCTGGCGGAAGCACGGGGCTATGACGAGATAAACCTCAACGTGGGCTGTCCCTCTGATCGCGTACAAAACGGGATGTTTGGCGCCTGCCTGATGGGCAATGCGCAGCTGGTTGCCGACTGCATCAAGGCGATGCGTGATGTGGTGTCGATTCCGGTCACGGTCAAAACCCGTATTGGCATTGATGACCAGGACAGCTACGAATTTCTGTGTGATTTCATCAACACGGTCTCCGGCAAAGGAGAATGTGAGATGTTTATCATTCATGCGCGCAAGGCCTGGTTGTCCGGGCTGAGCCCGAAAGAAAACCGAGAAATCCCACCGCTGGATTACGCCCGCGTGTACCAGCTGAAGCGTGATTTCCCGCAGCTGACCATGTCGATCAACGGCGGCATTAAGTCGCTGGAAGAAGCGAAAGCGCACCTTGAACATATGGACGGTGTGATGGTGGGACGTGAAGCCTATCAAAACCCCGGTATTCTGGCATCCGTGGATCGCGAAATTTTCGGTTCAACGGGTGCTGACGTGGACCCTGTTGCCGTGGTGCGCGCCATGTACCCGTATATTGAACGGGAACTGAGCCAGGGAACGTATCTGGGACATATTACCCGCCATATGCTGGGGCTGTTCCAGGGCATTCCGGGCGCGCGTCAGTGGCGTCGTTACCTGAGCGAAAATGCGCACAAAGCCGGTGCGGATATCAACGTGCTGGAACATGCGTTGAAGCTGGTAGCAGACAAACGTTAATTGTTCACCAAAAGTTAGTCAATTTCACCACGCCCTGCGCCCTGTCGCGGGGCGTTTTCTTTATAAATCAATCAATTAATTTTGGCATGATTCTTGTAATGCTTTGAGCAGAAATTCATTATGGGAGAGCATCATGCTGGAACTACTTTTTGTGATTGGCTTTTTTGTCATGCTGATGGTCACCGGCGTATCGCTGCTGGGGATTCTGGCCGCGCTGATGGTGGCGACTGCCGTGATGTTCCTCGGTGGGATGTTTGCGCTGATGATTAAACTGCTGCCGTGGCTGCTACTGGCTGTCGCCGTGGTGTGGGTTATCAAGGCCATAAAAGCGCCAAAAGTCCCGCACTATCAGCGCAATAACCGTCGGTTCTACTAAGGTATTGAGCGGTACGTCACAACCTGCAACATTGCCTTTAGAACCAAATAGGAATTGATTATTAAATCTGTCACTATTGCGCAGTTAACGAATTCATCGAGCTGTACCCTACATACAGCCGAACTAAAAAAAGAAAGGGCTTCCTGCGGGAAGCCCTAATTCTTTGCCTCCCCGTCATAATTCAAACCGCAGGTGTGTTGGCTGCTTGAATTATTTAAGAGGGAAGTCTCACGGGATCAGCAAACTCGACCCTTGCGTGGCCCGACTTTCCAGCACTTCATGCGCCCGCTGGGCATCTTTTAACGCAAATGTCTGACCTTGCGCGATATCGACTTTAATCACGCCGCTGGCAATCAGTGAAAATAGCTCATTACTGGCTTCGGTTAATTCATGGCGGTTGGTGATGTAACCCTGCAGAGAAGGACGGGTGGCGTACAGCGAGCCTTTTTGGTTCAGAATACCTAAGTTAACGCCGGTCACCGGCCCGGAAGAATTACCAAAACTCACCATCAGCCCCCGGCGTTGCAGACAGTCCAGCGAGGCTTCCCAGGTGTCTTTACCCACCGAGTCATAAACAACCCGGACTTTTTTACCGCCCGTAATTTCTTTAACCCGTTCGACAATGCTCTCTTCACGATAGTTAATCACCTGCCATGCGCCAGCCTGTAATGCAATTTGCGCCTTTTGCGCATTGCCGACGGTACCAATCAGCTTCGCCCCCAACGCTTTTGCCCACTGGCAGGCAATCAGACCAACGCCGCCTGCGGCGGCATGGAACAGAAACGGCTCGTCAGGCTGGATTTCATAGGTTTTACGCAACAGATAGAAAACGGTTAACCCTTTCAGGTAGGACGCGGCGGCCTGCTCAAACGAGATGGCATCCGGTAAAATAGCGGCTTTATCGGCAGGGACATTATGTACCGAACTGTAGGCACCAAGCATAGACTGGGCGTAGACCACGCGATCGCCAACGCTGATGTGGGTTACTTTGCTACCGACTTTGCTGACCACGCCAGCCGCTTCGGTGCCGAGTCCGCTGGGCAGAGAAGGGGGCGGATACAGTCCGCTGCGGATGTAGGTATCGATATAGTTGATGCCAATCGCTTTGTTTTCGACCTGGATTTCATGCTCGGCCGGATCAACGGGCGTAAAGTCCACAGCCTTCAGTACCTCAGGGCCGCCGTGCTTGTGAAATTCAATACGTGTTGCCATGCTTCCTCCAGAAATGTGGTAATCTTTCGACCCAATCATTATCTCGGTAACTCCATTCACTATGGCAGGAAATAAACCCTTCAACAAACAACAGACTGATGCTCGTGACCGCGATCTGCAGGTCGCCGGGCTGAAAGTACCGCCGCACTCGATTGAAGCGGAACAGTCGGTGTTGGGCGGTTTAATGCTGGATAACGAACGCTGGGACGATGTTGCCGAGCGTGTCGTCGCGGAGGATTTTTACACCCGACCGCACCGGCATATCTTCACCGAAATGCATCGTTTGCAGGAGATGGGCAAACCCATCGATCTGATAACCCTGGCCGAGTCGCTGGAAGTGCAGGGGCAACTCGACAGCGTCGGCGGTTTTGCTTATCTGGCTGAGTTATCTAAAAATACGCCAAGTGCAGCGAACATAAGCGCTTATGCGGATATCGTCCGCGAACGTGCCGTCGTGCGCGACATGATTTCGGTGGCCCATGAAATCGCGGAGGCCGGTTTTGACCCGCAAGGGCGTTCCAGTGAAGATTTGCTGGATCTCGCGGAATCCCGCGTTTTTAAAATCGCCGAAAGCCGCGCCAATAAAGACGAAGGCCCGAAAAATATTACCGAGGTGCTCGACGCCACCGTCGCGCGCATCGAACAGCTTTTCCAGCAGCCGCATGATGGCGTCACCGGGGTGAATACCGGCTACGATGACCTCAACAAAAAGACTGCCGGTCTACAGCCGTCGGACCTGATTATCGTCGCCGCGCGTCCGTCGATGGGTAAAACGACGTTTGCAATGAACCTCGTCGAAAATGCGGCGATGTTGCAGGATAAGCCGGTACTTATCTTCAGTCTTGAAATGCCCTCCGAACAGATCATGATGCGTTGTCTGGCATCTCTGTCGCGCGTAGACCAGACCAAAATCCGTACCGGTCAGTTGGATGACGAAGACTGGGCGCGAATTTCCGGCACCATGGGGATCTTACTGGAGAAACGAAACATCTACATTGATGACTCCTCCGGTTTGACGCCCACGGAAGTGCGTTCGCGCGCACGCCGAATCGCCCGTGAACACGGCGGTATCGGACTGATTATGATCGACTACCTGCAGCTGATGCGGGTGCCGTCGCTCTCCGATAACCGTACGCTGGAAATTGCTGAAATTTCGCGCTCGCTGAAATCATTAGCAAAAGAACTGCATGTGCCGGTGGTGGCGCTGTCGCAGCTTAACCGCTCTCTGGAACAACGCGCCGACAAGCGTCCGGTCAACTCGGATCTCCGTGAATCGGGGTCTATCGAGCAGGATGCCGACTTAATCATGTTTATTTATCGTGACGAGGTTTATCACGAAAACAGCGACTTAAAAGGCATCGCGGAAATTATTATTGGTAAGCAACGTAACGGCCCAATCGGTACGGTGCGCCTGACGTTTAACGGCCAGTGGTCACGCTTCGATAATTATGCCGGACCACAGTATGACGATGAGTAACGCTCCGTCGTCCATTTATTAAGGAACACAAATGCAAGCGGCAACTGTTGTCATTAACCGCCGCGCTCTGCGACACAACCTGCAACGTCTGCGCGAACTGGCACCTGCCAGTAAACTGGTTGCGGTGGTGAAAGCGAACGCTTACGGCCATGGTCTGTTAGAGACCGCGCGAACGCTCCCTGATGCGGACGCTTTTGGTGTCGCTCGTCTTGAAGAAGCTCTGCGACTGCGCGCGGGTGGGATCACGCAACCCATCCTGCTATTGGAGGGTTTTTTCGATGCCTCCGATCTGCCGACCATCTCCGCACAGCGGCTGCATACTGCCGTGCACAATGAGGAGCAGCTTGCGGCGCTGGAAGCGGCTGAACTGGCGGAACCCGTCACCGTCTGGATGAAGCTCGACACCGGGATGCACCGTCTGGGCGTACGTCCGGAGCAGGCTGAGGCGTTTTATCAACGCTTGACCCACTGTAAAAACGTGCGTCAGCCGGTCAACATCGTCAGCCACTTTGCCCGTGCAGACGAACCCGAATGTGGCGCGACGGAAAAGCAGCTCGATATCTTCAATCGTTTTTGTGAAGGCAAGCCGGGACAGCGTTCTATTGCCGCATCTGGCGGTATCCTGCTGTGGCCGCAGTCCCATTTCGACTGGGCGCGTCCGGGGCTAATTCTGTATGGCGTATCGCCGCTGGAGAATCATTCTGCCGGGACTGATTTTGGCTGCCAGCCGGTGATGTCGCTTACCTCCAGCCTGATCGCCGTGCGCGAGCACAAAGCGGGCGAACCTGTTGGCTATGGTGGAACGTGGGAAAGCGCGCGTGACACGCGCCTGGGCGTGGTGGCGATGGGTTATGGCGACGGGTATCCGCGTGCAGCGCCGTCCGGCACGCCGGTACTGGTCAATGGTCGGGAAGTGCCGATTGTTGGTCGTGTGGCAATGGACATGATCTGCGTTGATTTGGGACCAGAAGCGCAGGAAAAAGCCGGCGATCCGGTGATTCTGTGGGGCGATGGTCTGCCCGTTGAACGCATTGCTGAAATAACGAAAGTAAGTGCTTACGAACTTATCACGCGCCTGACATCAAGGGTAGCGATGAAGTACGTGGACTGAATCTGGCTGTCTGCCGGATAAAGCGGTTCTGCCGCCATCCGGCAATAATCCTCTCAACATCCTCTCGATCTTCTCCCGCTTCCGGTTTATTGTGTTCTTATCCCCTGCCTGTAAACCTGGAGAACCACCACGTGTTTCAAAAAGTTGACGCCTACGCCGGCGACCCGATTTTATCGCTCATGGAGCGCTTCAAGGAAGATTCACGTCGTGACAAAGTGAATCTCAGCATCGGTCTGTATTACAACGAAGACGGGATAATCCCTCAGCTTAACGCCGTAAGCGAAGCGGAAGCCCGGCTCAATGCTCAGCCGCAGGGTGCGTCGCTGTATTTACCGATGGAAGGCCTGAACAGCTATCGCCACACCATTGCGCCACTACTGTTTGGTGCAGAACACCCGGTTCTTCAGCAGCAGCGCGTGGCGACGATTCAGACGCTGGGAGGATCAGGTGCGCTAAAAGTAGGTGCGGATTTTCTGAAGCGTTACTTCCCTGATTCTGGCGTCTGGGTCAGCGATCCGACATGGGAAAACCACATCGCGATTTTTGAAGGGGCTGGATTCGAAGTAAGTACTTACCCCTGGTATGACAACACGACTAACGGCGTGCGCGTCAACGACCTGCTGGCAACCTTGAACACCTTACCGGCTCGCAGCATTGTACTGTTGCATCCGTGCTGCCATAACCCGACCGGTGCGGACTTGACGCCCGCGCAGTGGGATGCGGTTATCGAGATTCTGCAAGCGCGCGATCTAATCCCTTTCCTTGATATTGCCTATCAGGGATTTGGCGCGGGAATGGAAGACGACGCCTATGCGATCCGCGCCATTGCCAGCGCTGGATTGCCTGCCCTGGTCAGCAACTCGTTCTCTAAAATTTTCTCTTTATACGGTGAGCGTGTCGGCGGCCTTTCCGTGGTGTGCGAAGACGCTGAGACTGCGGGTCGCGTGCTGGGGCAGTTAAAAGCCACGGTGCGTCGTAACTACTCCAGCCCACCTAACTTTGGTGCGCAGGTAGTTGCCGCCGTGCTGGGCGATGATGCGCTTAAAGCCAACTGGCTGGCGGAAGTAGAAGCGATGCGTACCCGCATCCTGGCGATGCGTCAGGAATTGGTCAATGTTCTCCATGCCGAGATACCGGGCCGTAACTTTGACTACCTTCTGCAACAGCGCGGTATGTTCAGCTATACCGGGTTGAGCGCCGCCCAGGTCGATCGCCTGCGTGATGAATTCGGGGTTTACCTGATCGCCAGCGGCCGCATGTGCGTCGCCGGGTTGAATCACGGTAACGTCCAGCGTGTGGCGAAGGCATTTGCCGCAGTAATGTAATTGGGTGCCGGATGGCGGCGTAAACGCCTTATCCGGCCTACAAAGCATTGGATTTTCCGTTTGTGGGCCTGATGAGCATAGCGCCATCAGGCACGCTTTTTCTGTGTGATCGTCCTCTTTTTCTGTAACAAAACGAGAGAAAACCCTTCCTTTCACCTTCCCCAGGGGGTAAGGTCAGATAGTTTTTTGACCAGTTGTTAATAAAAAAATGATAACTAGCTGACTACTTAGGGAAAAATATGCGCAAGATTACGTTGGCACTTAGTGCCGTTTGCTTATTGTTCACGTTAAACCATTCCGCCCAGGCTTTAGTTTCTTCCCCCTCGCAGCTTAATCCAGGCACTAACGTTGCAAAACTCGCTGAGCAGTCTCCGGTTCACTGGGTCTCTGTTGCTCAGATTGAAAACAGCCTGACCGGACGCCCGCCAATGGCCGTCGGATTCGATATTGATGACACCGTTCTTTTTTCCAGCCCGGGTTTCTGGCGTGGCAAAAAAACCTGGTCCCCGGAGAGTGAGGATTACCTGAAGAATCCGGCGTTCTGGGAAAAAATGAACAATGGCTGGGATGAATTTAGTATTCCAAAAGAAGTCGCACGTCAGTTAATTGATATGCATGTTCGTCGCGGCGACAGCATCTTTTTTGTCACCGGACGTAGCCCGACAAAAACCGAGACCGTGTCTAAGACACTGTCCGATAACTTCCACATTCCATCCGCTAATATGAACCCGGTTATCTTTGCCGGTGATAAAGCCGGGCAGAACACCAAAACGCAGTGGTTACAGGATAAAAACATCCGCATGTTCTACGGCGATTCCGACAATGACATCACCGCCGCGCGCGACGTAGGTATTCGCGGTATTCGCATTTTGCGCGCCTCCAACTCCACCTATAAACCACTGCCGCAGGCCGGGGCATATGGCGAAGAGGTGATTGTAAACTCAGAATACTGAGGGTACAGGTTCTTTATTGGTGGTTTTTTAAACAAATTTGCGTTGCTGGCTTTTACCTTTGGCAGAGTTGCTGCACACTGAGTAAAAGATGTTCTCATTAGGCGAGCTGCTGGTAAGGGGAATAAAGATGACGAACTCGGAGTTGCTGCAATACTGCATGGCGAAAACAGGTGCCGAACAGAGCGTGCACAGCGACTGGAAAGCCACGCAAATTAAAGTCGAAGATGTGCTTTTTGCGATGGTAAAAGAGGTGGAAGAACGCCCTGCTGTGTCGCTGAAAACCAGCCCTGAACTGGCCGAGTTATTGCGCCAGCAGCATAGCGATGTCCGGCCAAGCCGGCATCTTAATAAGGCGCACTGGAGCACGGTGTACCTGGATGGTTCGCTGCCAGATTCACAAATTTACTATTTGGTGGACGCCTCATATCAACAGGCTATCAAGACGCTGCCAGAAGATAAACGCAGGATGTTGGCGCAGTTCTGAGCCTTTTTGCCGGATGCGGCGTAAGCGCCTTATCTGGCCTACAATCCAATACGTCTATCCTGTAGGCCCGATAGCTTGCGCCATCGGGCATGAGTAACTACAGCAGTGGTTTGAGGAAGCGGGCGGTGTGTGAGGCTTCACACTCTGCAACCGTTTCCGGCGTACCGGCAACCAGGATTTCTCCGCCGCCGCTACCCCCTTCCGGACCGAGATCGACAATCCAGTCGGCCGTTTTAATCACGTCCAGATTATGCTCAATGACCACGATGGTGTTGCCCTGATCCCTGAGCTGGTGCAGCACGTCCAGCAACTGCTGAATATCCGCAAAGTGCAGACCGGTAGTCGGCTCATCGAGGATGTACAGCGTTTGTCCTGTACCGCGTTTTGATAACTCACGCGCCAGCTTCACGCGCTGGGCCTCGCCGCCAGAAAGGGTTGTTGCGGACTGCCCAAGGCGAATATAAGTCAAGCCAACATCCATCAGCGTTTGCAGTTTACGCGCCAGCGCCGGGACGGCATCAAAGAACTCACGCGCCTCTTCAATGGTCATATCCAGCACTTCGTGGATAGTCTTGCCCTTGTACTTGATCTCCAACGTTTCACGGTTATAGCGCTTGCCTTTGCACTGGTCACACGGCACGTAGATATCCGGCAGGAAGTGCATCTCAACTTTGATTACGCCGTCGCCCTGACAGGCTTCACAACGTCCACCGCGCACGTTAAAGCTGAAGCGCCCTGGCGTGTAGCCGCGCGCGCGTGATTCCGGCACGCCAGCAAACAGTTCGCGGACGGGTGTAAATACGCCGGTATAGGTTGCCGGGTTGGAACGTGGCGTACGACCAATGGGGCTCTGGTCGATGTCGATAACTTTATCGAAATGCTCCAGCCCCTGAATGTCGCGATAAGGTGCAGGTTCAGCCAGCGTGGCGCCGTTGAGCTGGGTCTGAGCAATCGGGAACAGCGTGTCGTTTATCAGCGTTGATTTACCGGAACCGGATACGCCGGTAATACAGGTAAACAGGCCAACCGGCAGCGTCAGGGTGACATCTTTCAGGTTGTTGCCGCGCGCACCGGTGAGCTTCAGCACTTTTTCCGGGTTAGCGGGCACGCGTTGTTTCGGCACTTCAATCTTGCGCTTGCCGCTCATATACTGGCCGGTCAGTGACTCAGGCACTGCCATAATGTCATTGAGTGTACCCTCCGCCACTACCTGTCCACCGTGGACGCCCGCGCCTGGACCGATATCGATCACATGGTCAGCGGCGCGAATCGCATCTTCATCGTGCTCAACCACAATCACGGTATTACCCAGATTGCGCAGATGGATAAGCGTACCCAGCAGGCGTTCGTTATCGCGCTGGTGCAGACCGATGGACGGTTCATCCAGCACGTACATTACGCCGACCAGGCCCGCACCGATCTGGCTTGCCAGACGGATACGCTGGGCTTCGCCGCCGGAGAGCGTTTCGGCCGAACGCGACAGTGTCAGGTAGTTCAGACCGACGTTAACCAGGAACTTGAGGCGGTCGCCAATCTCTTTAAGGATTTTCTCCGCAATCTTCGCCCGTTGACCGGCAAGTTTGAGATTGTTGAAGAAATCCATCGCATGACCGATGCTCATGTCAGAAATAGTAGGCAGCGGTGTGTTCTCAACAAACACGTGGCGCGCTTCACGACGCAGGCGCGTGCCTTCACAGCTGGCGCACGGTCGGTTGCTGATGAACTTAGATAATTCTTCGCGTACCGCGCTGGATTCCGTCTCTTTATAACGGCGCTCCATATTGTGCAGCACACCTTCAAACGGGTGACGACGTACGGAAGTATCACCGCGGTCGTTCATATATTTGAATTCGATATTCTCTTTGCCGGAACCGTACAGCACCACTTTGTGAACCGTTGGGTTCAGGCTGGCCCATGGGGCTTCTATGTCGAACTTATAATGCTCTGCCAGTGACTTAAGCATCTGGAAGTAATAGAAGTTACGACGATCCCAGCCACGGATCGCGCCGCCAGCCAGCGACAGCTCTGGGTTTTGGATCACGCGGTCAGGGTCGAAATACTGCTGCACGCCGAGACCGTCGCAGGTAGGACATGCGCCCGCCGGGTTATTGAACGAGAACAAGCGGGGTTCCAGCTCGCGCATGCTGTAGCCGCAAATAGGGCAGGCAAAGTTGGCGGAGAAGAGCAGCTCCTCCGCTTTCGGGTTGTCCATATCGGCAACCACCGCCGTGCCACCGGAGAGATCCAGCGCGGTTTCAAAAGACTCCGCCAGACGCTGTGACAGGTCGTCACGGACTTTAAAGCGGTCGATGACCACTTCAATGGTATGTTTCTTTTGCAGTTCCAGCTTTGGTGGATCGGACAGGTCACACACTTCACCGTCAATACGGGCGCGGATATAACCCTGGCTTGCCAGATTCTCCAGCGTTTTCGTGTGTTCGCCTTTGCGCTCTTTGATGATCGGTGCCAGCAGCATCAGGCGCTTGCCTTCCGGTTGTGACAGCACGTTGTCCACCATCTGGCTAACGGTCTGCGCTGCCAGCGGTACGTCGTGATCCGGACAGCGCGGCTCACCGACGCGGGCAAACAGCAGGCGCAGGTAGTCGTGAATTTCGGTAATGGTGCCTACCGTGGATCGCGGGTTATGGGATGTCGATTTTTGTTCAATTGAGATGGCTGGCGACAGCCCCTCAATGTGGTCGACATCCGGTTTTTCCATCAGCGACAGGAACTGACGCGCATACGCGGAAAGCGATTCAACGTAACGACGCTGCCCTTCGGCATACAAGGTGTCGAAAGCCAGCGAGGATTTGCCTGAGCCCGAAAGCCCGGTGACGACAATCAGCTTGTCGCGCGGGATGACGAGGTTGATGTTTTTGAGATTATGGGTGCGGGCGCCCCGAACTTCGATCTTATCCATTCATCTTTCCCGGATTAAACGCTTTTTTGCCTGGCTGCATGGTGCTACCGGCGATCACAAACGGTTAATTATGACACAACCTGACCTGAATGGATATACAGTATTGGAATGCAAAACGCAGGTGTCTGTGTAACAATGTCTGGCTGAGGTTGTTTACTGGAATCCACCTCTCAACGTAGTAAAAGCGCTATTGGAAATGCTACAATCCCGCGCTTACACTTATTAAGAAACGTTTTTCAGGAGACACGATCATGGCCAGCAGAGGCGTAAACAAGGTGATTCTCGTCGGTAATCTGGGCCAGGACCCGGAAGTACGCTATATGCCGAATGGTGGTGCAGTTGCCAACATTACGCTGGCTACTTCCGAATCCTGGCGTGATAAAGCGACCGGCGAGATGAAAGAGCAGACTGAATGGCACCGTGTTGTGCTGTTTGGCAAACTGGCGGAAGTCGCCAGCGAATATCTGCGCAAAGGTTCTCAGGTCTACATTGAAGGTCAGCTGCGTACCCGCAAATGGACCGATCAGTCAGGTGTCGAGAAGTACACGACTGAAGTTGTTGTGAACGTCGGCGGCACCATGCAAATGCTGGGTGGTCGTCAGGGCGGCGGTGCACCGGCGGGCGGTAATGCAGGTGGCGGTCAACAGGGTGGTTGGGGTCAGCCTCAGCAGCCGCAGGGTGGCAACCAGTTCAGCGGCGGTGCACAGTCTCGTCCGCAGCAGTCCACTCCGGCAGCGCCGTCTAACGAACCGCCAATCGACTTTGACGACGACATTCCGTTCTGATCGTGATTTAACGATTATTACCGTAATGAATGAAAAGCCCCATTTAAAATGGGGCTTTTTTGTATTTGACGATCTTCTCACATATAATATTCGAATATTTTGCAAGGAAAAAACGAAATATAATCATTGTTTATAATTACTATTTTAATATATGCAATTAATAACATTGATAGTAATCAAATTTAAATAAACTATTGCGAAGTTATTTGTTTCATGATTCAAAAAATATTGACAGCGTGATGTACCGCATTAAATAATGCTCTGAGATTGTCAATTCATCATTGATACAAGTGTACTGCTCTCCGATCTCTTTTTATTAATGAGGATTTGATAGTCGTCTTGATATTTCTATATTCTTTTGTACTTCGGAGTCTATATATGTATCAATGGAAGAATAACGCTAAGGTAATATTGCCTTTAGCCTTGTCGGTGAGCATTAGTAATGCGCTATATTCTGGGGCAGCATTCGCTAAAGATTATACACTGAACTATATCGGTAAGGACCCCGAGCTCCCTGGTATCAGCATCAAAGATACGATTGCCGGCGACAACAACTACGATTTTACGGTTAAAATTGATAATCCTGTGCGAGGCGAAGGTAACGGTCTTGAGGTCAAGATTGGCAACATCACGAGTGATCAGGGCGGTGAGTATCATATTGGTAATTACAACGTCAATATTAGCGGGACCACGGAGCAGGAGCATCGTGCCGGGTTAGCCTTCTTTGGGTTGTCTGCAGAAGGCAGTGACACCAAAGTGACTGTCGACAATTTTAGTCTTAAAAATAATTTCCTAATTGGCAATAAGTACACACACAACAATACTGCGTTATATGTAGGCGGTGGCGCGGATGTGTCTGTGAACGGCAATGTGTACATTCGTTCTGAAGTTGAGCACACCAAACAGGGCGAAGATGCAACGCTGGCCAATAACGGAATTTATGCGCGGGGTGCGGGTTCAACCATTACGGCAAACGGTGGCGATGTTTACATTAATACCTATGCTAGTAACTTTAAAGAACTCCTGGAGAACAATAGCGGTTACCCGGAAGGCTCATCAAAAAGTGATGCGGTCAGTGCTAAAGACGGTGGTGTCGTTAATATTAATCAGGCTGGAGGCAACAAGGTTAATCTATTAGGTAACCTCGACTTCGGTGATAAGCTTTATTCTAATACAAGCCAGATGAATATTACGCTTAATGGGGCAGATTCATACTGGCATGGGCATGAAGCAAACTTCTTTGACGCAACAACCGGGAAATGGAGCGGCGATCTCAACCTTACGCTGGCGAATAACGCCCACTGGATCCCCGATGGTAAAGATGCGGAAATCAGTGCCATCACCCTGAAAGACGGCGGTACGGTAAACCTGCATGGTTTTAACCTGCACACCAATCAGAGTATCAACGAAACCGTTAAAATTCATGATTTGAAAGGGAACAACGGTATTTTCCTGATTGATGTCAATACCAATAAAACGGATGAGCAGCGACGTAACGGCAGCGACTTCATTGAAGTTGTTAAAAGTAGTACCGGCGGTACACATGCGATTGAAGCGTTGAATATCAACAAGCTCACTGATTTGAAGGAAGATATCTGGGTTGCCGATGCGGCAAGTAATGTGACATTCGAAGCGTACGATAAAGTCGATATTACGAACGAGTATGTGTATGACTATAAACCACTGCTGCGTTCTGATATCCGTGAAGGCGATCCGCAAAGCCAGTACGGTACCAACTGGTATATCACGGGTGTTTCGACGAAAGCCAGCGCAGGTAGTAACACCGTGATCGCCAATGCTGGGCTGAACTACGCAATGGCGACCGCTCGTCTTGAAATCGACAGCCTGAATAAGCGTTTAGGCGAACTCCGCCAGGATCAGCAGCAAAATGGTCTGTGGATACGCTATAAAGGTGGTGAAATAGAGAGTGATACTGGGAGCTACTTTAAAAACCTGTATAGCTTCTGGCAACTCGGTTATGACAACAAAGACGAAGGCGAATCGTCTGTCTGGACGCGAGGGATTGCCGCGCATTACATGAGAGGCAATGCCGACTTCACTTATGGTACTGGCGATAACAAGAACTACGGTGGTTCACTTTATGCTGCATGGAATCGCCCAGAGAAACAAGATTACCTGGATCTGGTGTTGAAATATAGCCGCCATGAAAGTGACTTCAATTACAGGAACACATACGGCAACTCTGGCTTTGCAGATAGCAGCACATGGTCAATCAGTGCCAGCGCAGAATACGGTCGCGAGTTTAGCTTAGGAAACTCTACGTTTATCGAACCGCAAGGTCAGCTCGTGTATACCTATCTGGATGAGGCCAGTTACACCACCAGTAGTGGGTTGAAAGTCCGTCAAAACGATATAGACAGCGTTATTGGCCGTGTCGGATTGCGCGGAGGTTATCGGTTTGAATCGCGCCCGGATAGCGATATTTACGTGAAGCTGGATTTGCTGCATGAGTTTGCTGGCGATCGTGATGTCACCGTTTGGGGTAAAGATGCCGCACTGAAAGTGAGCGAAGGGGGAAGTGACTCCTGGATCAACTATGGTATAGGTACCAATATCCATCTCACTCAGAACAATAACTCCCGGTTGTATGTTGATCTGGAAAGATCGGCGGGAGGTGACATTGATATGAACTGGCAGGTTAACGCGGGTTTCCGTATGGAGTGGTAGTTCATAGCTTTGAATGGGTTCACTTAACCTAAAAATAAGCGTCCGATTGAAATTTTAGTTCAGTCGGACGCTTTCTTTTGATCAGTTTAATACCATCGGCCACTCTGGCGGCGTATGGCTCATCACTTCTACCATCACAGACTGGATGTTATTCCAGATAGCGGACACGTCCATCAGGGTGATGCCGAGCAATCCGGTTGCAAACCAGCAGGCGAAAACCAGCCCTAAACCGCTGCTGATAACGGCCAGGCCAATATAATCTGATTTACGAAAACGGATATTGAGCGTGCTGGCTAAAAACATCAGCACTGCGCTCAGCAGTTGCCACCGCAGAAGAACTACGCCAGTTGTTATTGTTGCCATGAAAAACGTCCTCAAAAAGTCTTGATGCCCAGGACAGCACGGGGTTGTTCACAACAGGTGTGGCACTCTGGCTATCGGCGGGCATGCACATCAATGAAACACTGTTTCTGTTACATGATTTTTGTGAACTATATCACATCTGTTCGTTTGTTCACCAGTGCGGGACGCTCTTTTTATTGGTTAATAACCTTTATTGAATTGTGGTTATAGGATGTGGTGAGCGAATGCATCATTCGTAATAGAAGGTGTATTTACGCTGCTTGTTATCTTTATCCTAAATTAATCTTTAAAAAAATTTATGTATTTTTTATGCGAAGCCCGTATAACGCGAATAAAACATTACGACTTTTACAGTGTGCTATTTTCAAATAAGCTTAACTTTAAGTTTGCCTTACGGAAAAAGAATATCATCATCCGCTATTATCAGACTTTTACATAGAGACGGCGGTTGCGAATGTTGATAGATTCATACAACTTAACTAGCCGGCGTTTATAGCATCCTGCCTTGATGGGTACTGGCATATACGATACAGGGAAATAGGGCTGACATGACTCACAGTGCGCGACGTAAGACGCTGAGGTTCCTTGGAACACTCACGGTGGTATTGCTCCCCGTGGTACTGGCGTTATGGTTTGCTCATGTCAGGGCGACGTCCGAAACCCGCAATCAACTCCGCACTTTTGCGCAGCTGGCCCTCAATAAAACGGAGCTGGTGATCCAGCAAGCCGATCTCGCGCGTGATATGGCACAACTGTATCAAGGGGAGATGTGTACCCCGGCGCATCAAAAAAGTATGCTGAATATTATTCGTGGGCGTTTATATATCAGCGATCTCATTTATGCGCAGGGCGATCATTTTTTGTGCTCAACGTCGATGGTGCCGCCAGCCTCATATATTATGCCCACCGCTGACTATAAGCGGACGCCGGACATCTCCATTTATTACTATCGCGATACGCCGTTTTTTTCTGGCTACAGAATGACGTATATGCAAAGAGGAAACTACGTTGTCGTTATCAATCCTTTATCCTACAGCGAGGTCATGTCTGATGATCCGGACCTCGCCTGGGGGGTCTATGATACGGTAACGGATAGCTTTTTCTCTGCCAGTGAAGGGTCAAACGTTGCGCAATTACTGCCGCTGGTACGCGGCGATGCCCCGACATTCCAGCAAGACGATCGTTTCTATACCATCGTGCATTCAGAAAAGCGGCCCATTGCGGTTATTGTGTCGACCACGGACGATCGCGTTGATCAGAATTTCTATCATGAAGCTGTACTAACGCTCCCTTTCGGCGTGATCTGTAGCATCCTGATCCTACTGATGTGGTGGCGTACGCGCCAACAATACTATTCTCCTCGCCGTCTGTTAAAACGCGCGCTCAAAAAACGCCAGCTTTGCCTGCATTACCAGCCGATCATTGATATCAAAAATGGTCAATGCGTTGGGGCCGAGGCGCTGTTGCGCTGGCCCGGTTGCAAAGGTGAGGTCATGAGTCCGACAGAATTCATTCCGCTGGCGGAAAAGGAAGGGATGATTGAGAAGATAACGGATTATGTGGTCGAAGAAGTGTTCAACGATTTGGGCTATTTTCTGTCAGCACACCCTCAGCTTTACATCTCAATAAATCTCTCTGCCTCCGACTTTCATTCATCCCGGCTGATCGCGCTGATTGCTGAAAAATCACGCGACTACTCTGTACGTTCGCAGCAAATCAAGGTTGAAGTCACCGAGCGCGGATTTATTGATTTGCAGAAGATGACCCCGGTTATTCAGGCATTTCGTCAGGCGGGTTATGAAGTCGCGTTTGATGATTTTGGGACTGGGTATTCCAATCTGCACAATCTGTCTTCGTTGAATGTGGATATTCTGAAGATCGATAAATCGTTTATCAGTACGCTGACCACCAACAGTACCAGCCACATGATTGCCGAACATATCATCGAAATGGCGCAAAGTTTACACCTGAAGACAATTGCAGAAGGGGTCGAAACAGCGGATCAAATCAGCTGGCTGCTGGAGCGCGGCGTACAGTTTTGTCAGGGATGGTACTTTGCGAAAGCATTGCCGCCGCAGGAGTTCATGCACTGGGTTAAGCGCTCGCCCGCCATACTGACGCAGGGCGGGCAATAATTCTACAAACGATGGCGATAGTCGCTGGGGGTTCGATCAAACTCGCGGCGGAACACACGTGAGAATGTTTGTTGCGATACATAGCCGAGATCCATCGCAATATCAAAAATAGGTCGCTCAGTATTGCGTAGCTCAACGGCGGCCAGCAGCAGTCGACGCTGACGAATATAGTCGCCTAACGTCTGGCGCATCACCGTACGGAACATTCGCTGTAAATACCACTTTGAATAACCTGATTTTTTCGCGACCGCTTCGATATTCAGCGGTTGGTCGATATGTTCATCAATCCATTCAATAAGTGTCTGAATAATTTGCTGATGGGACATATGGCAGCCTCTTTCTCAGTATTCGATTCGTCGTTTTGTCTGTCGGCGAGTATAATTCCTCAAGTTAACTTGAGGTAAAGCGATTTATGGAAAAGAAATTACCCCGGATTAAAGCGCTGCTCACCCCTGGTGAAGTGGCAAAGCGTAGCGGCGTGGCAGTATCGACCCTGCATTTCTATGAAAGCAAAGGGTTAATCAGCAGCATGCGCAATAGCGGTAATCAGCGTCGATACAAACGAGATGTGCTGCGTTATGTGGCCATCATCAAGATTGCTCAACGGATTGGTATTCCGCTGGCAACAATTGGTGATGCGTTGGGCGTATTACCCGAAGGCCACTCGCTCAGTGCGAAGGAGTGGAGGCAGCTTTCTTCACAATGGCGCGAAGAGCTTGACCGACGCATTCATACTCTGGTGGCACTACGCGATGAGCTGGACGGCTGTATTGGCTGCGGCTGTTTGTCACGCAGTGATTGTCCGTTGCGTAACCCAGGCGATCAGCTTGGTGAGCAGGGGACTGGGGCGCGATTGCTGGAAGATGATTGATGAGTTTGAAACCGGTGATGGGTATAAAACTAAAGCGCCACAACTGGGCGCTTTAGTTTGGTTCCGGTCTTTGTCTTTCACTCTATCCCGCTGGTTCACGGGAGGGTTTCCCCCGACATCAACACCCCTCAGTCGAGCACGTAGTGGAGGTTCCGGTCTGTGTTGATAAAGTAATTGTAAGTCACCCCAGGACAATTGCCAGTCAATTGGCGGTTTTTTAGCCGAAATTTTTCCTGCATCTTCACCTGTTTTCCTGTGCGACTTTGCGCCTGAAATAGTAGCGCATGTTGCAATAACCCAGCGAAATTTGTTGCCAGATTGCGCATTAACGATAACGTTTGCGCATCGGTTGGCTATTTCTTGTGCGCTATAAGAAGAAATGCATAAAAAGCGGCAAAGTTCTGTTGAAAACCGCCGTATGATCGCAGGATAATCGTTTGCTTTTTTTTACCACCCGTTTTTTATGCGTGAAGCTAAACGTTTGCTTTTTTGCGACACCCCTTTTGGCGCAAACCTGGCACATGGAGAAAACGTTTAGCAGGCAGTGGATTGTCCATCACGCATATTGACGAAAAATAAACTCTCAGGGGATGTTTTCTATGTCTACGCCTTCAGCGCGTACCGGCGGCTCACTCGACGCCTGGTTTAAAATTTCGCACCGCGGCAGTACCGTTCGTCAGGAAGTCGTTGCCGGATTAACGACGTTCCTGGCAATGGTCTACTCCGTCATTGTGGTTCCGGGGATGTTGGGTAAAGCCGGGTTCCCACCGGCTGCAGTTTTCGTAGCGACCTGCCTGGTAGCCGGCGTGGGTTCTATTGTAATGGGCCTGTGGGCAAACCTGCCGCTGGCGATTGGTTGCGCTATCTCGCTGACGGCGTTTACCGCATTTAGCCTGGTGCTGGGGCAGCATATTAGCGTGCCAGTGGCGCTGGGTGCGGTGTTCCTGATGGGCGTCCTGTTTACCATTATTTCTGCGACCGGTATCCGTAGCTGGATCCTGCGCAACCTGCCGCAGGGCGTTGCGCACGGCACGGGGATTGGTATCGGCCTGTTCCTGCTGCTGATTGCGGCAAACGGCGTTGGGCTGGTGATTAAGAACCCACTGGACGGCCTGCCGGTTGCTCTGGGCGATTTCGATACCTTCCCGGTGATCATGTCGCTGATTGGCCTGGCGGTCATTATCGGCCTTGAAAAACTGAAAGTACCGGGCGGCATCCTGCTGACCATCATCGGTATTTCTGTTGTTGGCCTGATTTTCGACCCTACCGTGCATTTTTCCGGTATTTTTGCCATGCCTTCTTTGAGCGATGCGGAAGGGAATTCCCTGATCGGCAGCCTGGACATTATGGGGGCGTTGAACCCGATCGTCCTGCCGAGCGTATTGGCGCTGGTGATGACCGCCGTCTTCGATGCGACCGGGACTATCCGTGCCGTGGCGGGGCAGGCGAATCTGCTGGATAAAGACGGACAGATTATTGATGGCGGTAAAGCGTTAACCACCGACTCCCTGAGCAGCGTGTTCTCTGGTCTGGTGGGGGCGGCTCCTGCGGCAGTGTATATTGAGTCCGCAGCGGGTACGGCGGCGGGTGGTAAAACCGGTCTGACCGCGATCACCGTCGGCGTGCTGTTCCTGTTGATCCTGTTCCTCTCTCCGCTCTCTTATCTGGTTCCTGCCTACGCGACCGCACCGGCGCTGATGTATGTCGGCCTGCTGATGCTGAGCAACGTAGCGAAAATTGACTTCGCAGACTTTGTGGATGCGATGGCGGGTCTGGTGACTGCTGTGTTCATCGTGCTGACCTGTAACATCGTTACCGGCATTATGATCGGCTTTGCTACGCTGGTGATTGGACGCATTGTTTCCGGTGAATGGCGTAAACTGAACATCGGTACCGTAGTCATTTCTATCGCGCTGGTGGCCTTCTATGCCGGCGGCTGGGCAATCTGATTCTCACATCATGATGATCCTGAAAACGGGTGGCTTTTGCCGCCCGTTTTTATTTTCGGAACACATCTCGTTGTCTTTTGCGTTACTCTGAGGAAGATAGAATTGAGGCACGACGCCTCTCGTCGCATATCATAAGAAACATCGCAAACAGGGAACGCATGGAAATCTTTTTTACCATACTCATCATGACCCTTGTGGTCTCGCTGTCGGGGGTAGTGACTCGCGTATTGCCCTTCCAACTCCCTTTACCCCTTATGCAGATCGCCATCGGCGCCTTGCTGGCGTGGCCGACGTTTGGTTTGCATGTGGAGTTCGACCCTGAACTGTTTTTGGTTCTGTTTATCCCGCCGCTGCTGTTTGCCGATGGCTGGAAGACGCCAACGCGTGAGTTTCTCGAGCATGGGCGAGAGATTTTCGGCCTTGCGCTGGCGCTCGTGCTGGTCACGGTGGTCGGAATAGGCTTTATGATTTACTGGCTGGTGCCGGGCATTCCGCTGATCCCGGCTTTTGCGCTGGCCGCCGTGCTGTCGCCAACTGACGCCGTGGCACTTTCTGGCATTGTCGGTGAAGGCCGCATCCCGAAGAAAATCATGGGCATCCTGCAGGGCGAAGCGTTAATGAACGACGCCTCCGGTCTGGTTTCACTCAAGTTTGCTGTCGCGGTGGCGATGGGCACGATGGTGTTTACCGTCGGCGGTGCGACGGTTGAATTCTTCAAGGTGGCAATTGGCGGTATCCTGGCGGGGTTT
Organism: Citrobacter sp. C348; assembly: GCF_047467975.1. NCBI lineage: Bacteria > Pseudomonadati > Pseudomonadota > Gammaproteobacteria > Enterobacterales > Enterobacteriaceae > Citrobacter > Citrobacter sp. C348. The sequence continues at coordinate 75,479 of NZ_JASJUJ010000012.1, read as the reverse complement.
GTGGTCAGCTGGCTGTACGGTCGCTCCCTGCGTTTTCTCAGCCGCTGGGGCGGCGATGAGCCCGCCACGCAAATTGTCCTGCTGTTCCTGCTGCCGTTTGCCTCTTATCTGATTGCTGAACATATCGGTGTTTCCGGGATCCTCGCGGCGGTGGCGGCTGGGATGACGATTACCCGTTCTGGCGTCATGCGTCGCGCACCGCTGGCGATGCGCTTACGTGCGAACAGCACCTGGGCCATGCTCGAGTTTGTGTTTAACGGCATGGTCTTCCTGCTGTTAGGACTACAGTTACCGGGTATTCTGGAGTCGTCGCTGGCGGCGGCAGACGCCGATCCGAATGTCGAAATGTGGATGCTGTTTACCGATATCGTGCTGATCTATGCAGCACTGATGCTGGTGCGTTTTGGCTGGCTGTGGACCATGAAAAACTTCAGCATGCGCTTTCTGAAGAAGAAGCCGATGGAGTTTGGCTCGTGGACCACGCGTGAAATCCTGATCGCCTCCTTTGCGGGGGTGCGTGGGGCCATCACGCTGGCTGGTGTCCTTTCTATTCCGCTATTGTTGCCAGACGGCAGCGGCTTCCCGGCACGTTATGAGCTGATCTTCCTTGCCGCCGGTGTGATTCTGTTCTCGCTGTTTGTTGGCGTGGTGATGCTGCCGATCCTGCTGCAGCATCTTGAAGTGGCGGATCACTCGCAGCAGCAAAAAGAGATCCGCATTGCTCGCGCCGCGACGGCGGAAGTGGCGATTGTGGCCATTCAGAAAATGGAAGAGCGTCTGGCTGCAGATAGTGAGGAGAATATCGATAATCAACTGCTGACTGAGGTGAGCTCGCGGGTGATTGGTAACCTGCGTCGTCGCGTCGATGGACGTAACGACGCCGAAAGCTCGATGCAGGAAGAAAACCTCGAACGGCGTTTCCGTCTGGCGGCGCTGCGCTCGGAGCGTGCAGAGCTGTATCATCTGCGCGCCACGCGCGAAATCAGCAATGAAACGCTGCAGAAACTGCTGCACGATCTGGATTTGCTGGAAGCACTGTTGATCGAGAATCAGTAAACGATTGTGCCGGATGGCGCTACGCTTATCAGGCCTACGGAACGCAATTGTAGGCCGGATAAGCGTAGCGCCATCCGGCAACTTACGTCTCCTGCGTTAACCAAAACCCTTCGCAGCATTTTAGCCATGCCTGTGCGCTGTGCGACAGATACACGCCTTCGCGCCAGATCATGCCCAACTGCCAGCGTAAATGGCTCTCCAGCGGGATCCAGCGTAGCGTCTGCTTATCCAGTTTTTGGCAAATGGGCTCCGGTAAAATGGCGATCCCAACTCCGGCTTGTACCATCGCGGCGAGGAAATCCCACTGCCCGCTGCGCACCGCAATGCGCGGCTTGACGTGATGCTGGCTAAACAACTCCAGCAACTGACGGCTCAGGGCGAAATCTTCGTTGTAGATTAGCAGCGGGTGCTCGGCCAGCGCCTCGGGGGAAATGGAATCACAGGTTGTCCACTGGCCGGAGCGCGGCACCAGCACGCAAAGTGGATGGCTGAAAAGCGGCAAGGTCGCCAGACCGCTCTCTTCTTCGACCGGTAGCGCCGTCATCGCCACATCCAGATCGCCGTTCATCACTGCCTGCTGGACGGTTAAGCCACCAAATTCTGATATTTTCAGCTCAACGCCGGGATAACGCTGGCGAAACAGGCTGATGGGGCCAGCCATTAGCATGCCGACCATCGGGGGAATACCGAGTCGCAGGATCCCTTTATTCAGATGGTTAATATCGCTCAGTTCCGCCTCCAGTTGGCGGAATTCGGCGAGGATCGCCAGGCCGCGCTCAAAGACGATGCGTCCGGTATCGGTCAGCAACAATCGCCGCCCATCGCGGATTAGCAGCGTGCAATTCAGCTCGTCTTCAAGGTTCTTCAACATTTTGCTGATGGTCGGCTGGGTGACAAACAACTTCTCCGCCGCGCGGGTAAAGCTCTGCTGGCGAACCACCTCAACAAAATATCGCAGCGTTCTGATATCCATGATTATTCCTTAAGACTATGCTTGCAATGAGTTTAATTCATTTCAGTCCTTGAGGGAGGGTCTCTATACTGGCGCTCTCTCTTTTTTACGGACATTCCCTCATGGCTGTGGCGATTAGCCGCGTGACGCCTGCGGTTATTCATCGACTCCAGGTCCCCGTTCAGGTTCTGTTGTACGCAGGTTTATTTGTTTTTGCTCAATATCTTGTCTCCTGGCTACATCTGCCGCTTCCCGCCAACCTGGTCGGGATGGTACTGATGCTGGCGCTGATTGTGTGTCGGGTGATCCCGCTTAGCTGGATACGCGCAGGCGCCCGTTGGCTGTTGGCCGAAATGCTGCTGTTTTTTGTCCCGGCGGTTGTCGCGGTGGTGAACTATACGCACCTGCTGCTGGTGGATGGCTGGCGCATTTTTGCCGTTATTGCCATCAGCACGCTGATGGTACTCGGCGCCACAGCGTGGGTGGTCGATAAAGTGTATCGCTATGAAATGCGCAGGCTAAACCGTGAGTAATTTCCAGTTAAGCGTGTTGTGTCTGGTGATTACGCTGGGTATCTATTTTGCCAACAAGCGCCTGTATCGTCGTTTTCGGACATTGCCGCTGATGCCGCTGGTCCTCACGCCCGCGCTGCTGGTGCTGATGCTGGTGTTCGGGCATATCTCCTGGCAAAACTATATTGGTGAATCGCACTGGCTGATGTGGCTGCTGGGCCCGGCGACCATCGCGTTTGCCGTGCCGGTTTACGATAACCTCGCGGTTATTAAGCGTCACTGGATGTCGCTGACGGCGGGCGTGGTGACGGCAACGCTGGTGGCTGTCACCAGTTCGGTTTGGCTGGCGCGTCTGTTTATGTTACCCGATGAGATCCAGCGCAGCCTGGCGGTGCGCTCGGTGACCACGCCATTTGCGCTGGCGGCGGCCGAGCCGCTGGGCGGGCAGCCGGATCTGGTGGCGCTGTTTGTGGTGATCACCGGCGTGTTCGGTATGGCGGTGGGCGACATGCTGTTTTTGCGCCTTTCTATTCGTGAAGGGATGGCGAAAGGGGCCGGGTTTGGTGCAGCGTCGCACGGTGCAGGCACCGCGCGCTCCTATGAGCTTGGCCAACAGGAAGGGGTGATTGCCAGCCTGGTGATGATGCTTTCCGGCGTGGTGATGGTGCTGGTGGCACCGCTGGTCGCGAGGCTGATGTTCTGACCAGCGGTCCGGACGCTATTTCAACCGTGAAATCAGTTCAAACTCTTTAAAATTTACCGGGCGCTGCTGCTGCATGGAGAGATTCCCGGCGATGCCGGTCATGATCGACATGGCTCCCGCGCGATGGTCGGCGGCGCGCTGCAGCGGATCGTGCCGCGGCTCGCCAAACAGATCGGCCAGCATCGCGTTATCACCGCCGCCGTGGCCGCCTTCGCCCAGCGTGAAGTCGGCCTGCCAGGGCGCAGCGAACATCGGGAAAACGGTAATATCACAGCTTTCCAGGCTGCCTTCGTTCTCCCTCGCCCCGCCTGCATTGACGTATGATTTCTCCACGATCTTCATCTCCAGGCGACCTTCGCTACCGTTAAACACCACGTTCAGTCCTTCCCACGGCAGATAAGTGTTCAACGAGTAGGTGAGCTGTACCTGGTTTTGATATTTCACCAGCACCGACAGCGTGTCTTCAATGGTGATGCCATCGCTGAATACACTTTGATCTCGGAAATAGTTGTCTTCGTGTTCGGCATCCAGATACAGCGCTTTAAGCTGTGGATTCTCCGACATTTGTAGTGCAAACGGATCGTCCTTGGCCTGCGCATAGCCATGAGCACGTGGATAAAACTGCGTCACACCGCGGTGTTCGGCATTTTCTTTTCCGTAGAAACGCAGGCTGCCTTCGGCATAAACACGCTGCGGATAGCTGTCCAGCCAGAAGTTCATCAGGTCAAAATGATGGGTCGATTTATGCACCAGCAGGCCGCCGCTGTTGCGTTTTTCCCGATGCCAGCGGCGGAAGTAATCGGCGCCGTGTTCGGTATTCAGTAACCACTCAAAGTGAACCGAAAAGACGTCGCCAATGGCACCGTTCATCAGCAGCTCGCGTACCTTGCTGTGATGTGGAGCATAGCGATAGTTAAAGGCGACGCGCACCTGGCGTCCGGTCTCTTCAATGGCGTCGAGAATACGCAGGGCGCGCTTCTCATCGATGGTCATCGGTTTTTCAGTGATCACATCACAGCCCGCGTGCAGCGCCCGCACGATATAGTCATCGTGGGTGCGGTCCATAGTGGTCACGATGATGACATCGGGGCGGGTTTCGCGGATCATGTCTTCAAACTGTGCGGCTTTCCAGGTGGATACCGGAGCGGCCCCCTCATTTTTTAATAGCTGATTCGCGTAGTTCATACGGGTTTGGTTGGTGTCGCAAAAGGCGACCAGCCGGGCGTTTTCCTTCCATTGCCCACCAATCGCTGAGATATACAGGCCCGCTCGCCCGCCGGTTCCTACCAGGGCATATTTCTTCATCGCATCCTCTTTTCTCAAAATGAATTAACGTGTTTATGTAATAAAAACAGTGTTTCAATTTCATTTTGGTACTGTAGCGCTATCAACAGTGATGGATACGTTGGAGAGAGAAAAATGTGATCCCCGGCCAAAAAGACCGGGGAAGAGGAGAGGATTAGTGCGCGCGACCTTGCTCTACGCCGTACCCGGTCTGGGAACGGATGAACTGAGCACGGAACTGCTCACGCTCGCGGTTACCTTCTGCAGAATTATCGGTAGCAGAGAAGAACCAAATACCGAGGAACGCCACGCTAATGGAGAACAGCGCCGGGTATTCATACGGGAAAATGGCTTTTTCGTGACCGAGAATTTGCACCCATACCGTTGGGCCAAGCACCATCAGCACCACTGCCGTTATCAGACCTAACCAGCCGCCCAGCATGGCACCACGCGTGGTCAGTCGTGACCAGTACATGGAAAGCAGGATGATTGGGAAGTTGCAGCTTGCCGCGATAGCGAACGCCAGGCCGACCATAAAGGCGATGTTCTGGTTTTCAAACAGCACGCCGAGCAGGATGGCAATCACGCCCAGTACCAGTACGGTAATTTTCGACACGCGCAGTTCTTCACGCTCGGTAGCACCTTTACGGAACACGTTAGCGTACAGATCGTGAGAGACCGCCGAGGCACCCGCCAGCGTCAGACCAGCAACCACGGCCAGAATGGTGGCAAAGGCCACTGCGGAGATAAAGCCGAGGAACAGGTTACCGCCCACCGCGTTGGCCAGATGCACCGCCGCCATGTTATTGCCGCCAATCAGCGCGCCAGCCGCGTCTTTATATGCCGGGTTTGCACCGACCAGCATGATTGCGCCAAAACCGATGATAAAGGTCAGGATGTAGAAATAACCCATAAAGCCGGTGGCGTAGAACACACTCTTACGCGCTTCGCGGGCATCGCTGACCGTGAAGAAACGCATCAGAATGTGCGGCAGACCCGCGGTTCCGAACATCAGTCCGAGGCCTAACGATAGCGCGGATATTGGGTCTTTCACCAATCCGCCCGGACTCATAATCGCCGAGCCTTTCGGGTGTACCGCCATCGCTTCGGTGAACAAGTTGTTGAAGCTGAAGCCGACGTGCTTCATGACCATAAAGGCCATAAAGCTGGCACCGAACAGCAGCAGTACGGCTTTGATGATTTGCACCCACGTAGTGGCCAGCATACCGCCGAACAGCACGTACATCATCATCAGCACACCAACCAGCACCACAGCAATGTGATAGTTCAGACCGAACAGCAGTTGGATTAGCTTCCCGGCACCCACCATCTGGGCGATCAGGTACAGCGCGACCACCACCAGTGAACCACAGGCCGACAGAATACGGATAGGCCCCTGCTTCAGACGGTAAGAGGCGACGTCCGCAAAGGTGTAGCGACCGAGGTTACGCAGACGTTCGGCAATCAGGAACAGAATGATTGGCCAGCCGACCAGGAAGCCGAGTGAGTAAATCAGCCCGTCATAGCCAGAGGTAAAGACCAGCGCGGAAATCCCGAGGAACGACGCCGCCGACATATAGTCGCCCGCAATCGCCAGCCCATTCTGGAAACCGGTGATGTTACCGCCCGCGGTGTAATAGTCGTTACGCGAACGCACGCGCTTAGACGCCCAGTAGGTAATGCCGAGCGTAAAGATGACGAAAATCAGGAACATAACAATCGCCTGCCAGTTGGTTGGCTGGCGTTGGACTGCACCGCTAATAGCATCCGCCGCATTTGCGGCGAAGGGCAGCGTGGCGGCTAGCGCCGTCAGGACTCTCTTCATGATGCTTTAACCTCGTGCAGAACCGCATTGTTAAGACGATCGAATTCACCGTTGGCCCGCCAGATATAGATTCCGGTCAGGAGGAAGGAGATGAGGATCACGCCCACCCCAATTGGAATACCTCGGGTGACGCTGGTTCCCGCATGTAGCGGTGTCCCCAGCCAGCCAGGCGCAAAGGCAATCAGTAAAATAAAGCTGATATAAACCACCAGCATGATGATGGATAGTACAGCGGCAAACCGTTGCCTTTTTTCAACTAACTCCCTGAAACGCGCACTGTCTTCTATCCGCTGATAAATATTGTCATTCATCGCAGAGCTCTCCAGAGGTCCCCTTTGTCTTTCACGCTGCAGGCATGACCTGTTAGCTGTCGCAGTCCGGCAACACGAAATCCTTTGGGGGAGGTTTTATAATTTCCCTCCCGATGAAGAGAGGGTAGGGGGATTTTTTATTTTGCCGGATGGCGGCTAACGCCTTATCCGGCCTACAAGGGATGCTGAACCTGTAGGCCCGATAAGCAGCGCGCCATCGGGCATTTCACGGTTAGGGTTATGATGGCATCGCGATAGCCTGCTTCTCTTCGAGCAGTTTCTCTACCACGCCAGGATCGGCGAGGGTCGAGGTATCGCCCAGATTGCTGGTATCGCCCGCCGCAATTTTGCGCAGAATACGGCGCATAATTTTGCCGGAGCGGGTTTTTGGCAGTGAGTCGGTCCAGTGCAGCACGTCTGGCGTTGCCAGTGGGCCAATTTCTTTACGCACCCAGTTGCGTACTTCAGCGTACAGCTCAGGTGTCGGCTCTTCGCCGTGGTTCAGCGTGACGTAGGCGTAGATGGCCTGGCCTTTAATATTATGCGGAATACCCACTACCGCGGCTTCGGCAATCTTCGGATGCGACACCAGCGCCGACTCGATTTCAGCCGTCCCCAGACGGTGGCCGGAAACGTTCAGCACGTCGTCCACGCGTCCTGTTATCCAGTAGTAGCCGTCTTCGTCACGACGCGCGCCGTCGCCGCTGAAGTACATATTCTTGAAGGTGGAGAAGTAGGTCTGCTCAAAACGATCGTGATCGCCAAACAGGGTTCTCGCCTGACCCGGCCAGGAATCGGTGATCACCAGGTTGCCTTCGGTCGCGCCTTCCAGCGGGTTGCCTTCGTTATCGACAATCGCCGGCTGCACGCCGAAGAACGGACGTGTTGCCGAACCGGCTTTCAGTTCGGTAGCGCCCGGCAGTGGGGTGATCATGAAACCGCCGGTTTCGGTCTGCCACCAGGTATCGACGACCGGGCATTTTTCGTTGCCAATCTTCTTCCAGTACCATTCCCAGGCTTCCGGGTTAATCGGCTCGCCGACAGAGCCCAGAATACGCAGTGACGAACGGTCGGTGCCTTCAATCGCTTTATCGCCTTCTGCCATCAGGGCGCGGATCGCGGTGGGTGCGGTATAGAGAATATTGACCTGATGCTTATCCACGACCTGCGACATACGCGCAGGCGTTGGCCAGTTGGGTACGCCTTCGAACATCAGCGTGGTAGCGCCGCAGGCCAGCGGGCCGTACAGCAAATAGCTGTGCCCGGTTACCCAGCCGACGTCAGCGGTACACCAGTAGATATCGCCCTGATGATAATCGAACACGTATTTGAAGGTGGTCGCTGCGTAAACCAGATACCCGCCGGTGGTGTGCAGCACGCCTTTTGGCTTACCGGTTGAACCGGAGGTATACAGAATAAACAGCGGATCTTCCGCGTTCATCTCTTCCGGCTGATGCTCAGGACTCGCTTTCTCAATAAGGTCGGACCACCACAGGTCGCGGCCTTCCTGCCAGTCTGTTTTTCCGCCGGTACGTTTGAGGACCACCACGTGCTCAACGGTCTTCACGTTCGGGTTTTTCAGCGCATCATCCACGTTCTTTTTCAGCGGGATGCCGCGTCCAGCACGCACACCTTCATCGGCGGTGATCACCAGGCGCGAGTTTGAGTCGATGATACGTCCGGCAACGGCTTCCGGCGAGAACCCGCCAAAGATCACCGAATGCACCGCGCCAATACGGGCGCAGGCCAGCATCGCCACCGCCGCTTCCGGGACCATTGGCATATAGATCGCCACCACATCGCCTTTTTTAATGCCTAAATCCAGCAATGTATTGGCAAAACGGCAAACGTCGCGATGCAATTCGCGATAGGTAATATGTTTACTCTGGGTCGCGTCATCGCCTTCCCAGATGATGGCGGTGCGATCGCCGTTTTCCTGCAGATGGCGGTCAAGGCAGTTTGCTGCCAGATTCAGCGTGCCGTCTTCGTACCATTTAATGGATACGTTGCCAGGCGCAAAAGAGGTGTTCTTTACCCGGCTATAAGGTTGTATCCAATCAAGAATTTTTCCCTGCTCACCCCAAAAAGTATCGGGTTCGGTAATAGATTGTTGGTATTTCGCGTCGTACTGCTCCGGGTTTATCAGGCAACGATCCGCAATATTTGCGGGAATAGCGTGTTTATGTATTTGGCTCATGGCTTTTGTTCTCCTTGTAGGATGTTAATAATATGTCTCATAAACGTTAAATGTAGGGGCATTTGGAGTTTTGTTTGGGATTTGAGCGGCAGATCACGCAATAAGCGAATTGTGCAAATTAGCGGCAAACTGATTTTTGAAGAGAACTAGCAAAAATTGATTAAATCTCGCGATAACATACAGTTATATGAAGAAGTTTGAAAAAGGTGATCGGTGTCGGGAATAGACCAAAGAGTGAGAGGCTGGAGGGGGTTACTAACTCTAAAGTGGTATTTTACATGCACTTACAATTGATTAAAAACAACATTCTAAGTGTGGTTTTTTGTTAAAAAGAGGGTGGAGCAATGTCATGACAGTATACGTGTGGTTGCTGTTATGGAAAACAATAAAAGAATCGCCATTGCAGACAATGGCGTCATCTGGATGAGACCCCCCTATGGCAAGGACAAAATCACCCGTACTCCGTTTCTTCAGCCTGATATTACCGTTTTTATTTATCTCTGCCGTTCACGCTGAACAAACCCCAGTACCCGCAAAAACCGTCACCGTTGAAGCGAAGAATGAAACCTTCGCCCCTCAGCATCCCGATCAATACCTCTCATGGAAAGCCACGTCGGAGCAGTCCGCACGTGAAGATGCGCTGGCAGAGGATCCACGACTGGTGATTCTGTGGGCGGGATATCCTTTCTCGCGTGATTACAACAAACCGCGTGGGCATGCTTACGCGGTGACCGATGTCCGTGAAACATTACGTACCGGCGCGCCAAAAACTGCCGAAGATGGTCCGCTGCCGATGGCCTGCTGGAGCTGTAAAAGCCCTGACGTGGCGCGCCTGATCCAGAAAGACGGCGAAGACGGTTATTTCCACGGTAAATGGGCGCGCGGCGGCCCGGAAATTGTTAACAATTTAGGCTGTGCGGATTGCCATAACACCGCCTCGGCAGATTTCGCCAAAGGGAAGCCCGAGCTGACGCTGTCCCGTCCTTATGCAGAACGCGCGATGGAAAGCATCGGTAAACCGTTTGATAAAGCCGGTCGCTTTGACCAGCAGTCCATGGTCTGCGGCCAGTGTCACGTGGAGTACTACTTCGACGGTAAAAACAAAGCCGTTAAGTTCCCGTGGGACGAGGGGATGAAAGTTGAGAACATGGAGAAATACTACGACGCCATTGCGTTCTCCGACTGGACCAACTCCCTGTCTAAAACGCCGATGCTGAAAGCGCAGCACCCGGAATATGAAACCTGGACTGCGGGCATTCACGGCAAGAACAATGTGACCTGCATCGACTGTCATATGCCGAAAGTGCAAAACGCTGAAGGCAAGATCTACACCGACCATAAAATTGGTAACCCGTTCGATAACTTCCCTCAGACCTGCGCCAACTGCCACACCCAGGACAAAGCGTCCCTGCAAAAAGTGGTTGCCGAGCGTAAACAAGCGATTCATGACCTGAAAATCAAGGTTGAAGATCAGCTGGTACATGCCCACTTCGAAGCGAAGGCTGCATGGGATGCGGGTGCAACGGAAGCTGAAATGAAGCCGATTCTGGAAGATATTCGCCATGCGCAATGGCGCTGGGATCTGTCTATCGCCTCGCACGGGATTCACATGCATGCGCCGGAAGAAGGTCTGCGTATGTTGGGTAGCGCGATGGATAAAGCGGCCGATGCCCGTACCAAACTGGTCCGTCTGCTGGCGACCAAAGGCATCACCCATGAAATTCCGCTGCCGGATATCTCGACGAAAGAGAAAGCCCAGAAGGCGATCGGTTTGAACATGCAGCAAATCAATGCTGAGAAGCAGGACTTCATCAAAACGGTGATTCCGCAGTGGGAAGACCAGGCGCGTAAAAACGGTCTGTTAAGCCAATAACCCCTTTCCGCCTCGCAAGGGGCGGATAACTCAACGGAGTGAATATGAGCGTATTACGTTCGTTATTAACTGCTGGGGTGCTGGCGTCAGGCCTGTTCTGGAGCCTGTGCGGGAATGCCGCGACCCCCACGCCACAGGACTCAGATCAACGCTTTACGGTCACCCAACAGCGTAATCCGGATGCCGCCTGTCTGGATTGTCACAAGCCGGACACCGAAGGCATGCATGGTAAACATGCCGAAGTCATCAACCCAAATAATAAACTGCCGGTTACCTGCACCAACTGTCACGGCCAGCCGTCACCCAATCACCGCGAAGGGGTGAAGGATGTGATGCGCTTTAATGAGCCGATGTACAACGTGGAGCAGCAGAACAGCGTCTGTATGTCCTGTCACCTGCCTGAGCAGTTGCAAAAAGCGTTCTGGCCGCACGATGTCCACGTGACGAAAGTAGCGTGTGCCAGCTGTCACTCACTGCATCCGAAGCAAGACACGATGCAGACGCTAAGCGATAAAGGACGGATCAAGATTTGCGTCGATTGCCACAGCGATCAGCGTAATAATCCAAACTTTAATCCGGCGTCGATTCCCTTGCTTAAGGAGCATCCATGAGTTGCTCTCGTCGCCAGTTTATCACCGGCGTCGGCGCGCTGGTGGCTGTTAGCGGGACGGCGGGACGCGTCGTGGCGAAGACGTTAAACATTAACGGCGTGCGTTACGGCATGATACATGATGAATCATTATGCATCGGCTGTACCGCCTGCATGGATGCCTGTCGGGAAGTGAACAACGTGCCGGAAGGCGTATCGCGTCTGACGATTATTCGCAGCGAGCCGCTGGGGACGTTTCCTGATGTGAAGTACCGCTTCTTCCGCCATTCGTGCCAGCACTGCGATCACGCCCCCTGTGTTGACGTCTGCCCGACGGGGGCATCGTATCGCGATGCTGCCACCGGCATTGTGGATGTGAACCCGGATCTGTGCGTCGGCTGCCAGTATTGCATCGCCGCCTGCCCGTATCGCGTACGCTTTATTCATCCGGTCAACAAGACGGCAGATAAGTGCGACTTCTGCCGTAAAACCAACCTGAAAGCGGGCAAGCAGCCTGCTTGCGTTGAGTCATGTCCGACGAAAGCGCTGACGTTTGGTAATCTGGACGATCCCAACAGCGAGATCTCTCGTCTGTTGCACCAGAAAAATACCTACCGTTACAAGCTGGCGTTAGGCACCAAACCGAAGGTCTACCGCGTTCCCTTTAAATACGGGGAGGTGAGCCAATGACACCCGCTTCTGCATTCCATTTTGAATCACTGGTGTGGGACTGGCCCATCGCCATCTATCTGTTCCTGATCGGTATTTCCGCCGGACTGGTTACGCTGTCGGTATTGCTTCGACGGCTGCATCCGGAAGCGGGCGGTTCAGACAGTACGTTACTGCGTACCACGCTGGTACTCGGGCCGGGAGCGATTATTCTCGGCCTGCTGATCCTGGTCTTGCACCTGACGCGTCCATGGACCTTCTGGAAACTGATGTTCCACTACAGCTTCACCTCGGTGATGTCGATGGGGGTCATGCTATTCCAGTTGTATATGGTGGTGCTGGTGCTGTGGCTGGCAAAAATCTTTGATAAAGAGGTTATTGCCCTGCAACAGCGCTTCGTGCCTCGTCTGACGATCGTGCCAAAACTGCTGGCGCTGATCGCGCCGCTCCATCGTCTGCTGGAAACAGTGATGCTGGTGCTGGCGGTGCTGCTCGGGGCCTACACCGGGTTCTTGCTGTCGGCATTGAAATCCTATCCGTTCCTGAATAACCCGATCTTGCCAGTGCTGTTCCTGTTTTCCGGGATCTCGTCCGGTGCGGCGGTGGCGCTGATCGCCATGGCATTGCGCCATCGCGGTAACCCGCACACCACCGAGGCGCATTTTGTACACCGCATGGAAACCCCGGTAGTGTGGCTGGAAATCTTCCTGCTGGCGGCGTTCTTTATCGGGCTGGCGCTGGGCGATGACGGCAAAATGCGCGCGCTGGTTGCGGCGTTGGGCGGTGGTTTCTGGACCTGGTGGTTCTGGCTGGGCGTGGCCGGGTTGGGGCTGATCCTGCCGATGCTGCTGAAACCGTGGGCGAATCGCAGCCCGACGTTTCACGGTGTGTTGGCAGTGTGTGGTGCCAGCCTGACCGGCGTGCTGCTGCTGCGCTTTTTCATTCTGTATGCAGGGCAACTGACGGTTGCGTAGGGCAAGGTGATTTCTGGACGTACTCCTTCCTGAAGCCGGTTTTCTGGCATTGTTGTTAAGTCTCGGGGTCAACGTGTTGACCCCGCTTGCCGTGCTGACGGGCGTACGTCAGCGCTGGCTGGGCGTTATGCGTCTGGCCTGCGTGGGCGTGTGGACGCAGTTTGCGCTGCTGTTGCTGGCCTTTGCCATTCTGGTGTTCTGTTTCCTGACCAGTGATTTCTCCGTCGTTTACGTGGCTCAGCACAGCTATAGCCTGCTGCCGTGGGGATTAAAACTGGCGGCGGTGTGGGGTGGTCATGAAGGATCGCTGCTACTGTGGGTGCTGTTTCTTTCTGCCTGGAGCGCACTGTTCGCCTGGCGCTCCCGGCGTGAGCCGGACGCGCTGTTTCCGTTAACCCTCAGCGTCCTGTCAATGATGACCGCGTCATTGCTGCTGTTCATGGTGGTGTGGTCCGATCCGTTCGTACGCATCTTCCCGCCGGCAATTGAAGGGCGCGACCTGAACCCGATGCTGCAACACCTGGGGCTGATCCTCCATCCGCCGCTGCTGTATCTGGGCTACGGTGGGCTGATGGTGGCGGCCGGCGTGGCGCTGGCTTCGCTGCTGCGCGGCGGCTTTAACGCACGGACTGCCTGGGTGTGCTGGCGCTGGGCGCTGCCCGGCTGGTGCGCCCTGACGCTTGGGATCATCCTTGGTTCCTGGTGGGCTTATTGTGAACTGGGCTGGGGCGGCTGGTGGTTCTGGGACCCGGTAGAAAACGCTTCCTTATTACCCTGGCTTTCCGCCAGTGCGTTACTGCATAGCCTGTATGTCTCACGGCAGCGTGGAGGTTTCCCGCACTGGTCGCTGCTGCTGGCGATTGTCACGCTGATTTTATCGCTGTTGGGCACGCTGATTGTGCGTTCCGGCATACTGGTTTCTGTTCATGCCTTTGCGCTGGACAACGTCCGCGCTGCGCCGCTGTTTGCGCTGTTTACCGTGTTAAGCCTGGCATCGCTCGGTCTGTATGCCTGGCGGGCGCGGGACGTCGGTCACACGGTACGTTTTGGCGGCTGGTCGCGTGAGATGATGATTCTGGTCGCGCTGCTGCTGTTTTGCGCGGTGCTGCTTATCGTGTTGATTGGCACGCTGTATCCGATGATTTACGGCCTGTTTGGTTGGGGACGACTCTCCGTTGGCGCGCCTTACTTCAACCGTGCAACGCTGCCGTTTGGCCTGCTGATGCTGGCGGTCATCGTGATAGCGACGATCAGAAGCCGGAAGGTGCCGCTGCGAAGCCAGCTTCCGGCGCTGCTGGCGCATGCTGGCGTGCTGGTTTTTGCTGCAGGGATCGTGTTCTCCAGCGGGAGCCGCCAGGAAGTGAGTCTGAATCTGAGTCCTGGGCAGCAGGTTGAACTGGCAGGCTATGTTTTCCGCTTTGAGCACCTCTCTCTGGAAGCAAAAGGAAACTACACCAGTGAAAAGGCGCTGATTACGCTCTGGCAGGATGAGAAACGCATCGGCAGCCTGCAGCCCGAAAGACGCTTCTATTCCGCGCGTCGCCAGCAAATGATGGAGCCGGGTATCCGTTGGAACCTGCTGCACGACTGGTACGCGGTGATCGGCGAAAAAACCGGACCGGAGCGCTATGCCATGCGCTTGTACGTGCAAAGTGGTGTGCGTTGGGTTTGGGGCGGAGCGCTGCTGATGGTATTCGGCGCGCTGCTCAGCGGCTGGCGAGGGAGAAAGCGCGATGCGTAAATTAATCACAGCGTTGCCAGATGGCGGCGTAAACGCCTTATCCGGTCTACAGGGTACGCAAACCGTAGGCAGGGTAAGCGCAGCGCCATCCGGCAGAAAGTTTTTACTCTTAACGATCGTCTTGTTTTTCATCACTTTCGCTACGCATGCCCAGGTTGTCGACACCTGGCGTTTTGACAACCCGCAACAGCAGGAAAAAGCGCTGTCTATTGCCAGCCAGTTGCGCTGCCCACAGTGCCAGAATCAAAACTTACTGGAATCCAATGCGCCGGTGGCGGTCAGTATGCGTCATCAGGTGTATAGCATGGTGGCAGAGGGCAAAAGTGAACATGAGATCACCACGTGGATGACCGATCGTTACGGTGATTTCGTCCGCTATAACCCGCCGCTCAATGAGCAGACGCTGTTGTTGTGGGCACTGCCGTGCCTGTTATTGCTGCTGGTGGGCGTGATTATCTGGCGGGTGAGAACGCGTCAGCGCGTAGAAGAGGATGAACGATGAGTCAGCCTGAATGTTGTGCACCGTTACGTCCGATGCCGGTAAAACGCCTGGCCGCTATAGCTGTGCTGATGGTGATTGCCTGCATGGGAGGTTATTTGTTGTCGCCAAAATGGCAGGCCGTCCAGCAGGAGCAGGCGCGACTGGCGGACCCGTTACATGCGTTTTCTGATGAAAATATGCAGGAAAAACAGCTGCTTTCGCTGCAATCAAAAATACGTGACAACCCGCAAGACAGCACGCAATGGGCGCAACTGGGTGAGTATTATCTTTGGCAAAACGCGTATCATAATGCGCTACTGGCCTATGAGCAGGCGCTGCGTTTGCGCGGTGAAAACGCCGAGATCTATTCGGCTCTGGCGACGGTGCTGTACTATCAGTCCGGGCAGCATATGACGCCGCAAACCCGTGAGATGATTGAGAAATCGCTGGCGCTGGACCCGACAGAAGTTACCGCGCTGATGCTGCTGGCTGCTGATGCGTTTATGCAGGCCGACTATGCACAGGCTATTTTGCAGTGGCAAAAAGTTCTCGATTTAAACTCGCCGAGGGTGGATCGTGCTCAGTTGATTGACTCAATCAATATGGCGAAATTGCTGCAGAATCGACAAAAATAATTTTTGTTATTTTGTGATTTGCGTCGTTTTTGCTGTGCAAAAAAACAGCAGTTGAACAAATTAGCGAAAAAAACGCACAGTCATAATTCTTCATTTTTTATCAAATGAATATTCTTTTATAACAAAAAGTTATTCATGATGACCCGCATAAACTCGCGTTTTTATGCATAAAATCAGCTAAAGGCCCTGTTCTTAAAGGGTTGCGCTGAATGCCATGCAAATGATAATGATAATAAGCGTTAAAAAATTCCATAAACGAACGCAACACAATTCATACCCTTTCAGTATGTACTATTCCCATAGGTTATATGTGAAATAGCGCTCCATCGAGGAAGTCCGTTGTTATGAAAAATTTGAAAGTCAGCCTGGCCTGGCAGATTTTGATCGCCATGGTGCTGGGCATTTTGCTGGGGAGTTACCTGCATTATCACAGTGACAGCCGCGAATGGCTGGTAGTTAACCTGCTGTCTCCGGCAGGGGATATCTTTATCCACCTGATCAAAATGATTGTTGTGCCGATAGTTATCTCCACGTTGATCGTCGGTATTGCCGGGGTCGGTGATGCCAAACAGCTGGGCCGTATTGGCGCCAAAACCATTATCTATTTCGAAGTGATCACCACCGTGGCAATTATCCTCGGCATCACGCTGGCGAATGTGTTCCAGCCAGGTACCGGTGTCGATATGTCGCAGCTGGCGACCGTGGATATTTCGAAATATCAAAGTACAACCGCAGAAGTGCAGAGCCACGCGCATGGCCTGATGGGTACGATTTTGTCACTGGTGCCGACCAACATCGTTGCGTCGATGGCGAAAGGCGACATGCTGCCGATTATCTTCTTCTCGGTGCTGTTTGGTCTGGGCCTGTCTTCACTGCCGGCCACTCACCGCGAACCGCTGGTGACCGTGTTCCGTTCCATCTCTGAAACGATGTTTAAAGTGACGCACATGGTGATGCGTTATGCGCCGGTCGGTGTCTTTGCGCTGATCGCCGTCACCGTGGCGAACTTCGGTTTTGCCTCCCTGTGGCCGCTGGCGAAGCTGGTGCTGCTGGTGCATTTCGCCATCCTGTTCTTCGCGCTGGTGGTGCTCGGTATCGTGGCGCGCGTGTGCGGTTTGAGCATCTGGATCCTGATTCGTATCCTGAAAGACGAACTGATTCTGGCCTACTCTACCGCCAGCTCTGAGAGCGTGCTGCCGCGTATTATTGAGAAGATGGAAGCCTATGGCGCACCGGCATCAATCACCAGTTTTGTGGTGCCGACCGGGTATTCGTTCAACCTTGACGGTTCGACGTTGTACCAGAGTATCGCCGCGATTTTTATCGCCCAGTTGTACGGCATTGACCTGTCTCTGTGGCAGGAAATCGTACTGGTGCTGACGCTGATGGTGACCTCGAAAGGGATCGCGGGCGTGCCGGGCGTGTCGTTTGTGGTGCTGTTGGCTACGCTGGGTAGCGTGGGTATTCCGCTGGAAGGTCTGGCATTTATCGCCGGTGTTGACCGTATCCTCGACATGGCGCGTACTGCGCTAAACGTGGTGGGTAACGCGCTGGCGGTACTGGTTATCGCCAAGTGGGAACACAAATTTGACCGTAAAAAAGCGCTGGCCTATGAGCGCGAAGTATTGGGCAAATTTGATAAGACCGCCAATCAGTAAGTAATGACAGATTGCCGGATAAGGCGCTTGCGCCGCCATCCGGCAATCTGCTCCGGGTTGCCTGATGGCGCTACGCTTATCAGGCCTACAACGACAACGCTTAAACCATTACCCGTTCGTTAACTTTTCAAACTCTTCGCAGCCGGTATCAAACCCTTCCGTACAGCTCAGATTCAACCAGTGCAGCGCCTTCTGTTTATTCTTTTCAATAAAACCCTGCTCACCGTTTAAGAACATCATCCCGGCCCAGTACTCAGAATACCCGGTACGCGAAATGGCCGAGCTGCGTTTGAAATACCAGGTAGCTTTGTCATCGTCTGCGGGAATGCCCACGCCGTTGGCATAAATCAGGCCGAGCAGCATCTGCGCATCAACGGCGGAGTCGTTTTCCAGATTCTCCGAGGCGTTTTGTAGCAACGTAATGGCTTTGGGGTAATCGGTGCGCCCCGTCTGGGTATTGACCAGGATACGTGCCAGCGTAATTTCGCCGCTCTTACTGCCGGCCTGAGCCGCTTTTTCGGCCAGCGTTTTAGCTTGTGGATAATCCAGACTGACCGGATTGGTAATCTTAATTTGCGCCAGCAGAGCCAGGGCGTCCGGATCGCCATTGTCGGCAGCCTTTTGCGCCCAGTATTCGGCTTTACTTAAATCGCCTGAACTAAACCAGGTATCGGCGAGGAAATACTGTGCGCGTCGGTCACCTGCCTCGGCGGCCTTCAGGAACTGGCTACCAGGTTCTTCGGCATGGGCAAAACATGTCAATAACACCATCAAGGCGAAAAGTCGTTTCATCTTATTTTTAGATTTAGAGTAGGGAACGAACAGTATAGAGAGATTATTTGCATAAAAAAACGGCCTCCGAATGGAGACCGTTGTAAGGAAAATGCCTGATGGCGATGCCAACGCATCTTATCAGGCCTACAGTGGAAACAGGTCGTAGGCCGGATAAGGCATTCATGCAGCCATCCGGCAGATCAGCCCATCGCGCTTTCGCGCAGACTGGCCTTCAGCTTGGTGTACTCATCAATTACATACTGCTCGGCAGCACGCTGATCGGCAATGCGCTCAACGTTGACGGCACAGTACTTGTACTCCGGCGTTTTGGTAATCGGACTCAGGTTCTCGGTGACCAGCTCATTACATGCGCCAATCCACCACTGGTAGGTCATGTAGATCGCGCCTTTGTTCGGACGATCGCTGACTGCCGCACGCGTGATGACACGACCTTTACGCGAGTTAACCCACACCAGATCTTCATCCTGAATACCCAGACGTTCTGCGTCGGCGGTGTTGATCTGGGCGTAGCCCGGCTCATCCGCTAACGCTGCCAGCGCCGCACAGTTGCCGGTCATTGAACGGCAAGAGTAGTGGCCGACTTCGCGCACCGTCGACAGGACCATCGGGTACTCGTCGGTCAGCTTGTCGATTGGCGCAACCCAGTCGCAGGTGAAGAACTGTGCCAGACCGTTCGGCGTGTCAAACTTCTCTTTGAAGAGGTAAGACGTGCCCTGATCGGCATCCGAGGTGTCGCGACAAGGCCACTGGATATAGCCCAGCTCGCCCATCTTCTCGTAGGTGGCGCCGTAGAAATCCGGGCACAGATGACGCAACTCATCCCAGATTTCCTGGGTGTTGTTGTAGTGCATCGGGTAGCCCATACGGGTAGCAATTTCACTGATAATCTGCCAATCCGTTTTCAGATCCCACTTCGGCTCAACCGCTTTAAAGAAGCGCTGGAAGCCACGGTCAGCCGCAGAGTAGACGCCTTCATGCTCACCCCATGACGTAGACGGTAAAATAACGTCTGCGGCAGCGGCGGTTTTGGTCATGAAGATATCCTGCACGATGACCAGTTCCAGATCCGCAAAACCTTTGCGCACTGCGGACAGTTCAGCATCGGTCTGTAACGGATCTTCACCCATAATGTACGCCGCGCGCACTTCGCCATGCGCCGCACGGTGCGGCAGCTCGCTGATGCGATAGCCGGTATGGGCAGGCAGGCTTTCTACGCCCCAGGCTTTAGCAAACTTCTCGCGGTTTTCCGGGAATTTAACGTACTGATAGCCCGGATAGGTATCCGGCAGCGCACCCATGTCGCACGCGCCCTGAACGTTGTTCTGGCCACGAACCGGGTTAACGCCGACGCTTGGCTTACCGAGGTTGCCGGTCAGCATGGCGAGGCTGGTCAGTGAACGCACGGTTTCCACACCCTGATAGAACTGGGTCACGCCCATGCCCCACAGGATAGCCGCACTTTTTGCCGATGCATACATACGTGCAGCCTGACGAATTTCCTGTGCGCTCACGCCAGTAATGTCTTCGACGGACTCCGGCGTATAGCCTTCGACAATCTTGCTGTACTCTTCGAAGCCTTCCGTACGTGAGGCCACGAACGCCTGGTCGTACAGTTTTTCTTCGATGATGACATGGCCCATAGCGTTGAGCAGCGCGATATTCGAGCCGTTTCTTAACGCGATGTGCATGTCGGCAATGCGCGCGGTTTCAATTTTGCGCGGATCGCAGACGATAATTTTCGCCCCGTTACGTTTAGCGTTAATCACGTGATTCGCCACGATAGGGTGGGAATCCGCCGGGTTGTACCCGAAAATAAACACTAAATCGGTGTTATCAATTTCGTTAATCGCATTACTCATTGCGCCGTTACCGACCGATTGGTGCAGACCTGCAACCGAAGGGCCGTGTCAGACGCGAGCGCAGCAGTCAACGTTATTGGTACCAATAACGGCGCGTGCGAATTTTTGCATTACATAGTTGGTTTCATTACCCGTTCCGCGAGATGAACCGGTCGTCTGAATAGCATCCGGGCCATACTTCGCTTTGATGGCGCTCAGGCGAGTTGCCACGTAATCCAGCGCTTCATCCCAGGAAACAGATTCCAGTTTGCCGCCACGTTGGCGACGGATCATTGGGGTTTTCAGGCGAGGGGTTAGGATCTGGGTATCGTTGATAAAATCCCAGCCATAATAGCCCTTCAGACACAGGGTACCCTGGTTGGTTTTCCCCTGCGCCGCCTCAGCCCGGACGATTTTGCCGTTATCGACCACCAGGTTGATTTTGCAACCTGATGCGCAATATGGGCAAACCGTGACGACTTTTTTCATCGGTCTCGCTCCAGTTAATCAAATCGCGCATACGCGCTTGTCGTTTTTGTTATGCATCTTTTATGCCATGTTTTTATCAGGGGCATTGGCCGATATTACGGGCATAATTTGCACAAAACCCTGACGAAAAACAGGCTGTCGTCATATTTGACGTGACGAATCCTGCACGTGTGACGGCCCGGCAGTGTGACCGGGGCTATGTTTCCCGCACATCCTTGTGCCCTGGCGCTGTCACTCCGTGCAGAATCATTCACACTCATTTGAGTTGGCGCGAAATGGGGAAAAACAATGAAACCGGCGATACTGGTTGTGGATGATGACGTAGGCGTCTGTACCTTGCTCAAGGACGTGCTGAGCGAACATGTCTTTGCCGTGACGGCCTGTCATAGCGGACAGGCGGCGTTGCGCTGCATTGAGACCCAGCCAGATATTGCGCTGGTATTGCTGGATATGGTGCTGCCCGACACCAACGGTCTGATGGTGCTGCAACAGGTACAAAAGATCAGACCCGGCCTGCCGGTGGTGATGCTGACGGGGATGGGGAGCGAGTCGGATGTGGTGGTCGGGCTGGAAATGGGCGCTGACGATTACATCGGTAAACCGTTCAACGTGCGGGTGTTGGTGGCGCGGGTGAAGGCGGTACTCAGACGCGTCGGCGTGCTCACGCCCGAAAGCGGCAGCTCGCAAACCACCGGGCTGTCTTTTAACGGCTGGCATCTGGATACCGCCGGCTGCCAGTTGCATAATCCCCAGCAGTTGAAAGTTGACCTGACGCAGGGTGAGTACAGCCTGCTGCTGGCGCTGGCGCAAAACGCCCGTCGGGTGCTGAGCCGCGAGCAGTTGCTGGAACTGACGCGCAGCGACAGCGTCGAGGTGTTTGATCGCACCATCGACGTATTAATCATGCGGTTGCGGCGCAAAATTGAGGTTAACCCGCATCAGCCTATGCTGATTAAGACTCTGCGCGGGTTAGGGTACGTGTTTGCCGCTGACGTCCAGCATCACGAAAAAGCGGCGTGATCGTGTGCAGTTGCTGGATGCGGCGTAAACGCCTTATCCAGCCTACAAAAGCGATAATGGCTACGTAGGCCTGATAAGCGCAGCGCATCAGGCATCAGCCACCCCAGCTTTTAACTCCTCCAGCGTTTTCGCGCCGTCGATGGCATTGGCGCACAGCAAGCTGGCCCGCGCGCAGGCGTGCGCCAGCCGGATACTCTCTTCCAGCGACCAGTGCTCATGGCAGCCATACAAAAATCCGGCGCAAAATGCATCCCCCGCACCGACGCTGCCCACGATCTCCTCCTGCGCCAGATACTGCGAAGGGATCCATGTGCCGTCTCGATCCGGCGTTTCGCCCCAGGCGCCTTCCGGGCAGTGGATCACCACCCGCTGGCGCACGCCCGCGTCCAGCAGCTCACGTGCGGCGCTGGCGATGTGCGGGATATGCAGCTCGCCGTTGGGCTGTCGGATAGTCAGTCCGCTGAACTCCCCGGCCTCCAGCTCGTTGATCACCAGATAGTCGAGATGACGTAATGCAGGCATCACCAGCGGTTGATAGCGCGGGTCGCCCTTGCGCGACACCAGGTCCAGCGACGTTTCAAACCCGTTATCGCGCATTTGCGCCAGTAGCCGGGCGCTACGGGTACCGAATTCAGCATCCGGCCTATCCAGGCTGTCGAGCAGCAGCAGATAGCCGAGATGGAAAATTTTCATCGTGCTATCAAGCTGCTCAAAGGCGGGGAGATCCAGCAACCGGTTTGCGCCGGGAGAATGAAAAAAAGTGCGCTGACCGCTCGGGTCGGTCATCACCTGCGACATCGAGGTAGGGGCGGATGTGGTGCGTTGCACGTGTTGGCGATTCACGTGGTACTGCTCAAGCATCGCCATAATGTAGTCGCCATCGCTGTCCTGACCGATCAATCCCACCGCCTGCAGCGGCAGCCCGGTGTGCATTTTTGCCAGCGTCAGCAGCACGTTCAGCGGCGCACCGCCGGTAGCGCGTTCGCTGTGGGTGATCTCCGCCAGCCAGCCGCACTCCGGCCACTGCACAATTTGATGCACATGATCGACCAGCATGTTGCCTGCGGCGATAATACCTCTGCGTTCCATCAGACCCGTCCCGCGCTGCCAAAGATGCGCATCTGTTCGGAGACGGTATCGGTAATGGCCTCTTCGATACCCAGCAGCAGCTCAGCAAATTCGTCGTACAGCGGCTGGCGATTTGCCATCCGCGTCTCCACCGCCGCCAGCGCCGCTTGCGACATGCCGGTATAGAAGTTGATTTTGTGGATGCCGAGCTCGATGGCGCGACGGAAATCGTCGTCGCTAATGCCGGAACCGCCGTGCAGCACCAGCGGGATCGCTGCCTGCTGGCGAATAGCGTCCAGCCGCGGGAAGTCGAGTTTGGGGTCGCCTTTGTACTTGCCGTGGGCATTGCCAATGGCGACGGCTAAGGCATCAATGCCGGTTCTGTCGACGAAATCCCGTGCCAGCATCGGGTCGGTAAACAGCGACTCGTCGGCATGGCCGTACAGCGCTCCGCCTTCATCGCCGCCGACGGCCCCCAGCTCCGCTTCCACCGATACGCCGACGGCGTGGCACATCTTCACCACCTCGCGGGTCTGACGAATATTCTCCTCGTACTCCAGCGTAGATCCATCGAACATCACCGAGCTGAAACCTAAGCGCAGCGCCCGCACCACCGACTCAAAATGCAGGCCGTGATCGAGGTTAAGCACCACCGGAATGTCATGGCGTGCGGCTTCGAACTTTACCGCTTCGACCAGAGAATCCAGCGAGATATATTTAAAATGTACTTCGGCAATGTTGATAATAAATGGCGATCGTTCCTGCTTCGCAGCGGCAAACAGCGCACGCAGGAAGTGCGAATCCAGAACGTTAAACGCGCCTAATGCATAGCGGTGCTCGCGGGCGTGGGCGAGGCCATCGGCGAGGGAAATCAACGGCATAATGCGCTCCTTGGTTAGCGGAACAGGCGATATTCGTTACACAACACCAGCAGCGCCGGTTCGTCTTCTTCAATGTCGTTATAGCGGGCGATGGGTTGCAGGAAATGGTTATCGTGATCGTCGTCGTTAACCGAAGAGACCTCGCCAACCAGCACGTCGCCAAACCCTTCTTCGGCCCAGAAGCTATGATACAGACCGGGCGTCAGACAGATGCTTTCCCCTGGCGTCAGGCGCAGCTGGCTGCCCGCTGCGTGCGTTTGCCGGCAGCCGTCAATCACTACGCTGACGTCGCTGTCTTCCGTTTGTTCTCTGACTCCGGCGTTCCACAGTTCGACAATCAAATTACCGCCGCCGCGATTGATAATGTCTTCGCGTTTGCGCCAGTGAAAATGCATGGGCGTGACCTGGCCATCGCGGACGTGCATGATTTTTTCGGCGTAGCATTTCTCATAGGGCATGCCTTTTGGTGAACCATTACGCAGGGTAAACAGCGTTAAGCCCAGGGCGGCAAAGTTATCACCGCCGAATGCGGTGACGTCCCAGCCGAGTTTGAGGTCAAAGACTTCACTCCAGGCTCCGGCGTCGAGTTTGCGCCATTGGGTGGGCGGGAAGCTGGCGAAGGGCGGGAGATGCACATCGTGCAGGGAAAAAAACTGGCGCGTGTGACCCAGAATCTCGTTTATTGCGGAGCGTTTCATCGATTCTCCTGTGGCTGATAAGATGACCTCTCAGTGGCCCTCTCTCAGGGGAGAGGGAGAAAATCAACAGCTTTCCCATGGGAGACATGGGCACAATCCAGTTAGCTCTCCCTGCGTAAAAGAATTAGGGAATGGTTATATTTTATTGTGTTTTTTATGAATGTATGTGATTTATTCGATAAAATAATAAATTAAAGATATTATTTTTAAAATATGATTGTAAATCATAAGTTTAACGTTTTGCCGTTTGTGGGGGAATCCCTGTCTTCTGGGGTTATTTGGAGAGAAGGCGGATCGTGTCCACGCGGTAATAAAATGCCATATCGTAGAATATAAATATTAAAACGCTATCATAAATAAATATGGATTAATTGGGTGTGGTAACTTCCAATTAACACATGGATTAATGCGCCTGAATTATATTACATGTTCGATTAATAGTTGGTAATCCATTTTTTATATTTGCTTTGAGAAAAGGTGACTTTTTTGTCATTATTGTTGATATGCTAGATAAACTCTATTTCTTATGTATTACTTTCTGCTTGCAAGGGATGCGATAATGAAAAAAGGTTCAGCCTTCTACAATCTTGATGGTATATATTTAGGTGATAGTATAAATAAGTATTTATTAACCGTAAGGGAGGCGGGTAATTCAGGGGTACTTGATGTTGAGACAATTGAAGGTCAGGAAAAGCTAAGTGAACCATATAGTTACAAAATTACCTTTACATCTAAAATTAAAAATATCTTACCAGACTCACTGTTAAACGTTGAAGCCACGCTACAAATCAGAGCGCCTAATAATAATTGGAGTGAATACATACGGGGTTCTGAGCGTTGGCTTCTTGAACGGCAAATAGAAGGAATAGTGACGTCATTTTCGCTAATTAGCACCTCCGCAGATGAATCACTGTACGAAATCAAGCTGGAACATAAGCTTGCATTACTCTCACGACGTAAGCGATCGGCTATTTATCTCAACACAAACGTTCCGAAACTGGTCACGCAGATCCTCAACGAACATGCTTTTGCCGATTATGAAATCGACTTTGATACGCTTGTTTGTATCTATCCCAACCGGGAAATGATCGTGCAGTGGGAGGAGTCAGATTTAGCGTTTATTAGCCGCATCCTCTCAGAAGTCGGGATCTGGTTCAGGATCGCAAATCATCATGATGTTCCGCACATTATGGTGCTTATCTTCAGTGATTCACAATGCCAATACATCTTTGATCAAAAGATTATGCACTCATCCCATGCTGGGCTGACATCAAATGATTATTCGATCGATAAGCTGGTATCAACGCACAACGTTGTTTCCGCAGGTGTTAAAGCAAAGAACTTTGACTACCGGCTTGCCAACTCGCTAATACTTCATGCTGATGCCAATGGGGCTGAACAAACATCGACGACGTATGGAATGGATTATCGTTATGCGGATATTCACCATCAGCCGGGATCGAAATTTGCTGAGGAACAACCGGGCGAGTCAAGCTGGTTCTATGCCAAACTGCATCACGAAATTATTCTTAATAATCAGTCCATTTTAAACGGCGTGACCACCAGTCCGTTGATTGTGCCTGGGATGGTGTTGGAAATCGGCGGCGTCATTCCACATGCCTTCACCTCGGGATTTGTGGTAACGGCAATGCGGGTGACGGGCAGGCGTGATGCGGCTCTTCAATCCCAACTGATCGGTATTCCTTACAGTGAGCGCGTTTGCTTTCGACCGCAGCCGTTACCCCGGCCACGTATCGCCGGTACGGTTCCCGCGATCGTTTCATCACCAATAGACAATGACCAATACGCGCATCTCGATGTGCAGGGGCGTTATTGGGTGAAGTTTGATTTTGACCTCGACCAGCACAGGCAAGGTTATGAAAGTATGCCCGTTCGTCTGGCGCGGATTTATGCCGGTGATACTTATGGTCATCACTTCCCCCTTGTCCAGGGGACAGAGGTCGCCATTGCGTTTGAAGGTGGCGATCCGGAAAGACCTTTTATTGCGCATGCGCTGCATCATGCCCCCAAGCCTGACCTCGTCACCAGCCGCAATAATACCCGCAACGTCATCCGCACTGCGGGACTCAACAAGCTGCGGATGGAGGATAAGCGCGGACAGGAACACGTCAAGCTAAGTACTGAGTACGTCAAGACACAGCTTAATATGGGCCATCTTGTCGATGCTGGCGGTAAACCGCGCGGCGAAGGTGCGGAACTGCGCACGGATGACCGGGCAGTGCTGAGGGCAGCAAAGGGGATATTGCTCACGACAGAGGCGCAGCCAAAAGCCCAGGGTAAGCAGCTCGATATGAGCGCGGTTGTTCAGCAGCTTCAGGATGCGCTGACGCTGGCAACGTCTCTGCAACAAAGTGCGCTGACGGCACAGGCGTTAAATGTCGAAATGGGGCCGCAGCAGCAGCTTAACGCCGCGCTTGAACAGCTCACCCGCTCGGGACTGGTGGCCTATGCCGATCATGGTATGGCCCTGCTTACACCGCAAACGATGGCACTGTCAGCAGACAAAGATTTGTCGCTAAACGCCGCCAGTAACGGCAGTTTTAACGTCTTTAAAAAACTGTCAATGGCTGTCGGACAGGGGCTGTCACTTTTCAGCAGAGCCATCGGTATCAAAATCATCGCTGCAAAAGATGATATTTCCGTGCAGGCACAGCGTGGCGAAATGGGCCTGCTTTCTGATAAGCATTTTCATATTCAGAGTATGAACGGCAACGTAACCATCAGCGCCAGGAAGAATATCCAGCTTTTGTGCGGTGGGGGCGGAATCAGAATAAATGAAGACGGCTCCGTAAAAATATTCTCCCCCGCCAAAGTGCAGTTGAAAGGCACCACTCTCGACTGGAGCGGACCGGAATCGGTAAAAGATAAAATCCCTGTCTTTCAGGAAGAGCAGTTTCATCGCCGCATTAAATTACATGGCTCTGGCAACCCAGACGATGTTCTGAAAAATACAAAATTCAAACTGACTAAGGCGTCAGGCGAAACCATTGAAGGCGTCACTGATGATGAAGGAATGACGCCGTTATTGGATATGACTGAAATGGATGAAATGAAAATGGAGATTTTGCCAAATGAGTAACAGTCCCTTTAATCCGCGGGTGGTGGCGACAGGTGTACAGGGCGTGCCTAAATCAACGGGCGGAAAAATGGCTGTCTGCGACGTACCTGTTAAGTATCCCATGCCCTGCATTGTGATCCTTGTGCACGGCGTCAACGATGTAGGCGAGGCATATCAGAATCAGGAGCAGGGTATTATTGCTGGCCTGAATGAACGTATGGGTCGCACGGATATGTATCCGCATGAATGGCACCAGTTCAAAATGGATATGGGCGACGGCGAGCAGCAGAATGTAAAAATGCCCGGACGCAGCCCGGTAATTCCATTTTATTGGGGGTATAAACCCGTCGATCATGCGACATATATAGAAGACCAGCGGCGTTATCGCGAAGAACGGGCTAAATCAGGAGACGCCGCAAAACTGCCTTACAACGCCTATCAGGAAGATGACAACGCAAAGCTGGAAAAGCTGGGGCATATTCCTCAAACCACGTTGAAATATCAGAATGATAATTTCGGCAACGTGCTGGACGATGTGTACGCCAAAAATGGGGGTACCTTTGCCAATGCGACAACCACTATTCCGGATATGTTAGGCCCGGGCTCCGGCGGCCTGGCGAACGGTGCGGCAGGATTTGCATCACTGTATATGAATGCCGGGGATTTTACGCACCCTATTTATGACAACCCGCACCGTATTTATCAGTTTTTTGCCGCACAGCGGCTGGCTGATTTAATCCTGATGATTCGAAGTGAACCGGCAACAAAACTGGACCCAATTAATATTGTTGCACATTCACAGGGGACTATTATCACTATGCTCGCCAATATGCTGGTTATGCAGGCTAATGAGAAACCCGCTGACTGCGTGATACTTAACCATTCCCCCTACGCACTGGAAAAAACGGCTGCTGAAGGTATGACGCCCGGACATCACCAGACGGATCGCGCCCGACAGCAGACGTTCCGCAATTTCTGCCAGTTGATGGCGACCAACGCCAGATACGGCAAGGGGCAATATCACACGCAGGCCGAGATTGATGAATTAGAAGGCGCGCTGTGTCTGAGTAAAACCAATGCACAGTGGCGGCAGAATATACTCTATACGCGTAATAACTTTGGCAAGGTCTATAATTATTTTTGCCCCAATGACAGCGTGGTTTCATTACTTAACGTCCAGGGTTTGGGCTGGCGGGGAGTCCCCCATAACATTGCCAGCGGAATAGACAATCTGCGCCAGCGGGTTTTTTGCGAAAATGGTCCGGAAATAGGCGGCAGCCCGCTGAGCGTGCCTTTTGAAATGCCGGCGTTAGAAAAGGATTGTTTTGATCAGGATACGGGCGCGACCAGACAATATACGTTTTCGGATGTGGTTGTTAACGGCGAGCAGCTCCCCGTTACCTTCAGGCATCAGTTACAGGGGGCGGGAAGTCAGTATAAATATTCGATAGCGCCGGGTTCACCCGATCAGGACATCTCATTTTCTGCAAAGGCGAATGTCATTGCGCGCACTGAAACTGACACTAAAAACCTGAGTGGGGCCGGTTTTGACTATTTACAGCCGGGCCAGGAATTAACGCCCACTGAACTCACGATATTCTCCAAAAAATATGGTAAGCCTTATACCAAAGGCGTTGTCCTGGGCGGGGGATACAATAAGACCGTTCAGTTGATTTATGAAAAAACGCCCGATGAGCTGCAAAAAGAATGGATGCAATCAGAGTGGATTGGTTACAGCCAGCACTCTTCTATTGTTATGTCGAAAGATGCCCCGGCGAAAGCGATGGCCTTCGATCTGGCGGTGGGAATATGCCGGGCATTTGATCACCGCTGCGGAGAATTCTGGACCGAGCTACTCCTGCGCGGGGACTGGCGTATGAAGCGTAATGGTTTTCAGGAAACAGTTGAATATTATAAATCAGGAGTGCTAAACGACAGGAAAACAAAAATATATATGAATAAACCAGATGATGTTTTACCGACAGGAGAGTTTGGCGTGGTTAATGAATATTGTCATTCAACAACGGTTAAACCTGCCAGACATAATGAAATATACAATACCGAGACTCCCAATCTGCAATGGGATATGCCTAAAACACTTAACGTTTAAGGATAAAATATGAAAATGGGAAATGTGGTAAGAGTAATTGTCGGAGTAATTTCACTATGTGTTATCTCTGGCTGTACGAAAAAAACACCCTCACAGATTATTTATCGTTATGATGATAATCGTTATCTGGAATTAAAAGGCTATAATTGTGAGGGAGCGCTTTGGTATCATGATATTAGAAAAAATATCCATAAAGAACTATATGATGGAATATTCGCTCCTTTCAGGATATTTTCGTGGATATATATCCATCCATCGGATAAATACATCTTTATTCCTGAATGGGAACCCGGTGCATACACAATATCTAAAGATTATGGACAAACGTGGCAGGTTGCAACGTATATGTCCCCATCTCAGGGGCAAGAGAAAAATTCAGATGGGAATATGGTCGACAGACCTGAAGGAAAAGAAATAAAAAGAGTGGTGGTGGTCAATAATCAGGCATTTATTACCACGGAGCAGGACCATTTATATATGAGTTCATACCCTTTTGACGACCCGCGTCTGGCCCCGGGTGGTCCGGGTATAGATTATCAATACTTCGATGATACGTATTATCTCTACAGGCCAGGCAAGCATAAATCCAGTGGCAAGTATGTGGACGGTCATACCAGTCCTGAGTTTCCAGGGCGCGCCTGGGGGACGGTGGTGTTTATGAAAGCATCCTTGGCCCATTTAACGGAAGGCTATAAGGCCAACTATCAAAATCTGCCGGACAAAGAACCGGAGGTGGTGGACTATAAGGGCTGGACCCGGATGCGCTGCGATATGGATGCGGGGAAATAATTTGCAATGAGATATGCCCAAACCGCTTAACGTTTAAGGATAAATTATGAATAAGGGAAGTGCGTTAAAAATAATAATCGGAACCATTTCGCTATGCGCTATCTCTGCCTGTACAAAAAAAATACCCTCACAGGTTATTTATCGCTATGATGATAACCGGTATCTGGAACTAAAGGGTTTCAATTGTGATGGCGCACTCTGGTATCATGATGTTAAAAGTAACATTCATAAAGAATTGATTGATGGCGTATTTGCCTCTTTCAGAATTTTCACCGAAACATATATCCATCCTTCCGATAAGTATATTCTCATTCCAAACTGGGAGCCAACGGCATATCTGATATCTAAAAATTATGGTCAAACGTGGCAAGTTGCAACGTATATGGCCTCTTTCCCGGCGTTGGAGAAAAACTCAGACGGTATTATGCGTGATTATCCAGAAGGAAAAGAAATAAAAAGAGTGGTGGTGGTCAATAATCAGGCGTTTATTACCACCTCACAACACCATTTGTATATGAGCTCATACCCTTTTGACGATCCGCGTTTAAAATCAGGCGGTCCGGGTATAGATTATCAATACTTTGATGACACCGACTATCTTTCTATATATACGGACGGAAAGCAAAAATCGAAAGGGAAATATGTGGATGCCCATATGAGACCTGAATCGCCTGGGCGCGCCTGGGGAACGGTCGTTTTTATGAAGGCAGCATTGCCGCATCTAACGGAAGGATATAAGGCGAATTATCAAAATCTTCCCGATAAAGAACCCATAGTGAAAGACTACAAGGGGTGGGATCGTATGCGCTGCAATATGAATGCGGGGAAATAATCTGCAATGGGATATGCCCAAATCGCTTAACGTTTAAGGATGAATTATGAAGCTGGGAAATACGGTAAGAGTAATCGTCGGAGCGATTTCACTATGCGCTATTGCTGCCTGTACAAAAAAAACACCATCACAGGTTATTTATCGCTATGATGATAACCGGTATCTGGAACTAAAGGGCTACGATTGTGAGGGGGCACTTTGGTATCATGACGGTAAAAGAAATATACACAAAGAATTAGTCGATGGTGTCTATTCTACATATCAGATATTTACCGGAGTGTATATTCATCCATCTGATAAGTATATCCTTATACCAAGATGGGAGCCAGATGCTTATAAAATATCCAAAGACTATGGTCAAACATGGCAAGTAGCGAATTATATGGCCTCTTTTTCAGCGCAAGTGAGAAACTCAGACGGCGTTATGCGTGATTATCCAGAAGGGAAAGAAATAAAAAGAGTTGTGGTGAGCAATAACCAAGCATTTATTTCAACTGCGCAGGGGTATTTGTATATGAGCTCATACCCTTTTGACGATCCGCGTTTAAAACCAGGTGGTCCGGGTATAGATTATAAATACTTTGATGATACATATTATCTCTACAGACCAGGCAAGCATAAATCCAGTGGCGAGTATGTAGACGGTCATACCAGTCCTGATTTTCCAGGTGCCGCCTGGGGAACGGTCGTTTTTATGAAGGCAGCATTGCCGCATCTAACGGAAGGATATAAGGCGAATTATCAAAATCTTCCCGATAAAGAACCCATAGTGAAAGACTACAAGGGGTGGGATCGTATGCGCTGCAATATGGAAGCAGGGAAATAAAATGAAAGGTGTTATCAGGTTAAATGACCCACTGGAGAACGGCGGGTATGTTAATAGAGCTTCCGGTAGCCTATTTATGGGGATTCCTGTTGCTTTGCAGGGGGATACTGTTGTTTGTATTCCGCACAAAGGCACCTTTCCCATACTTGATTTTGAGCCAACCTGGACAATGGACGGCAAAGGCGTCGTTGTGGATGGTTGTAGGGCTGCATGCGGCTGTGCAATAAAAACCACTCTGCCAACGGCGGGGACAAGCAAATGAGTAAATGGAAGATACCAAACAAGAATCCCTGGCAAGAATCAGAAAAATTCCCGCTGAATATTATGCTGATTATTAGCTGTGCTATATTTCTGTTTTTTATAACGTACAATATATTCAGCTGGTTGCAGGACAATAAAGTTCCTGATTGTTTGATATGGAATGCAATAGGTATCCCATCGCTAATCGTGTTAGCAATCTGGTGTGTGGTAGTCATCACCTACGGTGTTATATCTTTTCCATGTTACTATGCGGGTTATCTTGAACAGTATGGTATGAATAAGTGGAAAAACTGGGCAAAACAGGCATTGCCTCTTTTAGACTATTCATCCATTCTCCCGGTGCCTGAACTGGCATTAAAAATTCAGAAACTAGAGGGTGAAGCGCCAGCAGGTTCTGCAACGCCGTTACGAATTGATATTGAAGTTGACTCAATGGATGACGTCAGAGTTGATAACGTGCTAAGACAGTTGATAGAACCTCTCAAAAATTCCCTTGTCAGAGATTATCGTCCATTTAATACCTGGCTGTACGTTAAGGGAGCGGATGACACTATCGGCAATAGTTTCAAGGCGGTGCTGGCAAGCCTGGGCATCCCCAACGATAAGGTCGGGAAAATTAATATTCTTGACGAATGTCCTGATTATTTCTTAATCAATGACTGGATTGATTTAAATAACTCTGAAAACAACCTGGTTATTACTGTTGAATTGCACGATGAAAGTGATTCTGATTTTTTCGAGAGTGCTAATGCTTTTATTTTTACCAATGCAAAACTGCTTGCAGATAAAGACACGCCTTTATATTTATTACGCATGATGGACAGTACTCCATATTATCTTGATGAAATCGTAAGTACATATCTTTCTGCACAACAAGTGGATGTTGGAAAAATTAAAAAACTGTGGTTCAATTCACTGGATAAGCAGTCAAAATTCGTATTGTTTAGTGGGATAGAAAGCGCAACAACGAGTATTTTAGCCGATAGTCGATATGAACTGGAGGCTGTCACTGGGAAAAGCTCAGAGGTTCAGCGCTGGGTTATATTAGCGTTGGCTGCGGATGCAGCAAAATATGGGAAAGGGCATCAGTTATTCGCCAGTACATCCGCAGATACTATTCAATCCGGCATAATAGCTGCTAAATATCCAGGATGTTGCCCTGCACTTGATAAGCTGGATTTCCATGATTATTGGAGAATCATAAAATTGTGCGCAATTATTTTATGGTGTATCGGGTTTGTAAGTCTCGTACCACTGGAACTGTTCAAAAGTCACCCAGGGTATACGTTTATTCCTTTAGTTATTGGTATTCTGGTTATTTATACGGCGGTGATGATTTTTTCTTTTATACTGACTCATAATATAGAGCAGAAAATGAATATTTATTACTCGCAGTTTTTATGAGGTAAGCGCCCTGACGGGCGCTCTTGCTTCGTTTACTCTCTTGCGGAGGTGGGTATCAGTCAATTCAGGGCTTATTTCACCGTCCAACCCTTATAGCTGCCGACGTTGTTCTTATCGATCATCGTCACTGGGATCAGCACGGGCTCTTTCGGTGCGGGTTTACCCTGCAATATGTCATAGCCGATTTCGACCGCTTTGGCTGCCATTACCTGCGGATCTTGTGCCGGAGTCGCCACAAATAATGAGTTTTCTCGCTTCAGCGCCTCTTCGCCGTCCGGCGATCCGTCGACGCCGACAATAAAGAATTCACTACGCTGCGCCTGTTTTGCAGCCAGATCGGCCCCAATCGCTGTCGGATCGTTAATGGCGAACACGCCGTCGATCTTCGGATTGGCCGCCAGCAGAGCTGTCATGATCTCCAGCCCGCCTTCACGGCTGCCCTTCGCGTTCTGATTATGCGACAGCACCTTGATGTCCGGGTGGCGTTTGAACTCGGTCTGGCAGCCTTCTACGCGGTTCTGCACGGCGGAAACCGGCGGCCCGTTGATGATAACGACGTTGCCTTTGCCTTTCAGGCGGTCGGTAATGTATTTACAGGCCATTTCGCCGGCCTGGGTGTTATCGGAGGTAATGGTCGCGTCAGCGCCTTCGGCTGCCACGTCAACGGCGACCACCACGATCCCCGCGTCTTTCGCCCGTTTAACCGCCGGGCCGATGCCTTTGGAATCCGCCGCGTTAAGAATGATCATATCGACTTTGGCAGCAATAAAGTTGTCGATCTGCGACACCTGCTGGCCGAGGTCGTAGCCGCTGGACACCAGCGTCACTTTGACGTTATCACCCGCCAGTTTGCGCGCTTCCAGCTCCGCACCTTTGGTTATCTGCACGAAGAACGGGTTGGCAAGATCGCCGACCGTTACGCCGATGGATTTCAGTTCTTTTGCCTGCACATACGGCGTCGTGGCAAGCAGTGCGCCAGCACAGAGCGCGGTAACTAATGGCTTCAAACGCATACTCGTTTCCTCACGTAGGGTATTGTTGTTATACGCCTGATGGCGCTGTGCTTATCAGGCCTACAAATGGGTAGGCCAGTAAGCTTGTCTATGCACTTTGATGGTGTCGGGTACGGTATTTGTCGATGAGCACCGCTATGATGATCACCGCCCCTTTGATCACCAGTTGCCAGAAATAAGACACGCCCATTAGCGTCATGCCGTTATTGAGTGTAGCGATAATCAACGCCCCCACCAGCGTGCCGGTGATGGTGCCGATCCCGCCGACAAAACTGGTGCCGCCGAGGATCACCGCGGCGATGGCGTCCAGCTCATAGCCCATGCCCAGGTTGCCGTTGGCGCTGTACAGTCGCGAGGCGCTCATCACCCCGCCGAGGCCGGAAAGCAGCCCGCTCATGCCGTAGACGAACAGCAGCACCAGCCACACTTTGATACCGGTTAACCGTGCGGCCTGCATGTTGCCGCCCACCGCGTAAATATGAACGCCCAACGTGGTGCGACGCAGAATGAACCAGCACACCGCAATGACCGCCAACGCAATCACCACCAGCCACGGGATCGGGCCGAGGTAGTTGTTACCGATCCACTCGAAGCTGATATTGGAGTTGATAACCGTGGTGCCGTCCGCCAGCAGGTAAGCCGCGCCGCGCAGCGCGGTATAGGTGCCGAGGGTGACGATAAACGGTGGCAGTCCGGCAAAGGCGACCAGTGCGCCGTTAAACAGCCCCAGTGCCAGGCCAAGCATCAATGCCGCCGGGATCGACAACATTGCCAGCTCCGGGATCAGCGACACGACCATCGCCGCCACCGCGGTGGTGCCGAGAATGGAACCGACGGAAAGGTCGATCCCACCGGTGAGAATGATGAAGGTCATCCCCGCTGCCAGCACGATGTTGATCGACGCCTGACGGGTGATGTTGAGCAGGTTACTTTCGGTAAAAAAGTTGGGTGCGATAAAACCAAATACCGCCACAATCAGGATTAAAATGGGCAAGATACCGACCGTTTGCATCAGATCGCCCATCAACATTTTTTTCGCCGAGGCGGATTTGGCCACCGGCTGGGAAGGGGTTGGATTATTCATGGGACACCGCCTGATGATGGGAGTCGTTCACGCCGGTTGCCAGCGTCATAATATTTTCCTGAGTAATGCTTTGTCCGTTCAGCTCACCGGCAATACTGCCTTCGCGCATCACGTACACCCGGTCACTCATGCCGACCACTTCCGGCAGTTCGCTGGAGATCATTAAGATCGCCACACCTTTGCGCGCCATCTCGTTCATGATCCGGTAGATCTCGCTTT
Source organism: Citrobacter sp. C348 (assembly GCF_047467975.1). NCBI lineage: Bacteria > Pseudomonadati > Pseudomonadota > Gammaproteobacteria > Enterobacterales > Enterobacteriaceae > Citrobacter > Citrobacter sp. C348. The sequence goes on along the minus strand of NZ_JASJUJ010000012.1, from coordinate 39,613 downwards.
TGGCGCCGACGTCCACGCCGCGCGTGGGTTCGTCGAGGATCAAAATGCGTGGGCCAATCGCCACCCAGCGAGAGATAAGTAATTTTTGCTGATTGCCGCCGGACAGTCCGCCCGCGCGGACCTGCGCGTGGGGTACGCGGATGTTGAGCAACTGAATGGCGTCATCGGAGATGGTCTGCGCTTTTTTGCGGTTCAGCATGCCCCAGTTGGCGTCACGCTCCAGCGTGGCCATGGTGATGTTTTCTGCCGCTGCCAGCTCTAAAAACAGCCCCTGTTCTTTACGGTTCTCGGTCAGAAAGCCGATGCCGTGGTCGATGGCCTCACGCGGGGAGTGGATCACCACCGGCTCGCCGTCGACTTCAATCATGCCGCTGATGGCTTTGCGCACGCCAAAAATCAGCTGCGCCAGCTCGGAGCGACCGGCACCGACCAGCCCGGCCAGGCCGACAATCTCCCCGGAACGCACCAGTAAACTGCACGGCTGGACTTTGTTGCCATCGGTCAGGTGATGCACGTTCAGGCGCGCCTTGCCTAAAGGGATATCGCGTTCTTTGTTGAACAGATCGCTTAACGGGCGGCCGACCATCATGCGCACCAGTTCAGAGGCGTTAAGCTTGTCGCGGGTCAGGCTGCCGACGTACTGCCCGTCGCGCAACACGCTGACGCGATCCGAAAGTTCATATACTTCCGCCATGCGGTGGCTGATGTAGATAATTGCCATCCCTTCATCACGCAGGCGCATGATCAGCTCAAACAGGCGGTGGGTTTCACGTGAAGAGAGGGCGGCGGTGGGTTCATCCATGACCAGGATGCGGCTGTTACGGTGCAGGGCGCGGGCGATTTCGACCTGCTGCTGCTCGGCGATGGTCAGCGTCATGACCCGATCGCTGGCCTTAAACTGTGCCCCGAGCCGGTCGATGACCTTTTGCGCCTGCATCACCATCTCTTTGCGCTGTACCAGACCACCGCGCGACAGTTCGCTGCCAAGAAAGATATTTTCCGCCACCGTCAGATTTGGCGCGAGCTGCATCTCCTGATAAATCAGCGTGATGCCAGCGCTCAGCGCATCCTTGGGTCCGCGAATATGAAAGGGCTGACCGTCAATTAAGATCTCACCGCTGGTGGCGGTATAGGCCCCGGCGAGGATCTTCATCAGGGTACTTTTCCCGGCGCCGTTTTCACCCATCAGGGCGTGGATTTCGCCGGACCACACTGTTAAATCGACCCCTTTCAGCGCGTAAAATTTGCCGAATGCTTTGGCAATGTTGCGCATCTCCAGAACCGGTGTCTTGCTCATAACGGATCTCCTGCGGGGTGGCCGATATCAGCAGTCCATCACAGGAATGTAAATGCAAAATGTCAGAAGCCGTTCATATTTGTCATATTGCGATTTTTCTTCATGGAGCGTGATATGCCGCAACCCGGACGTCACTTTTTCGCCAGTGCGCGCGGGCGATTGCTGTTCTTCAATCTGCTGGTGGTGGCGGTCACGCTGATGGTCAGCGGCGTGGCGGTGCTGGGGTTTCAGCACGCCAGCCAGATCCAGGAACAGGTGCAACAGCAAACCGTTGATGACATGACCGGCAGCATGAATCTGGCGCGCGACACGGCGAACGTGGCGACGGCGGCGGTGCGGCTCTCACAGGTAGTGGGCGCCCTGGAATATAAGGGGGAAGCGGAACGGCTGCAGGAGACCCAGCGCGCGCTGAAACAGTCGCTGGAACAGTTGGCCAGCGCCCCGCTGGCGCAGCAGGAACCGGGGCTGGTCGAGCGCATTATCCAGCGCAGTAACGAACTGCAAAGTAGTGTGGAAGGCATGCTACAACGCGGGCAGTTACGACATCTGGAACGTAACGCGCTGCTCAGTTCGCTGTACCAGAATCAAAGTTATTTACGCCATCTACAAAAACTCACCGGCGCGCAGGATGACGCGCTGCTGAGGCAGATGGACCGCCTAATCGTTGCCGCCATTGAAACGCCGACACCGCGCTCGGTAATCAAACAACTGGGCGGCGTGATGCCCGCGCTTGTTCTGCAAAACCCCAGCCAGTTGGTGAATCGTATTCTTGGCGACTTCAACCTGGAACTGCATAAGCTGGAGCCGCTGTCGTCCGCGCTGGAGCAGAGTGACCTGGCGATCAGCTGGTATATGTTCCATATCAAAGCGCTGGTGGCGATCCTCAATAGCGATATCAACCAGTATGTCTCACAGGTGGCGAGTATCTCCGAGCAGCGGGTGGCGCAAAGCCATCAGGAACTGCAGTCCGGCGTGCTGTTTATCATGATTTTTGCACTGCTGGCGGTGGTGATCACCGGCTTTGCCGGCTGGTATATCTACCGCAACTTAGGTTCGAACCTGACGGCTATCTCGCGGGCGATGACCCGGCTGGCGCATGGTGAGTCAGACGTCAGCGTGCCGGCTCTGCAGCGGCGCGATGAGCTGGGTGAGCTGGCGCGCGCCTTTAGCGTGTTTGCCCGCAATACAGCGTCGCTCGAGCACACCACCCGGCTGCTGAAAGAAAAAACCACGCAGATGGAAATCGACCGTACCGAGCGTCAGGGGCTGGAAGAAGCGCTGCTGCACAGCCAAAAGCTGAAGGCGGTGGGACAACTGACGGGCGGGCTCGCGCATGATTTCAATAACCTGCTGGCGGTGATTATCGGCAGCCTGGATTTGGTCAGTCCGGACTCGCCCGATGCGCCGCGTATCAACCGGGCGCTAAAAGCCGCCGAGCGCGGGGCGCTACTGACTCAGCGACTGCTGGCTTTTTCGCGCAAGCAATCGTTGCACCCACATGCGGTGGAGCTGAAAACGTTGCTGGAGAACCTGGGGGAGCTGATGCGCCATTCGCTACCGGCGACGATGACGCTGGAGATTGAAGCCCAGTCACCCGCCTGGCCGGCGTGGATCGACGTCAGCCAGCTGGAAAACGCCATTATTAATCTGGTGATGAACGCCCGTGACGCGATGGACGGGCAGGCGGGCACGATTAAAATTCGCAGCTGGAATCAGCGGGTCACACGCAGCGACGGACGCAAGCAGGACATGGTGATGCTGGAGGTAGCCGACCAGGGCTGTGGGATGTCGCAGGAGATCAAAGCGCAGGTCTTTGAACCGTTCTTCACCACCAAACAGACCGGCAGCGGCAGCGGACTGGGCCTGTCGATGGTGTACGGTTTTGTGCGTCAGTCCGGTGGTCGGGTGGAAATTGAGAGCGCGCCGGGGCAGGGAGCCACGGTCCGGTTACAGCTCCCGCGCGCCATTGTGCCGGTGCTGCCTCAGGACATCCCTGTGGTGGAACACGCGGCGAACAACGCTGAGAAGCTGGTGTTGGTGCTCGAAGATGAGGCCGATGTGCGCCAGACGTTGTGTGAGCAACTGCACCTGCTGGGTTATCTGACGTTAGAAGCCGCCAACGGCGAGCAGGCAATGCATCTGCTCGCCGCGTCATCAGAGATTGATATTCTGATCAGCGACCTCATGCTGCCCGGTGGATTAAGCGGCGTGGATGTGGTTAACCATGCGCTAAAGCATTACCCGCAGTTGAGTATATTGCTGATCAGCGGTCAGGATTTGCGTCCGGCACATAACCCGGCCCTGCCGGAGGTGGCGCTATTGCGAAAACCGTTTACCCGGGGGGAGCTGGCGCAGGCGCTGCGCCACTCGCGTAATTGAGATTCCTCCGCTACTCGCGAGCAGGCGCTTTGATTACCGTGGGGCGAGTTTCTTGATGAGGCTGGTTTTATGCAACGTACCCCGACGTTCTTTTTATTCAGTTTACTGATGTTGCCCGGTATTTCGGCACAGGCGGATATTATTGATGATGCTATCGGCAATATTCAACGCGCCGTCAGCGACGCCTATAAGCCTGATAATAATCGGGATTACGACGACTCGCGCGATGAAAGCTGGCAACGCCAGGTAAGCGACGATCGCCGCAGGCAGTATGACGATCGTCGTCGCCAGTTTGAAGACCGCCGTCGGCAGCTGGATGACCGCCAGCGTCGGCTCGATCAGGAACGGCGTCAGCTGGAAGATGAAGAACGTAGAATGGAAGACGATTACGATCGTTAACGTAGTCTTTCGCTGGCAAGATTATAAACTTCACTACGCTCGCGTTTACCGACGGCAACGACAGCGATGACCAGGGTGTCGTCAATAACTTGATAAACAAGACGGAACCTTGAAGTGCGTAGTTTGATTTTATAGCAATCTTTTATTCCCCTGAGCTTTGCGGAGGGGACATGCGGATTTTCACAGCATTTCTTGAGTTCTCTGGCAAACTGCTGCTGAATGGTTTTATCCAGTTTTTGCCATTCTTTCAGCGCATCTTCCCTGAACTTTACCGTATAACTCATAAATAACTGTCCAGATCAACATCCACCAGCGGCTGTTGGCTCCGTTCATGGACTAATTTAACCAGTTGCTGATCGTCCAGTGCATCTAGCATTTTTTCGTAAAGCGCAGCTGGAACACAATAAAAGGCGGGCTGGTTACGGTTCAGGATTGCGACCGGAAACCCATCACCTGCGCTAACAGTCGCCATCGGGTTCTTTTTCAGCTCACTCACGCTGGCGGTGGTATCGCTTAAAATGATATGCGGCATAATCACTCCTAAAGACCATTTAACTGGTCTTAATATAGGATGGGAAAGACCTGTTAACAAGTCTTATTATGACGTGTCACCGCTTAATCCAGCACAATCTCCATGCCGTCATACCCGGCTTCGATGCCTGTCGGTAGCGGATTATGCATTAGCCACTCGTCGAACTGATGGCTGATGTGGGTCAGAATCACCCGTGGGCAGCGGATAACGTCATTGAGCGCAATCACGGTATTTACATCGCAGTGATTGCGCGGTGGTTGCGTGCGCGGGGCATGGCTACAGTCGATGATCATCGCCTGCGGCTGATTGTTGCGCAGAAATTTCAGCGTTTTGTCGGGCAGCCCGGCGGTATCAGAGAGCCACGCCACGCGGCTGTGCGCGGTTTCCAGCAGATAGCCAAACGTCAGCTTTGAGTGGTTGAGCGGCAGCGGTGTCACCTGTAACCCCTGCAAATCAAACACCACAAACGGTTCGACGGTGTGGCTGAAGTCGAGAATGCCGGGATGCTTAAACAGATCGTCGCAGCCTTGTTCGTCCGGCGGCCCGTATACCGGGATCGTTTTTCCCACGCCCCAGCGCAGCGGAAACAGTCCCTGAACATGATCCATGTGGTAGTGAGTGAGCAGAAACTGGCGGAAGCTGCCCGCTGGCCAGTCGTCCATCAGGTGCGGGATCCCCGCGTCGAGCAGCGTCACGGCATGGTTGAATTTGACCACGCCGCTACAGTGGCGGCGGCGATATTGCGATTGGATACGCGCTCGCTGACAGGCGGGGCAGTCGCAGCCAAATGCCGGAACCAGCTGCGCGCCGCCGGTGCCCGTTAACGTAATGGTCAGACTCATGGCTCCCCCTATAACGGTTTGGTGAATCGAAAATGACTCTGTAAATAGCCTTCGCGCAGGTAAAAGCGGTGCGCATCGTGGCGTTGAATGCTGGTGGACAGCTCGGTCATTTCCGCGCCTGCTTCACGCGCCGTCTCTTCGGCCCAGGCCAGCAGCTGGCTGCCCACTTTTAGCCCGCGCGCCTGCGGCATCACCACTAATTCCTGGATCTCGCCGATCCAGTTGGCGTGGTGCAGATGAAATTGCAGATGCAAACCAATCATCCCGACGACCTGTCCGTCGAGCAGCGCCAACTGGTAGCGCATGTTGGGATCCTGCAGATTGGCCGCATACCCGGCACTAAAAGCCTCGAGGTCGAATTTTCCCTGCTTCAACTCGCAGATCAGCGCGTAAACCGCATCGACATCGTACAGCGTGGCGCGGCGTAATTCACAGGCAGACATGTTTCTTCTCCTTGCGTCCCATCAGTGTGAGCAATGTATCGACTGACTGTAGCAAACTTCCATCGTTATTGAGCGTGTGACAGCCAAACGGTGCGTAGCGGGCGGCACGTTCGAGGCGGGCGGCGATCTCCGTCTCGCTCTCGCGTCCACGTGCCTGCAGGCGCTGGCGTAAAATGTCCGGGGACACCTGCAGGCTGATGGGCAGCAAGGTGTCCTCATAGCGTGCTTGCGCCTGCGGCAGATGGGCGCGGGAGCCGTTGACCACCACATCAAAACCGGCGTGTAGCCAGAGGTCAATCTCCACGCCGACGCCGTAGTACAAGCCGTTGGCATGCCAGCTCAGCGCCAGCAGGTTCTGTCCGGCGCGGGTGAAAAACTCTTGTTCGCTCAGCGCAATATGGTTTTCATTCCCGGCGTTGGCGGCCCGGGTAATGTAACGATGCGCCACCAGCAGTTGCGCCTGTTCCTGCTGGCGGAGTTCGGCCAGCAGGCTGTCCTTACCGGAGCCGGACGGCCCCATCAGCCAGATCAGTTTTCCCATAGTCAGAACACCCTTTTTCCCTGCCGCCAGACGTGGTCGATATGCACGTGATCGCCTTTGCGGTGCGCCAGCACCAGATCCGCGCGTTTACCCTCGGCGATGACGCCGCGATCGTCGAGATTCAGCGCCCGCGCCGGATTACGGGTCACCAGATGAATCGCCTGCGCCAGCGTGAAACGGTTGGCATCGTCGTCTGCCACACGAAACGCTGCGTCGAGCAGGCTGGCCGGGTAGTAATCAGACGAGAGAATATCCAACAGCCCCAGTTCAGCCAGCTTATGTGCCGCGACGTTGCCGGAGTGCGAGCCGCCGCGCACGATATTGGGTGCGCCCATCAGCACGTTCATGCCGTGCTGGCGTGAAGCCTCTGCGGCTGCAAAGGTGGTGGGAAACTCGGCGATCACGCTGCCAAGTTGATGTGATTCGAGCACATGGTCATGGGTAGCGTCGTCGTGGCTTGCCAGCGCAATATGGCGTTCGCGACACATCTGCGCGATGGCCGTGCGGTTGGGCTGCGACCAGCGCGCCGCGAGGGCTAACTGCTCCTCTTCATAGCGGGCCATCTGCTCATCGGTGAGTGAATACTTGCCCTGATAATATTCCCGGTATTTTTCGCGGTTGGCGAACTGGCGCTGGCCCGGCGAGTGATCCATCAGTGAAACCAGCGTCACCGGTTCGCGCCCGACCAGTTTTTCAAACAGCGGCAGGGTGGTGTGATGCGGCAGTTCGCAGCGCAGGTGCAGGCGATGCTCGGCGCGGTTGACCCCGCGCTTCTGCGTTTCTTCCACCGCATTGATCATCTTTTCCAGATTTTCCAGGCGATCGCCGCCGTCGCGAACATCGCCAATCGCCACGGCATCCAGCACGGTGGTGATACCGCTGGCGACCATCAGCGCGTCATGGCTGCTCATCGCCGAATGCGCGGGCCAGTCCACCTTCGGGCGCGGAGTGAAGAATTTGTCGAGATTATCGGTATGCAGTTCGATAAGCCCCGGCAGCAGCCAGCCACCTTCGCCGTCCAGCGCCTCGGGCAGACGGCTCTGGCTTTCGGTAAAGGCGCGAATAACGCCGTCTTCCATTTCCAGCGATCCTTGCACCACCTCGTCGTCCAGCACCAGCTTTACATTGTTGATAATCATGCTGTTGTTCCCATCAGGTGCAAACGGTCCGCCACGCGCTCGCGAACGTTCTCATCGTGAAAAATACCGACAATTGCCGCGCCACGCGTTTTGGCTTCTTCAATCAGTGTCACCACGGCAGCGCTGTTTTTGGCGTCCAGCGACGCGGTGGGCTCATCGAGCAGTAAAATTGGGTAATCGACGATAAACCCGCGCGCAATGTTGACGCGCTGCTGCTCGCCGCCGGAAAAGGTCGACGGTGCGAGATGCCACAGTTGTTCTGGTACGTTCAGACGTTCCAGCAGGCGCGCCGCTTTCGCCGCACACACGTCGCGGGAGACGCCCAGATCCAGCAGCGGTTGCATCACCACGTCCAGCGCCGAGACCCTGGGGATCACGCGCAGGAACTGGCTGACCCAGCCGATGGTGGAACGGCGCACTTCCAGCACTTTACGCGCCGGAGCCTGCACCAGATCCACCCACTCGTCGCCGTGCTGAATATGAATATGGCCGGTGTCCGGCAGATAGTTGGCGTACAGCGAACGCAGCAGCGTTGATTTTCCGCTGCCCGAGTGGCCGTGCAGCACCACGCATTCGCCGTTGTTGACCCCAAGGGAGGCATTTTTCAGCACCGGCAGGCGCACGCCGTTTTGCTGGTGGAGCACAAAGGTTTTACTGACATTTTCTACGCGGATCATGTTGGCCTCGTGGTTCGGGATGCCGGGTGGCGGCTACGCCTTACCCGGCCTACAGGTGCGCTGTTCGTAGGCCGGGTAAGCGCAGCGCCACCCGGCAACAGCAACCTCAATTTTGCAAAACGGATGACACCAGCAACTGGGTGTACGGATGATGCGGATCGTCGAGCACGCGGTCGGTTAATCCACTTTCCACCACCTGGCCCTGTTTCATCACCAGTAAACGGTCTGCCAGCAGGCGCGCCACGCCCAAATCATGGGTGACAATCACCACCGCTAAATCCAGTTCCACCACCAGGCCACGTAGCAGGTCCAGCAGTTTGGCCTGCACCGAGACGTCCAGCCCGCCGGTCGGTTCATCCATAAATACCAGCCTGGGATGGGTGACGAGGTTGCGGGCAATCTGTAAACGTTGCTGCATGCCGCCGGAGAAGGTGGTCGGCAGATCGTCGATGCGTGAGGCGGGAATTTCGACGTCGGTCAGCCAGCGCTGCGCGGTGGCGCGGATGTCGCCATAGTGGCGTGCGCCGGTGGCCATCAGGCGTTCGCCGATATTACCGCCCGCCGAAACCTGACGGCGCAAGCCGTCCATCGGGTGCTGATGTACCACACCCCATTCGGTGCGCAGCAGGCGGCGACGGTCGGCTTCGCTCATGCCGTACAGCGAACGGTTTTGATACAAAATCTCGCCAGATTGCGGCGTCAGGCGCGAGGAAATCGACTTCAGCAGGGTCGTTTTGCCGGAGCCGGACTCGCCCACAATGCCCAGCACTTCGCCAGGCCACAGGTCAAAAGAGACATCGCTGAAGCCTTTGCCCGGCGCGTAGAGATGGGTCAGGTTATTGACGGAAAGCAGCGGTTGCGTCATTGGCTTAGTGCCTCGCTCTGTTGGCGGCAGTAGTCGGTGTCGGAGCAGACAAACATCCGTTTGCCGCTGTCGTCGAGCACCACTTCGTCGAGATAGCTGTGCGTTGAACCGCAGATGGCGCAGGGCTCATCCCAGCTCTGTACGGTAAACGGGTGATCGTCGAAATCGAGGCTTTCGACTTGGGTATACGGCGGCACGGCGTAGATACGTTTTTCGCGCCCGGCTCCGAACAGTTGCAGGGCGGGCATCCTGTCCATTTTTGGGTTGTCGAATTTCGGGATCGGCGACGGATCCATCACATAGCGTCCGTTAACTTTGACCGGATAGGCGTAGGTGGTGGCGATATGGCCGAAGCGGGCGATATCCTCATACAGCTTCACCTGCATCACGCCGTACTCTTCCAGCGCGTGCATGGTGCGGGTTTCCGTTTCGCGCGGTTCGATAAAGCGCAGCGGCTCGGGGATCGGCACCTGGAAAATAATAATTTGATCTTCCGTGAGCGGTGTTTCCGGGATGCGGTGACGGGTCTGAATAAGCGTCGCGTCGCAGGTCGCGTCGGTGGTGTTAACCCCGGTCACGTGCCTGAAGAAGTTGCGAATGGACACCGCATTGGTGGTGTCATCCGCGCCCTGGTCGATGACCTTCAGTACGTCAGCTTCACCTATCACGCTGGCGGTAAGCTGAATACCGCCGGTGCCCCAGCCGTAGGGCATGGGCATTTCACGCCCGCCGAACGGCACCTGGTACCCCGGAATGGCGACCGCTTTCAGCAGTGCCCGGCGGATCATGCGTTTCGTTTGTTCATCGAGATAAGCAAAGTTGTAGCCGGAAAGATTAGCGGTCACGGACGGCCTCCTGTTGCAGGCGTTTGAGCAGTTCCAGCTCGGCCTGGAAATCGACGTAGTGGGGGAGTTTGAGGTGCGAAACAAAACCCGCCGCCTCGACGTTATCCGCATGCGCCAGCACGAACTCTTCGTCCTGCGCCGGTCCCGTGACCGTTTCATCGTAGTCGGGTGCCTGTAGGGCGCGGTCTACCAGCGCCATTGCCATCGCTTTGCGTTCGCTCATGCCGAACACCAGCCCGTAGCCGCGGGTAAAATGGGGAGAGTCATTTTCTGGCGCGACAAAGCCGTTCACCATTTCGCATTCGGTCATCAGCAGTTCGCCGACGTTTACCGCAAATCCCAGCTCTTCCGGTACTATTTCCAGCGCCACATAGCCGCTGCGGATCTCGGCGGCAAACGGGTGATTGCGCCCGTAGCCGCGCTGGGTGGAGTAAGCCAGCGCCAGCAGATACCCTTCGTCGCCGCGCATTAGCTGTTGCAGGCGCGAGGCGCGCGAGCAGGGGTACACCGGCGGCGTGCGGGTGATGTCATCGGGCTGAGCGCCGTCGTCCTCTTCGTGCTTCGCCAGCCCCTGATTTTCCAGCAGGGAGAAGACGTGCGGGGCGGCGTCCTGTTCACTCTCCGCGGCGCGCAGCGGCGGCGTCTCGCCGTTGGCCAGCAGAGTGAAATCAAGCAGGCGGTGGGTATAGTCGTAAGTTGAACCCAGCAACTGCCCGCCGGGAATATCCTTGTAGACGGCGGAAATACGCCGTTCCAGGCGCATCTCTGCGCTGTTGACCGGCTCGCTCACCGCCAGTTTTGCCAGCGTCGTGCGGTAAGCGCGTAGCAAAAAGATGGCTTCAATGTTGTCGCCGCTGGCCTGCTTGAGCGCCAGTGCCGCCAGTTCACGGTCGGCGATACCGCCTTCAGTCATGACCCGGTCAACGGCGAGGTTCATCTGCTGTTCGATTTGCGCCACGCTCAGTTCGGCAATGTGCGCATCGCCTCGGCGTCGGTTATCCTGCAGTGCGTGGGCGTTGGCTATTGCCTTCTCGCCCCCTTTGACGGCAACGTACATCAGCACACCTCCACGTGGGTGGTTCGCGGAATAGCCAGCAGCCGTTCGCCGCAGGTGAGGATCAGATCAATCCCCAGCGGGAACGGATGCGGGCGCTCGGTCAGTTCATGAATCAGGCATTCCGGTAACTGCGGGGCGATCATCCGTTCTTCGGCGATACCGGCCCCGGTCAGGCGCAGCATGCGTCCGCCGCTTAAGCCTGCGATCTGCACAATCAGGGTGGCGCTGGTCTCTGGTGCCACGGCGGAACCGGAAGAGAGGGCGTTGAGCTGTTCGCTGCTAATACGGTTATCGGCGATGGCAAAGGCGGCCTGTTGCGGCTGTTCTACCAGTGGGGCATTGGTGTGAAAACGCAGGTTCTGTCGGGCAATATCGTTATCCATCGAGGGGGCCAGCCACACCGGGGTATCACCGTCAACCAGGGTCAGCAGCACGCTGGTGGTTGCCAGACCCAGCGGCTGCCAGCCGTGTTTCAGCTGATGCAGGGCGACAATTACGCCCGGCTCGCTCATGGCTTTCAGCAGGCGACGAAAGCACTGCTGCGCATCCTGGACGGGTAAGTTAAAGGCGGTCTGTAGTGCCGTAGATCGTGTCATGCGTTATCTCCGCGTACCAGCGTGAAGAAGTCGACCCGGCTGGCGTTGACTTCGGCACGGCGTGCGCTAATCAGCGCATCGCGTTCCGCTTCCAGCGGGGCAATTAAGGTTTCCATTAGGTTGTGGAAATGCGTTTGTTCCTGCAGCAGCGCGTCAATCACCGCGCACTGCTCGGCGTGGGGTTTGTTGCGTCCCAGCAGGTAGCTATAACCCAGCGTGCCGCTCTTCAGGCGTACCACTGCGCGTGTAAGCGTGGTATCACCGGCAAAAAAACGGTTGCCGGTGCCGCCCATGCGGGCCTGGATCTGCATCAGCCCGCTTTCCGGTGCACGGATCAGTTCATAGTCCGGCGTCAGTTTCAGCGCGTTGATGCGCGCATTCAGGTCTTCAGCGTTGCTGTAAGCCAGCGCGCGCATCCAGCGCTGGCGGGTGGCGATATCGAAATGCATTCAGTGCTCCATGGTGAATTCGATCATGTCGGCGCGGGTCAGGCTGACGGAGTATTCCGCCGCATGTTCTTTGCCTTCACGGTGGTTCAGGGTGCGCACACACAGCAGCGGCGCCATGTTGGGGATTTCCAGCACCTTGCTCTCTTTGGCCTGTGCGCGGCGGGCGCTGATGCGCGTCTGTGTGCGCTTAAGCACCAGACCCGACTGCTCGCGCAGGTAGTCATGCAGCGAGCCGTGGTTAAAGCCTTGCAGTAGAGGCCAGAGGGTGAGGTCAGAAAAATAGTGGTCGATAAGACAGAGCGCGATGCCGTTCACCCGGCGCAGAGTGCGCAAATGGATGACGTTGTCGCCCTCGGTGACGCCGAGCGCGTCGGCAATATGGCTGGAGGCTGGGCGCAGCACCGCCAGCAGTTTTTCGCTGGTGGGATGACTGCCCTGGTCCAGCAGGTTCTGACTGAAGCGCGCCTGGGCATTCAGCGGGTAATCGAACGGGCGCATCAGCACCAGCACGCCGATACCCTGACGGCGCTGTACCCAGCCGCGTTCGACCAACTGGTCAATGGCGCGGCGCAGCGTGTGGCGGTTAACCTCATAGCGGGCGGCAAGCTGATGTTCGGCCGGTAGGTAGTCACCGCAGCGATAATGTTGACGAAGCTCCTGCTCAAGTCTGGCGGCAATTTCCTGATAACGCGTCGGATAACTGGTCGGATGTGTAGACAAGTGCATAGCAATCAATGCCTCGCTGATTAGATGAAGTGCTTACGCAAACGCTGAGAGAGGAAATCCAGCAGGCTGACGGTGACGATGATTAACACCATCAGGGCGCAGGTTTGCTGGAACTGAAAGCCGCGAATCGCCTCCCATAACGTCACGCCGATGCCGCCTGCGCCAACCATGCCGACCACCGTGGCGGAGCGGACATTGGACTCAAAGCGGTACAGCGAGTAGGAGATGAGTAGCGGCATGACCTGCGGCAGCACGCCGTAGAGGATCTCTTCAATTTTGTTAGCACCCGTGGCGCGAATGCCTTCGACCGGACCCGGCTCAATGGCTTCTACCGCCTCGGAAAGTAGCTTGGAGAGCACCCCGGTGGTGTGGATAAACAGCGCCATCACTCCGGCGAACGGCCCGAGACCGACCGCAACCACAAACAGCATGGCGAAGACCATTTCGTTGATGGCGCGACAGGCGTCCATCAGGCGACGCATCGGCTGGTAAATCCACCACGGCACGAGGTTGTCGGCGCACATCAGGCCGAAAGGAATCGACAGCACCACGGCGAGGGCGGTTCCCCAGACGGCGATTTGCAGGGTGACGGCCATTTCGCTGAGATAGTCCTGCCACTGGCTGAAGTCCGGCGGGAAGAAGTCGGCGGCGAAGGTCGCCATATTGCCGGAATCCTCGATCAGCGTGAGCGGTGCCATTTCGGCCCCTTTCCACGACACGATCAGCACGGCGAGAAGAAGGGCCCAGCTCAGCAGCGAGAACCAGCTACGCTTGGGCGGGGCGACGGTGATGGTTTGCATGTTTAGCTCCGTGCGTCGGTTATTGCCGGATGGCGGCGCTTGCGCCTTATCCGGCCTACGATGTCCTGTAGGCCCGGTAAGCGAAGCGCCACCGGGCATCAGGCTTACTGCACCGCTTTGGTGACGCTGGTCATGGCACCCAGCGCGGCGGTCAGGCGGTCAAGGTCATCCAGTTGCGCCTTAATCACCGAGGTTTTGCTGGTTTTCTCTTCCGCGTTCAGGCCCTTGTTGTCCTTCACGCCCTGCATCTCTTTAAACAGCGCCAGCTGGCGAATCGGTACCAGTTGCAGATCGCTGGAGGCGCGGAACGGCGCCCAGCCCAGGCGTTCCAGCGTGGCTTTCTCTTCCGGCGTTTTGCCGTAATTCATGAAGAAGTCGTACACCTTGTCTTTGGTGGTTTCGGAGAGATTTTTGCGCCAGACGATCGGATCGCCTGGGATCAGCGGTGACTTCCAGATAACCTTCAGCGCTTTCAATTTTTCCGGTGCAGAGGTTTTTAACTTGTCGAGGTTTTCTGTGTTGTTGGTAGCGACATCGACCTGTTTGTTGGCAACGGCCAGGGCGTTGGTTTCATGCCCGGCGTTAACGGTGCGCTTGAAGTCGCTGGCAGCAATGTTGTTTTTTGCGAAGACGTAGTAACCAGGGACGAGGTAGCCCGAGGTGGAGTTTGGATCGCCGTTGCCGAAGGTGAGATCCTTACGTTTGGCGATCAGATCGTTCAGATTGTTGATCGGACTGTCTTTATTGACGATCAATACGCTCCAGTAACCCGGCGATCCGTCTGCCGCGACGGTCTGGGCGAAGACCTGTCCATTGGCGCGATCCACCGCTTCCATCGCCGAGAGGTTGCCGTACCAGGCGATATCGACTTTGTTAAAGCGCATGCCCTGGATGATCCCGGCGTAGTCCGGGGCGAAGAAGGCATTGACTTTGACGCCCAGCGATTTTTCCATGTCCTTCAGGAACGGTTCCCACTGTGGCTTCAGGTTTTGCTGTGATTCGGTCGAAATAATGCCAAAGTTCAGCGCTTTTTCCTGTTCTTCGGCATATGCCGGGCTTAAGAAGGTGCTGAGACTAAACATGCTGGTGAAGGCCAGCGCGGCAACTGTCTTATAACTCATTTCCATTCCTCATTGTGGGGATGTCAGGCAGCCTGTGCGTTCTGGTCGACGCGGTTCATGCTGCGGTAGAGATGGTCAAAACGATCGTTATCAAACTGTTGGCTGCTGCCGTCGTAGAAGACGTGTCCCTGGCGCAGCGCAACAATGCGTTCGCAGTAGCGCAGGGCGTAATCCACCTGATGCAGCGTGACCACGACGGTGATGCCGTCGGTCTGGTTAATGTCGCGCAGGGTGTCCATCACGATGCGTGCAGATTCCGGGTCCAGCGAGGCAATCGGCTCATCGGCGAGGATCACTTTTGCCTGTTGCATCAGGGCGCGGGCGATGGCGACGCGCTGCTGCTGTCCGCCGGAGAGCGTAGAAACGCGCTGATAGGCAAAGTGCGCCATGCCAACGCGGGTCAGCGCCTGTAACGCCCGTTGCTTCTGCTGTGGCGTAAACCAGCTAAAACAGGTGCGCCAGAACGGCGTGCTGCCGAGCGCGCCAATCAGCACGTTCTCCAGCACGGTGAGACGGTTCACCAGATTGAACTGTTGGAAGATATAGCCCGTGTGGGCACGGCTTTTGCGGATGTCACGCGCCAGTCGGCCTTCACGTTGTACCGTGCGGCCTAATAGCTCGACGTGGCTACCTGGCGATTTATCACCGGTAATCAACCCGCTTAAATGACGTAAAAGGGTGGATTTGCCGGAACCTGATGGCCCAAGCAGAGCCACCATCTCACCGGAATGGATAGTCAGATCAACCGCATTCAGCGCCTGATGATGATTGAATGATTTGGAGAGTTTCTCGACGCGAATAACCGTTTGCATGATGCGGCCTCCCTAAAAAAGTGGCCCCATCGTGGCGGATTAATGTGACATTTTCGTTAAGGGATGGTTACTCGAAGATGAAGAGTTGAGCGATATTTGATGACAGTACGGGAGGACAAGCCTCCCGTAGGATTACTCCGTGGGGGGCTGCTGCTGTTTGACGACGTTGATCATCCACGGCACACCGTACTGGTCGGTGACTTTACCGAAACCGTGCGCCCAGAATGTTTCCTGCCAGTCCATTTCGATTTGACCTGTTGCTGCCAGGTTGTCAAACCAGCGCTTCCCTTCGTTGACATCCTGCGTGTCGAGGACCAGCGTGAAGCCGGAGTAATGGGCTTTTCCCGTCGCGACGCCGTCGCTCATCATGATGTCGCTGCCCGCAACGCGCAGGTTGGCGTGGGCGATGGCGGTATCAGGGAATTTGATTCCAGAAGGGCAACCCTCTTCACTGTCCTGCGCCGACTGGGGCATTTCACCGAAGTTGATTTTGTAGAGCAGTTCTGCGCCCAGCGTCTGTTGGTAGTACGCAATGGCGTCAGCGCAGTTGCCTGCAAAAGAGATGTAGGGACTTAACGACATGATCTTTACCTCAGGTAAAAGAAGCCCGTTAAGTGTAGTTAGCGTAGGCCTGGTAAGCGAAGCGCCACCGGGCAATAAAAGCCGGATGGCGACTAACGCCTTATCCGGCCAACAAAATTAGTTCTTTTTCACAAACTCGGATTTCAGTTTCATCGGGCCGAATCCATCAATCTTGCAATCGATGTTGTGGTCGCCTTCCACCAGGCGGATGTTTTTCACTTTGGTACCGATCTTCAGCATGGAAGAGCTACCTTTGACCTTCAGATCTTTCACGACGATTACGCTGTCGCCGTCGGCCAGCAGGTTACCGTTAGCGTCTTTCACGATCAGTTCGTCGCTGTCATGCGCGGGTTCAGCATCGTTCCATTCGTGAGCGCATTCCGGGCAGATGAACATGCCGTTATCTTCGTAGGTGTATTCGGAGTTGCATTGTGGGCAGTGTGGTAATGACATGTGGATTTCCTCAAAAGTCAGCAGGGGCAAAAGCGCCCAAAAAATGGCAGATTGCCGAAAAAGGCCGCAATTATACATAAAATCCCTGCGGTTGTCGGGACTACTGTCTGACTAAGCTCTGAGGCACGGCGCAGATAAAGGTCTCAATACCTGTACTTTCCACTACTTGCACGTTTGGCGGAATATTTTTTAAGGGAAATTGCTCCGCTTTGTTATTTAAGTTAAGGTGAGGCGAACCACCTAATATTCATCGGTATCATGACTTGTCAGCCAAGCTGAGTTATTGTGAGTGGATACCGCATACCCCTTAATTTAGGTAGGGGGATTAAGCTGGCATTTTTTAAAACTGAACTACTCTGTTTATCTTCCTTGCTTATTACAGTAAGGGAGAGGCATCAGGCCAACGGTTATAAAATAAAATTTATTCTAATAATATCAATTGGTTGTTTTGATTTTAATTATTTCTACACGTAATGATAAAAGCCGAAAGTCCATAAATAAAAAGATTTGGCTAAATAAAAGTAAGATTATTTGCGTTAAGGAAGAATTTTCCATGTACACACAGACAATATATGAATTAAGTCAGGAAGCTGAACGCTTGCTGATGCTCTCTCTTGACCATCTCAGGCAGTTGCAAAAATTGCCGACGACGTCGTTGGATGATGTCGCGCTGAAAAAAGGTGAGCATAGCGGGCACGTACAGCCCCTGCATTTCACTGCGCGTGGCATGGATGTCCAGCAAGCAACGCTCAATAATGAGCTACGGAAGGTCACGCGTCTGGAAATGGTACTGGCCATTGTCGGCACGATGAAAGCGGGAAAGTCGACGACGATTAATGCGATTGTGGGGACGGAAGTGTTACCCAATCGTAATCGTCCGATGACGGCCCTGCCGACGCTGATCCGCCATACGCCAGGCCAGAAAGATCCGGTGTTGTATTTTTCTCATGTCGCGCCGATTGATGCCTTAATGAAAACCTTGCAGCAGCGTGTGCGCGAGTGCGATCGCCAGTCTCTTAGCCATGAGCTGGAAATTGATAAAGATATGAATACGCTGCTGCTGCGTATTGAAAACGGTGTGGCGTTCGAGCGCACCTATTTAGGTGCCGAACCTATTTTCCAGTGCCTCAAGAGCCTGAACGATCTGGTGCGTCTGTCAAAAGCGCTGGAGGTTGATTTTCCTTTTTCTGCGTACGCCGCCATTGAGCATATTCCGGTGATTGAGGTTGAGTTTGTGCATTTGGCCGGGCAGGCAAATTATCCGGGGCAGTTAACCCTGCTGGATACGCCGGGGCCGAATGAAGCCGGACAGCCGCACTTACAAAAGATGCTGAAGGAACAGCTGGCGCGGGCGTCTGCGGTACTGGCGGTGATGGACTATACCCAACTGAAGTCGATTTCGGATGAGGAAGTGCGCCAGGCGATCACCGCGGTGGGTAAATCGGTACCGCTGTATGCCCTGGTCAATAAATTCGATCAAAAAGACCGTAATAGCGATGATGAAGAGCAGGTGCGGGCGCTGATTTCTGGCACGTTGATGAAGGGCGGTATTACGCCTGAGCGTATTTATCCGGTGTCTTCCATGTGGGGGTATCTGGCGAACCGCGCACGTCATGAACTGATGACTCACGGGCGGCTGCCGGATCACCAGCAACAACGTTGGGTACAGGATTTTGCCGAAGCGGCGCTGGGTCGGCGTTGGCGTACCGCCGATCTGGATGATACCGAGCATATTCGGCATGCTGCCGATTTACTGTGGCAAGACTCGCTGTTTGAGCAGCCGATTCAGAATGTTATTTATGCCGCCTACGCGAATGCCTCGCTCTATGCGCTCCGCTCCGCGTCCCATAAGCTGTTGAACTATGCGCAAAGCGCACACGAATACCTTGAGTTTCGCTATCACGGATTAACGGTCGCGTGTGACAAGCTGCAGCTGAACATCGACCATATTGAAGAGGATATGCAGCAGATCCAGGTGGGTCAGGAGCAGGTCAGCGATGAGGTTAAACACGAAGTTGATTTGGCACTGGAGGCGACCACCGCGTTTCTCAATCAGCAGCAGGCTGAGATCCTGGGCAGTATCGATAGGCTGTTTGAAAAAGAAAGCGTGCTGAGGATGTCACGACACGGTATGGGATCGGGCGTTGCGGCGGCGGAAATGGCCGGAGAAGTGCTGGTGCTGCATGATGAAGGGCAAGCGAAAATTGTGTTAGATAAAATTCGTTCCGCCTGTGAAGTCGTCCTGCTGGCGGCACAGGAGAGTATCAGCCGCGATTTAGCCCTGCGCTTTGAGCAACTTGAGTCGACGTTGTCGCGGGCGTTAAATGACGCCATACGACCTATTGAGCAGCGGGTGAAAGAGGAGTTGAGCCATGCCGGATTCCGTGCCCGGATCCGCTTTCCGGCGTTTCATTCGGCGATGTTTAACTTCAATACCCGCCAGTTGTTTAACGAAGCGATTGAGCAGGATACGCCGTTGGATGAAGGCACATCCTCCGCAGGCGGAGTGCGGGATACGTTCTCACGTTGGCTGAATCAGCCGAACTGGGGATGGAATGATGATGTCGCCGCAAAAACGCGGTACCTGATTGATATCAACGCACTGCACAACAGCCTTGGGCAGTACGTTACGCTGTTTTGCCAACAAATTCGTAAAGCTTTAGTGGCGCAGGTCGATATTTCTGTTACGGCTGGCATGGCGACGTTTTTTGCCGATTTCTCGCTGTGTCTGACGCAATTGCAGGCGAGCCTGCGTGAGAGTCTGATCCTGCGTCAGCAAAATGAATCTGCTGTGAGCGCATTGAGTGAACAACTGCAGCACCGTATTACGATTGCGTCATGGATTTATGAAGACTCCCGTTTGCTACGTGATGATATCCATACCCTTTTTGCAGCTGAGCATACATGACTAACGTGTTACTGGAAGGCCCCGGGCGGGCGCTGGAGTGCGTCTACCCAAAGTTTATGGTCGATCTGGTTCAGGGAGATGAAACCAAACGTTCCGGCGGTTTTCTGCAACAGCAGCAGCGTCTGCGCGCGCGCCTGACGCAGGAAGTGTTATCCCAGACACAGCTGCGGGCGTGGGTTCTGGCGGGCGTCTCCAGCGAGAATCTGATGATGCGCCTGAAGCTGGTGGAAAAACTGGCGAGCATGATTGACCCCGGTCATCTGGCGCTGGTGCGTATTACCGAAGGATTGGCGTTCCTGCAAGAGACGGAACGTCCGCGCGGGCAATCCACGCCCGGCATTATGCAGCAGATCAATACGCTCTCCAGCTGGTTTAGCCAACGCAGTGCTTATAAAGAGAAGGCGCTGACGCAGCGCGGGCTGACCGTTCAGGCGGGTGAACACAGCGAACAAATTTTTACCCGTTGGCGGGCGGGGGCGTATGACGGCTGGTCGCTGCCGGGGCGTTGTTTTGTCGCGCTGGAAGAGCTGCGCTGGGGCGCGTTTGGTGATGCTTGTCGGCTGGGCAATGCCGATGTGGTGGCGATGCTCAAAGATAATCTACGCATTATGGCGACCCAGGCGCTGGCGCACAGTGTGAATGCCGCACCCACCACGCGTCATTATTATCATCAATGGCTCAGTTCACCTCCCGCAGGGGGATCACGCGAGCATAACGATATGCTGAGTTGGTTGGGCGACTGGTGTGATATGGAGCAGCATCCGGTGAGCGGGTCGGTGACGCAGCGTTGGCAAAATGTGGCGCTGGGGATGCCGCGACTGTGTTCGGCGAAGCGACTGGTGGATGCGATGGTTGAGGAGATTTTTGCACCGTCCCCTCGCAGAGGCTGAGAAGGGACGGTGAGTACGCAGCGGACTTAGTGGTGTAACGAGTCTGCCGGCGCGGTTGTCGATTCTGTGACGACCGGTGTTTTGTTAAAACGTTTGGCGTACAGGGCGGTGATAATCGGGACCAGAATCGCCGTGACAATCACGCTGGCGGCAACCAACGCGGTCGCGGAGGCGGCAACCGGTTCAAATGCCGGGTTAATCTGGGCGATAATGACCGGGTTTGCTACCGCAGCACCGGCTGCAGAAGAAGCCGCTACGCCCGCCGTACCGTTCCCGCCACCAATCACACGGTCAGCAATAATCAGCGGGATACCGGTAATCACGATGACCGCGACACCCAGCAGGATACCCAGCAGACCGGTATCAACGATAACGCTCAGGTTAATGGTGTTCCCCAGTGCGAAACCGAAGAACGGAATCAGTACCGGCGTCGCTTTGCTGAAGAAAGTACGCAGGTCGTGATCCAGGTTACCCAACGTAAAACCAATCAGGAACGGTAATACGGCGCCAACGAAATGGTGTGGCTCAAAGGAGGCGAGACCTGCAGAACCCAGAATGACCATGGTCATCAGCGGGCCGGATTCCAGAGACATCAGGACAAATGCGCCGGACTCTTCTTTAGTACCGTACTGGTTCATCAGGCTGGCGTACAGACCGCCGTTGGTCATGTCCATTGCAGAGACAATTGCCAGGACGGAAAGACCCGCAAAGAATCCTGTTTGAATACCGGTATCAGGAATGAATGATGCGGCGATCATTGCCACTGCCCAGGCCACGGCGATTTTGGTTAATACCAGCGTACCGGACTTGCGTAATACCGTACCGGTTGCCCGTAAATCAATAGAAGCACCAATACAAAAGAACCACACGGCCAGAATGGGAACGGTGCCGCTAATCATCCCTTTAGTAAATGAACCGAAATACGCACCGGTATCGGGAGCTAACGTATTTAACACCGCACCTAATAACAGAGGAATCAACATCATTCCGCCGGGGATGCGTTCAATCGTGGCCTTAATTTTCATAAACGTCCTCATATCTTGTCGCCGATGATAAATGCGCAAGAAAACAAAATATTATTTAAATTCAACAGGTTATTCGTAATTCTTAACAAAGAAAAACAGCTATCTCTTTGTTTTTTAAAATCTAACGCGGCATACGTTGAGCATGTCATTGCCCCCAGGGATAGTGCGTCTGGAATTAGTGTGCATTCATAAGAACGATGATTCAATCAAAATAAAACAGCGTTTTAGTTATCTTCATCACATATTTCACGCAAAAATTCCTAAAGCTTCCGATTATTAAAAAACCTGTGAATAAGTTGTGACGGGATTAGGTGTTTTTTTGCCTGGCAGGGTAATAATGACGATCGTGATTGTTGATGCTGAAAAGCGATTTTTACTTGTAGTAAATAGGGAATTAATCGCAACCCTGATGTGTAAAAAAGTTGACTAAGAATGACCTTATTTACGCAGGTTGACGAAATGAAATACTATGTGTGAAGTTGATCACAGATTTAAACACTGTTAGGGTAAAGAGGTCATTAACCGCCCAATCAGGCGTCAACAGGTTCGGTTGTACTGCGCATTGCCGTTCAGTGTAAGTAAACCTGCTACGCTTGTTACAGGGATTGCGCCTGTGCATTCCCCGCTCGGCGATGACCTTAGCGCATGCTGCGTTGGGAGAGTCTCGTGCGCGACAGGGCTAAGTCTATGAGGACTGGTATGCTAAAAAGGAAAAAAATAAAACCCATTACGCTTCGCGACGTCACCATTATTGATGACGGTAAACTGCGAAAAGCCATTACCGCAGCGTCGCTGGGTAATGCGATGGAATGGTTCGATTTTGGCGTTTATGGATTTGTTGCTTACGCATTAGGTAAAGTGTTCTTTCCGGGGGCTGACCCCAGCGTGCAGATGGTTGCTGCACTCGCCACCTTCTCCGTTCCCTTTCTGATTCGACCGCTTGGCGGACTGTTCTTCGGTATGCTCGGCGATAAATACGGTCGCCAGAAGATCCTCGCTATCACCATTGTCATTATGTCGATAAGCACCTTCTGTATTGGGCTTATCCCGTCGTATGCCTCGATTGGTATCTGGGCGCCAATATTGCTGCTGCTGTGTAAGATGGCGCAGGGATTCTCGGTAGGCGGGGAATACACCGGTGCTTCGATTTTCGTCGCGGAATACTCCCCGGACCGTAAGCGCGGATTTATGGGCAGTTGGCTGGACTTCGGCTCGATCGCCGGGTTCGTGCTGGGTGCGGGCGTAGTCGTGCTGATCTCGACCGTCGTCGGTGAGGAAAACTTCCTTGAGTGGGGCTGGCGTATTCCGTTCTTCATCGCGCTGCCGTTAGGGCTGATTGGGCTGTATCTGCGCCACGCGCTGGAAGAAACCCCGGCGTTTCAGCAGCATGTCGATAAGCTGGAACAGGGCGATCGCCAGGGCCTGCAGGAAGGGCCGAAGGTTTCGTTTAAAGAAATCGCCACTAAACACTGGCGTAGTCTGCTGGCGTGTACCGGTCTGGTGATTGCCACCAACGTCACCTATTACATGCTGCTCACCTACATGCCGAGCTATCTGTCGCATAACCTGCATTACTCTGAAGATCATGGTGTGCTGATTATTATCGCCATTATGATTGGTATGCTGTTTGTGCAACCGATAATGGGGCTGCTGAGTGACCGTTTCGGGCGTCGACCGTTTGTGATCATGGGCAGTATTGCGCTGTTTGTGCTGGCCATCCCGGCCTTCATCCTGATTAACAGTAACGTCATCGGCCTGATTTTTGCCGGTTTACTGATGCTGGCGGTGATCCTCAACTGCTTTACCGGGGTGATGGCGTCAACGTTACCGGCAATGTTCCCGACGCACATTCGTTACAGTGCGCTGGCTGCGGCATTTAATATTTCGGTACTGATTGCTGGTCTGACACCGACGCTGGCCGCCTGGCTGGTGGAAAGTTCGCAGAACCTGATGATGCCGGCTTACTATCTGATGGTGGTTGCGGTGGTCGGTTTAATTACCGGTATGACCATGAAAGAGACCGCTAACCAGCCGCTGAAAGGGGCGACGCCTGCCGCTTCGGATATTCAGGAAGCGAAAGAAATCCTCGGCGAGCACTACGATAATATCGAGCAGAAGATTGAAGATATCGATCAGGAAATTGCGGATTTGCAGGTTAAGCGTTCACGCCTGGTCCAGCAGCATCCGCGTATTGATGAGTAATCGTGTTATTGCCTGATGGCGCGCAGCTTTCAGGCCTACGGGTAGCGTTGTACTCAGTAGGCCGGATAAGGCGTTAGCCGCCATCTGGCGCGTGGCCTTAAGGTTGGCTTAATCTCTGTCAGGCAAACTCTCCTCCATACTATCGGAGGAGAGTGTCATGAAAACCCGTATCTATGAAAGTTTAACCACCGTGTGCAGCCTGCTGATTGTGAGCAGCTTTGTGTACGTGTGGGTGAGCTCTTACTGATCTTTCTCCAGTGCTACGCTGGCTCGGGTGCCGGTGGCTCCCGTGCGATTTTGCAAAAAGAACTGCCCGCGATGGAGCTGGGTTATGCGGCTGACAATGCTCAGCCCCAGTCCAATACCGCCAAAACGACTGTCCATGCGCACAAACGCTTTGCTTAACTCCCCGCATTTACTTTCATCAATGCCCGGCCCTTCGTCTTCAATGACCATTTGCGCCTCCGGGTCAGTATGCAGGCTAATTCTAATATTACTTCCCTCCGGGCTGTAACGATGCGCATTTTCGACTAAGTTACGCAGCAGCATACGCAACAGCGTAACGTCGCCACGCACCACGACATCGGTAGCGCTCTCGGGTAATAGAAGCGTTTGTTGCCGCTGATCCAGCATGGTGCTGAGTTCATCGTAGGCAGGCAGTATGACGTCCTCCAGCAGTTTGACATGCTGGTAATTCCCCGCTGAAAACGACTGACCCACGCGGGCAAGCTGCAGCAGCTGCGACACGCAGTCCATCATTTGGTCTAAGCGGGCAATAAGCGGTGAAACGTCCACGTTGTGGGTTTTTGACAGTAATTCCAGGTGCAGGCGAACGCCAGATAACGGTGTGCGCAGCTCGTGAGCGACGTCGGCAGTAAACAGACGCTCATTGTCGAGAGTGTTGGTGAGTCGCGTCACCAGCTGATTCAGTGCCGTGACGACCGCCTGTATCTCAACGGTAGAGCTGCGGATCTCTATAGGGGTCAGGTTATCGGCCGTGCGCGCTTCTAACTCTTTTTGCAGGTTGGCAAGCGGGCGGGTGATCCGTCGAACTGCCTGATAGCAAATCAGCAGCGTCAGGCTGACCATAAAGAGACCGGGGACGATCAGGCTGGCGATGGCCTCGCGGATCTCATGCATGATGTGGCGATCGTTGTTACGGTTTTCGCGTAACGCCTGTTCGAACAGCTGTATTTGTTCGGTGCTTTCATGCCACAGCCAGAAGGTGCTAATCAGCTGAAAGACCACCAGAATCAGGCCGATCGTTATCATCAAACGATGGCGCAGCGGCAGCGGCTGTTTTAAATAACGTATCAGCTTCACTTAGTTTTCCTCAGTGGCGACCAGCATGTAGCCAAATCCCCTGACCGTGCGAATACGGGCTTTACCCACTTTATCGCGCAGGTTATGAATGTGAACTTCCAGCGTATTGGTCGACGGTTCGTTATCCCAGCTGTAGATATCGTTATACAGGATTTCCCGGTGTACCGGGCTGCCCGCTTTGAGCATCAAGCGCGACAGCAGCGCGTACTCTTTCGGCGTTAAGATAACCTCTTGCCCGTCCATCCATACCTGGCGACGACCAATGTTCAGCGTCAGGTTACCGACAGTCAACTCGCTCTCGCCCTGATTGTTATGGCGGCGCAGCAAGGCCCGAATACGGGCATGCAGTTCTTCCAGCGCGAACGGTTTGACCAGATAGTCATCGGCACCGGCGTCCAGCCCGGCAACCCGGTCTTTGAGCGTATCGCGGGCGGTGAGGATCAGCACTGGAATCGTGTATTTTTTCTGCCTGATGCGGTTGAGAAAGTGCAGGCCGTCTTCATCAGGTAAACCGAGATCCAGTACCACCAGACTATAATGCCCGGTCTCCAGACATTGCTCTGCGGCACGGGCGGTTGACACGCCGTCGCAGGCATAGCCTTCCGTTTGGGCGGCAAGGATCAGTCCCTGTAATAACAGCGTATCGTCTTCAACAATCAGAATTTTCATTCAGTTAGCCTCCCCGGCATGGGTGCAGAATATCATCTGCCGCCTGGTAATTCCTGGTCTGTACGCCCGTTAATCCCAGCAGGGTGGAGAACAGATTATCTTGTGAGAAGTCTTCTGCGCTGGCCCGTTTTTGCAAACATGTTTGCGAGATCTGGTAGCGTTGCTGGTAGTCCTCTGACAACCACAGCAGCATCGGTACATGCTTTTGTGTTTCTGGCGCGATGGAATACGGCAGGCCGTGTAAATAGACGCCGTTTTCCCCTAACGATTCACCGTGATCGGAAAGATAGACCAGGCTGGTGGTGAAATTGTCCTGATGTGCTTTCAGTATATTGATTGCTTTATCAACAATATAGTCAACATACAGGATGGTATTGTCGTAGGTATTCACCAGTTGTTGCTGCGAGCAGGTTTGGATCTCATTGGTGTCGCAGGTTGGGGTGAATTTCTTGAACTGCGGCGGATAGCGGTTGTAATAGGTCGGGCCGTGGCTGCCGATGGTGTGCAGCACAATCACGCCGTCGCCTTGCAGGTTATTTATATACTCTTCCAGCCCGTGGAACAGAACGTCGTCGTAGCATTCACCGTCGATGCACTGCCCCGGCAGATTCAGTTTGGTCATATTCTGATACGGTACGCGGTCGCATGCGCCTTTACAGCCGCCGTCGTTATCATTCCACAGCACGTTGATTCCCGCCCGCTGAATGACATCAAGTACGCCTTCCTGGTGGTGTGCCAGCTCTTCATCGTAGTGTGCGCGCGGCATGTCGGAGAACATGCAGGGGACGGACACCGCCGTCGCCGTCCCGCAGGACGTGGTGTGCGGGAAATAGACCACGTCATCTTTTTCCAGCCGCGGGTTGGTCTGGCGTGAATACCCCGACAGCGAGAAGTTATCCCCGCGCGAGGTTTCTCCCAGCACCACGATGGTGAGATTTTTACGCTTTTCTTTCAGCATTAACGGATTGCGGTGGGCATCTTCGCCAATACGCACCAGCGGCAAATCGGCCAGGCGCTGGTGTGAATACCAGGATGAGGTGGCGACGATGCTGTTGGACGGGCTGAGGGATTTAACCAGCTCTTTGTTGTTGCGAAACAGTGAGGCGTAATCTTTGTAGAAGAAGGTGGCGACCAGCACGATCAGCAGTACCGAGACCAGGATATTTGCCCCCCGGTACAGCACGCTACGCAACACCGGCGTCGTTGGCTTAATTTTGATCCAGCAGGCGATGATCGCCGCCAGAATACCGCTTATCCCGAGCGTGATGATCATTTGCGGCGTCAGCAAGGCGAAGGTTTCAGCGGGCGTGGTATCCATCATATTGGCGATCATCGAGCGGTCAATGATGATGCCGTAGGTCATGATGAAATATTGGGCAGAGGCACCCACCAGAATGAAAATGCAGGCCAACGGGCGGTTAAGCCACAGGAATGAAGCCAGCGTAAGCACAATGTTCATGACGCTGAAGGCCACCACCGGCATGGAGAGAAACACCAGCACGTTGCGCAGGGAGTCCAGCGGGAGGTCTTGCAGCACCTGCTTATAGAACGCGACGTTCAGAAAGGTGGCCAGATAAAAAGAGATCAGCAGCAGCCAGCTGATGTGCCCGAGAGTCGGTCTTTTAAACAGGTGCTTTAACATGAAGAGGAAATTCCATCGACTAAGTGGGGCAGATCCTCGCAAAGTAAAGTTAAGCCAACCTTAAGAACTTAAGATTGGCTTAATACCGGATGGCTGCGATGCCTTGTCCGGCCTATATGCACCCCTGCTGCTTACATTAATTATTGTTAACTGGGGCATCCAGTGGATACGGATTTTTATGGATCCGGTTGTAATTAAGGGCATACAGCGCGGTGATGATCATCAGCATCACGAATGACCACATCACTTCTTTGGCGCCCGAGCCGACCACTGCCCAGATGCAGTAGATAAATGCCACGAAGGTGACCAGCAAGTACAGAGGACGTGCTTTACCAAAGTGACCATGGCCCAGCAGCAACAGGGCGGCACAGGTATACAGGTAAGGCACCAGCGTGAAGATGACCGAGACAGAAGAGACCAGACCAAACTCTTTGGCGGCGTTCGGTGACATGCTGCTGAACTGGAAGAGAGTCATCAGGATCCCGACGATAATTAACCCGGCAACCGGCGTACCGGCTTTGTTGACGCGAGCGAAAATCGGTGGGAACAGACCGTCGTCGGCCGCCGCTTTTGCGGTTTGCCCGGCAAGCAACGTCCAGCCGCCCAGTGAGCCGAGACACCCGGCCGCTGCGCAGAAGGAGACAATCGCGCCTGCGGTGTCACCCAATGCCATGCGTGCCGCATCGCCGAATGGTGAAGCCGAAACGCGCAGCGCCGCGTTAGGGATCATGCCCATAATCGCGGTGGTAGAAAGCACGTAGCAGACGGCGGCAATCAGTACCCCGCCAATGGTGGCGATAGGAACGTTACGTTTAGGGTTTTTGACCACGCCCGCAGCCACAGAAGCACTTTCTACCCCGATGAATGACCACAGGGTGACGTTCAAGGTGCTTTGGATCGCGCCGAAGGTGTTCATGCCGCTGACGTTCCAGGCTGCCATATAGGTTTCACCGCGAAACCAGAACCAGCCGAAGACGGCAATCCCGACAATGGGCACCAGTGCCAGCACGGTAGCAATGGCCTGCACGCGGGTGATCATTTTCGGCCCGACGATATTCAGCAACACGAAGACCCACAGTACGGCGACGCAGGTCAGCGTTAACACCAGCGGATCTTTTAAGATGGGGAAAAAGTAGCTCAGGTAACCCACGCCAATGACCACCATCGCGATGTTACCGATCCAGCAGGCCAGCCAGTACAGGACGTTGGTTTGATAGCCTAAGAAGGGACCGAAGCAGCGGCGGGCATACGCGTAAGAACCACCGGGACTGGAGTCTAAGGACGACATTTTGGCGTACACCATCGACAGCGCCAGCGCGCCGATAATCGTGACCAGCCATCCGTAGATTGCAATCCCGCCAGTTGACGCCAGATTGGCGGGTAACAGGAATACACCGGAACCCATTATATTCCCCGACACCATTAAGGTGACGGGGATTAAGCCCACTTTGTGAGCATCAGCATCCGTCGACATATTTCTTAACTCCTGATAAGGATAAATGACGACGTATCATACCTCTGCAGAAGATGATTGAATTATGGCGAAAGGTTAGTATCGCCAATGCTGATATTATTATGGCTTATTGCTAAATGATTAAAAATCAGGCGGCCGTTTGTTCCCGGTGCAGGCTAACATAATGCAGTGGGGTCATCCCGTAGAACTCTTTGAATACAGAGATGAAGTA
Source organism: Citrobacter sp. C348 (assembly GCF_047467975.1). Lineage (NCBI taxonomy): Bacteria > Pseudomonadati > Pseudomonadota > Gammaproteobacteria > Enterobacterales > Enterobacteriaceae > Citrobacter > Citrobacter sp. C348. The sequence goes on along the minus strand of NZ_JASJUJ010000012.1, from coordinate 10,714 downwards.
TGACGTACTGTTATATCCGCACAGTTGCGACACCTGAGATATGTTTTTTCCGTCCATCAATAATTGATTGACGGCATAACGCATGCGACAGGTGGTAATTATTTGGCTGTAACTTGTATTTTCATTTTTGAGCTTTTTCTTTAACAAACTGGGGCTCAGGCACAGGCAACTGGCGACCAAACTCAAGTTCCAGTCTTTATGAATATCACTCTCAATGATGTGATAAACGCTGTCGCTAATGCGGCTGCGTAACATATGCATCAGCAGCGGGAGAAACTTTTTGCTGTCGAGAAAGCGTGATAGCACGGTGAACAGCAGTGCACGCGTCCGTTCTGCCTCCCCTTCGTTCAGCGTTTCCATCACGCTGTGCTGGGCGGCGACCCGAAACACATCCGGCGTCAGGCAGGCAGCGGTCATTACCGGGCTGGCACTGCGTTGCCAGAGGGGGATTTGTGAGAGATCTTTATTTAAAAATCGTAAGTAATCTTTAATAATGTCGCGACTGATGTGAACCACCAGGGCGTTATTGAGTGAAGAGAAGTCGATAATATTATTATCACATGCCACCAGTGCCATGTGGTTGGCTTTTAAACTGATGGCTTCTTTACCGTTAATCCTTAACCAAACATCTTTCTCCGTTAATACAACAACACAAGCTTCTTTGCTGCAAACCCTCATACCCGAACTCCTGGAATATGAATATAAAATACCGTCGCTCGCCGAAGGGTGAGTAATACCGGTTAAATAGAATTGTATGATGAATCAAAACCTGCGATAAAATAGCGTGATTCAAAGGAATTACAATATCTGTGGGGATTATTGGGGTGTACATAATAATTTACGCGAGTGGCAACGTGTTTTCGCTGCATAAAAAAAGCGCGGGGTGGCCCCGCGCAAAAGGTATGACAATGTTATTGTTTTGCAGCAATACTCAGGAATTACTCAAGCATGACATGTCTACCTTAAACATCGGACTATCTATAAAGCGACATTATGCTTTCACGCACATGACGTGATACATGCCGTCGATAATTTCCGTTCCTTCGGTTTCATGTTCAAAGCCAGGGAAGTTATGGTCCCAGGATTGCAACGAACGCAGGTAACTTATCTGTGGGCTATTGGCATCGCCAAAGTTTTCCCCGGACAGCAGCATCGGGATTCCCGGTGGGTAAGGGATAACGGAATTGGCGGCAATACGGCCCGGCAGATTTTCGATGGCTACCATCTCAACGTTGTCGCTCACGATCGCGTTATAGGCTTCGCGCGGGGTGATTTCAGCGACAGGCAGGCCGGAATAGGCCGCATTGAGGCGGCTACCTGGGTTATTTTCTTTCAGCCAGGCGAACATGGTGTCGCCCAGATCGTGAATGCCCATGTTGGCGTAAGTGTCAGGATGTTCCTCTACCAGTTCCGGCATCACCTGTGACAGCGGGGTATTGGTATCGTAATGGTGCTTGAAGGAACACAGCGTGTTGATAAGCGTGCCCCATTTCCCGCGGGTGATCCCCATTGAGAACAGGAACATAATCTGGAAGTCGGTGGTGCGGGTCGGTACGATACCGTGACGTCCAAGCCAGGCGGTGACCAGCGCGGCCGGCACGCCATTTTCTTCCAGCTCGCCGTCGTCGCCCATTCCCGGTGCCAGAATGCTGACCTTAATCGGGTCCAGCATGCTCCAGTTATCCGGCAGGTCTTTAAAGCCGTGCCAGGATTCACCCGGGCGCATCACCCAGCAATTCTGGTCGGTGGTCAGCAGTTGGGTCGGAGCATCCGCGAAGTCGTAGGTTTCGCCGGTTTGTGGATCGGTGACCACCTCTTTGTTCCACGGTTTGAAGAACCAGTCGCCCTCGGCGGTGAATTCTTTGTATAACCGCGCCATTGCCTGGCGGAAATCAACCGCTTCGTCGATCACTTCCTGAGTGAGCGACAGGCCGCTATTACCGTCCATCATTGAGACCGCCACGTCGTTTGAGGCGCAGATGGCATACAGCGGTGAGGTGGTGGCGTGCATCATATACGCCTGGTTAAAGCGGGAGAAATTCACCGCTCCACGGCCTTCACGCACGTGGATGTAAGAGGCCTGTGACAGCGCATTCAGCAGTTTGTGGGTGGAGTGCGTGGCAAATACGGTGGGGCCGTTATGGTCGCCCGGCTCTCCACGCATGGCGTAGTTGTCGTTGTAAATCGGGTTGAAGCGCGCATAACCGTACCAGGCTTCATCGAAGTGTATACGATCGCTGGTTTGTGCCAGCAGGTCTTGCGCTTCTTTCGCGTTGTAGCAGACGCCGTCGTAGGTACAGTTAGTGACCACGCTGTAAGATGGCTTTTGCCCGGCTTTACCTTGCGTCAGCGGGCTTTCGCTGATTTTTTTCTGCAACGTTTCCGGCTGCATTTCCTGCGGGTAGATAGGCCCGATAATGCCGTAACGGTTACGGCTTGGCACCATATACACCGGTTTTGCCCCGGTGAGGATCAGCCCCTGCTCGATCGATTTATGGCAGTTTCGGTCCAGAACGACCACGTCGTTGTCGGTCATGCAGGCCTGCATGATGGTGCGGTTAGAGCCGGATGTGCCGACCACTACGGACCACGAACGGTCAGCGCCAAAGACGCGGGCGGCATATTTTTCACTCTCGCCAAATGCGCCGGTGTGGTCAAGCAGTGAGCCGAGAGAGGCGCGTTCGATACCCATATCGCTACGGAACAGATTTTCACCGTAGTAATCATGGTAGAAACGACCCGCAGGGGTTTTGGTAAATCCGACGCCGCCCTGGTGGCCTGGTGCGGCCCAGGAATATTCATGGATGTCGCCGTATTTCATCAATGCGCTGAACAGTGGCGGCAGAAGCTGCTGGCGATAACGGGTCATTGCCGCAACGGCGCGCCCGGCGATAAAGTCGGCAGTATCTTCCAGAATCCAGGCGAATTCATCGACAAGCTCCAGCAGATCGCGATCCAGCGATGCGGTGGCTTTTTCCCGATCGCCCAGCAGGAAAACGGGAACATTTTGCTGACGTTCGTGAAGCTTGCCGATCAATTGTCTGACGTTCAGGTGCTCATCTTGTTGTTCCATTTGGTAACTGAACATCAGACAGTCAATGGCCTCATTGGCGGCCAGGATAGCGTAACCATCATCAAATGATGTGGACTTAATAACGGTGACATTTTGCCGACTCAGTGCGTCCGCCAGACGTTCGACCGCGTGGCCGACCCAGGTGTCCTGATGCAGAAATTCACTTTCAACAATTAATACTTTCATCGTCTGTTTCCCGTAGTGGAGGATGTGTGACGAGGGCAAGTATTTACCTGATAATTACGGGAGTAAAGGGGGCGAAAATCAGGCGATCTTGTAGTTTTATTTTTTAAAAACAGTAGGTTGGTTGGTGTGTTTGGCGATTTTTCCCCGTCGTTTATCGACAGGGGAATTATTTTTTTGGCTGATAGTGATATTGCCGGGTGTTCAGAGAGCTGCTGACTCAGTTGACGGTGATTAACCCATAGCGGCGCAGCTGCCGGCCATGAACCCGCGCCAGCAGTATCACCGTGGTTAATGCGCCGAGCAGGGCGCAGAACATATCTGACTGGGTATCCCACGGATCGCCCTGCGTGCCAAGGAAATCATCTGCACCTTGACCCATCGCCAGCGCCGCCCACCATTCAATCAGTTCATAGGTGGCGCTGATCGCCAGCGCGACACAGCAGACTAAAAACGCCAACATCTTACGCCCACGGACAATATTGCCGCGTACTAAAATCTCTCTGGCCGTCAGGGCAGGTACCAGCCCCTGGAAGAAGTGGCCCAGCTTGTCATAAGGGTTGCGGCTCAGATTCAGCCACTCCTGAACATCAAAGCCAATCGGCACCTTAGCGTAGGTGTACATACCGCCCACCATCAGAATGATGGCATGCAAGAATATCAGCGTGTAGAGCAGCGGCGTCAGCGGGTAGCGCTTAACGGTCACCAGCAGCAACGGGACGACAATAATGACCGGCGTGACTTCCATCAGCCAGGTGATTTTTTCTGTGGCGCAGAAGCCGGTGTAGGCAAGAATGAGTGCCAGCACCAGTGCGCCAGTATTCAGCATCGAAGTATTCAGTGTGCGGATCATGATGATTTAGCGAGTAGTCGAAAAGGCTACTATTTATCGGGCGTGATAAAAATTCAATACCCGTTATTGAGGGGGGAGAGTGGCCCGGGGGGATCACCGGGCTGTCCTCAACGGTTGGGTGTCCAACGATTGGGAGCAGTCCGGTGCCGGGCCAGATAGGTTACTTCGCGCAGTTAGCGCATTGCTTGCTGACAATTTGCTGGAAGAAATCGTTGCCTTTGTCATCGACCAGGATGAAAGCCGGGAAATCTTCGACTTCGATTTTCCAGATAGCTTCCATACCCAGTTCCGGATACTCCACGCATTCCAGATGCTTAATGCTCTGCTGCGCCAGTACTGCCGCCGGACCGCCGATGCTACCTAAGTAGAAGCCGCCGTGTTTATGGCAGGCGTCGGTCACCTGCTGGCTGCGGTTCCCTTTCGCCAGCATGATCATGCTGCCGCCGTGGGATTGCAGCAGATCAACGTAGGAGTCCATACGACCCGCGGTGGTTGGGCCTAAGGAGCCTGATGGATAACCCGCTGGTGTTTTTGCCGGACCCGCGTAGTAGATCGGGTGATCTTTCACGTACTGTGGCAGACCTTCACCGGAATCAATACGCTCTTTCAGCTTCGCATGGGCAATGTCGCGACCCACAATGATGGTGCCGCTTAACGACAGGCGCGTAGATACCGGGTACTGAGAAAGCTGGGCGAGGATCTCTTTCATCGGGCGGTTCAGGTCAACCTTAACCGCTTCACCTTCACCTGCCTGACGCAGCGATTCAGGAATGTACTGGGCTGGATTATGCTCCAGTTTTTCAATCCAGATACCGTCGCGATTAATTTTGGCCTTGATGTTACGGTCGGCAGAGCAGGATACACCCATGCCTACCGGGCAAGATGCACCGTGGCGAGGCAAGCGGATCACGCGGATATCGTGTGCGAAGTATTTGCCGCCAAACTGTGCGCCGAGACCCAGTTTCTGCGCTTCTTCAAGCAGTTCTTGTTCCAGTTGAACGTCACGGAACGCCTGACCATGGGCATTACCTTCGGTCGGCAGCGCGTCGTAGTAGTGCGTGCTGGCCAGTTTCACCGTTTTGAGGGTGCTTTCTGCTGAGGTGCCGCCAATGACAAAGGCGATGTGGTAAGGCGGGCAGGCCGCCGTACCCAGCGTGCGCATCTTATCAACCAGGTAATTTTTCAGCTTGCCGGGGGTCAGCAGTGCTTTCGTTTCCTGATAGAGGTACGTTTTGTTTGCTGAGCCGCCGCCTTTGGCCACACACAGGAATTTGTATTCGTCACCATCCACGCTGTACAGGTCGATTTGCGCGGGCAGGTTCGTCCCGGTATTGACCTCTTTGTACATATCCAGTGCGGCGTTTTGTGAATAGCGCAGGTTATCTTCAATGTAGGTATTAAAGACACCTTTGGAGAGCGCGGCGTCGTCCCCGCCACCGGTCCAGACGCGCTGGCCTTTTTTACCCATGATAATTGCCGTGCCGGTATCCTGACAGGTTGGCAACACGCCTTTGGCGGCGATTTCAGAGTTTCTCAGGAATTGCAGCGCCACGTACTTATCGTTTTCGCTGGCTTCTGGATCGTGAAGAATAGAGGCTACTTGCTGCTGGTGTTCCGGGCGGAGCATGAAGGAGGCATCGTGGAAGGCTTGCTGGGCCAGGAGCGTCAGTGCTTCTGGTTCTACCTTGAGGATTGTCTCGCCTTCAAACTCGCCGACGCTGACGTGATCGGATGTCAGCAGATAGTACTCAGTTTTGTCTTCCCCCAGCGGGAAAGGCGCCTGGTAAGTGAATTCAACTTTTGACATTTGCTTCCAGCCTTTTCTTTTTTATCAGAAACGTAAATTGTTCTGCATCTTATGAGTAGCGTGCCGTACACAAATCGACGGCACGCGAAGTGTGATTACAGGAAACCGTACATAGCAGCGAACACCCAGCCAAATACGCAGGATACGCTTACGCCGATCAAACCAGGCAGAATGAAGCTGTGGTTAATGACGAAGCGGCCAATGCGGGTGGTGCCGGAGCGGTCAAACTGAATGGCCGCCAGATCGCTTGGGTAGGTCGGCAGAATGTAGTAACCGTAGCATGCCGGAGCAGAGGCAACGATGTACGCTGGATCAACGCCGATAGCCAGCGCGACCGGCACGATAGCCGCCAGCGCCGCAGCCTGGGAGTTTACAAACTTGGAGACCAACAGCAGGACAACCGCATAGGCCCACGGATATTCTTTCACCATCTCGCCCAGTACGCCCTGAATTTCAGACATATGTGCGCCGAACATGGTTTCCGCCATCCAGGCAATACCGTACACCGCAACAATTGCGATCATACCTGAACGGAAAACTTCATTTTTAGAGATAGATGCGGGGTTGGTTTTGGTCAGGATGATAATCAGTGCGCCGGTCAGCAGCATGAACATCTGGATAACCAGAACCATTGACAGCGGTTTGCCGCCAAAAGAAGGACGCAGTTCTGATACCGCTCCGAGCACGGCAACGACAGCGATAGCGGCCAGGAAGATCCACATTGCCAGCCAGTTGCTCTTAGGCAGTTTTTTGTCTAACAGCGTGGCGGTATCGCCATAGACATATTTGTGGTTTTCAGGAACGGAAATGAATTTCTGAAAATCTTCGTCTTTGTCCAGATCTTTACCACGGAACCAGCTGAAAATACCGATCGCCAGAATACCCAGCAGGGTAGAGGGGATGGTGATAGCGAGCAGGTCGAGGAATTCGAGGTGCTTGCCTTCAAACGTTACATTACCCAGCATCGCAACCAGCGATACCACGGCCACGGAAACCGGGCTGGCAATGATACCCATCTGCGCACCGATAGAACTCGCCGCCATCGGACGTTCCGGGCGAATATTGTTCTTAATCGCAACGTCATAGATGATAGGCAGAATGGTGTATACCACGTGGCCTGTACCACACAGGATAGTCAGGGTACAGGTGACAAACGGTGCTACGATGGACACGTATTTTGGGTTACGACGCAGCAGCTTTTCAGCAATTTGCAGCATAACATCAAGACCGCCGGAGGCCTGCAAAGTTGCGGAAGCAGCGACCACGGCAATAATGACCAGCATGACGTCTACAGGCGGTTTACCCGGCTGGAGGTGGAACACGAAAACCAGAATGACCAGACCGATACCGCCTAACAAACCCAGCGCGATACCGCCCTTTCTGGCACCATAAAACAAACATATTAATATTATAAGAAGCTGTATACTAAATAACATTTTATTTACCCTCGCGAAAAACCCAGTCAATTTTTGATAAATGGATCTGTACCACATTCTTTTATGCTGGAATAAGCATCAGAAAGCGGTCAATATTCGGTATGTCCGTATTTGCGATTAATGTTCAAATATCTGGTCAGAAATTTTTTAAACGTTATTGGAAATATTTAGCTTTTTTTCTGTGGCTTTGTTCAGAGGAGAGAATCCTCAGGCGATGGGAAGCAGAGCGTGTTATGAAGAGCATTGGCTGACGTTGTAATGTAGGAACGTTGTCCCGGCTATCCGGAAACTTGTCGTTAGCTTTACGTTTTCTACTATTACGTGAACCACCGGCAGGATAGGTGAGTGTATTATTTATGTGATCACGCTCACGCCAGTTCATGATGCTATGAGGTTGGCGAACGGATACTTTTATTTGCTCACAAAAATGTACGGTGTCCATAGTACGTAGCATGTTCTCCATTGCTACCGATATAGATTTTTATGTCTGGTTAAAATCAGACTAATCCTTTAGGGGTAAAAATACACATTCTGCGAGTTAGATAATACTTAATTAACTTTTGTTAGTGATTTTGAAATTAAAAACAGTGTGATGTTTGTCAATAATAAAATAGAGCGTTAACATGCTGGATACAATTATATTTGATCTAACGCAAATTCAGTATTTTGCTGTCTAAGACAGCAGTAGGGGGATTTTTCATTATTTTAATAATTGTTACGTTTATATAACGAATAATCCCCGTAATGCTGTTTATTGGCAGTATTGTTTTAGCAGCGAATAATGCTCAGCCTGAACGCGATAACGATACACCGGTCTGCCAGTCACGCCGTAATGAATGCTGGTAAATAAGATATGACAATTGACCAGCCAGATGAGGTACTTGCGACAGGACACACGCGAGATATTGACTTCGTTCGCCAGCTCATCAGTAGAGAACTCTTGATCCTGGTGCTCATCAATCCACTGGCACAAAGTACGTAACGTTTGAGGCGTTAATCCTTTGGGTAAGCGACGTGTTTCCTGCTCGGTAGAGGAACTGCCGTGAATCAACTGATCAAGCTCCGACTGTTCATAGTACTGATGTTTTTCCATCTCCGTCTTTTTATGCAGCCAGCCGGTAAGCGCTTCTTCAAAACGGGAAGCCTGAAAAGGTTTTATCAGATAATCGACGACCCCGTAGTGGAGCGAGTCCTTAATGGTGGTAGCATCGGCGGCGGAAGAGATGACAATGACGTCACATTTGCAGCCTTCGCTATGCAGAACGGGCAGCAGATCCAGACCGTTCTCTTTTTGCATATAAATGTCTAACAAAATCAGGTCGATATGATGTTCGCCATGAAAAAGTATTTCTTTGGCTTTCTCCAGCGTAGACGCTGTCCCACAGCAATGAAAACCGGAGAGCTGCGCCACATATCGGCGATTTAACTCCGCTACCATTGCGTCGTCATCGACAATTAAGACATTGATCATCTGCTGGCCCTCTCACCATTCCACGGTAACTGTACAAAAAATTGGGTGAAGATCCCAGGTTCAGATTCGACGGCGATATTGCCGCCAACACTTTCAACCTGCTGTTTAACAAGCGCTAAACCAACGCCCCGTTCGCTTCCTTTTGACGAGACGCCTTTCTCAAATATGTGGTCAATGCGATCGGGAGCGATCCCCGGACCATCGTCATTAACTTCACAATGTAACCAGCCGTGTCGATAGTGTAAGGATACGCTGATCTCACCACCGGCTTCTTGACCTAACGCTTCCAGTGCGTTTTCAATCAAATTACCCAGAACGGTAATCAGCACGGTCACTTGATCTTCATTGCTGTTTTCCGGCAATTGGCTTTCATTGCTAATGACAAGGGTATGGCCTAAATCGGATGTGCGATTAATCTTACTGAGTAAAAATCCCGCGATAACCGGGGACTTTATTTTTCCCAGCAATGAGCCGATTTCTTCCTGATAGTTGTTGGCTGTCTTAATTATATAAGTTTCCAGTTGCTTATAACTTTTCAGATGCAATAATCCCAGAATCACGTGCAACTTATTCATGAATTCGTGGGATCGTTCACGAAGTGCATCGGCATAGTTGACCATACCATCAAGGCGTTGCATTAGTTTACGGACTTCCGTCTTATCCCTGAACGTTGAAATAGCACCGATGATTTTACCGTTGCTGATGACCGGCACGGTGTTGATCAGCAGTAGCCGGTCTTTCACGGTGATCTCTTCATCGCGCCGTGGTGTTCCATCACGTAAGACTTCAGAAAAATCGACCACCTGTGACCAGGCATGACTGAGCGTGGAGAGTTGCGCATCGTCTTGTGACTTGCGGTAATCCAGCAGTTCCTGCGCCGCCTGGTTTATCAGCGTGACTTCGCCACTGTCGTCAACGGCAATCACGCCTTCCTTTATAGAGTGCAGCATCGCCTGGCGCTGTTCAAACAGGTTGGAGATTTCATAGGGTTCGAGGCCAAACAGAATACGTTTGAGCACCTTGACCAACACCCAGGTACCCAACAGGCCCACCAGAACACCAAATAAGACGGACCAGAAGATACTGTCGCGACTGTTATTAATCTGTTCAGTGACTCTGCTGAGCTCAAGGCCAATCGATACGACGCCAATTTGGCGGTGGTTTTCGTCATAGATAGGGGTAAACACGCGCAGTGCTTTAGCCAGAAAGCCACGATTGATTGCGACGTTCTCTTTCCCTTCCAGGGCCAGCAAAATATCGTCGCCTTTAAACCGCTGGCCGATTCGCTGGGCCTCGGGATGTGAATAGCGGATGCTTTGCATATTGGTGACGACGATGAACAGAAAGTCGTTGCTTTTGTTCACCGCCTGGGCAATCGCCTGAATGCCACTTTCTTGAGGCGCTTTCTGCAGACCCTGACGGATCTCCGGGGAGTCAGCCAGCGTTCGGGCCACCGCAAGGGCTTTGTCCGCTAAGGCATCGCGCGTCATATTGCTAATTTGTGAGAAGTAAATCAGATGAACGACGAGCAGCACGGAGAAAAGTACGGCACTGACCATGAGGATCACGGTGGTGCCGAGCTTCATCGGGCGTTTGCGTATAGCAGTACGTTGCAGAGCGTTTCTCATCACGGTCCTGGAATGACTGATTGTGTGGTTATTATCACCTGATGGGATACGTAATTCAAAGATGGTAGGGGGATTATGGGGCTACTGCCGTTTGCTCTCCTTATATATAGAGTAGAAAACGGGTATGCGTTGGTTTCTTCTCTATAGGATAGGGAATTCCAGGTCGATTTCCATGGGATTCCGTAATATGAGGTTAGAGATTCTGACGACTTTGTGGATAACTCTGTGTGCAAATGGGTATAAGGCGGGGTTTTGCTGGGGAT
>NZ_JASJUJ010000011.1:0-209495 GCF_047467975.1 Citrobacter sp. C348 | reverse complement strand
GGTCAATGCTAAGGGGTTCACAGGCTAGTGCATCAACAAGGTTCCCACCAAGTTCTGAATAAAGCCCGCTATATGTTTCCCTCATGTCAGGCTCGAAGAGGTCAGAGCGGCCCGTCGATAGTTCCCACTCAGCGATGTCCTTAAGGTGGCCCCTCATCTCCTCATAGGTAGCGTTGGGTCTGTCTGCGTGTATTGCCTTGAGTGCTGCCTTGATGTGCCTTGAGTGAGCCATAGCGGTACGTCTATCCTTGGTCCGTAATGATACTGAGGTCATTCTATCATTGTTTGATTGTCTGACCCGAAGACGGAAGTAGTAGACGCCGTTACGCTGGTAGAGATAGGAGACGGCTGGAAGTTTGTGACTGCTGGATAGCTGAATCATATGTCTGTATGCCCTGAGAGGGTTACACAGTGGGTTACAGTAAGTAACTCTGCAAGGAGGCTTTAAGCCATATCCCAAGGGATTCAGTAGGTTAGAATACTTTAAGAAGTGTCATGGAGCGGGCGAAGGGAATCGAACCCTCGTATAGAGCTTGGGAAGCTCTCGTTCTACCATTGAACTACGCCCGCATTGAAGTGCGTAAGGGATTATAAACCTTACACACTTCCTGGCAAGGGGCTGTTCGACTGACTGGCGATTAATTCACCGTCAGCATTTTGGCTTGCTGCCCTGCGGCGGCAAATAGCGCTGCGGATCGATAGCCGTAGCGCGATAACGGATCTGGAAATGCAGGCGCACCGAAGCCGCATCAGAGCTGCCCATGGTGGCAATTTTCTGCCCGGCCTTCACTGTTTGGCCGTTGTTAACCAACAGCGTGTCGTTATGGGCGTAGGCGGTAATGTAATCTTCACCATGTTTAATCATCACAAGGTTGCCGTAGCCGCGCAGCTGATTGCCGACATAGACCACCTTCCCGGCTCCAGCCGCATAAACAGGCGTGCCGCGCGCGGCAGAGATATCAATCCCCTTGTTGCCACCTTCAGCCGTGGAGTATGGCAGTATCACCTTCCCACTCGCTGGCCACTGCCAACAGCGTTGCCCTACCGGAGGCCAGGCTGACTGTGGCACAGAAGAAGACGGTCTGACTGCTGCCGTTTTGGTGGAGGATTTCGATTTAGATTTTGTTTTCGCCGATGCCGTGCTGGTTTTCGCGCCACCGCTGACCTTAAGCTTTTGCCCAACTTCTATGGTATAGGGGGGAGAAATGTTGTTCAGGCGCGCGATCTCTTTGACGCTGGTCCCTGTCGCACGTGAAATACCATACAGAGTATCTCCACGCTTAACGGTATAGGTAGAACCAGAACCGGAATCAGATGAGCTTGAACATCCCGCGACGATCAGGCTGCTCAGCAACATTATTGTGATAACAAAGCGTTTTCTCATCAGGCGTCCCGCACTCAAAACAATTCCTCGCAACATTTTAAGACGCTTTATCATAGCAGTCCGATGCCGGATGCCAAATCATATCGCGGCACGAATCGTCCGTTCAGGCATTTCACACCAACGGATAATCAATCGGCCACAATTAGGCATATAATAGTGATGCTCAGGATTAATGGTGGATGCGATGCGACAGGAACATGTCATTTTGTTGAATGAGCAGGACCAGCCCTGCGGAACACTGGAAAAGTATGCGGCGCATACCGCTACAACGCCCCTACACTCTGCCTTCTCCTGCTGGCTCTTTAACGACCAGGGCCAGTTGTTGGTGACTCGGCGCTCGCTACACAAAAAAGCCTGGCCGGGCGTCTGGACTAACTCGGTCTGCGGCCATCCACAGTCCGGTGAAACGACTGCAGACGCCATTATCCGTCGCGCTCGCTTCGAACTGGGCGTGGAGGTAGCCGAACTCACGCCCGTCCATCCTGATTTTCGTTACCGCGCCGCAGATCCCAGTGGGATTGTGGAAAACGAAGTTTGCCCGGTCTATGCCGCCCGAGTTATCAGTGCGATACGGTCAAACGCGGATGAAGTAATGGATGAGCAGTGGAGTGAACTTGAGGATATCTTGCGTGCGCTGGATGCCACGCCGTGGGCCTTCAGCCCGTGGATGGTAATGCAGGCATCGAATGATAAAGCACGAGAATTATTGCGCGAGTTTGCTAACCGTAATTGATTGCCGGATGGCAACGCGAAAGCGTTTTATCCGGCCTACAAATCATGCTTCTCGTAGGCCGGAAAAGCGTAGCGCGATCCGGCATTTCACATCTTACTTAACCGGACGCATCGCCGGGAACAGGATCACGTCGCGGATGGTATGACTGTTGGTGAACAGCATAACCATACGGTCGATACCAATCCCCAGACCGGCTGTCGGCGGCAGACCGTGTTCCAGAGCGGTAACGTAGTCTTCGTCGTAGAACATAGCTTCGTCATCACCCGCATCTTTGGCGTTAACCTGATCCTGGAAACGCTGCGCCTGATCTTCGGCATCGTTCAGCTCGCTGAAACCGTTACCGATTTCGCGTCCACCAATGAAGAATTCGAAGCGGTCAGTAATTTCCGGGTTGTCATCGTTACGACGTGCCAGCGGAGAAACCTCTGCCGGGTACTCGGTAATGAAGGTCGGCTGAATCAGGTGCGCTTCCGCTACTTCTTCAAAGATCTCCGTCACGATACGACCCAGACCCCAGCTCTTCTCAACCTTGATGCCGATAGATTCAGCAATCGCTTTAGCAGAGTCGAAGTTATCCAGATCCGCCATGTTGGTTTCCGGACGGTATTTCTGAATGGCTTCACGCATGGTCAGTTTTTCGAACGGTTTACCAAAGTCGAAGACCTCTTCGCCGTAAGGCACTTCGGTGGTTCCCAGAACGTCCTGCGCCAGCGTACGGAACAGCGATTCGGTCAGTTCGATCAGGTCTTTGTAGTCTGCATAAGCCATATAGAGTTCCATCATGGTGAACTCTGGGTTATGACGAACGGAGATGCCTTCGTTACGGAAGTTACGGTTAATTTCGAACACGCGTTCGAAGCCGCCAACCACCAGACGCTTGAGGTACAGTTCCGGCGCGATACGCAGGTACATGTCCAGATCCAGCGCGTTATGATGGGTGATGAACGGGCGTGCAGCAGCACCGCCTGGGATCACCTGCATCATCGGAGTTTCCACTTCCATAAAGCCGCGGCCGACCATGAACTGACGGATACCCGCCATGATCTGTGAGCGTACTTTAAAGGTGTTGCGAGATTCATCGTTAGAGATGAGATCCAGGTAGCGCTGACGATAACGCGCTTCCTGATCCTGCAGGCCGTGGAATTTGTCCGGCAGCGGACGCAGCGCTTTAGTCAGCAGACGCAGCTCGGTGCAATGGATGGACAGCTCGCCGGTTTTGGTCTTAAACAACTTACCTTTCGCGCCGAGGATATCGCCCAGATCCCATTTTTTGAACTGCTCGTTGTAAACGCCTTCCGGCAGATCGTCGCGCGCAACGTACAGCTGAATACGGCCACCAACGTCCTGCAGCGTGACGAATGAGGCTTTACCCATAATGCGGCGAGTCATCATACGACCGGCAACGGATACCTCAATGTTCAGCGCTTCCAGCTCTTCGTTTTCTTTCGCGTCGAAGTCAGCGTGCAGTTGGTCTGAGGTGTGATCGCGACGGAAATCGTTCGGGAACGGGATCCCCTGCTCGCGCAGGTTAGCCAGCTTCTCACGGCGCGTTTTCAGTTCATTGTTAAGGTCGGCTACCGCGTCAGCGCCCTGTGCGTGTTGTTCAGACATGTTGGTTCCTCATAACCCTGCTTTCAAACTTGCTTCGATAAATTGATCCAGGCTGCCATCCAGCACCGCCTGCGTATTACGGGTTTCAACCCCGGTACGCAGATCTTTGATGCGGGAGTCATCAAGGACATAAGAACGAATCTGGCTACCCCAGCCGATGTCAGACTTGGTGTCTTCCATCGCCTGCTTCTCGGCATTCTTCTTCTGCATTTCCAGTTCATAAAGCTTCGCTTTCATCTGCTTCATGGCCTGGTCTTTGTTCTTGTGCTGGGAACGGTCGTTCTGGCACTGTGTCACAATTCCGGTCGGGATGTGGGTAATACGCACCGCAGATTCTGTACGGTTAACGTGCTGACCACCCGCACCTGAGGCGCGGTAAACATCGATGCGCAGGTCTGCCGGGTTGATTTCGATATCAATATCGTCATCCACTTCCGGGTAAACGAACGCAGAGCTGAAAGAGGTGTGGCGGCGGCCGCCGGAATCGAACGGGCTCTTACGCACCAGGCGATGGACGCCGGTTTCGGTACGCAGCCAGCCATAGGCATAATCGCCGATAATCTTGATGGTCACGGACTTAATGCCCGCCACTTCACCTTCCGACTCTTCGATAATTTCAGTTTTAAAACCGCGCGCTTCGGCCCAGCGCAGATACATGCGCGTCAGCATGCTGGCCCAGTCCTGCGCTTCGGTGCCGCCAGAACCGGCCTGAATATCGAGATAGCAATCTGCGCTATCATATTCGCCGGAGAACATACGACGGAATTCCAGCTGCGCCAGCTTTTCTTCCAGCGTATCGAGTTCAGCAACGGCTTCGTTAAAGGTTTCTTCGTCGTCGGCTTCTACAGCCAGTTCCAACAGGCCGGAGACATCTTCCAGGCCCTGGCTCATTTGGTCGAGCGTGTCGACAATGGCCTCAAGGGAAGAACGTTCTTTGCCCAGCGCCTGCGCGCGTTCGGGTTCGTTCCAGACGTCCGGCTGTTCCAGCTCGGCGTTTACTTCTTCCAGACGCTCTTTCTTGGCATCATAGTCAAAGATACCCCCTAAGAACGTCAGAGCGTTCCGTGAGGTCCTGAATGCGGTTATTTACCGGATTAATTTCAAACATGGTCTGTTTTCTTTTATTGGACGAGTCAAAATGCGGTTATAAGAGCGGGATTGTAACCAATTCACGCTCTTTTTTATAGATATAGTGACGCTAAAGTGGCCAGATATTATCGATAATAATTTGCAATGAGCGGTTGCCGCGAAACTCGTTAATATCCAGCTTGTAGGCCAACGTAACTTCACGTACGCCGTTATCCGGCCAGATAGCGGTATCAACGTTAAACGCAATGCCGTCCAGCAGCGGTCCGCCGTCGACGGGCTCGACCATCACCTTCAGGTGACGCTCCCCAACCAGACGCTGCTGAAGAAGACGAAAACGCCCGTCAAACAGCGGCTCCGGGAACATTTGCCCCCACGGCCCGGCATCACGCAGCATTTGCGCGACCTCCATGGTCATCTCCGCCGCGCTTAGCGGGCCATCGGAGACCACTTCGCCCTGCAGTAAGGCGGGATCGAGCCACTCGGTCACCAGCTCACCAAAACGCTGCTGGAAGCACTCAAACTGTGCTTCTTCCAGCGATAAACCAGCCGCCATGGCATGGCCGCCGAACTTAATGATCATGCCTGGGTAAAGGGTATCCAGTCGCTCCAGCGCGTCACGCATGTGCAGGCCCTGAATCGAGCGCCCCGACCCTTTAAGGGTGCCGTCTCCAGCCGGTGCAAAGGCGATCACCGGACGGTGAAAGCGCTCTTTAATGCGTGACGCCAGAATCCCTACCACGCCCTGATGCCACTCAGGGTGATACATTGCCAGCCCACCAGGTAGCGTTTCGCTGCTACGCTCAAGCTTCTCGCACAGGGTCAGCGCTTCCGTCTGCATGCCCTGCTCTATCTCTTTCCGCGTCTGATTGAGTGCATCCAGTTCACTGGCAAGCACCCGCGCGTCGCCAATGTTGTCGCACAGCAACAGCGCTACGCCAACAGACATATCATCCAGGCGGCCTGCCGCATTCAGACGCGGCCCCAGCGCAAAGCCTAAGTCGCTGGCGGCCAATTTTTGCGGGTCGCGATTCGAAATCTCAAGCAGCGCTTTAATGCCTGGACGACATTTTCCCGCGCGAATACGGCTCAAGCCTTGCCACGTCAGGATACGGTTATTAGCGTCCAGAGGGACAACATCGGCCACCGTACCTAGCGCAACCAGATCAAGCAGATCCGCGAGGTTTGGCGGAGTGATACCGCGCTCATCAAACCAGCCTTTATCACGCAGAAAAGTACGTAGCGCCAGCATCAGATAAAAAGCCACGCCGACGCCCGCCAGTGATTTAGACGGGAATGTACAGTCGTGCAGGTTAGGATTGATAATCGCCACTGCGCCCGGCAGGGTCTCTCCTGGCAGGTGGTGATCGGTAACCACTACCGGGATCCCCAGCGTTCTGGCATGCTCAACGCCGGAATGGGAAGAGATGCCGTTGTCGACGGTGACGATCAGCTGAGCGCCCCGGGCATGTGCCTGATCCACCACTTCCGGGCTCAAACCATAACCGTCTTCAAAACGGTTGGGCACCAGGTAGTCAATGTTGCTGCAGCCCAACGCCCGCATCGCCAGGATGCTTAGCGCCGTGCTGGTTGCGCCATCGGCGTCAAAATCCCCCACCACGATAATGCGGGTACCTTCACGAAAAGCGTTATAGAGGATCTCCACCGCCTTTTCGACACCGCTCAATTGCTGCCACGGCAACATGCCTTTGACGCTACGCTCAAGCTCCTGCGCGCTGCGCACACCGCGACTGGCGTACAAACGACGTAATAGCGGCGGCAGATCGGCAGGCAGGTCGCTAGTCTCGTCGGCTTCACGACGACGAAGTTGTATCTGTTGTTTCACGCGAATTATTTACCGCTGGTCTGTTTTTGGTGCGCGTCGAGGAACGCTTTCATCTCTTTCGGACCCTGATAGCCAGGAACAACATAGCCATTGCTCAGGACGATCGCTGGCGTGCCGCTAACGCCAAACTGCACGCCCAGCGCGTAGTGATCCGCAATATCCACATCACAAGTTGCCGGTTTCACGCTTTTACCCGCCATGGCATCATCAAACGCTTTGTTTTTGTCTGACGCACACCAGATGGACTTCATGTCCTGCTCGGCCTGGCTTTCCAGTCCCTGACGAGGGAAGGCCAGATAACGCACGGTAATTCCCAGCGCGTTGTAGTCTTTCATCTCTTCATGCAGCTTGTGACAATAACCGCAGGTGATGTCGGTGAAAATGGTAATAACATGTTTTTCCTGCGGCGCTTTATAGATGATCATCTCTTTTTCCAGCGCGTTCAGCTGCTTCATCAGCAGTTGATTGGTGACGTTAACCGGACTTGCACCGCTCACGTCATACATCGGTCCCTGAATAATGTGCTTGCCGTCTTCGGTGACGTACAACACGCCGCTGTTGGTCAGTACAGTTTTCATTCCTGCAATAGGAGCGGGTTGAATTTCAGTGCTTTGTACACCCAGCTTCGTTAATGACTGACGAATTGCCGCGTCGTCTGCCTGCACCATGCCTGAAAACGCCGTCGCCAGCAGGGTGAGCATCATAAAACTTTTTTTCATAACCTATCCTTTCCTGTCAGCACTCACGCACGTGGGTGATGCTGTTGATGTAATTGACGCAAGCGCTCCGTTGCGACATGGGTATAAATTTGTGTGGTAGAGAGATCGCTATGACCAAGCAGCATCTGCACCACGCGCAAATCAGCGCCATGGTTCAGCAAATGCGTGGCAAAAGCATGCCGCAGTACGTGCGGCGACAGCTTCTCGCTGTCGATTCCCGCTAACACAGCATAGTGTTTAATTCGATGCCAGAAGGTCTGGCGTGTCATCTGCTGCGCACGCTGGCTGGGAAACAGCACATCAATTGAGACGCCATTCAGCAACCATGGTCGTCCGTGCTCCAGATAGGTTTCCAGCCAGTACACGGCTTCTTCACCCAACGGTACCAGCCGCTCTTTATTACCTTTACCAATGACCCGCACAACGCCCTGACGCAGGCTGACATCACTCATCGTCAGCCCCACCAGCTCAGAAACGCGCAAACCGGTGGCATATAAGACTTCGAGCATGGCTTTGTCTCGGAGTTCCAGCGGCTGGTCAATCAGCGGTGCCTGCAGCAGCCGCTCGACCTGCGCCTCACTGAGATCTTTTGGCAGACGCTGTGGCAGCTTCGGTGAAGCCAGAGACGCGCTGGGATCATCATCGCGGAATTTCTCGCGATAGAGATGCTGAAAAAAGCGCCGCATTGCACTTAACAAACGCGCGGAACTGGTGGCTTTATACCCCCCCTCCATTCGCTCGGCCAACAGTGCTTGCAGGTCATCGCAGTGTACCGTCGCCAGAGAAACACCGCGATGGTGTAGCCATTCAATAAGCATGGTTAGATCGCGACGATACGCACTTAATGTGTTTTCCGCCAGATTGCGTTCCAGCCACAGGGCATCAAGAAATTGCTCGATGCGCGCCAGATCTTGTTCCACTCGCGCCCCTTATTTCATTCTCATTTTTGATGCATTATGCCTCATTGTGCCGTGATTGCGGCGATTCTGATACACTACGCGCAACGCTACAGCAGAATTGAGACGTTTAGTAATGAACATGGGTCTTTTTTACGGTTCCAGCACGTGCTACACCGAGATGGCAGCAGAGAAAATCCGCGATATTCTTGGTCCCGAGCTGGTGACATTACACAACCTCAAGGATGATTCCCCGACCTTAATGGAGCAGTATGACGTGCTCATTTTAGGTATCCCGACCTGGGATTTCGGCGAAATCCAGGAGGACTGGGAAGCCGTCTGGGATCGGTTGGATGACCTCAACCTGGAAGGCAAAATTGTTGCTCTCTACGGCATGGGCGATCAGTTGGGTTACGGCGAATGGTTCCTGGATGCACTGGGAATGCTGCACGACAAGCTGGTCACGAAAGGGGTGAAGTTTGTCGGTTACTGGCCAACAGAAGGCTATGAATTTACCAGCGATAAACCTGTTATTGCCGATGGGCAACTGTTTGTCGGCCTTGCGCTGGATGAAACCAACCAGTACGACCTTAGCGATGAGCGCATCCAGGCATGGTGTGAGCAAATTCTTGGCGAAATGGCCGAACACTGGTCCTGATCGTCTGCTGACTGACGGTGAAGGTCTGTAACCTTACCGTCAGCGCTATTTCTGCTGTAATATCAACCGACGCAAATCCCGCCACTCGGCATCATCCATACTGTCCGCCGCCAGCCACAGATGCTGACGTTTTCCTGTACTTGACCGCAAACGCAACATCATGCCCGTTTTTATCATCCAGGGTGCGCTAACAATCGTCCACTCTTGCCCTTGCCAACGCAGGCGGCCATCCATTAATAGTCTAATCTCTCCCTGACAAGCGTTAATACGGCGCTGACTGCGCACGCAATCGAACACCACCAGAGAGAGCAAAATCAACCATAATGGGGTGTAACTCAGTGGCCATGGCATCAATAAAATGAGCACCGCCACTAGCCCATGAATGAGCAGCGAAATCCACTGTGCGCGCCAGGAGACGCGTAAATCAGATTGCCACTGGACCACGTTCCCGATTCCGTGTCTGGATAAGCCGTACCATTTGCTCCAGCTGCTCATCAGCCGGCTTCCCGTGATTCATCAACCAGTTAAATAAATCGGGGTCATCACATTCCAGCAAACGGATAAAGATGCGTTTTTCGTCATCACTTAAGTTGTCATACTCATGTTCGAAAAACGGCATGATCGAAATGTCCAGCTCACGCATACCGCGACGGCATGCCCAATGAATACGTGCTTTGTTGTTAATATCCATGTTCTTCTTCCTGTCTCGCGAAAACGAAGTACCCGGCTATTGTAACGTGTTTTTCATGCTCTTTTGCGGGAATATCAGTAAACGGAAGCACGATCGCTAAATAAAACCACATTAAGTCAAAGGGTTCATCAATTGTGGATGTCTCCTCGCAAAGCTTAAATATGGCACAATCAGGATGTTTAAACCGCTTGCAATAGGCCATAGCTCTTTTACCATTAGTCACTATTATGGCGTTAAGCAAATCAGGACATTATTATGGCTTTTACATCGTTTCCCCCTCGTCAGCCTTGTGCGTCAACGCGTTTGCCTCTGACGCTGATGACGCTTGATGACTGGGCGCTCGCGACCATTACCGGCACCGACAGTGAGAAGTATATTCAGGGCCAGGTTACTGCTGATGTCAGTCAACTGGCCGAACATCAGCATGTACTGGCTGCCCACTGCGATGCCAAAGGCAAAATGTGGAGCAACCTGCGCCTCTTCCGCCTGGGTGAAGGCTTCGCGTGGCTTGAGCGCCGTAGCCTGCGCGATGCCCAGCTTACCGAGCTGAAAAAATATGCCGTATTCTCTAAAGTGGTAATTGCGCCTGACGACGAACGCGTGCTGTTGGGCATTGCCGGATTCCAGGCGCGTGCCGCACTGGACAATCTCTTTAGCGAATTGCCAACCCGCGATAAGCAGGTGATTACCGAAGGCTCTTCCACGATATTGTGGTTTGAACACCCAGCCGAACGCTTCCTGCTGATTACCGATGCAGCCACAGCGGAAACCCTGGTCGAAAAACTGCGTGGTGAAGCGGAGTTGAACAACAGCCAGCAGTGGCTGGTACTGGATATCGAAGCCGGTATCGCGGTGATTGATACCGCAAACAGCGGGCAGTTCATTCCACAGGCCACTAACCTGCAGGCATTAGGCGGAATCAGCTTCAAAAAAGGCTGCTATACCGGCCAGGAAATGGTCGCACGGGCGAAATTCCGCGGTGCCAACAAACGTGCGCTGTGGACACTGGCAGGTTCTGCCAGCCGGGTGCCGGAAGCGGGTGAAGACCTGGAACTGAAAATGGGTGAGAACTGGCGCCGAACCGGCACCGTACTTGCGGCAGTAAAACTGGCGGACGGTCAGGTACTGGTGCAGGTAGTGATGAATAACGATATGGAAGCCGACAGCGTATTCCGCGTGCGCGACGACGCGAAAACGCTGCATATAGTACCACTGCCGTATTCGCTGGAAGAGTAAATCGCCAGGTAGCGACTTCACCTTACCGGGTCGAGGGTTTTGTAGGCCCGGTAAGCGCAGTGCCACCGGGCAATGATGATTACGCCTGCCCCACGTACAGATAGATAGCCAGAAAATGGCACACGCTGCCGCCCAGCACAAATCCATGCCAGATGGCATGGTTGTAAGGGATACGCTTGCAGACATAGAAAATCACGCCCAGTGAGTAGACCACGCCCCCCACCGCCAGCAACGTTACGCCCCCAGCGGCCAGTTTAACCGCCAGTTGATACACCACAATCAATGACAGCCAGCCCATGGTCAGGTAGGTCACCAGCGACAAAATTTTAAAGCGGTGGGCAATGGTCAATTTGAACAGAATACCGAGCAGCGCCAGGCTCCAGATCACCACCATGAGGCCACGCGCCAACGGTGAGTCCAACCCCACCAGCAGAAATGGCGTATAGGTTCCGGCAATCAGCAGATAAATAGCGCAATGGTCGAATTTCTTCAGCCAGATTTTCGCTCGCTGGTGAGGGATCGCGTGATACAGGGTTGACGCCAGGAACAGCAAGATCATGCTGCCGCCATACAGACTATAGCTGGTAATGGCCATAGCACTGGCATTGGTATCCACAGCCTGAACCAGTAACAACACCAGTCCGACTATACCAAACACCAGCCCGATACCGTGGCTGATGCTGTTGGCGATTTCCTCTGCCAGCGAATATCCCTGCGCGATTAATGGCTTCTGAACCATAGCTTACTCCAAAAAACGAACACTTTCGTGATTGCGCTTCTAGCGTAACTGAGAATGGTTCCAGTGAACACATGTTAGCTAAAATAAATATCGACTAATGAATAACATATAAAAATCAATTAATTATATTTTATTTTTCAGCTAACAAGTGTACCAATTAAATTAAACGCGTTTAAAATCAATCACATAAAACTGCGTCTGATTTGGATAGATCTCTGTAATCACGCGTTTAAGCTCATCAAGGGGCATATTTTCCTGCTGAGCATGTTTTTCACTCAGCGTATCCAACGTCACGGTCGAGGTGCCTACCACTTCGATAGTGCAGAAGTAACCGTCATCTTCGAAGCGTCCAACCCGCAGAATGTCTCCGGTTTTGAAGTGGGACTCAGACTCATCGCGAATAGTGATGGTCTTGCGTCCGGCCAGAATGTCATCCTGGAAACGCTGAAAAAAAGTGATGTCATTTGGCTGCATGTTATTATTCCCTGTAGATGAAGTCTGATGAGTGAGTTTTGCCATTGTGAGTATGTTCTCCCACGCCGCCATCGCCAGTCTCAACAATCTTGAGATGTTGGTCTACAACTATGTCATCAAGAACCGTGACAAAGTCATGTACATGACCATTCGCGAACTGGCTGATGCCGTAGGGGTTTCAACCACCACCGTGCTGCGCTTTTGCCGCAAACTTAACTGTGAGGGCTACTCTGAGTTTCGCGTACGCTTTAAATTATATTTAGAGCAGAATGAACCGCAACAGGCTAATTTCGGTGCCAGCGAAATAATCAGCTTCTTTAAGAGCGTGAATAACGACGAATTCGACACATTACTCGATCAGGCTGTTGATATTATATTGTCCTCCGAGCGTATTATATTCGTTGGCGCGGGAACATCCGGCGCCTTAGCTAAATATGGTGCGCGATTTTTCTCAAATGTCGGGAAATTCAGCAACCATATTGACGATCCCTATTTCCCGGTGACCAATGATATGGCCCGAAACGCGCTGGCAATTGTCCTATCCGTCTCCGGCGAAACCGAGGAGATCCTGCGTTTCGCCAGCCAGTTTAGCCTCCACAACTGTAAAGTGTTGTCTGTTACCAGCCACGAGCATTCACGCCTGGCGAAACTGGCCGACTTTAACCTCTCCTGGCATGTGCCACAAACCCGCATTGCCGGGGTCTATGATATAACCACGCAAATCCCCGTAATTTATATTCTGGAGTCACTGGGTCGCAAACTGGCGAAAAAATTGGCATAAAAAAACAATCTGTTTTTTTGATGTAACAAATCACATTAGGCCTATTTTGTTATATCGTGACATTTACCTTTCCTTTGTTAGACTCAAAATCAAATGGTATTAATTTGAGACTGAGCGCAAATGAAAAAACTGACTTTACCGAAAGATTTTTTATGGGGCGGCGCAGTTGCGGCGCATCAGGTTGAAGGCGGCTGGAACAAAGGCGGCAAAGGGCCAAGCATTTGTGACGTGCTGACCGGCGGCGCGCACGGTGTTCCACGTGAAATAACCCAGAGCGTCATTCCAGGCAAGTACTATCCGAACCACGAAGCTGTCGATTTTTACAGCCATTACAAAGACGACATAAAGCTGTTTGCTGAAATGGGCTTCAAATGCTTCCGTACGTCTATTGCCTGGACCCGAATCTTCCCGCGAGGTGACGAAACTCAGCCAAATGAAGAAGGGTTGAAATTTTACGACGACATGTTTGACGAGCTGCTCAAGTACAACATTGAGCCGGTCATTACCCTCTCCCACTTTGAAATGCCGCTACATCTGGTACAGCAGTACGGTAGCTGGACCAACCGAAAAGTGGTCGATTTCTTCGTTCGTTTTGCCGAAGTGGTCTTTGAGCGCTACAAGCACAAGGTCAAATATTGGATGACCTTTAATGAGATCAACAACCAGCGTAACTGGCGTGCACCGCTATTTGGCTATTGCTGTTCCGGCGTGGTGTACACCGAGCATGAGAATCCAGAAGAAACCCTGTATCAGGTGCTGCATCACCAGTTTGTTGCCAGCGCGCTGGCGGTGAAGGCGGCACGGCGCATTAATCCTGAAATGAAAGTCGGTTGCATGCTGGCGATGGTGCCGCTGTACCCCTTCTCCTGTAAGCCAGAGGATATGATGTTTGCGCAGGAATCGATGCGTGAACGCTACGTCTTCACCGACGTTCAGCTACGCGGTTATTACCCCTCTTATGTACTGAACGAATGGGAACGTCGTGAATTCAATATCAAAATGGAAGCTGGCGACGAACAGATCCTGCGTGAAGGCACCTGCGACTACCTGGGCTTCAGCTACTACATGACCAACGCCGTAAAATCGGAAGGTGGCAGCGGTGACGCGATTTCTGGCTTCGAAGGCAGCGTCCCCAACCCACACGTTAAAGCCTCCGACTGGGGCTGGCAGATAGATCCCGTCGGCCTGCGCTATGCTTTATGTGAGCTGTACGAACGCTATCAGAAGCCGCTGTTTATCGTTGAAAACGGCTTTGGTGCGTACGACAAAGTAGAAGAAGATGGTAGCATCAACGATGACTATCGCATCGACTATCTACGCGCCCACGTCAAAGAGATGGTGAAAGCGGTAACGTACGATGGCGTAGATTTAATGGGCTACACACCGTGGGGCTGCATCGACTGCGTGTCGTTCACCACCGGCCAGTACAGCAAACGCTACGGTTTTATCTATGTGAACAAACACGACGACGGCACCGGTGACATGTCGCGTTCACGCAAAAAAAGCTTCAACTGGTACAAAGAGGTCATCGCCAGCAACGGCGAGAATCTGTGATTTTTTGCCGGATGGCGGCGTAAACGCCTTATCCGGCCTACACGTTAATTTCCCGTAGGCCGATAGGCGATGCGCCATCCGGCAATCAACGCGCTACTTCCCGCCCGCCAGTTCCAGAAAACTGCCCGTTACGTAAGACGCCTTCTCGCTCAGTAACCAGGTAATCGCCTGCGCCACCTCTTCCGGCTGCCCGCCACGCTGCATCGGTAACATCGACTTTACGCGATCAACCCGCCCGGGTTCACCACCAGACGCATGCATCTCTGTGTAGATTAAACCCGGGCGCACGCAATTCACACGGATCCCCTGCGCCGCCACCTCCAGCGCTAACCCCGTCGTCAACGTATCTACCGCCCCTTTCGACGCTGCATAGTCGATATATTCGAATGGAGCGCCCAGCCTTGATGCTGCTGACGAGACGTTAACAATCGCCCCGCCCTTACCGCCATGCTTTAACGACATCCGCTTAACCGCTTCCCGACAACACAGGAAATAGCCGGTAACGTTGGTTGCCAGTACGCGGTTGATGCGTTCGGCAGTAAAATTTTCTACCGTGCTCTGCTCGAACAAAATCCCGGCATTGTTTACCAGCGCAGTCAGTGGTTCACCTTCGCGGTCGATGCCCTCAAACATGGCAACAACCTGGCTTTCATCGCTGATATCCGCCCGCAGGGCAAATGCTTTGCCGCCTGCTGTCGCAATGTGATTCACCACCTCGGTTGCCGCACGAATATTGTGATGGAAGTTAACCGCAACGGTGTAGCCCTCTTCTGCCAGCTGTAGCGCGGTTGCGCGCCCAATACCGCGACTTCCGCCAGTAACAAGTGCGATTCCCATGAATACCTCCAGATATGAAAAAGCCGGGAGGCGGCTTCGCCTTACCCGGCCTATACACTGCTTTACTACGCGGAAAAGTTACTGATATTCGCTCATCGGCACGCAGGAGCAGAACAGGTTACGGTCGCCGTAAACGTCATCAAGACGTTTCACCGTTGGCCAGTATTTATTTGCCACACCAGCCGGGAACACCGCAATTTCACGGCTGTAACCGTGATTCCACTCCGCCACCAGCTCGTTCTGGGTGTGCGGCGCGTTAACCAGCGGGTTATCTTCCAGTGGCCACTCGCCTGCTTTCACACGATCGATCTCTGTGCGGATTGCCAGCATCGCATCAATAAAGCGATCTAATTCCACTTTACCTTCAGATTCCGTCGGCTCCACCATCAGCGTACCCGCTACCGGGAACGACATGGTTGGCGCATGGAAACCGTAGTCGATCAGGCGCTTGGCAATATCCAGCTCGCTGATGCCGGTCTCTTCTTTCAGTGGACGAATGTCGAGAATACACTCGTGCGCCACACGGCCATCGCGACCGGTATACAGAACCGGGTAGGCATCTTTCAGACGGCTGGCAATGTAGTTGGCATTCAGAATTGCCACCTGGCTTGCCTGCTTCAGACCTTCAGCGCCCATCATGCGGATGTACATCCAGCTGATTGGCAGAATGGAGGCGCTACCGAACGGTGCGGCAGATACCGCGCCCTGACGGGTGAGCATGCCTTCAATCTGTACCACACTGTGACCCGGCACAAACGGTGCGAGATGCGATTTAACGCCGATCGGCCCCATACCCGGGCCGCCGCCGCCGTGCGGAATGCAGAAGGTTTTATGCAGGTTGAGGTGTGATACATCCGCGCCAATAAAGCCCGGCGTGGTGATACCGACCTGAGCGTTCATGTTCGCGCCATCGAGGTAAACCTGGCCGCCAAACTGATGCACGACTTCGCATACTTCACGGATCGTTTCTTCGTACACGCCGTGGGTGGATGGATAGGTCACCATAATGCAGGACAGGTTTTCACCCGCCTGCGCCGCTTTTTCGCGCAGATCGCCAAGATCGATGTTGCCGTTTTTATCACAGGCCACCACTACCACCTGCATTCCCGCCATCTGGGCGGAAGCCGGGTTAGTACCGTGAGCAGAGGCCGGGATCAGGCAGATATCGCGATGACCTTCGTTACGGCTTTCGTGATAGTGACGAATCGCCAGCAGGCCCGCATATTCACCCTGTGCGCCGGAGTTCGGCTGCATGCAGACGGCGTCATAACCGGTCAGTTTTACCAGCCACTCAGAAAGCTGACCAATCATCTGCTGATACCCTTCCGCCTGCTCAGGTGGGCAGAACGGGTGCAGTTCAGCAAATTCAGGCCAGGTGATAGGGATCATCTCGGCGGCCGCGTTCAGCTTCATGGTGCAGGAACCCAGTGGGATCATTGCCTGATTCAGCGCCAGATCTTTACGTTCCAGCGAGTGCATGTAGCGCATCATCTCGGTTTCGCTGTGGTAGCGATTGAACACCGGATGACTCAGGATCGCATCATCACGCAGCATGCTGTCCTGAATAGAACGGCTGTCGAGCGCCACGTCTTTATCCAGCGTATCGATGTTCAGGCCGTGGCTGTCGCCCAGCAGAACATTAAACAACTGCACCACATTTTCACGGGTGGTGGTTTCGTCGAGCGTAATGCCTACGGCGTTATGAATATCGCTGCGCAGGTTGATTTCTGCCGCTTCGGCACGCGCCAGCACGGCCGCTTTATCAGCGACTTCGACACACAGGGTGTCAAAGTAGTGCGCATGACGCAGCTTCAACCCTTTCTGTTGCAGACCCGCGGCCAGAATATCGGTCAGGCGGTGGATGCGGTTCGCAATGCGCTTCAGTCCGACTGGACCGTGGTAAACGGCATACAGGCTGGCGATGTTTGCCAGCAGTACCTGCGAGGTACAAATATTGGAGTTCGCTTTCTCACGGCGGATATGCTGCTCGCGAGTCTGCATCGCCATGCGCAGTGCGGTATTACCTGCGGCATCTTTGGAGACGCCGATAATACGGCCTGGCATGGAGCGTTTGAATTCATCTTTGGCTGCAAAGAATGCCGCGTGCGGGCCACCGTAGCCCATCGGTACGCCGAAGCGTTGAGCGGAGCCGAACACGATATCCGCGCCCTGTTTGCCCGGTGCAGTCAGCAGCACCAGCGCCATAAAATCAGCCGCGACGCTAACCACCACTTTACGCGCTTTCAGTTCAGCAATCAGTGTGCTGTAGTCGTGAACTTCACCGGTCGTACCCACTTGTTGCAGCAGCACCCCGAAAACATCCTGGTGATCCAGCGCTTTTGCTGCGTCGTCAACGATGACATCAAAGCCAAAGGTTTGTGCACGGGTGCGGACAACATCCAGCGTTTGCGGATGAACATCAGACGCCACAAAGAAGCGGTTGGCGTTTTTCAGTTTACTGACGCGTTTTGCCATCGCCATAGCTTCGGCAGCCGCGGTGGCTTCATCCAGCAGAGAAGCGGAAGCCATATCCAGACCGGTCAGATCCAGTGTCACCTGCTGGAAGTTGAGCAGCGCTTCCAGACGGCCCTGGGAGACTTCTGGCTGATACGGCGTATACGCGGTGTACCAGCCAGGGTTTTCCAGCATGTTGCGCAGGATAACCGGCGGTAACTGCACGGCGGTGTAACCCATGCCAATATAGGACGTGAAGCGCTTGTTACGCCCGGCGATGGCTTTTAATTCAGCCAGCGCAGCGTATTCTGTCGCCGCCTCGCCTACCTGCGGCGGGGTTGCGAGCTGAATGTCTTTCGGCACAATCTGGCCGATCAGCGCGTTTAACGACTCGGCGCCAACCGCATTCAGCATCTCTTGCTGCTGCGCGGCGTCCGGTCCGATGTGGCGTTCAATGAAAGCGCCGCTGTTTTCAAGCTGGCTTAACGTCTGTGTCATGGGCGATGGTTCCTGAAACGTGCAGTGAATCGTGATTGTCTCTAACTCAATTGCCCGGTGACGCTAACGCTTACCGGGCCTACGCGTGCGAAAACGAATACGCAAAATCATTCGCGTTGCAGGACGGCGGCGACGCAGAGAGTCCCCAGGAGCTTACATAAGTAAGTGACTGGGGTGAGCGAGGAAGCCAACACACCTGCAGCGTGAAGGATGAAGCGTATTTATTCGTCTTCTAACAATGCCTCGTACGCAGTGGCATCCAGCAGCGATTCGATTTCGCTTTCGTCGCTGGCTTTGATCTTGAAGATCCAGCCGCCGGTGTACGGCTCGCTGTTCACCAGCTCCGGGGAGTCGCTGAGCGCGTCATTCACAGCCACAATCTCACCGCCCACTGGTGCATAGATATCGGAAGCCGCTTTTACGGATTCCGCAACCGCGCAGTCATCGCCCGCGCTGACGGTGGCACCCACTTCTGGCAGGTCAACGAACACCATGTCACCCAGCAGTTCCTGAGCATGTTCGGTGATGCCAACGGTGTAAGAGCCGTCTGCTTCTTTGCGCAGCCATTCGTGTTCTTTACTGTATTTCAGTTCTGCTGGTACGTTGCTCATCAATCAATCTCCAAAAAGGATGAATCACGCGACGGCTTTGCCGTTACGCACAAAAACAGGTTTAGTCACTTTTACCGGCATTTCACGGTTACGGATCTGCACGATTGCCGTCTCGCCGATACCCGCAGGTACGCGCGCCAGTGCAATGCTGTAGCCCAGCGTAGGAGAGAACGTACCGCTGGTGATAATGCCTTCATGTTGGTTACCGGAAGCATCGGTGAAACGCACCGGCAGTTCATTACGCAGTACGCCTTTCTCGGTCATTACCAGGCCAACCAGCTGCTGGTGACCTTTTTCACGCTGCATTTCCAGCGCTTCGCGACCAATGAAGTCGCGGTCAGCCGGTTCCCACGCGATGGTCCAGCCCATGTTGGCGGCCAGCGGAGAAATACCCTCGTCCATTTCCTGGCTGTACAGGTTCATACCGGCTTCCAGACGCAGCGTATCGCGCGCGCCCAGACCACACGGCTGTACGCCTGCGTCGACCAGCGCCCGCCAGAAATCCGCGGCTTTTTCATTTGGCAGAGCGATTTCATAGCCTGCTTCACCGGTATAGCCGGTGGTGGCGATAAACAAATCACCCGCCTGCACGCCAAAGAACGGCTTCATGCCTTCTACCGCATGGCGCTGTTCTTCAGTAAACAGCGTGGCTGCTTTAGCCTGAGCATTCGGTCCCTGCACCGCAATCATCGACAAGTCATCACGAACGGTGATGTCGATAGCGTAAGGTTCAGCGTGTTGGGTTATCCAGGAGAGGTCTTTTTCGCGGGTGGCGGAGTTAACAACGAGGCGGAAGAAATCTTCAGTGAAGTAGTAGACGATCAGGTCATCAATCACACCGCCCGACGCATTGAGCATACCGGAGTAAAGGGCTTTACCGGTTTTCGTTAGCTTCGCGACGTCGTTTGCCAGCAGATAACGCAAGAACTCCCGGGTGCGACTGCCGCGCAGGTCGACGATGGTCATGTGCGACACATCAAACATACCGGCATCGGTGCGAACAGCGTGGTGCTCGTCGAGCTGAGAACCGTAATGCAGAGGCATCATCCAGCCATGGAAATCAACCATGCGCGCGCCGCATAGCGTGTGTTGTTCGTACAAAGGAGTCTGTTGAGCCATCTTTTCCTCGTTGAATAAGCGGGGCTATCAACTCTTTCGCGGTGAAATGTTCACCACGAAACCCAGCACCGCAGCCGCTCCGGGGGCTGCGACGCAAACGTTCTCTTTGTCTTGAACTTACCACTGAAACAGACGCTAAACCATAAGGCAAAATTAACCATCACATTAGCTTATGGCTAAAAATGCCCAGATCGACGACAGAATAAAAAACCAATTAACCGCCATAAAATCAGAGCAACAGACAGATAAAACGAAAAAAATCGTCATCAATCCATATTAAATGTGGAAAAAATGTCAAAAATGGCGTTATGAGAAAATAGTAATATTAAAAAAACTAATGCGAAAAGAAGCGTGAAATTAGATTATTTCAAATGAGAGAAGCATCCCGGCGCGCAGGCCGGGAGAGGAAAGTGTGACGGGTCTCAAACTCTTAAAATTGTCCTGACGGACGTTAGCGCAACCACTCAGGAAGATCGTTTAATCCCATCGCCTGACGGATGAGTTGTGGTTTTACGCCTGGCAGGGTATCGGCCAGTTTCAGACCAATATCACGCAGCAGTTTCTTCGCTGGATTCGCGCCAGCAAACAGTTCACGGAACCCCTGCATACCGGCCAGCATCACCGCTGCACTGTGCTTACGGCTACGCTCGTAGCGACGCAGATAGAGGTACTGACCGATGTCTTTCCCCTGGCGTTGCAGACGTTTTAGCTCATCAATCAGCTCCGCAGCATCCATAAAACCGAGGTTAACCCCCTGTCCTGCCAGCGGATGGATGGTATGTGCCGCATCACCGACCAGCGCCAGGCGGTGCGCGGCAAACTGGCGGGCATAGCGCCCCGTTAGCGGAAACACCTGACGTTCACTTTCAACGCGACATAGTCCCAGCCGATTATCAAAGGCGATATTCAGCGCCTGATTAAACGCGTCAACACTTGCCAGTTGCATGCGCTCGGCTTCCTGCGGCGAGAGTGACCAGACGATAGAGCACAAATGCGGATCGCTGAGCGGTAAGAACGCCAGAATGCCTTCGCCATGGAACGCCTGGCGGGCAACTGCACCGTGCGCGTCCTCGGTACGAATGGTTGCCACCAGCGCATGATGGCGATAATCCCAGAAGGTCAGCGGGATATCCGCTTTGTTACGCAACCAGGAGTTTGCGCCGTCCGCGCCAATGACCAGGCGCGCAGTCAGCATCGAGCCATCCTTCAGGGTCAGAAAAGCTTCGTTCTCCCCCCAGGCCACTTGCTGAAGTTCTGCCGGAGCCATTAGCGTAATATCCGCCGACTGCTGCGCCTTTTGCCACAGCGCGTAGTGGACCACCGAATTTTCAACGATATGTCCTAAATGGCTATAGCCCATGCTTTGGTCATCAAATTCGATGCGCCCAAAGCTGTCTTTGTCCCAGACTTCCATCCCGTGGTAACAGCAAGCCCGACGGGCGACAATGTCTGACCATACGCCAAGACGGGTCAGTAGTTTTTCGCTGGCGGCGTTAATGGCCGACACACGAAGCTGAGGAGGTGCATCCGCCGCCAGAGGCTGCGGAACATGTTGTTCTAATACGGCAACGCGTAACCCGCTGCCCTGCAAGCCGCAGGCAACCGCCAGTCCCACCATGCCGCCACCAACAATTGCTACATCAACACTTTGCACTGTTTGCTCCTGAAAACGGGACTATCAAATACCGTAGGCCGGATCAGGCGAAGCCGCCATCCGGCATGATTGCCATTGCATTTTCCTGATGGCGCTACGCTTATCAGGCCTACTGGCTATATTTATCGCGCGACCCAACCCAGGGTCCGCTCCGCCAGCGCATCACGGGCTGGGGTTAATAATTCCATCGCCATAAGACCCACGTTACGCCCAACGACCAGCGGCGCCCAGCGATTGGCAAACAAATACACCAGGCTGTTGGTTACGCCAATCGTTGTTTCGCGATCGGTCTCACGACGCTGCTGGTAGCACGACAGCACAGCATAATCACCCACGTCTTCGGCGGAATCCTGCGCCTTCGTCAGCGTTTCGGCAAGACTCATAACATCGCGCAGGCCGAGATTAAACCCTTGACCGGCAATCGGATGCAGCGTCTGTGCCGCATTGCCCACCAGCACGGTGCGATGGCTAATCGCCTTCACCGCGGTGGTTAAAGACAGCGGATAGGCGCTACGTTGACCGGCTTGCGTAATGCGCCCAAGCCGCCAGCCAAACGTCGTTTGCAGTTCACGACAAAACTGTTCGTCGGACCAGGCCATGATCTCATCTCGCTTTTCCAGCGGATGACACCACACCAGCGAGCAGCGCCCTTCTGACATCGGTAACATGGCCAGCGGGCCATGCTGCGTGAAACGTTCAAACGCTCGTCCGTTATGCGGGACGGAGGTGGTAACGTTGGCAATCACCGCCAGTTGTTCGTAAGGCTGCTGCTGCCAGTCAACGCCGCAGGCGGTCGCCAGCGCAGAGCGAGTGCCGTCAGCGGCTACCAGTACACGACCGGTAATCACCTCGCCATTCTCCAGCGTGACCTCAACGTGCTGCTGGGTGCGCGACACGCTGGCCACCCGGTCAGGGCAATGTAGCGTGACGCCGCGCGCTTTGCGCAACAGCGCAAACAGACGCAGCCCGACGTCATGCAGTTCCACCACCTGACCCAGCGCAGGAATACGGTATTCCAGTGCATCAAGCGTCACACACCCGGCATGTCCACGGTCGCTGACGTGCACCGTTTTGATCGGGGTTGCGCAATCGGCAATGGCCTGCCAGACGCCAATTCGCGCCAATTGCTGGCAGGTGCCTGCGGCCAACGCAATCGCCCGAGCGTCAAATCCCGGATGGCGGTCAGTATCCGGCTCGCTCGCTTCAATAAGATGGACCGGCAGCGTCCCATGACTCAGCTCTGAAATAGCCAGCGCCAGAGTCGCTCCAACCATACCACCACCGACAATAATCACGCTCATTTCAGTCGCGCCGCTGCCATCAGGGCTTCAATGTCATCCGCCTTTTTCACTACGCTGGCGGTGAGGTTTTCATTACCGTCTTCGGTAATCAGGATGTCATCTTCAATACGAATACCGATACCGCGATAAGCAGCTGGTACATCGGCGTCCGGCGCGATATACAGTCCAGGCTCGACGGTGAGTACCATTCCCGGTTCGAGGATACGCGAGCGATCCTGACCATAAACGCCGACGTCGTGGACATCCAGCCCCAGCCAGTGGCTAAGACCATGCATAAAGAAAGGACGGTGTGCGTTGTCGGCAATCAGTTGATCGACATCACCGTGCAAAATACCCAGTTTTACCAGACCGGTAATCATGATACGCACCACCTCTCCCGTCACATCCTGGATGGAGGTCCCCGGACGATACAGACGCAGGCTGGTTTCCAGTGACTCCAGCACGATGTCATAGATCTCGCGCTGGGCAGGAGTGAACTTTCCATTGACCGGGAAAGTGCGGGTAATGTCGCCAGCATAACCTCTGTATTCGCATCCGGCGTCAATCAACACCAAATCGCCATCGCGCATTTCACTTTCGTTTTCGGTGTAATGCAGGATGCAGCCGTTTACACCACTGCCGACAATGGTGTTATAGGAAGGATAACGCGCACCATGACGGGTAAATTCATGGTGGATCTCCCCTTCCAGCTGGTACTCGAACATTCCCGGACGACATTTTTCCATCGCGCGGGTATGTGCCAGCGCGCTGATTTCACCGGCGCGACGCATAACCGCTATCTCTTCCGGCGACTTGAACAGGCGCATCTCGTGCACCATCGGACGCCAGTCAACAATCGTGGCCGGCGCTTTCAGGTTCTGCCGGGAGCCTTTGCGCAGTTTATCCATCGCCGTAAACACAATCTCATCAGCCCAGACATACTCGCCCTGGGCGTGGTATACCGTGTCCAGACCGTTAAGCAGTTGATACAGCTGCTGGTTGATTTCGCTGAACGCTAACGCCCGATCAACGCCCAGTTTCTCGGGGGCGGCATCTTGCCCCAGACGGCGACCAAACCAGATTTCCGCCGTCAGGTCACGTACCCGGTTGAACAGAACGCTATGGTTATGAGTGTCATCACTTTTAATCAGCACCAGTACGGCTTCTGGTTCGTTAAAGCCAGTGAAGTACCAAAAGTCGCTGCTCTGGCGGTACGGATATTCACTGTCCGCACTGCGCGTCGCTTCCGGAGCCGCGAAAATCAGCGCAGCGCTGCCTGGCTGCATGTGCGCCAGTAATGCCTGGCGACGGCGTAAGTATTCTTGCTGAGTCATAACACTCTCCCTGGCGTTCTCGTTACTTAGTGCAGTGTTGGTTTACGCACTTCCGGCGCGGTCGGTTGCTGACGCGTAAACGTGTCATGGCACAGCAACGCAGCAACTCGCACGTACTCGATGATCTCTTCGAGCGACATTTCCAGCTCTTCCTGATCTTCGTCTTCGTCATATCCCAGCTGGGCGATATTGCGCAGGTCGTCGATCGCTTCACCGGTTTCGCCAGTCACTTTGTCGAGCTTGGGCTGCGTAACCCCGAGGCCCAGCAAAAAGTGATTGACCCAGCCCGCCAGCGCGTCGGCGCGATCGAACACGCTGACGCCGTCGCCTTCAGGCAGATAAAGCTGAAAAAGGAAGCCGTCGTCTTCCAGGGCGTCGCTGGTCGCCGCGTGCATTTTGATCAGTGCCTGAGCCAGCTCATGGCCAAAGGCCAAACCTTCGTTGGTCAGGTCGTGCAACAGCGGCTGCCATGAGCTGTCGTTGTTGCCGCCGCAAATCATCCCGCTGATCAAACCGTGCATTTCGGCCGGGGTTAATCCAGCCCCTTGTTGGTTCAAAAACTGGCTAACATCGGTGTAACCAGGCATTTCGTTCTGTATGGACATAAGCATTCGTCATCAAAGGGAAGATATTCATGTTATGCTACCACTTTGGGCCCTGGTGGACCAGAAAAGGGCTTGTATGTTCATACCAGGGTAGCTATAGTGTCGCCCCTTCGCGGACCCAAGGTCTGGAGACGAAGGCAGCGCAGTCAATCAGCAGGAAGGTGGCATGTCTGCACAACCCGTCGATATCCAAATTTTTGGCCGTTCACTGCGAGTGAATTGCCCGCCTGAACAACAAGATGCGTTGAATCAGGCTGCGGACGATCTGAATCAGCGATTGCAAGATCTGAAAGTTCGCACTAGAGTCACAAATACTGAGCAGCTGGTTTTCATCGCCGCGTTGAACATCAGCTATGAATTAACTCAGGAAAAAGCGAAGACGCGTGACTACGCGGCGAGCATGGAACAACGTATTCGGATGCTACAACAAACCATTGAACAGGCGTTGCTTGATCAGGGTCGCATAACCGAAAAAACGGGCCAAAACTTTGAATAACACTTTTCGGTTTACTGTGGTAGAGTGACCGTGAAGACAAAATTTCTCTGAGATGTTTGCAAGCGGGCCAGTCCCCTGAGCCGATATTTCATACCACAAGAATGTGGCGCTCCACGGTTGGTGAGCATGCTCGGTTCGTCCGAGAAGCCTTAAAACTGTGACGACACATTCACCTTGAACCAAGGGTTCAAGGGTTACAGCCTGCGGCGGCATCTCGGAGATTCCCTTCTACCTGGCAACAGCCATGACACTACTTTCTGAACTTCCTTTATCCCGGCAAGAAATTCGTCAACTGATTCGGCAACGTCGCCGTGCGCTAACTCCTGAGCAACAACGCCATTACGGTCAGCAGGCCGCGAGCAGAATGCTGAGCTTCCCCCCTGTTGTACTCTCCCACACCGTGGCGGTATTTCTCTCTTTTGATGGCGAACTTGATACTCAACCACTGATCGAACAGCTGTGGCGTGCCGGCAAGCGTGTCTATCTCCCGGTTCTGCATCCGTTTAGCCGCGGTAATTTACTGTTTCTGCACTATCATCCGCACAGTGATCTGGTAACTAACCGACTCAGAATCCAGGAGCCGCGACTCGATGTGCGCGACGTTTTGCCGTTGTCAAAGCTGGATGTATTGATTACACCGCTTGTGGCGTTTGATGAAGACGGACAGCGTTTAGGTATGGGCGGCGGTTTTTATGACCGGACGCTACAGAACTGGCAGCAGCATCAGATCCAGCCCGTAGGCTACGCGCACGATTGCCAGTTAGTAGAAAAGTTACCTGTCGAAGAGTGGGATATTCCGCTGCCCGCGGTGGTGACGCCGTCAAAAGTGTGGGAGTGGTAGCCGTTTTTTGCCGATTGACAGCGTCGTTTTTTTGACCTAAATTCCTCGGTGAAGGGTGAGGGAGGCGAACCTCCCTCCTGCGTACTCTCTGTTAATATGCTGGCGTAGCGATGATTAACAGGATCAGCAGCATGATGACGTATCTCATCATCGTCCCTTTCCTTTTTAGAGCCCCTGCTTCGGTAGGGGCTTTTCCGTTTCAGCACTATACTGAGCCCCTATCGTAAATTCCTTTTAGTGCCGTACAACACGCAATGCTGCCTTTAGTTGCCAATTGCGGCAAGGCTCGAAAACAGGATGTATCCGTTACAGAAAGAGAGTTTGAGGCAGGGAAATCAGAGAAATGATGGGCAGGTCACCGCCTGCCCATATAGAGGAAATTAGTACAGCATGCGTGCGCGAATCGTCCCCGGAATAGCTTTCATCGCCAGCAGCGCTTTCTCCGCCACATCTTCATCTGCTTCAATATCGATAACGACGTAACCGACCTGCGCGGAAGTTTGCAGATACTGCGCGGCAATGTTAACGCCCTGCTCGGCGAAAATTTGGTTCAGGGCGGTCAGCACGCCGGGGCGGTTTTCGTGAATGTGCATCAGACGACGACCACCGTGCAGCGGCAGCGATACTTCCGGGAAGTTAACTGCCGACAGCGTAGAGCCGTTATCGGAATACTTCGTCAGCTTACCCGCCACTTCCAGACCAATGTTTTCCTGCGCTTCCAGCGTTGAACCACCGATGTGCGGCGTCAGGATCACGTTGTCAAAATCACACAGCGGAGACGTAAACGGATCGCTGTTGCTCGCCGGCTCCGTCGGGAAGACGTCGATTGCTGCGCCAGCCAGATGCTTAGTGGCTAATGCATCGCACAGCGCCG
Organism: Citrobacter sp. C348; assembly: GCF_047467975.1. NCBI lineage: Bacteria > Pseudomonadati > Pseudomonadota > Gammaproteobacteria > Enterobacterales > Enterobacteriaceae > Citrobacter > Citrobacter sp. C348. The sequence goes on along the minus strand of NZ_JASJUJ010000011.1, from coordinate 182,484 downwards.
GAATATCAACAACCGTGCCGCGCGCGGCGTTGATCAGCAGCGCACCCGGCTTCATCAGGGCAATCTCTTGTGCGCCCATCATATTCTTGGTGGAGGCATTTTCCGGCACGTGAAGGCTGACCACATCGCTCATATTGAGCAGGTCGGAAAGATGCTGTACCTGGGTGGCGTTACCCAGAGGGAGTTTGTTTTCAATATCATAGAAATAGACGTGCATCCCCAGCGATTCCGCCAGAATGCCCAACTGGGTACCAATGTGGCCGTAACCAATAATCCCCAGTTTTTTGCCACGCGCTTCAAAAGAACCGGTAGCCAGTTTGTTCCACACGCCACGGTGCGCCTTAGCGTTCGCTTCCGGCACGCCGCGCAGCAGCAGCAGCAGCTCGCCAATCACCAGCTCGGCAACCGAACGCGTGTTAGAGAATGGGGCGTTAAACACGGGGATCCCGCGTTTTGCCGCCGCCGCCAAATCAACCTGGTTGGTGCCGATACAGAAGCAGCCAATCGCGACCAGTTTCTCTGCGGCGTCAATCACCTCTTCAGTCAGATGAGTACGGGATCGCAGGCCAATGAAGTGGGCATCACGGATGGACTCTTTCAGCTGTTCAGTGTCCAGAGCGCCTTTGTGAAACTCGATGTTGGTGTAACCTGCCGCGCGAAGGCTTTCCAGTGCTTTTTGATGCACGCCTTCAACCAGCAGAAACTTAATCTTTTCTTTCTCCAGTGATACCTTTGCCATTTCCCCGACCCTGTCTTTTTTTAGTTCAATCTGATGTGTTGTGTGTGGGATTTTCATCCGCCTCTTCAACATATCAAAAAAAAATATTGCGGCAATATGAACGTTTGCGTCGTCGTGCTGAAGAAGTGTCATTCAGCGGGAAATGTCAGAGTAAAATTCTGGTGATAACTTTTTCTTTGGAGGGATCGGCAGGACAATATTGTAAACGTGACACAAGTCACCAAATTTGCCCTGCCAAATTTTTTTTAACGACAGAAGATCCCGGTCGTCAGATCATTTTACGATAGTTTTCACGCCATCTGCTGTGCCGATCAGCGCAACGTCCGCCCCACGGTTGGCAAACAGCCCCACGGTCACAACGCCCGGGATTGCGTTGATGGCGTTTTCCATCGCCACGGCGTCGAGGATCTCCAGACCGTGCACGTCAAGGATGACGTTGCCGTTATCAGTCACCACACCCTGACGGTATTCAGGACGACCGCCCAGTTTCACCAACTGACGAGCAACTGCACTACGCGCCATTGGGATCACTTCTACCGGCAGCGGGAAGTTACCCAGAATATCGACTTCTTTGGACGCGTCGGCGATGCAGATAAATTTCTTAGCGACGGAGGCAATGATCTTTTCGCGGGTCAGCGCTGCGCCGCCGCCTTTGATCATTTGCATGTGACCGTTGATTTCGTCCGCGCCATCAACGTACACGCCAAGGCTGTCCACTTCGTTAAGATCGAACACGTGGATACCGAGGCTTTTGAGTTTTTCAGTGGAAGCGTCCGAACTGGACACTGCGCCTTCAATCTGACCTTTCATGGTGCCCAGCGCATCAATAAAGTGTGCGGCTGTTGAACCGGTACCTACGCCCACAATGGTGCCGGGCTGTACATACTGAAGTGCCGCCCATCCTACTGCTTTTTTCAGTTCATCCTGCGTCATGATCGTTTCGCCTGTGGTGTGAATGTGGTGTGGAAATTCACGCGCATTATAGAACATTGCGTAGAAAAATGTCCCCACACCCGCTCGCAGACGGCGGATTTCGTCTGTACCCAACCTAAAATTGTGTCATAGTGCAGAACACGCAAAAATATCAGGAGTACGTCAGAGCAATGAAACGTCCGGACTACAGAACACTACAAGCACTGGATGCGGTTATTCGTGAACGGGGATTTGAGCGCGCTGCGCAAAAGCTATGCATCACACAATCCGCGGTTTCACAACGCATAAAACAGCTTGAGAATATGTTCGGACAACCGCTGCTGGTGCGTACCGTACCGCCTCGCCCAACCGAGCAAGGGCAAAAGTTGCTGGCACTGTTGCGTCAGGTTGAACTGCTGGAAGACGAGTGGCTGGGAGATGAACAAACCGGCTCGACGCCGCTGCTGCTCTCCCTGGCCGTCAACGCCGACAGTCTGGCCACCTGGCTACTCCCGGCGCTGGCCCCTGTGCTGGCAAACTCACCGATTCGTCTGAACCTGCAGGTTGAAGATGAAACACGCACTCAGGAACGCCTGCGTCGCGGTGAAGTGGTGGGTGCGGTGAGTATTCAACATCAGGCGCTACCAAGCTGTCTGGTGGATAAACTCGGCGCGCTGGACTACCTGTTTGTCGGCTCAAAACCTTTTGCCGAGCGCTACTTTCCGAATGGCGTCACCCGTTCTGCCCTGCTAAAAGCGCCGGCGGTTGCGTTTGACCATCTCGACGACATGCATCAGGCTTTTCTGCAACAAAACTTCGATCTGCCACCGGGCAGCGTGCCGTGCCACATCGTTAACTCGTCGGAAGCCTTTGTGCAGCTGGCGCGCCAGGGGACAACCTGCTGCATGATCCCACACCTGCAGATCGAGAAAGAGCTGGAAAGCGGCGAGCTTATCGACTTAACGCCAGGCCTGTTCCAGCGTCGGATGCTCTATTGGCATCGCTTTGCACCGGAAAGCCGCATGATGCGCAACGTCACCGATGCGCTGCTGGCCTACGGACACAATGTGCTGCGTCAGGATTAAAGCATTTATTGCCCCTGAGTGCCGGATGGCGGCGTAATGCCTTATCCGGCCTACAAACCTTATACCCTCTTTTCATGCTATTCCCGCCACGTCTTTGAAATCCATCACAAAATAAAACACGCCACGCGGCAAAAAACGACGTCTTATTGGCTATTTTTTGCTGGCGACAAGCAGGCTTAAAAAGCTCACCGTATTCGCAAAGATTCAACTTATTGCGTAATACGGAGCAAAAAATGGCCAATATGCAGGCGTGGCAAACGCTCGCCAACAAAGAACTCAGCCGACGGGAAAAAACCGTCGATTCGCTGATAAAACAGACGGCAGAAGGGATTGCCATTAAGCCGCTGTACACCGAGGCTGATCTCGACAACCTGGAAGTGACGGGCACCCTCCCCGGCCTGGCGCCTTACGTTCGTGGCCCACGCGCCACCATGTATACCGCGCAGCCGTGGACTATTCGCCAGTACGCCGGGTTCTCTACCGCCAAAGAATCTAACGCGTTTTATCGCCGCAATCTCGCCGCCGGACAAAAAGGGCTTTCCGTCGCCTTTGACCTCGCCACCCATCGCGGCTACGACTCAGATAACCCGCGCGTGGCAGGCGACGTCGGCAAAGCGGGCGTGGCTATAGATACCGTCGAAGATATGAAGGTACTGTTCGACCAGATCCCACTGGATAAGATGTCGGTATCCATGACCATGAACGGCGCGGTACTCCCGGTGATGGCGTTTTATATCGTGGCAGCGCAGGAGCAAGGCGTCGCGCCAGAGCTGCTCACTGGTACGATACAAAACGATATTCTGAAAGAGTATCTATGCCGCAACACCTATATTTACCCGCCCAAGCCCTCTATGCGCATTATCGCTGACATCATTGCCTGGTGTTCTGACAATATGCCGCGCTTTAATACCATCAGCATCAGCGGGTATCACATGGGTGAAGCGGGCGCCAACTGCGTGCAGCAGGTGGCGTTTACCCTGGCTGACGGGATTGAGTACATCAAGGCCGCGCTGTCCGCCGGACTGAAAATTGATGATTTCGCCCCACGGCTGTCATTCTTTTTCGGCATCGGCATGGATCTGTTTATGAACGTCGCCATGCTGCGCGCCGCGCGCTATCTGTGGAGCGAGGCGGTCAGCGGTTTTGGCGCCACCAACCCAAAATCCCTGGCGCTGCGCACCCACTGTCAGACCTCCGGCTGGAGCCTGACCGAGCAGGATCCGTACAACAACGTGGTGCGCACCACCATCGAAGCGCTGGGTGCAACTCTGGGCGGTACCCAGTCTTTGCACACCAACGCCTTTGATGAAGCGCTCGGCCTGCCCACTGACTTTTCCGCCCGCATCGCGCGTAATACGCAGATCATCATTCAGGAGGAGTCGGAGATCTGCCGCACCGTCGATCCGCTGGCCGGATCGTATTATGTGGAGTCGCTGACCGATCAGATCGTTAAGCAAGCACGGGCGATCATCAAACAGATCGACGACGCGGGCGGAATGGCAAAAGCGATAGAAGCGGGGTTACCAAAACGGATGATCGAGGAGGCCTCCGCCCGCGAACAATCACTCATCGACCAGGGCCAGCGCGTTATCGTTGGCGTGAACAAATATAAGCTGGATAAAGAAGACGCCACGTCGGTGCTGGAAATCGACAACGTCAAGGTGCGCAACGAGCAGATTGCCGCGTTGCAACACATCCGCGCGACCCGTGACGATATTGCGGTGAAAGCCGCGTTGAGAGCGTTGACCCACGCGGCACGGCACAATGAAAACCTGCTCGCCGCCGCAATAGATGCCGCGCGCGTTCGCGCCACGCTCGGTGAAATCTCTGACGCACTGGAGTCCGCTTTTGACCGTTACCTGGTACCCAGCCAGTGTGTCACCGGAGTGATTGCGCAAAGCTACCACCAGTCTGAAAAATCCGCCGACGAGTTTGACGCCATTGTTGCGCAAACTGAAAAATTTCTCGCCGATAACGGCCGCCGCCCGCGCATTCTGGTCGCTAAGATGGGTCAGGACGGTCACGATCGCGGCGCCAAAGTGATCGCCAGCGCCTATTCCGATCTCGGTTTCGATGTTGACCTCAGCCCGATGTTCTCCACGCCGGAAGAGATCGCTCGCCTGGCGGTAGAAAACGATGTGCACGTGGTTGGCGCCTCTTCACTGGCGGCGGGTCATAAAACGTTGATCCCCGAGCTGGTGGCGGCGCTCAAAAGCTGGGGGCGCGAGGACATTTGCGTGGTAGCCGGCGGCGTCATCCCACCGCAGGATTACGCCTTCCTGCAAGCGCGCGGTGTCGCCGCTATTTATGGTCCCGGTACGCCGATGCTCGACAGTGTACGCGATGTATTAACCCGCATTGGTCAGCACCATGATTAGCAGCGCCACGCTGGCTGATAGCATCCAGCGTTTACGTCTGGGGGAGCGCGCCACGCTCGCCCAGGCCATGACGCTGGTCGAGAGCCAGCATCCGCGTCATCAGCTACTCAGCACACAGCTGCTGGACGCCATTATACCGTTCACCGGTAACGCCCTGCGTCTGGGCATTACCGGTACGCCGGGCGCGGGGAAAAGCACCTTTCTGGAAGCCTTTGGCATGCTGCTGATCCGCAAGGGACTGCGGGTGGCGGTGATCGCCGTCGATCCCAGCAGTCCGATCAGTGGCGGCAGCATTCTGGGCGATAAAACCCGCATGACGGAACTGGCGCGAGCGGATGCCGCGTTTATTCGACCGGTTCCTTCCAGCGGCCATTTGGGTGGTGCCAGCCAGCGCGCCCGGGAATTAATGCTGCTGTGCGAAGCGGCAGGCTTCGACGTAGTGATCGTCGAAACCGTCGGCGTTGGGCAGTCCGAAACAGAAGTCGCCAGCATGGTTGATTGCTTTCTCTCGCTGCAAATCGCCGGCGGCGGTGACGATCTGCAGGGCATCAAAAAAGGGATCATGGAGATGGCGGATCTGATCATCATCAACAAAGATGACGGCGACAACCGTGCCAACGTCGCCGTCGCTCGCCATATGTATGATTCCGCCCTGCACATTCTGCGCCGTAAGTATGACGAGTGGCAGCCGCAGGCACTGGCCTGCAGCGCGCTGGAAAAACGCGGCATTGAAGAAATCTGGCAGGCCATCACCGACTTTAAAACATGCCTTACGGCCAGCGGTCGGCTGAAAAAAGTCCGCCAGCAGCAGGCGGTGGACTGGTTACAGAAGCAGGCCGAAGAAGAGGCGCTGCACCTGCTGTTCGCCTGCTCTGATTTCGATCGCTATTTCCAGCAAACGCTGCGCTCGGTCAGGAACCATGACCTTTCACCACGTACCGGCCTGCGACACATCCGCGAATTTATCCAACATCATTACTTTGATTAAAGAGAACATTATGTCCTATCAATACGTCAACGTCGTCATCATCCAGAAAGTCGCGGTCATTGAGTTCAATTATGCCCGCAAGCTTAACGCCCTGAGCAAAGTGTTTATTGACGATCTTATGCTGGCGCTGAACGATCTCAATCGTCCAGAAATTCGCTGCATTATTCTGCGCGCACCGAGCGGGGCCAAAGTGTTCTCTGCTGGACATGATATTCATGAACTCCCTACCGGACGTCGCGATCCGCTGTCCTATGACGATCCGCTGCGCCAGATCACCCGCATGATCCAAAAGTACCCGAAACCTATTATCTCGATGGTTGAAGGCAGCGTCTGGGGCGGTGCATTCGAGATGATCATGAGTTCCGATCTCATCATCTCTGCCGAGACCTCGACGTTCTCGATGACGCCGGTCAATCTCGGCGTGCCATATAACCTGGTGGGTATTCACAACCTGACCCGTGATGCGGGTTTTCATATCGTCAAAGAGCTGATTTTCACCGCCCTACCGATTACCGCCCAGCGCGCGCTGGCGGTAGGTATTCTCAACCATGTGGTCGCCGTCGACGAGCTGGAAGATTTTACCCTGCAAATGGCGCATCACATCTCGGAAAAAGCACCGCTGGCAATTGCCGTGATCAAAGAAGAACTGCGCGTGCTGGGCGAAGCGCACACCATGAATTCCGATGAATTTGAACGCATCCAGGGCATGCGCCGTGCGGTTTACGACAGCAATGACTATCAGGAAGGGATGAATGCGTTTTTAGAAAAACGGAAACCGAACTTCGTCGGCCATTAATCGCGGTCAGCTAAAGGAAAAGCCATGAAACGGATGAGCGCCGAACAGGCGGCAGAAATTATTCAGCATGATGATATGGTGGCGTTCAGCGGCTTTACACCTGCGGGTTCACCAAAGGCGTTGCCCGCAGCGATTGCCCGGCAAGCCAGCGAACTGCATCAGGTCGGGCAGCCTTTTCAGATCCGCCTGCTGACCGGCGCGTCAATTAGCGCTGCCGCAGATGACGCGCTCTCTGAGGCGGATGCCGTTTCCTGGCGCGCGCCTTATCAAACCTCATCTGGCCTGCGGCAGAAAATTAATCAAGGCCAGGTGCGGTTTGTCGATCTCCATCTCAGTGAAGTCGCACAGATGGTTAATTACGGCTTTTTTGGCGAGATTGATGTTGCTGTTATAGAGGCCTCAGCTATTGCGCCGGACGGCAGGATCTGGCTGACCAGCGGGATCGGCAATGCGCCAACCTGGCTGCTACGGGCGAAAAAAGTCATTATTGAGCTGAATCATTATCACAATCCACGCGTAGCGGAACTGGCCGACATTGTGATACCAGGCGCGCCGCCGCGTCGTAACAGCGTCCCCATTTTTCATACCATGGATCGCATCGGCAGCCAGTGCGTACAGATTGATCCGAAAAAAATTGTCGCACTGGTGGAAACAAACCTACCCGATGCCGGCAGTGCGGCGGATAAAACCAATCCGCTCTGTCAAAAAATTGCCGATAACGTGGTGAGCTTTCTGCTGGCGGAAATGGCGCACAAACGTATTCCACCTGAGTTTCTTCCCTTGCAAAGCGGCGTCGGCAATATTAATAACGCGGTGATGGCGCGACTGGGCGAGAGCCCGGATATTCCGCCCTTTATGATGTACTCCGAGGTGTTGCAGGAGTCGGTGGTGCATCTGCTGGAAACGGGTAAAATAACCGGCGCCAGCGCCTCCAGCCTGACGATTTCCGCCGCCTCGCTACAGAAGATTTATGCCAATATGGATTTTTTCGCCAGCCGTATTGTGCTGCGCCCGCAGGAGATCTCCAATAACCCGGAGATCATCCGCCGTCTGGGGGTGATTGCGCTGAATGTTGGTCTGGAGTTTGATATCTATGGCCATGCCAACTCCACGCACGTCGCAGGGGTAAACCTGATGAATGGCATCGGCGGCAGCGGGGACTTCGAACGCAACGCCTACCTGTCGATCTTCATGGCTCCTTCGATTGCTAAAGACGGGAAAATCTCGACGATCGTCCCGATGTGCAGCCACGTCGATCACAGCGAACATAGCGTCAAAGTGATCGTTACCGAACAAGGGATTGCCGATCTGCGCGGGTTATCACCGCTGCAACGTGCGCACACTATTATCGACAACTGCGCACACCCGCTGTACCGCGACTACCTGCATCGCTATCTGGAACAGGCCCCCGGCGGGCATATTCATCACGATCTCAGCCACGCATTTGATCTGCACCGCAACCTGCTGGAAACCGGATCAATGCTGGGTTAATCTGCCGTACCGTCACGATCTTCAGCAATGTGCTGGAGCATCGTGGCGGTATAACGATGATTTTTCAGCGAATAGAGAAATTCCTGCATGTACATCGGGCTGCCGGGCGCATCAAAATATTTCAGCGTTGCCGGATTCACCAGCCGCCAGGCAAAATGGGGGATCACCGTCAGAAAATGTCCGCGCTCCACCGCACTCACCTTAGCCATAAAGCTGTACGGACGATAGATAATCGTTGGATTGATGCCACAGGGGCGCATGTAAGCATCCAGCATGGCTTCAAAGTTGGCTCGATTCTGGAAGCGCATTTGCAGCCAGGGTAATTCCCGCAGCAGATCCTGAGGCTGTTTTTCTTCGTAACGGCGGGAAACCAGGAATCCCAGACGCAGGGGAGACAGCTCGCTCACCGCCAGATTTTCCAGCTCCTGGACGCGCGAAGAAACATGCTGCGGCGAAATAATAAAATCCAGCTGTCGGTCGAACAGATTATCAATCACCCCATTCTCACTGAATTCAACGGCCTGAGCCGTCACGCCTTCATATTTATCACCCAGGCTAATTAACTGGTCAAAAATGATGGTCGGATAGGTGTTGTCGATGCCAATAACGATTTCACGCGAACGACGCGAGGAAGTATGGATTTCGTTATCAATGGCGGACAAACGCTGATAGACGGGAAACAGTTTTTGATACAGCTCCTGCCCGGCTTTGTTGAGACTGATGTTGTTATCTTTACGGGTAAACAGCGTATAGCCGATTTGATCTTCCAGTGCAGAAATGCTTTTGCCAAAGGGCGATGCGGTCATGTGGATTTTTTCTGCCGCTCTGGCGATGTTATTGGTTTGCGCCAGCAGAATAAAATTACGCATCTTTTTCGAGATAAAAATATCCATAGTCACCTCATAAAATCACTATGGCATATCCTCATGCAGCCCGAAAAAAGACGCACGACGCGGTCGCATTTTTACAGTTGCTCACAGAAAAAACCCGGCTGGATAAGCCGGGTCTGAAAAGATTACTGCGTTTTGGCAGGTGTTGCTGTTGGCTGCCCCGCCGCTGGCTCTATCTGGAAAACCACATCAACCTGATCGTCAAACTGGATGACCGGCTGCTCATAGGTTTCCTGTGCCGATGCCGCAGGCGCTGCGTCGGCTTTCATCATCCGAACCATCGGGCTCGGCTGATAGTTCGACACGTGGTAGCGCACGCTGTAAACCGGGCCGAGCTTGCTGTTAAAGCCCGCTGCCAGTTGTTCCGCCTGATGAATCGCATCATCAATGGCCGCTTTACGCGCTTTATCTTTGTAGGCATCCGGCTGGGCCACGCCCAATGACACTGAACGAATCTCGTTCAGACCCGCTTTCAGCGCGCCATCCAGCAGCGCATTGAGTTTGTCCAGTTGACGCAGAGTCACCTCAACGGTGCGCACCGCACGATAGCCTTTGAGTACGCTTTTACCATTCTGGTAATCGTAATCCGGCTGGGTACGCAGGTTTGCAGAGCTGATGTCTTTTTTCGCTATCTGGTTTTGTTCCAGGAAGGAAAGGTATTGCGCGACACGTTCGTCAGCCTGTTTCTTTGCTGAGGCCGCATCCTTTGCCGCCACGTTGACTTCAATTGCCAGCGTCGCAATATCAGGTGTCGCGTCCACGCTTGCCGTTCCGGAAGTCACGATGTGCGGTCCATTCGGCAATTCATTTGCCTGTACTGAGAGTGCACTGAATCCGACTAATGCCGCCAGGGCCATTATTTTGAACTTCACTGTCGTTCCTCCATGTTTCATTATTTACCCCGAAACTCAGGGCGCATGCAGGCAAGCTTAGCGGATCTCAGCCTGTTGTCCATCAGACAACACTTAGTTGAACAGCGCATCTACGTGCGCAACGCCTTCTTTTGCCAGTTGAAAAGCAATAAACCACATCACGAGTCCCACCAGCGTATTGATGATACGTTGTGCTTTAGCGGTGCGCAGACGCGGGGCCAGCCAGGCCGCCAGTAGCGCCAGACCAAAGAACCACAGGAACGATGCACTAACGGTGCCCAGTGCAAACCAGCGCTTCGGCTCGGCGTCCAGTTGACCACCAAGGCTGCCCAGCACCACGAAGGTATCGAGATAGACATGCGGGTTAAGCCACGTCACCGCCAGCATCGTAGCGATAATTTTCCAGCGCCCCTGCTTCATCACCTCGGCACTTGCCAGCTCCAGATTACTGCTCATCGCCGTTTTTAACGCACCGAAACCGTACCAGAGTAAGAACGCCACGCCGCCCCAGGTGACCAGCGCCATCAGCCACGGCGATTGCATCAACAAGGCGCTACCGCCAAAGATCCCCGCGCAGATCAGCAGTAAATCGCTGACGGCGCAAAGTAAGGCGATCATGATGTGATACTGGCGACGAATACCCTGATTCATCACGAAAGCATTTTGCGGACCGAGCGGTAAAATCATCGCTGCACCAAGTGCAAGCCCTTGAAAGTAATATGATAACACGTTGAACATCCCGAACTGTTTCTGTTAAGCGCAGACTATAGCGCGGGATAATCATTAGCGGAAATGGATAATATTAATCAGGTATAAGAGGAATTAATATCCTGAGGGAAAACGCCAGATGGCGGCTGACGCCTTATCCGGCCTACAGGTTTTGTAGGCCCGGTAAGCGGTAGCGCCGCCGGGCTCGCGATTACTCTGCCGCGTTTGCTTTCACGCGCTTGAAATTCACATCCATTTGCGGATACGGGAAGCTGATGCCGTGAGCATCAAACTCACGCTTAATGCGTTCCAGCACGTCCCAGTAGACGCTTTGCAGATCGCTACTGTTGCTCCAGACGCGCACCACGAAATTAATCGAGGACGCCCCGAGCTCATTCAGGCGCACCGTCATTTCACGGTCTTTCAGGATACGCTCGTCAGACTGAATGATATCGGTGAGGATTTGTTTAACCTGGTCGATATCAGAGTCATACGCCACCCCGATAATAAATTCGTTGCGACGAATCGGTTCACGAGAGAAGTTAATGATATTCCCGGCAATAATTTTACCGTTGGGAATCACCACGATCTTGCCGTCTACAGTACGCATAGTGGTAGAGAAAATCTGCACATTGAGCACGGTGCCGGCCACGCCGCCAAGATCAACATACTCACCTGCGCGGAACGGACGGAACATCACCAGCAGAACGCCTGCGGCGAGGTTAGACAGCGAGCCTTGCAACGCCAGACCGACGGCTAAACCGGCGGCACCGAGCACGGCGATAACAGAGGCGGTCTGCACGCCCACGCGACCCAGCGCGGCAATCAGCGTAAAGGCAATAATACCGTAACGCACCAACGCAGAGAGAAAATCAGCCACGGTCGCATCAATTTGACGCGCCACCATCACACGGTTAATGGTGTTGGACACAACGCGCGCGACAATCATCCCGACGATGACAATTGCGATAGCCGCAACGATGTTGACGGCATAGCTCAACAGCAGCTCCTGGTTACGCACCAGCCAGGTACCCGCACCGTTTATGCTGTCGACAACATTTAAATCTTCCATTCAATAATCCTTGGTCATATCAAATATATAGCAAATGAGATCATTCTCACGAAAACGACCTTTTAAAGGTAAACAAAAACGGTCGAATATGCCATTTTTCAACATGATCCTAAATTAAGCCTGGATAGTATCAATGCTCCGCAGGTCGATCCACCATGCGGAGAAAGCCGCTCACCAAAGAACTCTTCTGCTTAAATACGTCTGCAATTTCACTGACAACTTTTCCACTACCCGCATTCTTCCATGCTATAGAAAGCGGCGAAGGCTGACGTGGATTCATAACGTCACGAGCAACCAATGCCCCGGACTCTACATAAGGACGACACAGTCGTTCAGGTAAAAAACCTACACCAAGACCGCTTAAATGACAGGCCAGCTTAGTGCTTAGGTCCGGAACCTTGATTTCTTTTTGTCCACTGAGCAGCCAGGCAACACGACGAGTAAGCGTCCGTGAAGTATCTTCAATGTTAATAGCCGGGTAGCGACGCAGCATATCGTCAGATAATACTGGCGCAGAATGGCTGGCTAAAGGATGACTTTGCGCCACCACAAATTGCCAGTTGATATCCCCCAGCGGCAGTAAGGAAATGTTATTGGAGAGTGATTCCGATCCGGTTACGCCAACCGCCAGCTGAAAATCGTCATACAACAACGAGTCCCATACCCCCATGTAAACCTGGCGGGAAATCTGAAAACGGGTAAAGGGAAACTGTTGATGCAGCCAGGTCAATAAGTCCGCTGCCGTCTGCGGCTGATAGAGCAAATTATTGATAACAATGTTCACCTGCCTTTCAACGCCTGCATTGATTTGTCGAAGCTCATCCGACATAACATCCAGCCAGTTTAGCCACTGTCGGCAGTGTTCCAGCAGATGTTGCCCGGCAAGCGTCAGGCTAACCGTCCGCGTGGTGCGTAAAAATAGCTGTGTCCCCACCTGCTCTTCCAGCGTTTTAATACGATAGCTGATTGCCGCTGGCGTTTTGTGTAATGAGCTGGCTGCGCGGGAAAAGCTTTCCGTCTCAGCAACCCGAATAAACGTGCGTATTGTTTCCTGATCGAGCATGCCTTCTCCTTGAATCGCTCACCTGTAGCCATCGTTGCGCTATTGCTATTCCCAACACTATATCAGCCCCGGAAGTGTGCCCCACAGCGAGCAGTCGACAAATGGCAGAATGGGGGTCTCGCCCAGACTGCAAACTACGTATGACCCTCAATACCGGCGTCGAAAACTCGCCAATTCTGGCACTATTCAGATAGCTGCAGCTTACCGACGTGGTGAGTTGCGCTAGCCGATCCTTCGGGGGTAAAAAAGAGGGCTGTTGCGTAAAAATCCCACAGGCATGCAGCACCGCAATCATCCCCGTCAGCATATCATCGCCGCTGGGTGTTAACCCCGGGCCACGACCAATTAGCCAGTGCCAGTCAGGCACTGCACCATGATGCCAGCATTCGAGTTGCGCAATGATTTCAGGGTAGAGCGGCATTATATCGAGTGGTTGGTTCAACGCTCCGACCAACCCACTTTGATGCGTATAGAAAGAGAGATCGACGGGAGTGAAGGCGCCTGCTGGCAACTGAAGTCTGAGTACGCGGCGAGAGCGAATAATTATGTTCTGCGCCCGTAAAGTGTTCCCCTGCTTGATTATCCGCGTAACGTTATCAACGCGTTGAAATTGCTCAGTATTCAGCAGCACCCCCGCAGGCCCCATACCTTTACCATAACGAAACAGCGTAAGCAGCTCACCGCCTGGATAGCAAAAGTTAATTGCCTGCGAGAAGCGGCTATGCAATTTCCACTCACCATCAGGAAGTTGATCCAGTCCGGCACTGGCCAGGGTGTTGATGATAATCATCGGTACACTCCAGTAGGCCGGATGGCGGCATTAGCACCATCCGGCGATGTTGCTACGCCGTGATGTGATGCAGTTCCGCCAGCGCCTCAAGTGCCTTTTCAAAACAGAGCAGCGGTGCGCGTACAGTTCCCGCGCCAACCTGGCCAATACCGGCTTCCCGATGCGCAATACCGGTGTTAATCAATGGGGTGATCCCCGTTTCCACCACGCGGCGGATATCGAGCCCCAGGCAAGCGCCCTTGAAATCCCATGACGGAATTTGGAATAGTGGATTACTGGCAAGATAGATTTCTGCCATCTCTTCTGATGTTTCCAGCGCTGCGCCCATACCGCCCGCACCGACAAAACGAGTTACGCCAGGTGCGGCGATCATTGCAGCACCGCCAATGCCCAACGTTTCGGTGATCGCGCTGTCCCCGATATCTGGGTTAGCATCAGCCTGACTGTAACCCGTAAAGAATAGCCCTTGCGGCGTATTTACTGGCGCGGTAAACCAGCGGTCGCCGGTGCCGCTAACGCGAATACCAAAATCACGCCCGTTGCGCGTCATGGCAGTCACGATGGAACCGGCCTTGATTTCTGCTGCCGCGTCCATCACCGCTTTACTGTAAGCCATCGCCAGGTTGAGGAAGAACTGGTCGGTAACGCTCAGAAATTGCAGAACGTCAATGATTTCCGCTTTCGGACGATCCAGTCCGGCAATCACTGGTGATAACGTGCGCAAAAGCAGCGAAGATGCGGCAATATTGCGTTGATGAAACTCATCGCCCATAGTGATAGCTTGCGCCATCATTGCCGTCAGATCGATGCCGTTTTCCATACGCGAGAGCGCTTCCTGCAACACAGGCGCGAGAGTGTCACGCATCCAGCGCAGACGTTTCTGCACATCGTCGCCGTACGCGCCAAAGCGCATCACCTTACCGATACCTTCATTAAGGTTGCAGCAGGATTGATTACCATGCACGACGTCACGCACTACCAGTACCGGCATGTTAGCCGAGGTGATACCACCCATCGGCCCCACGGCACCAACATGATGACAAGGGATAAACTCAACTTCTCCCTGCCCGAGCATCTGCACCGCCTCTTCCTCAGTGGCTACCCATCCTTCAAAAAGTGATGCGCCAATACAGGCACCGCGCATTGGGCCGGTCATCTCTTCCCAGCCGATCGGTGGACCAGCATGCAGCAACTTACGCCCGGAAGATAATTGGGTCACCGCTTCTTTTGCCGGACGTACGGCAACCCAGTGTGGGCGCGCGGCTTTAATTCGTTCAATAATGGCTTCGTTGGCCTGTGCAATAGATGAATACATATCCGTACCTCTGAACTTAACGTAACTGTTTGAGTAAACTGGCGAGACGAGCGTTACCACCGGCAACAGGTGCCCATTGGTAATGCACAACTGGCGTACCGCTGCTCTGTAGATCCAGCGCGAAACTGCGCAACCCGGCATTGATAACCTGGACCCCTTCCAGAAGTGCACTGTGTGTCTCTGATCTACGGGGTTCTTGATAATGCGTCAGACTGACTGCAAGCAACACGGCCTCTTCCAGCGTTTCAACAACCGCCACTCCGGCGCTGCGCAAAATGTCTATCTGTCCACCTCGCCCTTGCGGATCGGCATCGGTACCGGTCAGGGTGGCAATCACGGCCAACGGCTCAGTGCGTCTGGCTCGTACGTACTCAATCGCCTCAACAACGGCAGTGGCAGGATCAGCACATGCGCCATAACCCAGCACCACATCCAGCAGTAAAACCCCCACCGCGGGCATCGTCGCCAGTTTCTCAATTTCAATACTGCGGGTTGTCGGATCGATCATCGGATGTGGTCTGCCCAGGGTGTAGCTATCATCACCGAGATCAACAATGCGGTGATCACCTGCCTCCAGCATGACACCCTGGTCGTGGCTTTGGCTGACAGGCACCCCGAGCCCGGCGGAGAGCAACATGGCGGCTTCGGCAGCCAGCGTACCTCCAGCGTACAGGCCATAAATCCCCTTACCCGCCACTTCCGGTTGGATCAGCCGTTGCTGCGCCACGCGCATGAGTAGCACCGACAGTTGGGCCGCATCGGAGAGTGAGTTGGCTAACCAAACGTTACCTTCGCGACGCTGTTCCGGTTTGCTCCCAAGGAAAAGCGCCACAACGGGTTTCCCCACTTTCTGCATTGCAGCAATAATACGTGTTCTGACCTGCGGCGACGGCGGCTTAGAGACAAATGCAATCACCTGCGTGGAATCATCGGCAGCCAGTATTTCAAGAGCACTCAATGCGCTGATACCGCCCACATCGGCGCTCAGGTCTCGCCCCCCCAGACCAATAGCATGGCTGATCCCCTGTTGGTGCAGGGCAATCTGCGAGGTGATTTCCTGAATCCCGGTTCCCGAGGCACCAATCACGCCAATCCCACCTTCAGGCAGGACATTGGCAAAGGCCAGCGGGCTTCCGGCAATCATCGCCGTACCACAATCGGGCCCCATGACGATTAACCCCCGATCACGCGCCATCGTTTTCAGTTCAACTTCCTGTTCCAGCGGCACATTATCGGAAAACATCATTACGTTTTTGTTTGCCAGTAGCCCCTCTTTAGCGACCGATGCGGCGTACTCCCCGGCAACAGAGACCAGTAACAGGTTGGCCTCGGGTAATTTCTGGCACGCGCTTTCGAAACGGCGCGCCTTAATCAACTGATGCGAACTCCCCGACACGTTAGCAATCGCACTCAGCTCTTTCTCAAGTTGTTCGCGAATTAAATCCACAATACCGGGTTGCTGGTTTTCAGTTCTTACCGCCACACAAATATCGTTTGGCGTCGCATCAGCAAAATCGTCATGCCAGAACCCCGTTGAATCCAGCATCGATTTATTGGCAGGAGTCCCCATCATGACCGAAACCTGATCAACTTCCGGCCGTTCACTGAGTTTTCTGGAGATAATCATCAGGCTGACAGAGTCCTGAAAACTTCCCTTTTTAATAAAAGCGTAAATCATTACCGCTACCTCTTTATGTGCGTTTTTCTTTTAAAAACAGCATGGCGACAAATCCGACAGCCAGCAGCGTAGCTGAAACATAGAAACTGGATGCCAGACTTCCGGTCATATCACGTGCCGCACCCGCAATAATGGGTGCAAGAATAGATGAGCTCATACCGATAAAGTTAAATAGACCAAATGCGGTGCTATAATTATTTTCATCGACACTATCAGCAACCAGAGCCACCAATACAGGATCGAGCGCCAGTTTGCCAACCAGTCCATAGACACACAGCGCGACAATTACGCCTGTCATATTCGGCATCCAAATAATGGACAGCATGCTGATAATCGCTACCGGCACCAGGAACAAAATTAATGGCTTACGCTTTCCTAATTTGTCAGACAGGCTGGAGAATAGCAGTGCACCAGGAATTGAAATCCACGCCACCAGCGAAGAGATAAATCCAGTTTCGCTACCGGCAATACCGCGTTCATTTTGCAGATAATAGGGAAGCCAGGTCAAAATAACGAAGAAGCCAAACAAGCTGCAGAACACCATAATATAGGTAATAATTAAATTACGGTTTTTCAGCAGATCGCTAAATTTCCCTTTTTTCACCACGGTGCCATCAGTCTCAACCGTGCGTTTTTTTTCTTTAACGAATAACCAGATTGCTACCCCGACTAAAATAGAAGGGACGGCCATGGCATAAAATGGCATACGCCACGAATACCCCTGGTCATACACCAACCAGCTGGAGGTCATTAAACCGAGTGCGATACCAAATGCCATTCCGCTATTGATGATTGCACTTCCCAGAGAACGGTATTTCTTCGGGATCTGTTCAGACGATAAGCCATACTGCGGGCCGTAGTAGGTACCTTCTCCTGCACCGGTGACGGCTCGGGCAAACAACAGTGTGTACCAGCTTTTTGCCCAACCGGTTACTGCAGTAAAAACACCAAAAAGGATAAACCCCGGTACCAGTACTTTTTTCTTACCAATTTTATCCCCCAAAATTCCTGCCGGAACCTGAAGCAAAGCGTAAGAAAAATAGAATACTGAATTAAGGATACCTAATTGCGTACCACTCAAACCAAATTCTTTTTCCAGTTCCCCCATCACTGGATTCAGAACCGTACGGTCGGCGTACATAAAAATCCATCCTAGCCAGAACAAAAATACCGTAACCCACCAGGCCGGTATCCCCTTTCTCTTCGTGACCTCAGTCACCTCATATGATCCAGACATAAGCAATCTCCCGGTAATATTTACCGCTGAACACCCCATGTTATCTGACAAGATACGTGAGGATTGATGTTTTGACTGCGTTTACCTTATCGAGGGAAAAGTTCATTTCATTTGAACAAAGTCACACTAAAGCCATTGTTATAAATTCCTGAGAACTGACTGCGGCATTATTAAAAAAACTCTAACAATCATTGTTAAATTAGCTTGAATAAACCAGCTAAAACCCGCAGGTATTATTGAGATATTTTTTAAGCTAGTTAAACCGTCTGATCCATCACACTATAAAAATAATAAATAGATATTTTAACCTCGAGATATTTTCACATTGAGGTATTCATGAAAAAGAGAATTGTCATTGCCCTTGGAGGCAATGCGTTATTACAGCGCGGCGAAATTTTGAGCGCTGAAAATCAACAGCGTAGCATCCAGCTCTTTGCCCAAATGGCGGCAGAATTAGCACGTGATTATCAACTGGTGATTGTTCACGGCAATGGACCGCAAGTTGGCTTACTCGCATTACAAAATGCAGCATACACGGAGTCTCCCGCCTGGCCCCTTGATATTCTGGTTGCCGAAAGCCAGGGGATGGTTGGTTTCGCTATTACGCAAGAACTGATGACATTTGCAGACAGCTCCCCCGTCACGACATTAATGACTCGCGTTGAAGTTGATCCACAGGATGAAGCCTTCACCGATCCCGGTAAATATATCGGCCCGGTGTATCCGCCAGAGAAGCAGGAAGAACTTGAAAAATGCTATGGCTGGCAGATGAAGGCTGATGGTCAGTATATTCGTCGGGTTGTTCCCTCACCGACCCCGCTAAAAATACTCGATAGCGATGCCATCAAGACGTTAATAGACGCCGGGCATATGGTAATTTGCTGCGGTGGTGGCGGTATTCCGGTCATCAAACACGGTGAAGGTTATAGGGGAACCGAGGCAGTAATTGATAAGGATTTAACTGCGGCCGTATTAGCACATGCCATTAACGCCGATCATTTGTTGATCCTCACGGATGCAGACGCCGTATATGAAAACTGGGGAACACCACAGGCACGTGCGCTACGACACGCGACGACCGCAGAGCTTACTCCATTTGCTGCACCAGACGGCGCAATGGGCCCCAAAGCAGCAGCGGTAATACAGTTTGTCAAACAGACCGGGAATAGCGCGTTTATCGGCGCGTTGAAAGATGCTCCGCAGATATTAGCGGGTGAGAAAGGAACGTGTATTACTGGTTAAAAAAATGGCTTCCCTTAGGAAGCCATTTTTACAATCAACAGACTAAATTACAGAACGTCAACCGCGTTCAGTTCTTTGAAAGCCTGTTCCAGACGGGTGATCATAGTTGCCTGACCAGCACGCAGCCATACGCGCGGATCGTAGTATTTCTTGTTCGGCTGATCTTCGCCTTTCGGGTTGCCCAGCTGGCCCTGCAGATAAGCTTCGTTCGCTTTGTAGTAGTTCAGAACGCCTTCCCAGGTAGCCCATTGGGTATCGGTGTCGATGTTCATTTTCACTACACCGTAGCTTACAGAGTCTTTGATTTCCTGAGCAGTAGAACCAGAACCACCGTGGAAAACGAAGTTCAGGCTGTTGTGCGGCAGGTTATGTTTCTTAGAAACATAGTCCTGAGAATCGCGCAGGATAGTCGGGGTCAGAACCACGTTACCTGGTTTGTACACGCCGTGTACGTTACCGAAGGACGCTGCAATGGTGAAACGCGGGCTGATTTTGCTCAGCTCGGTGAACGCGTAATCAACGTCTTCCGGCTGGGTGTACAGTGCGGACGCGTCCATGTGGCTGTTGTCAACGCCGTCTTCTTCACCGCCGGTGCAACCCAGTTCGATTTCCAGAGTCATGCCCATTTTGGACATGCGCGCCAGGTATTTGGAGCAGATTTCGATGTTCTCTTCCAGAGACTCTTCAGACAGGTCGATCATGTGAGAAGAGAACAGCGGTTTGCCGGTTGCAGCGAAGTGTTTTTCACCCGCGTCCAGCAGTCCGTCGATCCACGGCAGCAGTTTCTTCGCGCAGTGGTCAGTGTGCAGGATAACAGGAACACCGTAGTGCTCAGCCATCTGGTGAACGTGATGCGCACCGGAGATAGCACCCAGGATTGCAGCACCCTGAGGAACGTCGGACTTCACGCCTTTACCCGCGATGAAAGAAGCACCACCGTTGGAGAACTGGACGATGACTGGCGCTTTAACTTTTGCAGCGGTTTCCAGAACGGCGTTAATGGAGTCGGTCCCAACGCAGTTAACAGCTGGCAGAGCAAAGTTGTTTTCTTTAGCTACCTGGAAAACTTTCTGTACGTCATCACCAGTGATTACGCCTGGTTTTACGAAATCAAAAATTTTAGACATATTACGAGTCCTGTATCTTCGGCCTTGGAAAGGGCGCGCGCCCAAAGCGCGCTAAAATAAGGGCAGGTTTCCCTGCCCATCAATATCTTACTTTTTAGCACGCTCTTCGAGCATGGCTACTGCTGGCAGAACTTTGCCTTCCACAAATTCGAGGAATGCGCCGCCACCAGTGGAGATGTAGGAGATTTTGTCAGCGATGCCGAACAGGTCGATAGCCGCCAGGGTGTCGCCGCCGCCAGCGATAGAGAATGCTTCGCTGTCGGCAATGGCGTTAGCCACGATTTCAGTCCCTTTACGGAAGTTCGGGAATTCAAACACGCCAACCGGGCCGTTCCACAGAATGGTTTTTGCATTCTTCAGGATCTCAGCCAGCTGCTGTGCAGATGCATCACCGATATCCAGGATCTGCTCGTCTTCTTTCACGTCGTTAACAGATTTCAGCGTTGCAGGCGCAGTTTCAGAGAACTCCGTTGCCACACGAACGTCAGCCGGTACCGGGATGTCGCAGAGAGTCAGCAGGCGCTTGGCTTCATCAACCAGGTCTGCTTCGTACAGGGATTTACCCACGTTATGGCCTTGAGCAGCAACGAAGGTGTTGGCGATGCCACCACCGACGATCAGCTGGTCAGCGATTTTAGACAGAGAGTCCAGCACGGTCAGTTTGGTAGAAACTTTAGAACCACCGACGATAGCAACCATCGGACGAGCCGGTTCTTTCAGAGCTTTACCCAGTGCGTCCAGCTCAGCGGCCAGCAGCGGACCTGCACAAGCAACGTCAGCAAATTTCGCGATACCGTGGGTAGAAGCCTGCGCACGGTGAGCCGTACCGAAAGCATCCATTACGAATACGTCGCACAGTGCAGCGTATTTTTTAGACAGCGCTTCGTCGTCTTTCTTCTCGCCTTTGTTAAAGCGAACGTTTTCCAGAACCACCAGCTCACCGGCTGCAACGTCAACGCCGTCGAGGTAATCTTTTACCAGACGAACCGGGTTAGACAGTTTGTCTTTCAGGTAGTTAACAACCGGCAGCAGAGAGAATTCTTCGTTGTACTCGCCTTCGGTAGGACGACCCAGGTGGGAAGTTACCATCACTTTTGCACCCTGCTTCAGGGCCAGTTCGATGGTCGGCAGAGAAGCGCGGATACGCGCATCGCTGGTTACTTTCCCTTCTTTAACTGGTACGTTCAGATCCGCACGGATAAAAACACGTTTACCAGCAAGATCCAGATCGGTCATCTTAATTACAGACATGGTGAATCCTCTCGTTGATTCTTAAAGTTTTGCAAGCGCTCACGCGCCTTACCTGAAACCAATAGCAGCCATCGCTAACGTTGTGTCGAGCATGCGGTTAGCAAAGCCCCATTCATTATCGCACCAGACCAATGTTTTGATCAGGTGTGCACCACTTACGCGCGTTTGTGTACCATCGACGATGGCACTGTGCGGGTCGTGGTTAAAATCTACAGAGACCAACGGTAATTCCGTATAGTCAACTATACCATGAAATGAACCTTGTGCTGCTTTTTGCAGCAACTGGTTGACTTCACTCGCTTTTACTGGTTTTTTCACCGTCACGCTTAAGTCGATCGCCGTCACATTTATGGTCGGTACACGTACCGCAATCGCTTCAAAACGATCGTTAAATTGTGGGAAGATTCGTGTGATCCCCGCCGCCAGTTTGGTATCAACGGGAATAATCGACTGACTGGCCGCTCGCGTACGACGCAGGTCGGGATGATAGGCATCAATAACCTGTTGATCGTGCATAGCGGAGTGGATCGTCGTGACGGTACCAGACTCGATGCCGTAAGCATCATCCAACAATTTAATAACGGGAATAATACAATTCGTGGTGCAGGAGGCGTTGGAAACGATCCGGTGTTCAGCGCGCAGCTGATCCTGATTAACGCCAAACACAACGGTTGCGTCGATGTCGTGACTACCAGGATGTGAAAAGAGCACTTTTTTGGCACCTGCGGCAATATGCGCTTCGCCGTGTTCGCGGCTACCGAAGACCCCCGTACAGTCCAGCACGACGTCAACACCCAGTTCTCGCCATGGAAGCGCATCGAGTGTTCGCTCATGCAGAATGCGAATCGCGTCGTCGCCAACAATGAGCTGGTCGCGTTCCTGGCGAACATCCCAGGCAAAACGTCCATGGCTGGTGTCATATTTCAACAAATGCGCCATGCCTTCAGCACTCGCCAGTTCGTTGATAGCCACCACGGTGATTTCCGCCCGACGCCCGGATTCATACAAAGCACGAACCACGTTGCGCCCGATGCGACCGAAACCATTAATCGCTACGCGTACGGTCATAGGTCTCCTGCAAGGATTTCTCAGAAACGATGTGGCTGACAGAGTAATGCAGCAAACCGCTCAGGGAAACCTTACCTGTCGCAAACTGCGACTAATTGATTACTTGTCGAACATTTAATCGACTGAAACGCTTCAGCTAGAATAAGCGAAACGAGGAATAAAAGGAATGATTGTCCAGCAACAGAACACTGTTATCTGACTTACGTCACATTTTAACGCTCTGTCCCGCTAAATTTATTCCATATTCCAGAATTGCGAATAAGCGTAGCAAGATTATTTCGTTGCCGTGTCACAAATCCTGATTTATATCAGAAAGCTCACTCAACAGCGTCTATATTATCAGCGCTACGTCCGAGTCTCGGAGTCCCCCAACATATGGTCACATACTCTCCCCACACCTCTACCGCTCGCTTTCATGCGCTGCGTTTACTGCCTGGCCAGGAAGTTTTTTCCCGACTGCACGATTTTGTCCAACAGCATCAATTACATGCCGCCTGGATTGCCGGTTGTACCGGGAGTTTAACCGACGTCGCCTTACGCTTCGCAGGTCAGGAAGACACCACATTGCTCACCGGCACCTGGGAAATTATTTCCCTGAACGGCACGCTGGAACTGACCGGCGAGCACCTGCATCTTGCGGTTTCTGACCCACAGGGCGCGATGTTGGGAGGCCACATGATGCCGGGTTGTACCGTGCGTACCACGCTGGAACTGGTAATTGGCGAACTCACAGAGCTGGCGTTTAGCCGCCAACCTTGTGTCGTTTCCAGCTATGACGAACTGGTTATCACATCCCGTTAACGCTTCACTTTACAGAGGTATTCTATGGCGCGTCGCCAATTTTCCAGCCAGTCACTGGTACTGATAGTTATTGCCATCGCCATCAATATGGTCGGTGGACAGCTCATCAGCATGTTGAAGTTGCCTATTTTTCTCGACTCCATCGGCACTATTATCAGCGCGGTGCTGTTAGGCCCGATTGTGGGGATGCTAACGGGATTACTCACCAACCTGCTGTGGGGGTTGCTCACCGATCCTATCGCTGCTGCTTTCGCGCCAGTAGCCATGGTTATCGGACTGGTTGCCGGATGGCTGGCGCGGGCGGGATGGTTTCGAACCTTACCGAAAGTGGTGGTCAGCGGCATGATCATTACCCTGGCCGTCACTGTCGTTGCCGTGCCTATCCGCACCACCTTGTTTGGCGGTGTGACCGGCAGCGGCGCGGATTTATTTGTTGCCTGGATGCATTCCGTCGGCGAGGGTCTGGTTGAGTCCGTCGCCATCACCGTCATTGGCGCGAATCTGGTCGATAAAATCCTCACGGCAATCATCGTCTGGGTGCTACTGCGCCAGCTTCCGCTGCGGACCACTCGTCATTTCCCAACGATGTCCGCCGTGCGCTAAATGCACCCATTTACCTCGTTAACCCTGTGGGCGCTGGCAGCATGTTCCACATTGCTGCTACCAGCAGGAATACCGCTTACCGTTTACAGCATGGTCGTGTTCCTGCTCTTACTGTGTATGCCGGCCACGCGTTCCCGGGCGAAATATGTCGTCTGGTTGATGTTGCCCCTGGGCGTTGGGCTGTGGCTGGTCCATGGCGGCTGGCTGACCGAATGGATAAGCGGGCAACCGCGCACACCACAACGGTGGACCGATGCCGTCACGCTGTGGCTGCGGATCCTGGCAATTGTGTCTACGTCACAGCTGTGGATGCAGTACGTGCCGGTATCGCGGTTTATTCGCGCCCTGTTTGCCTCCCGCCTGCCGCCCGGTGTTGCCTACCTGTTTGCAGGCCCGCTGCTGGTTGTCGAGCAACTCAAGCGTCAGTTGGCGATTATTCATGAAGCCCAGCGCGCGCGCGGCGTGCCGCTGGACGAAGGCTGGTATCAACGGCTACGCGCGATGCCTGCGCTGATCGTGCCACTCACGCATAATGCGCTTAACGATCTGGTGGTTCGCGGGGCGGCGCTGGACATGCGGGCCTTTCGTTTGCAACGCAGACGCACAACGTTATGGGCACCGGAGGACAGCAACTTACAGCGTATTGCCCGCTACACGATGATACTCGCCATGCTGGTCGAAACAGGAGTGTGGATATGGTTACGCTAGAGCAGTTTCGCTACCTCCCGACGCACGCCACGCGCCCATCAGCCTGCCTTGACTTCCACTATGAAGAGCCCGGAATGGTGGCGATTTTCGGTGATAACGGCAGCGGAAAAAGCACGCTGGCACAGCTGATGGCAGGCTGGTACCCCGATTTTCTTCCCGGAGAGATTGAAGGGAAAGGGAAGCTGCTGGGAAATCCTGTAGGACAACTGTCACTCGTCGAGCAGTCATGCACCATCCAACTGGTGCAGCAATCGCCTTATCTACAGCTTTCTGGCTGCACCTTCAGCGTGGAGGAGGAAGTGGCATTCGGCCCGGAGAACCTCTGCCTGGAGGAGGCTGAAATTATGCGTCGAATTGACGCGGCACTCACACTGACTGAATGCCAGCCGCTGCGTCATCGTCATCCGGGAACGCTTTCCGGTGGTGAAACCCAGCGGGTGGTGATTGCCAGCGCGCTGGCCATGCAACCGAGGATATTGATTCTGGATGAAGCGTTCAGCCGTCTGACCGCGCAGGCCACCACGATGTTGCTGGAGCGGTTGTATCAATGGGCACTGGAACAACAGGCGTTGATTGTGCTTTTTGAGCGTATTCACGCCCCGTTTATCAGCCATTGTCAGCAAGCATGGCAACTGCGCGATGGAGCACTATCCCCACTATGCTAACGCTTAATCAGGTGACGTATCGCTGGCCGAATGCGCCCGATGACTGCTTACACAATATCTCGCTGGAACTCCATTCAGGCCAATGGCTGGCGCTGACGGGAGATAATGGCGCGGGTAAATCCACACTGCTGCGAGTGATGGCTGGCCTTCTGTCCCCCTCATCCGGCACGATAACCTTGAGTAACCGGCCGATTGCGCAACTGAAAAACCGCGAGAGAGCTAAGCTGCTCGGCGTATTGTTTCAGGAAGCCGAAAACCAAATTTTTCACAGCAAGGTCGCAGAGGAAGTCGCCTTTGGATTGCGCCTGCAAAGGCTACCCGCAGCGGAGATTGCGCAACGCACCGCGGCAGCTCTGCAGTTATGTCAGTTAGCGGACGTCGCCGACGCCCATCCGCTGGATCTGCACACCGCGCAACGACGTATGGTCGCCGTCGCCAGCCTTGAAGCCATGGCGCCTGCCCTTCTTCTGCTTGATGAACCGAGCCGGGATTTTGACGCACACTGGCTGGCGGTATTTGAGAACTGGCTCGCAGTGTGTCGCGCACGAGGCACCAGTATGGTCGCTATCAGCCATGACGTTGCATTTACGCAGCGTCATTTCTCCTGCGTAGTTCGCCTTGAAACGGGCCAGATACGTCCGGAAAAAATCTGATGCGCAAAAAAAAACGGGCCGCGTGAGCGACCCGTTATACCGTTGTAAATCTAATTACAGCAGTTCTTTCGCTTTCGCGACAACGTTGTCTACGGTGAAGCCAAACTCTTCAAACAGCAGCTCAGCCGGAGCAGACTCACCAAAGGTGGTCATACCGATGATAGCGCCGTTCAGGCCCACGTATTTGAACCAGTAGTCCGCGATACCCGCTTCGATGGCCACGCGAGCAGAGACAGCTTTCGGCAGCACGGATTCACGGTAAGCGGCATCCTGCTTGTCGAATGCATCGGTAGACGGCATGGAGACCACGCGTGCTTTAACGCCTTCCGCAGTCAGTTTGTCCCATGCAGCCACCGCCAGCTCAACTTCTGAACCAGTAGCGATGAAGATAAGCTCCGGCTGACCGGCGCAATCCTTCAGCACGTAACCACCGCGTGCGATGTTCGCCAGCTGCTCTTCAGTACGTTCCTGCTGAGCCAGGTTCTGACGGGAGAGGATCAGCGCGGTCGGGCCGTCCTGACGCTCTACGCCATATTTCCACGCGACCGCGGATTCAACCTGGTCACACGGACGCCATGTGCTCATGTTCGGGGTCACGCGCAGAGAAGCCACCTGCTCTACCGGCTGGTGAGTCGGACCATCTTCACCCAGACCGATGGAGTCATGGGTGTAGACCATAACCTGGCGCTGTTTCATGAGGGCCGCCATACGCACCGCGTTACGGGCATATTCAACGAACATCAGGAAGGTAGAGGTGTACGGCAGGAAACCACCGTGCAGCGCGATACCGTTAGCGATAGCGGTCATACCAAATTCACGAACACCGTAATGGATGTAGTTACCAGCAGCGTCTTCGTTAATGGCTTTAGAACCAGACCAGATAGTCAGGTTTGATGGTGCCAGGTCAGCGGAACCACCGAGGAATTCCGGCAGCCATGGACCAAACGCTTCAATGGCGTTCTGAGACGCTTTACGGCTGGCAATTTTGGACGGATTCGCCTGCAGTTTAGCAATGAATTCATTCGCTTTGGCGTCGAAGTCAGACGGCATGTCACCTTTCATACGACGGGTAAATTCAGCGGCTTCCTGCGGGAAGGCTTTGGCATAAGCGGCGAACTTCTCGTTCCATGCTGCTTCTTTCGCCTGGCCTGCTTCTTTCGCATCCCACTGTGCGTAGATTTCAGACGGGATTTCGAACGGCGCGTATTTCCAGCCCAGCTGCTCGCGGGTCAGTGCGATTTCTGCATCGCCCAACGGTGCACCATGAGAATCGTGGGTGCCTGCTTTGTTCGGAGAACCGAAGCCGATGATGGTTTTGCACATCAGCAGGGACGGTTTGTCGGTCACTGCGCGGGCTTCTTCTACTGCACGCTTAATCGCGTCAGCATCGTGGCCATCAACGCCACGCACAACGTGCCAGCCGTAAGCTTCGAAACGCTTCGCGGTGTCATCAGTGAACCAGCCTTCAACGTGACCATCGATAGAAATACCGTTGTCATCGTAGAACGCAACCAGTTTGCCCAGCTTCAGCGTACCGGCCAGAGAACATACCTCGTGAGAGATACCTTCCATCATGCAGCCGTCGCCCATGAAGGCGTAGGTGAAGTGGTCAACAATGTCGTGACCTGGACGGTTAAACTGCGCCGCCAGTGTTTTTTCAGCGATAGCCATACCGACTGCGTTCGCAATACCCTGCCCCAGCGGACCGGTTGTGGTCTCAACACCCGCGGTGTAACCCACTTCCGGGTGACCCGGCGTTTTGGAGTGCAGCTGACGGAAGTTCTGCAGCTCGGACATCGGCAGGTCGTAGCCGGAGAGGTGCAGCAAGCTATAAATCAGCATCGAGCCGTGACCGTTGGACAGCACGAAGCGGTCGCGGTCAGCCCAGGACGGGTTATTCGGGTTGTGGTTCAGGAAATCACGCCACAGGACTTCGGCAATGTCAGCCATACCCATCGGGGCACCCGGGTGACCGGATTTGGCTTTCTGTACTGCGTCCATGCTCAGCGCACGAATAGCATTGGCAAGCTCTTTACGTGAGGACATTTTGACTCCAGATCGGATAATGAAGGCTGTGCCCGGAACGACTTGACGACAGAGCGTTTTGGGCTACGCCGGAAAAAAGTGCCAACAATGTAACCCAAGCCGCGTGTCATGTACATGGAGCATCCTTTTGCCGCTTCAGAAATCTCTGGATCATGCGCGCAAGTTGCGCAATCTTCTCGCCCGCTTGTGGTTCTTTTCTTTATACTTATATTGAGCGTCTCGTTACCTGCAAACGACGCATTTTTTAGAATAATCCTGACTTCGTGCGGAAGAGAAAAAATGAAAATTCGCGCTTTACTGCTTGCTATGAGCATGGCTACGGCACTGACCGGCTGCCAGAATATGGACTCCAATGGACTACTTTCATCTGGCGCGGGCGCTTTCCAGGCCTACAGCCTGAGCGATGCGCAAGTCATCGCACTGAGCAACCAGGCCTGTCAGGATATGGACAGCAAAGCGACCATTGCTCCTGCCAGCAGTGAATATACCAAACGACTGAGCAAAATCGCCGCTGCGCTAGGCGATAACATCAACGGACAGCCGGTAAATTACAAAGTCTATGTGGCGAAAGACGTCAACGCGTTTGCGATGGCAAATGGCTGCATCCGCGTGTACAGCGGCCTGATGGATATGATGACCGATAACGAAGTTGAGGCGGTTATTGGTCACGAAATGGGCCACGTTGCGCTGGGTCACGTGAAGAAAGGAATGCAAGTTGCGCTGGGAACCAACGCCGTGCGTGCCGCAGCGGCCTCTGCGGGCGGTATCGTTGGCAGCTTGTCGCAGTCTCAGCTTGGCGATCTGGGAGAAAAACTGGTGAACTCGCAGTTCTCCCAGCGTCAGGAATCCGAAGCGGATGACTACTCATATGATTTGTTGCGCAAACGCGGTATTAATCCGGCAGGCTTAGCCACCAGCTTTGAGAAACTGGCGAAACTGGAAGCAGGACGTCAAAGCTCAATGTTTGACGACCATCCAGCCTCCGCCGAACGTGCGCAACATATTCGCGATCGCATGAGCGCGGATGGGATCAAATAATCTTCGAACAGTGCCGGATGGCGGCGTGAACGCCTTATCCGGCCTACAAGAATCAACCAACTGTAGGCCGGATAAGCGCAGCGCCATCCGGCAAAAACAACTTATTCGCCTTTTTTGGCTGCCTGGATATACAGCATCTCCAGTGCCAGCGTCGCCGCTGCCAGCGCGGTGATCTCAGACTGATCGTAGGCCGGGGCCACTTCGACTACATCCATCCCAACAATATTCAGATCCTTCAGGCCACGCACCAGTTTGATCGCACGATCCGACGTCAGACCGCCGATCACTGGCGTACCCGTACCCGGAGCAAACGCCGGATCCAGGCAGTCGATATCAAAGGTCAGGTAAACCGGCATGTCACCGACAATCTGCTTCACCTGCGCGATGATGTCATCCACGCTGCGATCGTTCACCTGGCAGGCATCCAGTACGGTAAAGCCGTTGTCTTTGTCAAACTCGGTGCGAATACCGATCTGCACGGAATGGTTCGGATCGATCAGGCCTTCGTTCGGCGCGGTATAGAACATGGTGCCGTGGTCAAATTCACAGCCGTTAGCATAGGTGTCGGTGTGGGCATCAAAGTGCACCAGCGCCATTTTACCAAAGTGCTTAGCGTGCGCGCGCAGCAGCGGCAGCGTAACGAAGTGGTCACCGCCGAAGGAGAGCATGCGCTTGCCGGCAGAAAGCAGCTTTTCAGCATGCGCCTGCAATTTTTCACTCATTTCACGCGCATCGCCAAACGCATACACCAGATCGCCGCAGTCCACGACGTTCAGGCGTTCACGCATGTCAAAATTCCACGGGAAACGGTTGTGTTCCCAGGCCAGGTTAGTGGAAACCTGACGGATCGCTGCCGGACCATGACGCCCGCCCGCACGACCAGATGTTGCCATATCAAACGGTACGCCGGTAATAACCCAGTCGGCGTCGCTGTCGTAGGGCTGGAAATTCATCGGCAGACGCAAAAAACCAAAGGCGTTAGATACCAGGGAGTTGTCGTATTGATGACCTAAGGTGCTCATGTACTGACCTCTTATAAAATTGGTGAAAAAAAATCCCCTCCGCGTCGTTAAGCCCGACGAGGAAGGGATTGATTTACGTGACTACGTGTATGGGCGAATTATCGCCGTTAATTTGTCCAGGTTCAAGCGACCCCGAATAACCTTACTCGTCTTCGAGATAGGTATAGCCGTACAATCCAGCCTCGAACTCTTCGAGGAACTGTTGCTGCAACTCAGTATCCAGATCGGTGTTTTTCACCTGGTCACGGAACTGCGTCAGCAACGTTTTCGGATCCAACTGCACGTACTGCAACATATCCGCCACGGTATCCCCTTCGTCGGACAGCTCAACTTCCACGCTGCCGTCAGGGAAGACGAACACGTCGACCGCTTCGGTATCGCCGAACAGGTTGTGCATGTTGCCAAGGATTTCCTGGTACGCGCCAACCATAAAGAAGCCCAGCATCGGCGGGTTCTCCGGATCATATTCCGGCATCGGCATGGTGGTGGCAATGCCGTCACCATCAACGTAGTGGTCGATTGCGCCATCAGAGTCACAGGTAATATCCAAGAGCACCGCGCGGCGCTCCGGCACCTGATTCAGTCCTTCCAGCGGCATGACCGGGAACAGCTGATCGATCCCCCACGCGTCCGGCATCGACTGGAACAGTGAGAAGTTGACGTAGATCTTATCCGCCATACGCTCCTGCAGCTCGTCGATAATCGGCCGGTGCGCACGGTTGCTCGGGTCGAGCTGTTTCTGCACATCGTGACACATGTTCAGATAGAGCTGCTCTGCCCACGCGCGCTCCTGCAGGCTAAAGGTGCCTGAAGAGTACCCAACGTGAATATCGTGCAGATCCATCTGGCTGTCGTGCAGCCATTCACGCAGCGAACGGCGGGTGCCCGGTTCGTGCATCTCCTGCCAGGTTTCCCACATGCTTTGCAGGGCACGCGGCGCATCGTCAGCCGGAGGCGTAGCTTCGGTGTGTTCGCTACGCTCAACGCCGATGATGTTAGACACCAGCACGGTATGATGCGCGGTTACCGCACGACCGGACTCGGTAATTACCGTCGGATGCGGCAGGCCGTGTTCTTCACAGGCATCGCCAATCGCCCAGATAATATTGTTGGCGTATTCGTTCAGACCGTAGTTGACCGAACAGTCAGACTGCGAGCGTGTCCCTTCATAGTCCACGCCGAGGCCACCACCCACATCGAAGCACTGGATGTTTACGCCCAGTTTGTGCAGCTCAACGTAGAAACGCGCAGATTCACGTACGCCGGTGGCGATATCGCGAATATTCGCCATCTGTGAACCGAGATGGAAGTGCAGCAATTGAATGCTGTCCAGACGACCGCGTTCGCGCAGAATTTCCACCAGTTGCAGTACCTGGTTCGCCGCCAGGCCGAACTTGGATTTTTCACCGCCGGAGGACTGCCATTTACCGGAACCTTGCGAGGCCAGACGCGCACGCACGCCCAGACGCGGGACCACATTCAGCCGTTCGGCTTCATCCAGCACGATCGCGATTTCAGACATCTTCTCGATGACCAGGTAGACCTTGTGGCCCATCTTCTCGCCAATCAGCGCCAGACGAATGTATTCACGATCTTTGTAACCATTACAAACAATCACGCTGCGGGTCATGCCAGCATGCGCCAGAACCGCCATCAGTTCGGCCTTAGAACCGGCTTCCAGTCCCAGCGGCTCACCGGAGTGAATCAGCGATTCAATCACGCGACGGTGCTGGTTAACCTTGATCGGGTAAACGAGGAAATAATCACCCTTGTAGCCGTAGGATTCACGGGCGCGCTTGAACGCGGCGTTAATCGAACGCAGACGGTGTTGCAGGATCTGCGGGAAGCAGAACAGCGCCGGCAGACGTTGCCCCTGCGCTTCGCGAGCTTTTACCAGCTCGGCAAGATCAACACGTGCTTCCGGGACGTCAGGGTCCGGGCACACGCTAATGTGACCGAGTTCGTTGACGTCATAGTAGTTATTACCCCACCAGGCAATATTGTAGGTACGCAGCATCTTGCTGGCTTCCTGGGAACTCATTGCAACCTCCTGCATGGAGCGTAGTACACCCTGTCCGCCTGCTGACGAAGGCGAACCCATAGAAATGTCGTCAGACATAGCGAACCTCAAATTTTATTAACAAGTGTAAAACAGTTGACTACTATCGCAATCCGAAGAAGCGATAACAACCCATAAACAGGCAGATTTTCCAGCAGATAGTGCTGACGCTCCGACTGTGCGACCGGTTTCTTTATCATTTCATTGTAAACACGTTACCGAACGTAATACTGACAGTTCGGCGAAACCACGAGAAAACTCTTGTTTACCAAGAGCGCCCTTGTTCAGTCCTTAGTGACCGTTACCGGCTCTTGAGTCCTGAGATACGCCGGGATGGGTATACACTTCATCCTTCATGCAGCCTCGACGCAGCATGAATGATTTTATGTATATAACATCGACAGGTATGCAAAGCAGAGATGCAGATTGCGGGGGACATATGTACACCAGAATGGTGTGGCAGACTCAGCAGAATACAACGGTTCATTATCTCGTATCACCTCCACGGCCGCTCCAGACGGAACGAACCCACAAGCCAAAGCTAAAGTGTTAACCCGGCTGGAAGTGGCGACACGATGAAAACGTCGTGTGCTTTTTGTATGAGCCGCGCGCCGCGTTTTATACCGATAACATAGTCAAAAAGCAAAAGATAAATGCACACATTGCCAGCACCGTCAGGAAAAATTTCCAGTTACATTTTCGGTACAATGCGGCCGTAGTAAAAAAAGCTGGAAATCGGGCGAAGAACTGTCCTAGAATAGCCGTCCAGATGTTAATCCATCTATACCGATTAACACTCAGACTGCCAGTGTCCGAAATCTGCAGACTCATGGTAGAATCTTCTACACATGGCTATTCCACTCGACAGTTTGAGCTAACCAAATTCTCCTTAGGTGAAATTAAATATGGCAAAACACCTTTTTACGTCCGAGTCCGTATCAGAAGGGCATCCTGACAAAATCGCTGACCAAATCTCTGATGCCGTGCTGGATGCAATCCTCGAGCAGGATCCGAAAGCGCGCGTCGCCTGCGAAACCTATGTCAAAACCGGTATGGTCTTAGTGGGCGGTGAAATTACCACCAGCGCATGGGTCGACATCGAAGAGATCACGCGTAATACGGTTCGCGAAATTGGCTATGTGCATTCCGACATGGGCTTTGACGCTAACTCTTGCGCAGTACTGAGCGCTATCGGTAAACAGTCCCCGGATATCAACCAGGGCGTTGACCGTGCCGATCCGCTGGAACAGGGCGCGGGCGACCAGGGTCTGATGTTTGGTTATGCGACCAACGAAACCGACGTACTGATGCCAGCGCCGATTACTTACGCTCACCGTCTGGTTCAGCGTCAAGCTGAAGTGCGTAAAAACGGCACCCTGCCGTGGCTGCGCCCGGATGCGAAAAGCCAGGTCACCTTCCAGTATGACGATGGTAAAATTGTCGGTATTGATGCGGTGGTTCTGTCTACTCAGCACTCTCAGGATGTTGATCAGAAAACGCTGCAAGAAGCGGTAATGGAAGAGATCATCAAGCCGGTGCTGCCGACCGAGTGGTTGAGCGCATCGACCAAATTCTTCATCAACCCAACCGGCCGTTTCGTTATCGGTGGCCCAATGGGTGACTGCGGTCTGACCGGTCGTAAGATCATCGTTGATACCTACGGCGGCATGGCGCGTCACGGCGGCGGCGCATTCTCAGGTAAAGATCCGTCTAAAGTTGACCGTTCTGCAGCCTATGCAGCCCGCTATGTCGCGAAAAACATCGTTGCTGCCGGTCTGGCCGACCGTTGTGAGATTCAGGTTTCCTACGCCATTGGCGTGGCTGAACCAACCTCTATCATGGTTGAAACATTCGGTACTGAAAAAGTGCCTTCTGAGCAGCTGACCCTGCTGGTACGCGAGTTCTTCGATCTGCGTCCATACGGCCTGATTCAGATGCTGGATCTGTTGCACCCAATCTACAAAGAAACCGCAGCCTACGGTCACTTTGGTCGCGAACATTTCCCATGGGAAAAAACCGACAAAGCGCAACAGCTGCGTGAAGCTGCTGGACTGAAGTAATTTACTGAAGCCCCCGCTTACCAGGACCAGCCTTAAGGCTGGTCTTTTTTTTACCTGTACCTTAACGTCCCCCCCCCTGATTTTCAATGCAAATGAAAGCGATTACATCCAGTCATTATCATAATGAATTGATTATGAATCCCTTTATTTCTGCATTTTCATGATTGTTACATTATTTTTCAGTATTGTCTTAATTCCAGGCAATCGCTCATTACTCATTTTTATAAAATATCATATTTTTCAAATAATTAATCCATAGGGCACATGAATGTCAGTGTAAGCGATTACACTAATGTGATATTAATCTCATTTTTTTACTCCGTACTCACCTACCCTTAACATCAACAAAAATAAGTTACCCAACCTGGAGGGCATCATGCCTGGGAATAAAAAACAGGGGCGTTCCAACAAAGCCATGACATTTTTTGTCTGCTTTTTGGCAGCCCTGGCAGGATTACTTTTTGGCCTGGATATCGGCGTGATTGCCGGTGCGTTACCGTTCATCACCGACGAGTTTCAAATTACCCCGCACACTCAGGAATGGGTGGTCAGCTCGATGATGTTTGGCGCAGCTGTAGGTGCTGTCGGCAGCGGCTGGCTCTCCTTCAAGCTGGGGCGTAAAAAAAGCCTGATGATCGGCGCGATCCTGTTTGTCGCCGGCTCGCTGTTCTCCGCCGCGGCGCCTAACGTGGAAGTACTGCTTCTCTCCCGTATCCTGCTGGGTCTGGCCGTGGGCGTTGCGTCTTACACTGCACCACTGTATCTGTCTGAAATTGCACCGGAAAAAATTCGTGGCAGTATGATTTCCATGTATCAGCTGATGATTACCATCGGGATCCTCGGGGCCTATCTGTCCGATACCGCCTTTAGCTACAGCGGTGCATGGCGCTGGATGCTGGGCGTGATCATTATTCCTGCCCTGCTGCTGCTGGTTGGCGTGTTCTTCCTGCCGGACAGCCCGCGCTGGTTCGCCGCTAAACGTCGCTTCGTCGATGCTGAACGCGTGCTGTTACGTCTGCGTGATACCAGTGCAGAAGCGAAACGCGAGCTGGATGAAATTCGTGAAAGCCTGCAGGTAAAACAAAGCGGATGGGCGCTGTTTAAAGAAAACAGCAACTTCCGCCGCGCGGTATTCCTTGGCGTACTGTTACAGGTGATGCAGCAGTTCACCGGGATGAACGTCATCATGTACTACGCACCAAAAATCTTTGAACTGGCCGGCTATACCAACACCACCGAGCAGATGTGGGGCACCGTTATCGTGGGGTTGACCAACGTGCTGGCGACCTTTATCGCCATTGGCCTGGTTGACCGCTGGGGCCGTAAACCGACACTGATCCTCGGCTTTATCGTGATGGCTATCGGTATGGGCGTGCTGGGCACAATGATGCACATTGGTATCCACTCCGCTGCCGCCCAGTACTTTGCCGTCCTGATGCTGCTGATGTTTATCGTTGGCTTCGCGATGAGTGCCGGTCCGCTGATTTGGGTACTGTGCTCTGAAATCCAGCCGCTGAAAGGCCGCGATTTCGGTATCACCTGCTCTACCGCAACCAACTGGATTGCCAACATGATCGTCGGCGCAACCTTCCTGACGATGCTGAACTCGCTGGGCAGCGCCAACACCTTCTGGGTCTACGGCGGCCTGAACGTCCTGTTCATCTTCCTGACCTTGTGGCTGATTCCAGAAACCAAAAACGTCTCCCTGGAACACATTGAACGTAACCTGATGAAAGGTCGTAAACTGCGCGAAATTGGCGCCCACGACTAATCGCTCAAGGCTTCCTCCCCTGGCGGGGGGAAGCCAGCCTCTTGCAGTCCTTTTCCTGTCGCACTATCCTCTGGCGTTATGAAAACCTCTCGTCTCCCCATCGCCATCCAGCAAGCCGTTATGCGCAGCTTGCGGGAAAAACTTGCCCTCGCCAATCTCAAGCTCGAACGCAATTATCCGGAACCTAAGCTTGTGTACCAACAGCGCGGCACTGCTGCGGGTACAGCGTGGCTGCAAAGCAATGAAATTCGCCTCAACCCGGTGCTGCTGATGGAAAACATCGAGGCGTTCGTTAACGAGGTCGTACCGCATGAACTGGCACACTTGCTGGTCTGGAAGCACTTTGGCCGCGTGCCGCCGCACGGGAAAGAGTGGAAATGGATGATGGAAAGCGTGCTGGGCGTTCCAGCCCGACGTACGCATCAGTTCGAACTGCAATCCGTGCAGCGCAATACCTTTACCTACCGCTGTAAGTGTCAGGAACACCAGCTGACTGTCCGCCGCCATAACCGCATTGTGCGCGGGGAAGCCACCTACCGCTGCGTCCACTGCGGCGAACCGCTGGTTGCTGAATAATACGTCTGATTATCAGGAACTTTTATGACCTGACTGATTGCATACAAGAACAACTTTCGTTACGTTGCGGGCTCGTTTTGACACGGAGTGTGTGATGTACCGTAATCTTTCTATGGCAGTGGCGTTATTGGCCACTGCGCTCTCTGGCCCGGCATTCGCCGAAGGTATCAACAGTTTCTCCCAGGCAAAAGCCGCTGGCGTCAAAGTGAACGCCGATGCGCCCGGCGATTTCTACTGCGGCTGTAAAATTAACTGGCAGGGCAAAAAAGGGGTCGTTGACCTCGAATCCTGCGGCTATAAAGTGCGGAAAAACGAAAACCGCGCCAGCCGTATTGAATGGGAGCATGTTGTCCCTGCCTGGCAATTTGGTCATCAGCGCCAATGCTGGCAGGACGGTGGACGTAAAAATTGCGCCAAAGATCCGGTCTATCGCAAGATGGAAAGCGATATGCACAACCTGCAACCGGCAGTGGGTGAAGTAAATGGCGATCGCGCGAACTTTATGTACAGCCAGTGGAACGGCGGCGAAGGCCAGTATGGCCAGTGTGACATGAAGGTCGATTTCAAAGAAAAAGTGGCTGAGCCGCCTGCCCGCGCTCGCGGCGCCATCGCGCGCACCTATTTTTACATGCGCGACCAGTACAACCTGACGCTTTCCCGTCAGCAAACCCAGCTTTTTAACGCCTGGAATAAACAGTATCCAGTGACCGACTGGGAGTGCGAACGCGACGAACGTATTGCGAAGGTACAGGGCAACCATAATCCATACGTGCAACGCGCTTGCCAGGCGCAAAAGAGCTAACCTACACTAGCGTCAATATTTTAACCCATGCCCTGCCGTTTTGTCGGCCAGGGCCATGACGCGGATGGTTAACTATGCGCATTCCTCGCATTTATCACCCTGAACCACTCACGGCAGGCAGTCAAATTTCACTGTGTGAAGATGCCGCCAACCATATCGGTCGCGTGCTGCGCATGGGACCGGGCCAGGCTCTTCAATTATTTGACGGCAGCAACCAGGTGTTTGACGCCGAGATCACCCACGCCAGCAAGAAAAGCGTGGATGTGAAGATACTGAGCGCCGAACTCGACGATCGCGAATCTCCCTTGCATATTCATCTTGGTCAGGTGATGTCGCGCGGTGAAAAAATGGAATTTACTATCCAGAAATCGATTGAACTGGGTGTAAGCCTCATTACGCCACTTTTTTCTGAGCGCTGCGGCGTTAAACTGGACAGTGAACGCTTGAACAAGAAGCTCCAGCAGTGGCAGAAAATTGCGATTGCCGCCTGCGAGCAATGCGGTCGTAACCGGGTGCCTGAAATTCGCCCGGCAATGGATCTGGAAGCCTGGTGTGCCGAGCAGGACGAGGGGCTAAAACTGAACCTGCACCCGCGCGCCAGCGCCAGTATTAACACGCTTCCGCTGCCGGTAGAGCGCATCCGACTGCTGATTGGACCGGAAGGCGGGCTGTCGGCAGATGAAATTGCCATGACTGCACGCTATCAGTTTACTGATATTCTGTTAGGACCTCGCGTTCTGCGTACTGAGACAACTGCGCTCACCGCCATTACCGCGCTACAGGTGCGATTTGGCGATCTGGGCTAACGGAGAAGAACAATGATCAAGCTCGGCATCGTGATGGATCCCATCGCAAGCATCAACATCAAGAAAGATTCCAGCTTTGCTATGCTGCTGGAAGCACAACGTCGTGGTTACGAACTTCACTATATGGAGATGGCCGATCTTTATCTGATTAACGGTGAAGCCCGCGCCCGCACGCGTACCCTGAGCGTAGAGCAGAACTACGACAAATGGTATGAGTTCAACAGCGAACAAGATCTACCACTGGCTGACCTGGACGTCATTCTGATGCGTAAGGATCCGCCGTTTGATACCGAGTTCATCTACGCCACCTATATTCTGGAGCGTGCAGAAGAGCAAGGGACGCTGATCGTGAACAAACCGCAGAGCCTGCGCGATTGTAACGAAAAGCTGTTCACCGCCTGGTTCGCGGACCTGACGCCAGAAACGCTGGTCACGCGTAACAAAGCGCAGCTGAAAGCCTTCTGGCAAAAACACAGCGATATCATTCTCAAGCCGCTGGACGGCATGGGCGGTGCATCGATCTTCCGCGTGAAGGAAGGCGATCCGAACCTCGGTGTAATTGCCGAAACGCTGACCGAACACGGTACCCGCTACTGCATGGCGCAGAACTACCTGCCGGCAATTAAAGACGGCGACAAACGCGTACTGGTGGTCGATGGCGAACCCGTTCCCTACTGCCTGGCACGCATTCCACAGGGCGGTGAAACCCGTGGTAATCTGGCGGCCGGTGGCCGTGGCGAACCTCGTCCGCTGACCGACAGCGACTGGGAAATTGCACGTCGTATCGGGCCAACGCTGAAAGCCAAAGGACTGATTTTTGTCGGTCTGGATATTATCGGCGATCGCCTGACGGAAATTAACGTCACCAGCCCAACCTGTATTCGCGAAATTGAGGCGGAGTTCCCGGTTTCGATTACCGGTATGCTGATGGATGCCATTGAAGCTCGCTTAGCCAAGTAAACCTGCGCCGGATGACGACGCCACGGTGTCTTATCCGGCCTACAATTGCACCCCGTTGGCCGGATAAGGCGAAGCCGATATCCGGCAATGTTATTTTCAGAGGGTGACAACTTAACGCTTTCCTCGCATACTGACCGTTGTTGCTTTTTTGAACCAGGAAACAGAACCTCTGACAATGAATTTACAGCATCACTTTCTTATTGCCATGCCTGCTCTCCAGGATCCGATTTTCCGCCGTTCCGTGGTCTACATTTGCGAACATAATGAAAATGGCGCAATGGGGATTATCGTCAATAAACCCCTGGAAAACTTACAAATTGAAGGGATTCTGGAAAAGCTGAAGATCACCCCTGAGGCACGCGATCCGGCTATTCGTCTGGATAAACCAGTGATGCTCGGCGGCCCGTTAGCAGAAGAGCGTGGGTTTATTTTGCATACCCCACCTTCACGCTTTGCCTCCAGCATTCGTATTTCGGACAACACCATTATCACCACTTCCCGCGATGTGCTGGAAACCTTAGGCACTCAGGAACAACCTTCCGAAGTGCTGGTTGCACTAGGTTTTTCATCCTGGGAAAAGGGTCAGCTGGAACAAGAGCTGTTGGATAACGCCTGGCTCACTGCCCCCGCCGATCTCAACATTCTGTTTAAAACGCCGATTGCCGACCGCTGGCGCGACGCGGCCAAACTTATCGGGATCGATATCCTGACTATGCCTGGCGTGGCGGGACACGCATAATGAGCGAAACATTACTCTCCTTTGATTTTGGGACCAAAAGTATTGGCGTGGCTATTGGTCAGCGCATTACCGGCACCGCCAGACCGCTGCCCGCCATCAAAGCGCAGGACGGCACGCCGGACTGGAACCTGATTGAACGCCTGCTAAAAGAGTGGCAACCGGATGAAATCATTGTCGGTCTGCCGCTGAATATGGACGGCACCGAGCAACCGCTTACTGCGCGCGCGCGCAAGTTTGCCAACCGTATTCATGGCCGCTTTGGCGTCACAGTCACGCTGCACGACGAACGTCTGAGCACCGTCGAAGCACGTTCCGGCCTGTTTGAACAAGGCGGGTACCGCGCGCTGAATAAAGGCAAAGTCGACTCCGCGTCTGCCGTCGTTATTCTCGAAAGCTATTTCGAACAAGGTTACTAAGACTCATATTTACAGCCTACCCTGCGCCTGACGCTGCTGCAGGCTCTGGGCAAATGTCTGCATACCCGCCTGTTGCCCGGTTTGTATCACGCCAGGTAGCTGGTGGGTTTTCCCTTCACGGATCAGATTACTCACAGCCGACGTATTGACCAGCAGTTCGTATAACGCCACCCGCCACCCCTGCCTGTCGACCTCCAGTTTTTGTGCGAGCACCGCCCGCAAGCTACCCGCCAGTTGATTACGCACCGGGTCTTTTTCCTGCGCAGGGAACGAATCCACCAGCCGCTCCACCGCCTGCGCCGCACCGCGCGTATGCAGCGTTGCCAGCACCAGATGTCCCGTTTCCGCCGCCGTCAGTGCCAGACGAATCGTCTCGCTGTCGCGCAGTTCTCCCAGTAAAATCACGTCAGGATCTTCACGCAATGCCGCCCGCAGGCCGGCAGCAAAAGAAAGGCAGTGCACACCAATCTCACGCTGTTGGATCAGACAACGCTGGCTGGTATAGCGGTATTCAATCGGGTCTTCCAGGGTCAGAATATGCCCGTCAACGTGCTGATTGAGAGAGCCCACCATCGCCGCCAGCGTCGTCGACTTACCGCTGCCCGTCGCACCGGTCACCAGAATTAACCCGTTTTCGCTGTGCAGCAGTTCTGGCAACGCAGCGGGCGTCTGGAGATCATCCAGGCACGGGCAATCAAGCGGCAGCAGTCTCAGCGCCAGTGACGTTCCCTGCTGATGCGTAAATGCGCTGGCCCGTAAACGTCGGGAATCCGCCAGTGCGATGGCAAAATCAACCTGGCCCTTTTCCCGCCACTGTACCTGTTGTTGCTCACTGAGCCATAACATCAGCAGCTTCTCCACGTCCGGCGCGGTAAACGGGGCAATTTCTACCCTGCCACATATGCGCCAGCGCGCAGGCCATGCATTGCACAGGTGTAGATCCGACACGTTATGCTTTACACTAAGGGCCACTATTTCTTCCATATTCATATGAACATCCTCGGAAAATGAACGATATCGCGCATAACCTGGCACATGTCCGGGAGAAAATCTCAGCCGCCGCGACGCGTTGCGGGCGGCCTTCAGAAGACGTTACGTTGCTTGCAGTGAGCAAAACCAAACCTGCGAGCGCCATCGAAGAAGCCATTGCAGCCGGACAGCATGCCTTTGGGGAAAACTATGTTCAGGAAGGCGTGGATAAGATCCGCTACTTCAGTGAAAACGGCGTGTCTGGGCTGCAGTGGCACTTTATTGGCCCGTTGCAGTCCAACAAAAGCCGTCTGGTGGCTGAAAATTTTGACTGGTGCCATACGATAGACCGTTTGCGCATCGCCACCCGACTCAGCGAACAGCGCCCGGCAGACCTGGCGCCGCTGAATGTGCTGATTCAAATCAACATCAGCGATGAGAACAGCAAGTCAGGTATTCCGCTGGCAGAGCTTGATGCCCTGGCCGCAGACGTCGCCGCTCTGCCACGCATTACCCTGCGGGGACTGATGGCAATCCCGGCGCCTGAGTCAGATTATGTAAGGCAGTTTGAAGTTGCACAGCAAATGGCTGTAGCATTTGCCGGATTGAAAACACGCTACCCGACAGTCGATACGCTCTCGTTGGGAATGTCTGATGATATGGATGCCGCCATCGCGGCGGGTAGCACGATGGTGCGCATTGGCACTGCCATTTTTGGTGCTCGTGATTACACAAAAAATTAAGGAAAACTGAGGAACACCATGAATACGTTGACCTTCCTGCTCTCAACGGTAATTGAGCTGTATACCATGGCGCTGCTATTGCGCGTGTGGATGCAGTGGTCTCGCTGCGATTTTTACAATCCGTTTTCGCAGTTCATTGTAAAAATCACTCAGCCTATTATTGGGCCGTTACGCCGAATTATTCCCCCGATGGGGCCGATTGACAGCGCCTCGTTATTGGTCGCGTTAGTGCTCAGCTTTATCAAAGCTATTGTGCTGTTCAAAGTGGTCACGTTCCAACCCATTATCTGGATCGCCGCCGTACTGATCGTCCTGAAGACTATCGGGCTGCTGATTTTCTGGGTACTGCTGGTAATGGCCATCATGAGCTGGGTCAGCCAGGGCCGCAGCCCTGTAGAATACGTACTGATTCAACTGGCGGATCCGCTACTGCGTCCTATTCGTCGTATCCTTCCAGGAATGGGCGGGATCGACTTCTCCCCGATGATCCTGGTGCTGCTGCTCTATGTCATCAACATGGGGATCGCAGAAGTGTTACAAGCGACAGGCAACATGCTGCTGCCGGGGCTGTGGATGGCGCTATGAGTGCCGTAACACCCTGCGATGACGGTCTGGTTTTACGGCTCTACATTCAGCCTAAAGCCAGCCGTGACAGTATTGTGGGCTTACATGGCGACGAAGTAAAAGTCGCCATTACCGCCCCACCGGTCGATGGGCAAGCCAACAGCCATCTGGTGAAGTTTCTCGGTAAACAGTTCCGCGTGGCGAAAAGCCAGGTCGTTATTGAGAAGGGCGAGCTTGGCCGCCACAAACAGGTTAAAATCATTCATCCGCAACAGATCCCGCCAGAAATTGC
This sequence comes from Citrobacter sp. C348, assembly GCF_047467975.1. Lineage (NCBI taxonomy): Bacteria > Pseudomonadati > Pseudomonadota > Gammaproteobacteria > Enterobacterales > Enterobacteriaceae > Citrobacter > Citrobacter sp. C348. The sequence goes on along the minus strand of NZ_JASJUJ010000011.1, from coordinate 139,489 downwards.
GGCGCTAACTGATTAGGTATCCCATGCAAAAAGTTGTCCTCGCGACCGGCAATGCCGGTAAAGTGCGTGAACTCGCCTCTCTCCTGAGCGACTTCGGGCTTGATGTCGTTGCCCAAACGGATCTGGGCGTTGATTCCGCAGAAGAAACCGGCCTGACGTTTATTGAAAACGCCATTCTGAAGGCGCGTCATGCCGCGCAAATCACCGGTCTGCCGGCCATTGCCGATGATTCCGGCCTGGCCGTTGACGCCCTCGGCGGGGCACCGGGGATTTATTCTGCTCGCTATTCTGGTGAAGATGCCACCGACCAACAAAACCTGGAAAAACTGCTGCGCACTCTGCAGGATGTCCCGGATGATAAGCGTCAGGCGCAGTTCCACTGTGTACTGGTATATATGCGCCACGCAGATGACCCAACCCCTGTTGTATGTCACGGACGCTGGCCGGGCGTGATCGCTCGTGAGCCTGCCGGAAACGGTGGTTTTGGCTACGACCCTATCTTTTTTGTACCGTCTGAGGGTAAAACCGCAGCCGAACTGACCCGCGAAGAAAAGAGTGCTATTTCCCACCGTGGACTGGCGCTAAAACTGCTGCTGGATGCGCTGCGTAATGGTTAAGTTGCCACCGCTGAGTCTTTATATTCACATCCCGTGGTGCGTGCAGAAATGCCCCTACTGCGACTTCAACTCGCATGCGTTAAAGGGCGAAGTTCCTCATGACGATTACGTTGGGCATCTGCTGAGCGATCTGGATACCAACGTCACCTACGCGCAGGGACGCGAAGTAAAGACCATTTTTATTGGTGGCGGTACGCCGAGCCTGCTCTCTGGCCCGGCAATGCAAACGCTGCTGGATGGCGTGCGTGCGCGTCTGAATCTGGCGGCGGATGCCGAAATCACGATGGAAGCCAATCCCGGTACGGTGGAAGCCGATCGGTTTGTCGATTATCAACGCGCTGGAGTTAACCGCATCTCGATTGGCGTACAAAGTTTTAGCGCCGCCAAGCTTGAGCGACTGGGGCGTATTCACGGGCCAGAAGAAGCCAGACGCGCGGCGAATCTGGCTGACGGTCTGGGATTGCGCAGCTTTAACCTCGATCTGATGCACGGCCTGCCGGATCAAACGCTGGAAGAAGCGCTGGGCGATTTACAACAGGCCATTGAGCTTAACCCCCCGCACCTCTCCTGGTATCAGCTCACTATTGAGCCCAACACGTTGTTTGGTTCGCGCCCGCCAGTGCTACCGGATGATGACGCCCTGTGGGATATTTTTGAGCAAGGCCACCGGTTGCTGACCGCCGCCGGCTATCAGCAATATGAAACCTCGGCCTATGCAAAACAGGGATATCAGTGCCAGCACAACCTGAACTACTGGCGTTTTGGCGACTATCTTGGCATTGGCTGCGGGGCTCACGGCAAGATCACCTTCCCGGACGGACGTATCCTGCGCACCACCAAAACCCGACATCCGCGCGGTTACATGCAGGGACGTTATCTCGAAAGCGAGCGTGATGTCGCCGAGGCTGATAAGCCATTTGAGTTCTTTATGAACCGCTTCCGCTTGCTGGAGGCCGCACCGCGTGTGGAATTCACCCACTATACCGGGCTTGCCGAAGAGGTGATTCGGGCACAGATTGATGAGGCTATCGCCCAGGGATATCTGACGCAGAGCGATGAGTACTGGCAGATTACCCAGCACGGTAAGCTGTTTTTAAACTCACTGCTGGAGCTGTTTCTGGCGGAGTAACGCGGAAAACCGTAATGAATGTTGGCCTGATAAGGCTTTGAGCCACCATCCGGCAAATTGCCTGATGGCGCTGCGCTTATCAGGCCTACAGGGTTAGGTCGATAAGCGCAGCCACCTTCATCGATTAGTACTGATTAAACATTTCCTGGATCTGTTTAGGATCTTTGGTCTGTGTCAGCGCCAATTGCAGCAGCACGCGAGCTTTTTGTGGGTTCAGCGAGCCAGACGCCACAAATCCGTACTTCGCATCATCGATTTCAGCATCCTGCGTGGTGGAGCCAGTAGGTACGCGGGAAGAACGCACGACCACGGTGCCTTTGTGCGCAGCGGTTGCCAGCGTATCGAAAATGGTTTTATACAGGTTACCGTTACCTACACCCGCACTCACGATCCCGGCGTATCCGGCATCAACCAGCGCTTTTGCTGGCAGATCGGAGGCGTTAGCGTAGTTATAGATAATGCCCACTTTCGGCAGTTCAGTCAGCTTAGAAACATCGAACGGAGTGGATGTAGTGTGCTTACGCGCAGGCGTACGCTGGTAGTCAATCTTACCGTTATGGATGTAGCCCAGCGGGCCATAGTTAACAGCCTTAAAGGTGGCAACATCCGTGGTGTTGGTCTTGGTCACATCACGACCATCCATAACGGTGTCGTTCATCACCACCAGCACGCCGCGATTAGCAGACGCTTTGTCTGCTGCGGTAACCACGGCGTTATACAGGTTGAACGGGCCATCGGCGCTCATACCCGTAGACGGACGCATTGCGCCGACCAGCACAACCGGCTTGTTACACTTGACGGTCAGGTCGAGGAAATAGGCCGTTTCTTCCATGGTATCCGTACCATGTGTTACCACGAAGCCGTCGGTTTTATCACACTCGGTGTTGATCTTCTTCGCCAGCGTTAACCAGACGTCGTCGTTCATGTCCTGAGAGCCGATATTCACCACCTGCTCGCCTTTAACGACGGCAATATCTTTCAGTTGCGGCACCGCTTCAACCAGATTTTCTACGCCGACCTTACCCGCCGTGTAGTTGGATTTTGTTGCTGAATCACCGCCACCAGCAATCGTCCCGCCGGTAGCCAGAATGGTGATATTGGGTAATGCGAGCGCTGCGCCGCTGAACCCCATAACCAGTGCTGCCAGTGCCGTTTTTCTGAAAAAATCCATGTTATTACTCCGGTTATTTGAATTTGCCGCATTATGTCAACCTGACAGATGAATAATGTGACCTCTTCCAATTAACCAGACTTATATATTTATAAATTTGTTATTTTTAGAGATGGATATCAAAAAACAAGGAAAATGCAAAGCAAAACGGCACAGAATGTTTCTGTGCCGTTAAAGAGAGGTAAATGCTATTTTAGACCGTTAACCAATGCCTTACGGTCATCTTCCAGCGTCACGACGCGCGCGCAAACATCTTTGCCAAACTGCTGGAAGTCTTTCTCCTGGTTCTTCCATTCATTCTGGATGGAGGTTTGCAAACCGCCGAGGCTACCGAGCACACCCTGCAGTGGGTTACCGCCACCTTTGAGCACCGCTTTGGCACCCATTTCGTTGATGCTGTCCTGCAGAATGCCGCCCATCGCCTGATTCACCAGCTGCTGCCCGTCAGCACGGACCTGATCAATCGCCTTATAATGGAAGGTCAGACCGTCAGTACGATGCTCGATGATCCGGTTCATCTGCTCTTTCAATTGGGCGTCAAGCTTGGTTAAACGACCGCGCATGTTACTGCTTTCACCGACTTCTTTGGCGATAATTTTGTCCAGCGCGATGCGACCTTTCTCGACGCGCGCTCTGGCGCCGTCGTCAATCCACGGCAGGCTGCTACGCAACGCCGCCTGATAATCTTTCGCCTGCTCACGCTGTGCGGCGCTTAAGGTGTACTGCTTACCGTTGAAGGTAACATTCCCGGCTGGCGTGATCACCAGATCGCCGTTTTCACCCTTCACCTGCACCGTTTGCGGCGTCACAATCACATCGTCACGCGGGGTGACGCTGCACTTATAATCAGCATGTGCGGCCATCGCCGTGAACGTCAGGACTGCCGCCAGCAGCGTTTTACGCATCATATCTATCCCTCAATACAAATCGGGCCGGCATTTGCCGACCCTGTGCTACTTAGTCCCACCAAATATCGAAAAGTTCGCTGGTGCGCACGTCTTCAAGTTTGTGCTCTTCCAGCCACTTACGCACGATTGCCTGATGTTCTTCAGTGCATTTGCCGATTTCCTGCAGGCAGATCAGACCTTCCCAAGCCAGATAGCCACTGCCGTCATAGGCCAGCTTGTTCGGCTCAATAACCTCATTGATAAAGTCATCAACGATTTTATCGACCTGCTCTTCAGATGTGCCTTCCGGAAAACGCCATGCAACCGAAAATCCGACTTCCTGGAATTCGTCGATATGCATTTTTTTACGCAGACGACGGCTACGGTTCTTTGCCATTATTTCACCCTCTCGAACATTAAGTCCCATACGCCGTGGCCAAGACGATGGCCACGTTGTTCAAATTTGGTTACCGGGCGCGATGGTGGGCGCGGTACATAATCGTTACTCTCAGACTGGTTTTTATACCCGTCAATGGAGGACATCACTTCAAGCATGTGCTCCGCATAGGCTTCCCAGTCGGTCGCCATGTGGAAAACACCGCCCAACTTCAGCTTACTCTTCACCAGCTCAGCAAACGGTACCTGAACGATACGGCGTTTATTATGACGTGCTTTATGCCACGGGTCAGGGAAAAAGAGCTGAACCATCGATAAAGAATTGTCAGGAATCATTTTGTGCAGCACTTCAACGGCGTCATGACACATCACGCGCAGGTTTTCGACGCCCTCTTCATGCGCCGAAGCCAGGCACGCGCCAACGCCCGGAGAGTGAACCTCGATACCGAGGAAGTTTTGTTCCGGACGCGCTTTGGCCATCGCCACCAGCGAAGCGCCCATACCGAAACCTATTTCAAGCGTCACCGGTGCGTCACGGCCAAACAGCGCAACAAAATCGACCGGCGCTTCGCTGAACTCAACGCCCATCACCGGCCAGTAGTTTTCCAGTGCGTGTTCCTGCCCTTTAGTCAGTCGCCCCTGGCGACGAACAAAACTACGAATCCGGCGCAGCGGGCGACCGTTTTCATCAAATTCCGGTGAAATGACGTCGTTCTTCATAAAAGTTTAGTCTGCTGTGTTTGAGTTCTGAAAACGGGCATTATCCAAAGTTAGTTGCCGGATGCAAGTAAAGGAAGAAAGTCAGCTGCGGAAAGTTCCGGTTTACACCCTTCGACCTCTGTGCTGCAATCTTGCCCCCAGCAATAATGAAACGGTAATCATGCAAGCGTCTCAATTTTCAGCTCAGGTGTTGAGCTGGTACGACAAATACGGGCGGAAAACGCTGCCCTGGCAAATTGACAAGACGCCTTACAAAGTATGGCTTTCTGAAGTCATGCTGCAACAAACTCAGGTTGCGACCGTTATTCCTTATTTTGAACGCTTTATGGCGCGCTTTCCAACGATAACCGATTTAGCCCATGCCCCGCTTGATGAAGTCCTGCATTTGTGGACCGGGCTGGGGTATTACGCGCGTGCGCGCAATCTACATAAAGCCGCTCAGCAGGTGGCGACGCTGCATGGCGGCACCTTCCCGCAAACCTTTGATGAAGTTGCCGCCCTGCCCGGCGTTGGACGCTCTACCGCAGGCGCGATCCTTTCGCTCTCTTTGGGTCAGCATTTTCCGATTCTCGACGGCAACGTCAAACGCGTGCTGGCACGCTGTTATGCTGTCAGCGGCTGGCCGGGGAAAAAAGAGGTCGAGAAAAAACTGTGGGCGTTGAGTGAACAGGTTACACCCGCCCACGGCGTTGAACGATTTAATCAGGCGATGATGGATTTAGGCGCGCTAGTCTGTACGCGTTCAAAACCTAAGTGCGCCCTGTGCCCATTACAAAATGGCTGTGTGGCTACCGCCAATGCAAGTTGGGCACAATACCCGGGTAAAAAGCCCAAGCAGACGTTACCGGAGCGCACAGGCTATTTTTTACTGATGCAGCATAACGATGAGGTGTTACTCGCGCAGCGTCCACCCAGCGGCTTATGGGGCGGATTATACTGTTTTCCGCAGTTTGAAGATGAAGATGGACTGCATCAGTGGCTGGCGCAACGGCAAATTAACGCAGATAATCTGACCCAGCTTACTGCGTTTCGCCATACCTTTAGTCATTTCCACTTAGATATTGTGCCTATGTGGCTTCCCGTGTCCTCATTCACCGCCTGCATGGATGAAGGCAACGCGCTCTGGTATAACTTAGCGCAACCGCCGTCAGTCGGACTGGCGGCTCCCGTGGAGCGTTTGTTACAGCAATTACGCGTCGGTGCGCAGGTTTAACGTGCCGGTCGATAAAGAGGATTTTTTATGAGCAGAACGATTTTTTGTACTTTCCTGCAACGTGAAGCAGAAGGTCAGGATTTTCAGCTGTACCCAGGCGATCTGGGAAAACGCATTTATAACGAGATTTCGAAAGAAGCATGGGCACAGTGGCAGCACAAGCAAACCATGCTGATTAACGAGAAGAAACTCAACATGATGAACGTCGAGCACCGCAAACTGCTGGAACAGGAGATGATCAACTTCCTGTTTGAAGGCAAGGACGTGCACATTGAAGGCTATACGCCAGAAGATAAAAAATAAGCACAAATTGCGGGCAATCTCGTAGGCCGGATAAGGTGCTTGCACCGCCATCCGGCAAAACACCCTCACAACACAACACGCACTCCCGGAATGATGAAAAAATATCTCGCGCTTGCCGTTATTGCGCCGTTGCTCATCTCCTGTTCCAGTTCGACCAAAAAAGGCGATTCCTATAACGAAGCCTGGGTCAAGGATACCAACGGTTTTGATATTCTGATGGGGCAGTTTGCCCATAACATTGAGAATTTGTGGGGATTTAAAGAAGTGCTGATCGCGGGTCCGAAGGACTATGTAAAGTATACCGATCAGTATCAAACCCGCAGCCACATCAACTTTGATGACGGTACAATAACCGTGGAGACTATCGCCGGGACAGATCCTGCCGGGCATTTACGACGGGCAATAATCAAGACCTTGCTGATGGGAGACGATCCGGGTTCCATCGATCTCTATTCCGATGTTGATGATATCAAGATTTCCAAAGAGCCGTTCCTCTACGGACAGGTCGTTGATAATACCGGTCAGCCTATTCGCTGGGAGGGACGTGCGACAAACTTCGCCAACTACCTGCTGCAAACACGATTAAAGAGCCGGAGTAACGGCCTGCGCATTATCTACAGCGTGACCATTAATCTGGTGCCAAACCACCTTGATAAGCGTGCGCATAAGTATGTCGGCATGGTTCGTCAGGCATCGCGTAAGTATGGCGTTGACGAAGCACTGATCCTTGCCATCATGCAAACCGAATCCTCCTTTAACCCGTATGCGGTCAGCCATGCTGATGCACTGGGACTGATGCAGGTCGTGCAGCACAGCGCCGGGAAAGATGTGTTCCGCTCACAGGGCCGCTCCGGTACGCCAAGCCGTAGCTTCCTGTTTGACCCGGCCAACAACATTGATACCGGTACCGCCTATCTGGCGATGCTCAACAATGTCTACCTGGGCGGAATCGATAACCCAACCTCACGTCGTTACGCCGTCATTACCGCGTATAACGGTGGGGCAGGCAGCGTGCTGCGTGTGTTCTCCAGCGATAAAATTCAGGCAGCAAATATCATCAACAGCATGTCGCCGGGGGACGTTTATCAAACATTAACCACCCGACATCCGTCGGCGGAATCACGCCGCTACCTTTATAAGGTCAATTCTGCACAAAAATCCTATCGACGTCGGTAATGTTTACCCTCTTCGGCCGCGTGAAGCTGGCGGCAGAAGAGGGTAAAAGTGTTAACTCCGTCACTATTTTGCTTTGCAATTGGAAATTGTTTGCAAATATTTGTCACAGCTAACAAAAAAACACCCCTTCTCATTGATAGAATCACATCATATTGAAACGGCAAATGTGCTTTTTAAAACATCCATCCGCATTACGATGTGAGGAAATTAACATGAATCTTAAGCTGCAGCTGAAAGTCCTTTCCTTTCTGCAGTTCTGCCTATGGGGTAGTTGGCTCACGACCCTCGGCTCTTATATGTTTGTCACCCTTAAATTCGACGGTGCCTCTATTGGCGCAGTCTATAGCTCGCTGGGGATTGCCGCCGTATTTATGCCTACGCTGTTAGGTATCGTCGCCGACAAATGGATCAGTGCGAAGTGGGTTTATGCGCTTTGCCACCTGGTGGGTGCGGGTACGCTGTTCGCTGCCGCCGAGGTCACCACGCCAGGAGCCATGTTCTTTGTGATCCTGCTTAACTCCCTGGCCTATATGCCAACGCTGGGGTTAATCAACACCATTTCTTACTATCGCCTGCAGTCTGCCGGGATGGATATTGTCACCGACTTCCCGCCAATCCGTATCTGGGGCACCATCGGTTTTATTCTGGCCATGTGGGCGGTAAGCTTCTCAGGCTTTGAACTGAGCCATATGCAGCTGTATATCGGCGCAATTCTGTCCGTGGTACTGGCACTGTTCACCCTGACGCTGCCGCATATTCCGGTTGCTAATCAGCAGAAAAATCAGAGCTGGACGTCAATGATGGGTTTGGATGCCTTCGCCCTGTTTAAAAACAAGCGTATGGCAATTTTCTTCATCTTCTCGATGATGCTGGGCGCAGAACTGCAAATTACCAACATGTTCGGTAATACCTTCCTGCACAGCTTCGATAATAACCCGCTGTTCTCTGGTAGCTTCATCGTCGAGCATGCGTCAGTAATGATGTCCATCTCGCAGATTTCAGAAACCCTGTTTATCCTGACCATCCCGTTCTTCTTAAGCCGTTACGGTATTAAGAACGTTATGCTGATCAGTATTGTGGCGTGGATGCTGCGTTTTGGTCTGTTTGCCTACGGCGACCCGACTCCGTTCGGTACCGTGCTGCTGGTTCTGTCGATGATTGTTTACGGCTGCGCCTTCGATTTCTTCAACATCTCCGGTTCGGTGTTCGTGGAAAAAGAAGTTCGTCCGGAAATTCGCGCCAGTGCACAGGGTATGTTCCTGATGATGACCAACGGCTTTGGCTGTATTCTGGGTGGTCTGGTGAGCGGTAAAGTGGTGGAACACTTCACACTGAACGGCATTACTGACTGGCAGAGCGTATGGCTGATCTTCGCGGGCTACTCACTGTTCCTGGCCTTTGCCTTCGTCGCACTGTTTAAGTACAAACACGTTCGCACTCCGGCTGGCACGCAGACTATCGCACACTAATCTTCATTGTTTAAAAAGGGTCACCTGACGGTGACCCTTTTTTTGCCGGAAATGTATCGCCCGCGCGATCCGTTTTTTATTTCAGAACATATCCGTACAGACGCTTAATGCCGTCGGCATCCGTTTCACTGTAAACCCCTTGCAGTTCAGGTGAGAAGCCCGGCAGCAGATTAACGCCCTCTTCCAGCGCCAGGAAGTAACGCTGTACCGCTCCGCCCCACACTTCACCGGGTACTACGCACAACACGCCGGGAGGATAAGGCAACGCACCTTCTGCCGCGATACGACCGGCAGCATCACTAATGCGCACCAGCTCAACATCTCCCCGGATATAAGCACTGTTGGCATCCTGCGGGTTCATGGCAACAGCGGGTAAGCTCTCCTGACGGAACATCGCTTTTTGCAGATCCTTCACATCAAAGCTCACGTACAGGTCATGCATTTCCTGACACAGTTCACGCAGCGTGTAATCCCGATAGCGCATCGGGTATTTGTTGAAGATTGTGGGCAGCACATCTGCCAGCGGCGTATCGTTCTCAATGTGCTGTTCAAACTGAGCCAGCATCGCCACCAGCTGCGCCATTTTCTCTGCGCTTTCTGCTGGCGTCAGCAGGAACAGGATTGAATTGAGGTCGCATTTTTCCGGCACAATACCATTCTCTCGCAGGTAGTGTGCGAGGATCGTCGCTGGTATACCAAAGTCAGTATACTGCCCAGTTTGCGCATCAATGCCCGGCGTGGTCAGCAGCAGTTTGCACGGATCGACAAAATACTGATCGCTCGCATAGCCGTCAAAACCATGCCATTTTGCTCCCGGCTCAAAGCTAAAGAAGCGACGCTCGCTGGCAATAACCTGCGTCGGGTATGTCTGCCAGGGCTTCCCCCCCACCATCGGGGGAATAAAGGGCTGAATCAGCTTACAGCGATCGATAATGGCTTTACGTACCTCAATTCCTAACGCCACGCATTCCGCCCATAACCGGCGTCCGCTCTCACCTTCATGGATTTTTGCGTTAACGTCCAGCGCGGCAAATAGCGGGTAAAACGGGCTGGTGGAGGCGTGCAGCATAAAAGCATTGTTCAACCGTTTATGCGGGCAAAAACGCGCCTGGCCGCGAATATGGTTATCTTTTTTGTGGATCTGCGAGGTTTGTGAGAACCCGGCCTGCTGTTTGTGCACCGACTGGGTGACAAAAATACCCGGATCGTTGGGTTTGAGATCCAGTAGCAATGGCGAGCCATCCGCCATCATCGGGATAAATTGTTCGTAACCAACCCAGGCAGAGTCAAACAAAATGTAATCGCACAAACTGCCGATCTTGTCGATCACCTGTCGCGCGTTATAAATGGTCCCATCATAGGTTCCCAACTGGATAATCGCCAGACGGAACGGGCGCGGCTGGTCGGCTTTATGTGGTGCGACGTCGCGTATCTGCCCGCGCAGATACGCTTCATTAAAGCAGTGCTCATCAATGCCGCCAATAAAGCCAAACGGGTTACGCGCCGCCTCCAGATAGACTGGTGTAGCGCCGGCCTGGATCAGCGCACCATGGTGGTTTGATTTATGATTGTTACGGTCAAACAGCACCAGATCGCCACGCGTCAGTAACGCGTTGGTCACGACTTTATTGGCAGCAGAGGTGCCGTTCAGCACAAAGTATGTTTTATCTGCATTAAACACTTTTGCCGCAAACTTCTGCGCATGCTTTGCCGACCCCTCATGAATGAGCAAATCGCCCAACTTGACGTCAGCATTGCACATATCCGCGCGAAACAAATTCTCGCCAAAGAACTCATAAAAATGCCGTCCGGCAGGATGTTTCTTAAAAAATTCACCGTGCTGATGGCCTGGGCAGGCAAAAGTACTGTTGCCCATTTCGACATACTGCGTCAGCGTGTCATAAAATGGTGGCAACAGATCGTCCTCATAACGACATGCGGCAGACTCCAGCTCCAACCAGTCCTGTGCGTTACCGCCAATAACCGCCTCTGCACCCGCAGGCAATTCGACAGTAACCTCTGAGAAAATAAACACCGGTAAATGAAAACCTGTGCGTTTAAGCAACGCGAGGATCCCGCTGCGGCTGTCCGCAACGGTAATGACGACTGCCGCAACATCAGTAAAATCGGTACCGTCCAGTGACACCACCTGACGATGGGTAGACAGACAAGAGACCAGTTCACCACTGGCGGCAATTTTCATTGATTTCATAAGCGCAAAAACCCGTTTCGGGAAAGTCAAAGTCCCGGACAATGCCACACGGCGTTGTCCCACGAAATGTTTGGTCAAACTGGTTACCAGCCCCGACCGCCAGACATCAGTAAAAGCAGATAGCCTCTGATTTTACTGTTATCCTGCAGTGAGCGTACGCCGCCGTCACCGCATGGCGGGAGAATGAGGATGTGTCGCAGAAAGGGGGGAACGTCGCGCAAAAAGGCGATGTTGAAGGTGATGTAGGGGGAATTGATTCATCCCAGGCAACCCCGTTCAGACAGGAGAAAATTCGCGCAATCATGGCACCTTTCACTACCAGGCGCAAGACAAAATCCGATGCATAAACCTCACAGATAAACAAGCATTTCTCCGAACAATGGCGGCATAATAATGCAACCTGAAAACATAATTATACCTCGCAAATTGCCTTCATCATCAAGACGATAACGAGTATGCAGGAGCTCATGTGGTAATCGGACCTTTTATTAATGCCAGCGCTATTTTACTTGGTGGCGTTCTCGGTACGCTGCTCAGCCAGCATTTACCCGAACGCATTCGGGTCTCAATGACCTCTATTTTCGGACTGGCTTCTCTGGGTATTGGGATCTTGCTGGTAATCAAATGCGCCAACCTGCCGGTTATGGTGCTGGCAACGCTGGTCGGCGCACTGATTGGCGAGTTGTGCCATCTGGAAAAAGGGATTAATGCGGCGGTCGCCAAAGCGCAGCAGCTTTTCTCAAAGTCAGATGCCAATGCAACGCACGAATCGTTTATTCAAAGCTTTGTCGCCATCATTGTATTGTTTTGTGCCAGCGGCACCGGGATCTTTGGGGCGATACATGAAGGAATGACCGGCGATCCGAATATTTTAATCGCGAAGTCGTTTCTCGATTTCTTCACCGCTATCATCTTCGCCTGTTCGCTGGGGATTGCGGTATCCGCCATTTGTGTGCCGATGCTGGCAATCCAGCTGACGCTCGCCGCCTGCGCCGCGCTGATCTTGCCTTTGACGACGCCTGCCATGATGGCTGACTTTAGCGCCGTAGGTGGCTTGCTGTTGCTGGCAACCGGCTTGCGTATCTGCGGAATTAAAATGTTTGCCGTCGTGAACATGCTACCTGCCCTGCTATTGGCCATGCCGCTTTCCGCCGCGTGGACGGCATTTTTTGCCTGAGAATGCGTGCAATACCAGCAATGTGGTGATAGATTGTGCAGTCTGCATTGATTTGAAGAAATTTCGTTGACGAAAAGAAGCGAATCGGTTTTAATGCGCCTCGTTGCCCGGATAGCTCAGTCGGTAGAGCAGGGGATTGAAAATCCCCGTGTCCTTGGTTCGATTCCGAGTCCGGGCACCACTATTTAGAAAAACCAGCCTACGGGCTGGTTTTTTGCTTTCTGGGACTACAGGCTATTCATTAAACGTCGTGCGATTATTCGCTCCGTTTAACGCTTTGTTTCAACAACGCATAACGATTGAGAAGCTGATTCAGGCGCATATCAAGCTGCTGATTTAAAGCTGGCGATATACTCCCTTGTGTTTTCAATTCTACGTCCATTTTACGCAGTAATTCTTCTGGCGGTGGCGTTTCATCCAGTTGACGGCGAATAGCAAAAATCGCGGACTTCAATTCCGAACCGGTTAAATATTTCCCCTTACGCTCATCAAGCGCATTTAGCTGGGCAGTTAACGTCTCCAGCCCCAGCTGTGCATGATGCCAGTTCTGTAATGCGCCATCCGGCAACGCTTCGGTAGCCCACTGTTTATATAATCCGCTGACGAGCTCAGCAGCCTGTGCTTCTTCTGGCCACAGAGTAGCTGCCTGCTGCGCGATCGCTGAGGCATATTCCCTTGACCACAAAGGTTGCTGGTGATGCAACACGTTGAGCTGCTTTTGCGTAGAAGCCAACACGTCCTTTTTTTTCTCATCCAGGTCTGAAGATGTCTTCATGACCGACAACTGTGCAGGCGTCAGTGCCATCGGTAACGGTTGCACCACATCATATTGCGAAGCCTGCATAACGTTGATACCCCAAACAATACCGACACTCACCACAGCGGCGAACAGCACGCCAGTCGCAAAACCCTGCCACAGCTGTCGACGCCCGGAAGAAACGTGAGTGGTAAAACCTGCGGTATTCACTTGCTCGGATAGTGCAGTCTCATTGACCACAAATACCAGTTGAGGTAAGGAGGTCGAGATATTATTTACCGTAACAGCGCGCATTTCTTTATGCTCGCCAGAAGTAGATGCAGATGCCATCACGACCGCGGCTCCCGACTCTGCTTCAGACGTCTCCAGTCGCAAAGCCGCATTGTGCATCCAGGCAACAACGGTTTCCAGTTTGCTTAGCGCCTTCAATTCAAGGCGTTGCAATACTTCACAGGCTTGTTTCAAACTTTGTTCAACCCGATATACCATCGCGAGATCAGCATATGACAGCGTCAATGTACGCAATTCTTGCTGTAGTCGGGTCGACAGCCAGGCCAGTATGTCAATGCGCGTATGGGTTTGTTGCGGCCATATTGTAGTCCAGTGATACGTGAGTAAAGCTTCAAGGAGTTCGCAACCTTCAGCAAGCCCTATAAGACCCGCATTACGTATTCTGGCGACGGTATACCAGGCAAGGGTTTGTAGTTCGATCCCATTGTTACGGAACAACGCCAGGCTTAACTGCTCAACCTTTTGCCAGTCAACATCCGGGCGCGCAGGGTGCGTCAGCTTGTTGATTTCATCCCGCAGCAACCCAAATTCTGCGAAAGTTCGCGGATCGCTGCCCGTACTGATTCGGTTTTTATCCATGTTAATAAACTCCAGAATCAAGCCAACCCTGCCTTTTTAAGTGACGAATCAGTACCCGCCCCTCAGGGGTAAAATCTGTGCCATAGCGAACAACGCCAAGATCATGAAGTTCAGCATCGATGGAATAACGTAAATGCCCCGGCGATTCCTGTTCCTGCATCGTGACCTGAATACCTTTGAGTCGTGGCTCATACTTCAGCAATACCTGAGAAAGCGTGCCGATAAGTTGGTGGGCTGTCCCCGGCATACCCTGGAGGATCTTCGTCATATCTGGCAGGCCGTAGTCGGGGAGATGCTTGAGGCTGCCAGCGCGAGTGTTCAGAATGCGTTGCATATTGTCCAGAACAGACAGAATGACCTGTGTGTTTTCGCTGACCGCCTGCAAAGGCAGCCCCCCCTCGAAATTCCCGAGTAAAATGTCATACAGAGAAGGTTGTCTGACCATTATTCGTCCTCCAGTGGCATGAGCGCCAGTCCCTGAGTTTTCAATTCAATAATCCGCGCCTTATCAGGATCAAGGTCCTCACGGCTTAATACTACTCGCCATGAATCTTCAGATTGTTCGGGAGAAATAAACATGCCTGCTACAGCGATATATTGTGCTTCTGTTTCTAATGGAATATCGAGCGTAACGCTTTCCCCCGGACGGACTCTGATATCTTTTTGTGCCACCAAATCTGCTTTCACCACAGTGCTATCCTCTGCAAATAATGACTGATAATTTGCAGAATCAAATGCCTTACGATCCTTTAGTTGATAAATACGTACAACCGTTGAAAGTGCGATACCCTGCGCATTTTTATTTACTGCTTCTCTTGCCAGAAAATCTAAATGCAGCGTTTTTATTTCCTTATAAAAAATTGACTTAGTTAATGATACCGTGCTTTCAGATACCGTTTGCGTCAAACCACATCCGGTTAGTAAACTGGCTATTCCGGTTATTACGGCAACGTTAATAGCGATAATCGCCCATCTCATCGGCTTCCCTCCGCTGAATATTTTGTTTAAGACTCTGCCAGAGCCCAAGTTTAATGGTTATAAGTTGATTCATTACTTCTGTGTTATTCGTATTATCCAAACGCATCACCGCTGTACGACCGAGCTGTACGGCTCGTTCACTTTTGCTACTGGTCAGTTGCGCATCCGCAAGTGCCGAGCGAGGAATGCGTAATTGCAGCCTCGCGTTTACTCTGGCACCTAAATAAACATGCATTAGCGCTAAAAAATCACCGTTTAGCTGACCACCAGGTAGCCAGTCACGTATCTCCTCGCGGTTATCCGTGGTCAGCGTAATCAGCACCTGACTGTTAACATCCACGGCGCTTTGTCCCATCACTGGGCGGGAATAGAGGCTAACAGGTTGTCGTGAGCGCATTGTTAACGCCTTATCCAGCAAGATGACTCGCTTATCATGGGGCGTCACGGTCACCTTCGTTGTTGGCGAGAGTAAATACACCAGCGCGGCGATGCCTTCCTGCGTGCGCGTCGGCATTCTCATTATTCCCAACAAAGCCAGAAAACGAGAGACCGGCGTACCTGTTTGCGTTGCACAACCTCGGATCCCCAGCCCCGTCAACCCAAGCAAATACTGTGACGTCTCATCCGTACCTCCGGGACGAAAAGTCGCTGGATAGCTGTATTTACGCCAGATACGGTAAAACTGCGCAATTAAACGATGATTGAAAATATCCAGGAACTCAGCGGCAACATCCGCCCCCTCCTGCCTTTGGGCAATATCATCCAGATAGGTTGTCGGCAGAGGTGATTCCACACCATAAAGCCCCATAAAGGTGATGCGAACCGTGGGCGGAAACGTTGTTTGCTCAGGATGATATTCGGCACTTTTTAGCTCTCCCGCCGGAAATCCCATCCCAGGATGAGGGCGAAAGCGAATGACATCATACCGTGGACTCTGCTGGCTTCCCGGGCAGGGCATGTGCGGATTCCACTGCTCCAGTAACTGGCAGAAGCGATAAAAGTTTGTTCGCGGTAGGTTTTCGCCAAGCGTATTTAGCAACCGGGTAGTCGCTGATTGTGATTCTCTTTCCATCGCAAGCTTTTCCCTGCCGGCTGAATGATTAAAGTAAGCTGATTAAACAAATGAATATCCGCGTACAATGCAAAAAAACGGTTAAGCATTTCGCCAAACAGATGAATATCACCCTCGCCTGTAAATCCGTTTTCATCAAGCGTGACTTCAATATCTACACCACGAAGCAAGAACCCTTTTTCAAAGCGCTGCATTTCATGCTGTTGGACATCCATAATGGCATCCAGACGACGGTAATTAAGTTCATCATCCTGCCAGTTATAGAGAGACAACGTTCCCTTGAGCACTTCTGCGCTGGCCATCATATTCAGAAAACTGGATCCTAAATGGCTCAATACTCGCCAGTGAAAGCGGTCCTCGGCAGGCGGATAAGCAGGCAAGGTCGGCTTACACAGATTGCGTACCGCAAGCGGCGTCTGGAGAATTTGTTCACACCGATTAAGCAAAGCGCTCTGCAAAGCCCGCCGAGGTAATTGACCGTTGGTTCCGGTCACTTTCAATGACAACGTTTCGTGTTCCGCGATACGCTCTTGCTCCCAGGCATCGCCTCCCAAAATCAACCATGTGTCATAGAGGCCCGCCACGCCACGTCTGACGCGGGTATGGTAATAACGCTCCGGTGCGTTACGGTGCATTAGTCCCCCTTTATGGCGGAAGCTAGTGAACGGAACATAGACAGCGCTACGCGTTCGTTGCGACCCCGAAACTGCATCCACAGAGTAGATTTCGGTATGCCCATCCTGCAATCTTCGCGGACGCAATAAATATTCACTTTCTAACCCATTAACGACCAACGGGTCAGCCTCCATGGTGAATAAATTAATAACCGGCACACAATGCAAACGTATATTTTCGCTGCTTACTGGAAGTTCAGAATCCCATTGTTGATTAAGCACTACTTCTATTTCAAATTCATTTATCCCTGCTGGAAAAGTTATCTCATCCAGACCATTAAGATGGACAAACATAAATTTTTCACGAAAAGTAAAATATTCAAGCAATAGCTGCCAGCCGCCAAAAACAGTATCCCCCTTCGGCCAAAGACAATCTTCCTCGGTAAATCCTCCTGGTGAAAAATAGCCATCCAAGCGAATACGTTCAGAGTTGCCAGGTAATCTTAGATGGAGAGAGGCCTGGCGTTTTGTTAATGCCAGATGCAGGGCATGTGTTACCGGTGCGTCACCGCACAAGTAGAGACTCAGATTTTTAACATCAGTTTGTGACCAATCCATCTGGGGATTACAGGTAAATCGGATACGAATAACAGAACGGCCGTCAGGTTCAGCATCCAGATTCACCGCCGTGATACGCAACGGATTAAGCGCCACTGGCTGTGTGGTACGGTACTGGCAAATCGTTTTCTTAGGGCCAACGGGTTGAGAGAGTACGCCAAATCCCGCACTCACCCGTTCATTCATTTTCAGTACATTAATGTCGGGCAAAAGCTCAACAATGCTTAAAGAAGGAACAGTACGTAAATAATGTGGCCACAGCAGACTCATCAAACCTTCGGTAAACTCAGGAAGATGATCGTCAATTTTGGCGCGGAGCCGCCCCATGGAAAATGCAAAACCTTCAAATAATCGTTCAACATAGGGATCGGGTATTCCCGCTTTGTCCAGATCCAACATAGCGGCCCGATCCGGATGCGCCTGAGCAAACTCTTTTGCTGCTTCCCTTAAATAACGCATTTCCGCATCATAATAACGCAGAGTTAAATCTTCCATTTCACCGTTCGCTTATTCTGTTTCTGTTTTTGCTTCAGCCGCATAAGACGGCTGCCCTGGCGGGATCGATGGCGATCAATCCGGACAACAGTGCGTCCATTTCTTGCGCCAGACGGGTTTTATCACTTTCACTACGGTTGGCTTTTAAACGCAGTAATTTCAGGCGTCTCGCTTTTACTTCAAATAACAGTTCAGGTTCCCACTGTTCGAGGATAAGAGACTGCGCTGCCGTATTTAGCTCCCCAAGCAAATGCAGCGCGAGATCGTTGCGGCCGCATTGTTCAGTCAGGCGAGCCATCAACAGTTGGCGCAGCCAGCGCTGGCGAACCGAAATAATACCGGGCCGAGCCTGAAGCCAGGCAAGCGCCGCCTCAATCCCTTCGCTATCTGCTAGCGCCAGAGCCTCGCTTTCCAGTAGCAAAATATCGTCGTCAGCCCCGGCAGAAACCGCCGTGATGTTCTCTGTCTGCCAGTCACTCTCCTGCATAACATCACGGGTTATCCATTCGCGGGTGACATCATCGGCAAAGGGAGTACCGTCGTTAAATGCCAGCGTATCCAGACCCGGCATTCGATGCAGCAGCATCTTCAGATCGCTGATAATAATTTCAGGATATTTATCCCACGGCGTACCTGCCCGACTGACCGCCTGATGAAGATACCACTGCACATCCAGCCAGAAGTGGTTGACCCCCTCTGCAAATAAACTGTCCGTTAACTCAATCAGCTCTGTCCAACTTTGTTGCAAGTACAGACGCTTGAGCTGGGCTCGGTAATCACTCTTGGGGGGGATCAGACGCGTACGCCCTGCGCCATCGGGCGGTGGAAGTTGACAGACCGTATCCAGCCGCACGCTTTTCATCAAATGATGCGCCGCCAGCCAACCGTCGGGTTGATCGCGGAGATATTTCGCCAGCACTCGCGTCTGCTCAAGCAGTTCTCGTCCGGAAGCAATACTTTTGAGCGCTGGCGCTTCTGCGCTTTGTCGACCTGGCTGGCCCCCGATATTTTGCGGTACCAGTGCATGAGCACCGCCTGATTGCACCAGACGATTCTCCAGGGCGCTATACAGCGCTCCGAGTCCAGGGCGAAGGTTCTCCTCCCGCAGGCTAAACATCTGCTGCAGTAATATCAGCGCACCGGTAATTCGTTGCGCATCAGGTCGTGAGACTTCAGGGTAACGCGCCAGACTATCCAGCATCCGTGCGCCAGCCAGCCATTCTAGAGCCGCCTTATGACTGTTAGCTCTTAAAGGATGCAGGGTATCACCATAACGTTGCATCAGGCCTGCCAGTAAGGTCAGACCATCGGCGAGCCCGGACTCACCATCGCGATGCAAACGTGCCCATGTGTAATAGGTTACGACCCGAACATCCTTACTGGTGCTGGTCAGGAGCTTTTCTGCCAGCGCAATGATGAGATCGGTTTGTGCGCCGGAGAGTTTATTGACCTCTTCTCTCATACGCTGAAAATCATCATCATAACCAGGATCTTCGCCGCCAGGACTCACCTCGGAAATCGGCAGTAGCCAGTTCTGCCAAAGCACAGTCTGCGCTTGCGCCTGTTCCATCAACCGCTGTTGTTCATCTGACGAAGTCATACTGGCTGCCAGGAGACGATTCAGGGCGCTCATTCTTGTTCCTCTGATGAAGTCTGACTGCTTATAACAAAAATATTCTCGGGTAATTCAAAATCGCGTAGCTGGAGTAATGCAAGTGGGCCATCACCGACTTCCGTTCTCAGCGTATAGTTCAGCACCAGGCCATCCTGAGCCGTCCAGCGCAGGTTAAAGCCGCTGTTAACCCCAGCGTTATCGGTAATCTCCGCTTTCTCAAGCAGCCTTATCCAGCCCCAGGTTCCTGGATTATCGGAGTAGATTCGGGTCCCCGTTTTCGTGCTCACCCAGCTTAAGGTTGCGCCCGATGCTTCTGTATCCGCCGGCCAGACAATGTTTTTCCATACCGGCATCTGATTGACGTAGGTGAGTTTCTGACCGTCAATCACCAGATCGGTTTGCATGACATCACGCGCGGTTCCGGGGCGTAGCTCAAAACGTAAACCGGCTTCACCACGGGTGAATGCCACATCCGCAAGCTGGCTTAGCGTATCCATCGCCTCAAGAAATACCGGATCAAATACCAGCCCCTGCGCATTCACCGTATCAGGAACCCAGTGGCTGCCCTGTTTATGCAGTACACCGCTTAAGTGACTTTCGAGAAACTGCGGGATCCGACCGTTATCATTGCGCAAATATTGGGCCAGTAGCGGCAACGAGACCTCACTTCCTACGTCACTAAACGGGTAACGTCCGCCAAACGCATTGTTCCAGTCATTAACAATCAGCGCCTTCCACTGCGCGTTCAGCCCGGCTGCCGTCGGCTGCAAAACCTGCTGCCATGACTGCTCCAGCGGCTGGACAAACAAGGTTTGACCAAACCCACTCCATGCCTGCCCTAAACTCGCAGCCACCAGATTGCCATAGTCACGCGTGGTGGTGAGATCGACGGTTTTCCCCTGAAATACCGTTTGTGCCAGCGCCTGGCTCATGCCCTGCGGATCGGCGGCATTGGTCACCTGCTGGAGTTTCAGCCGTACCTGGGTAACTCGCGTCAGGTAGGTTTGCAGACTCAGATGGCTGAGATCCTGCCCACCTGATTTATCGTCCATCAAGGCGAGAACCGGCGAGAACGTGTCCGCCATGGGGCCGTCTTCGCGCGCATGCTGATCAATCGTCTGGTTCTCTTTGGTTTTAAACAGATCTTTTGCTGACTTCACCAGTGAGTCCGACAACGCTTCTCCGGTGAATCCGGTACGCCCTTGTACTGAAAGTGTGTTCATTAGCGCAACCAGAGGTGATTGACGAACATCGGCAATCAACGTCAGTTGATCGATAGCGTCACTCAAAGTCTGGCTGCGCTTCCAGCGCAAACTGTTGAGAAAATCCTGCCAGTTCCCGGCAAAGTCAGTGAAATAACGCTCGCTAAGGCGCGCTTTTAGCGCCTCCGGGGAGAGCGGATCGCTTGCGGAATGCGTATCATCACCCAGCACCTGATCCACCTCTTCCCGGCGGTTATTCACTACTTTTTCTATCGCCGGTAACACTTCCTCTTCCCAGGCTTTACGGGTATATACGCCAGCAATCGTACTTCGGGTATAAAATACGCTCTCCGCACGGGTGTCACCGGTCATATCCTCCAGACGAAGATCGGTGTAATGCGGGGTCACCTGCTCAATAATTTTTTGATACAGCGCAGCCTCACCGTTGCGGATCCCCATCTGACGAATTAACAGCGTACGCACCTGGCTAATAAGATTTTTATCCGCCGCCAGCGTCCATTCAGGATGCGCAGGCAGATTTTGCCCCCAGAATCGCCACAGCCCTGGCCCAACGCCCTGCCATGATGCGCGCGAAATACCCGCTCGCTCCGGCCAGTCTTGCATCAGCGCCTGACTAAAAAATGACGCCTCCATCTGCTCTGGTCGGGAAAGCATCAAGTACATTTTCAACTGGTTGTAGGCATTCTTCGCCCGCCCGGCGAACTGAGGGCTGTCAGGCGCGAGCCGGGTTAATGCCGTCAGCTGCTGAGTAAGATGCTTTGCGGCTTCATCACGCAAAAGCGGAATAGCGATACGCGTATAGCGCGGCCATAGTGCATCCAGCAGAGCATCATTTTGGCTTAAGCCGAAACGGTAGTACCACGGCGTCCCATTCTGCTGACGCCAGCGAAGCATGCCTGGCGTTTGCTGCAGAGCAGACAGCGCCGTAAGACGCTCGGCGAGCGGTTTATCCACACCGCCTGCCAGGCTCGCCTGGTCCAGACTTTCGCCAATCAGATTGCGATTAGCCAGAAAAGATACCACCATTCCCGCCCCCCACAGCAACATCAGGCCGGCTGTACAGACTGCCAACACACGCATCCCTGAACGGCCTGTACGCTGTGCCTTAAGTTCAGCAGGTAACGCAGGGAGTGAATCAAGTAACGCTCCCCAGCGCGCATCTCGCATCCAGGCATGCGCAACGCGCGATGAGGTACTTTCCGCATACTGGCTCAAGATGACCGCCGCCAGCGGCAGAGGCCGATGCGGGCTGAAAAAAGTGGACAACGATTCGCTGATGGCTTCTGCGCCAGGCGCCAGCAAATTAGCCATTTTCAGTAAGAAGTTATCGCGGATATTCTGCGTAACCTGCTGCGTACCCTGCTCCGCCATCTGCATTGCCAGCGAGGTCAACTGCGAACGACATAACGCCGTGGTGCATCCTGCAGGGAACAAACACGTCGCAGAGTGCAGGGTTACGTCATCCCGGACGAATTGAGCGCCATGCAGCGACCAAAGGTATAACGGCACTCGCCAGCGAAGCGTGGTATAAACAGCCTGAAGATGGCGGCCGGCATTATCTATTTGTTCTGCGGTTAAAGAGACAACGGGTGTCGATTGAACCAATGTCTGCTGGTGCTGAAAAGTGGGGGTTACCCATACAATCCCATCCAGCGGGCGCCGATGCAGCTTGCGTATCGCATCGAACAACGAGGCATCTGGCGTTTCAGTGATCGTACCTCCCCAGATTAACACCACGCCATCCCCTTCAACCCAGCGCAGAGTGGTGAGTTTAGGTACCAGTAGATCAACCTGAGAGGCATCCCCCATCACCAGCAGGATACGCGTTTTGGCGCGCCAGCGGCGACCGTAATGCTGACGAAGATATGTATGTACATGATTTAAAATTTCAGCGCGGCTATTTTTAATTGCCTTCTTTGATTTACTCCCAGAATTACTTAAACCAGACAATAGGTTAAAACGCTGAAAATAACTTCTTGAAATAATCATTTGCCATAACCGAACAATTGCATCATCAAAAAGCAATATTGTGATACATATTCCAGCCACTACCAGCGACGCATTTTGTTTTTTCTCCATGGTCGGAATGTGAATCAATGGGTTTTCTACCCAGATGAAAAATCCCCCTAAAATTATTATCAGCATAACAATAAACCACGTATTCATACGCTTATTATTTCTCACATCATCCTCCTTCACCCAGGTTATACCGGATGAACAATAAGCATATGCGGGGTTTTATCATTAATTAATAGCCATTGTGCCATATTTGATTTAACAGCATGCTCACTAGCACATATTAAAATGACATTCCCAACTACCGAGTTCAGCCTGCCGAATGTATCATCCAACACGAAATCTCCTTTTTTCGATAACATATATCCAGATTGTTCCATTAACTGGAGTGCCAGCGCCAATGTTTCGCTTTGTATCTGGCTACGCCAAAAAAACCACGGCAGATCTGTCGTTATATTTCCCCATAAACTCAAGGTTGTTACTGATTCCACAGACTCGCCCATAACTACCGGACGATGTATCCATGACTGCGGCGTTATATGATGTTGAGTTAACCAAGCTGTTGAGGCCAACAATATAGCAGATACCGATTCGACCTGCTGGTCTCGTGGTTCAAGGAACAAATTAATCTCAATAGAAAGAATTAATATCGACTCCTGACAATCCAGACACTTATCAATCCACATTATTCCGTCACTTTCTGCACAGATAGTCAGATTTTGGTCATCGAAAGATGATAAACAAACTCGACGCCAAACAGTATTAATCGTTTCATTCTTCAGCGTACCATCATGTTGAATACGGATATGGAGATTCCCAGAAAACTTCTCTAATTCAGGTTGTAACTGTCGGATAATATCCGTTAGTAATTTTTCCATGCGTAGCAGATAACCGTCCTCACTCACATCTCTAAGTTGTGGGGAGATTAGTGCAGTACTTAACATCCTCTGGTATTGAGGGTAAAAAAATGGTTGAAGCTCACTCCCCCCTTGTAAAAGCGCTGCTGCCAGTTTATTTCTGGCGACTGGCGTAATATATGCTGTTGCCAACACCCCCATAGCTAATTTTCCTAAAGCAACCTGCTCATCGTATTGTTGCTGATGTAAGTGATTCCACCAAATGACACGATCGCGTTCATTCTCATAACGTCGCAATTGAAAAATATAACCCATAAAACCAATCAAAAAAGGAACAAAAAGAGAGCAAAACCAAAACCAGATTGTATGTGTAGATTCATTTTCACGCCAAAATGAGAATACTAATATTGCTCCAAAAAAAACACAGAGAAGTATAGTAATTAACCAACGAAATTTATCTGGAGGGACTGGTAACTCGGTTTTCTCTGGGATCTTCTTAAGCTCGATTGGCATATATCACATTCTTCCCGCAATAGGTAATGATGAAATTAATGTACAACCACACCCACAACGATGACCATGAAGCGCAATAGGTTTACCATTAATCCGGGAACCTATATCACCTTCGATAATTATCGTTTTACCATGTACGGGACAGAATACTTTATCCATCATGCACGAAACAGGTAACCCCATAAATAGAACACCAGTGCTGCCTTCAAGAACAATCCCACCGTGCGTTGTTTTATCCGTCATACGAATAACTCCAAGCATACTCTACCCCTTATTTTTGTGAATACTAGCTGATATCAATAGATAGCATCTTCCACATGCTAGCTTCCTGAATCATTATGACGGTAATATCACGTATATTACCGTTTTTAAACGTAACACTTCCTGAAAGTACACCTCTATCACCTTCGACAGAAATATTATTAAAACTATAATCCTCTATGCTTTCAAAATTATAAGATTTCATTGCCAACTTAAAACCTTCACTTGTAATCTCCTCACGCATCTCACTAGCAGTTTGCGCATAGGCTAAGATATATGAATTATCACGTAACAAATCTATTTCAGATCTTGCCGCCTCCTTAACACCAGTCGTCATAAAAAATATGAAGGAGAGAATAGATATTGTTAGAATAGCGACAAATGCCAGACAGGAAAAAACTTTCCATTTCGCTGTTCTTTTCTTTCCAGCAGAAAAAGTTGACTTAACACGCCAACCAGATTCTTTTATGACATTAAACAAAGGAGCTGTTACACTGGATGATTCAAAGTCGTAACTATAAATCTTCCCAAATCCACCATTCTCTTTTAGCCCCCAGGCACCACCAAATTTGAATTCCTTCCTCCGTCCTAACTGAAATTCTTTTTTAAAACCAACCTTCCCCGGTCCTGCCTCCCATTCACTACTGGTTGATTTTTCCTGATAGCTAACCTGCTTACCAACATCATCAAATACAAGCTTAATCTGAAAACTTTCTTTCAGGCCACCAGCGTCATAAATATTAGACCAGTTAGCGTCAACATAATTACAAATGACAACAATATCATCCTTATCTTCCTGTATAACGAATGGAACATCTTGAACTTCATTTAAATCCAATAATCGTTTCTTTAAAGAAATTAAAGTACAAGGCCCGTTTGATGACGTAGAAACATTCTGATTCATATTTATTCCTTCTCAATTAATAAATAATACTAAACGCTTATTTCACCGCCTCCGCAGCGTACGGTGGTGCCATCGGGATAAGGCTTGTCCTTAATGGCATAGCCGCGGAAAAAGGTGAGACCCACATCAAACCCGGGAGAAGGATTGTCACCTCCGCGGCGGACCTTCATGTATTGCCCATTATCTTCATCCAGGATGACGCCCTTCTCCGGACCCTGCGGATCCTGGCGCGGGGATTTCGCGTAATAGTCCGGGTCGTACCAGTCGCTCACCCACTCGTAGCCGTTCTCTGACATGCCGTACAGCCCGCCGGGGGTCGGCGGATAACGATCGACAGCATAACGCACGAAGGAACTGTCCACCCCGGTGGCCTCTTCCGTTGCCTGGCGGTCCTCGCTGGTACCGTAGTTTTCACCGCGACCGGTTTTTTCATCCTCACGCCAGTCGCCGTCATCCGTTGCCACCAGAATATACTGACCCCGGTCACGCGCCGCGTACTCCCACTGCGCTTCCGTCGGCAGGGAAAACGGCAGCCCTGTCTCCTTTTTCAGCCAGCGGCAGTAGCTGTCGGCCTCGTGCCATAACACCACCGCCGGACTGTTTTTAAAATGGTTCATATCCGCCAGCGTTTTATTATCGTATTGATCTTTGTAACGTAACTCCGGAAACCCCGCTATTTTCAGATAAAAAGCGTAATCCTCATGGGTCACCTTGAAATGACCGATGGAATAGCTGCTCAGCGTCACCTCATGCAGCGGCTTGGTATCTTTTTCCGAAGAGCAGCGCGCGCCCTCGCCATGCGTGCGGGAGCAAAAATCTCCCATCCAGAACGTGCCGCCCGGAATAAAAACCAGATCGCCGGTAATGCGTTGCAGGTATTGTGCTAATTCCGCGTTATCCCGTACCGCCGGTTCCGGTTTATCGCAACCGCTCAGCAACAGCAGTAGCGCCAGGCTATATTTTCCGACTGTCATTTCACCGCCTCCGCAGCGTTCACCGCACAGCGTACGGTGGTACCATCGGGAAAATAGTTATCCTTAATGGCATAGCCGCGGAAAAAGGTCAGGCCTACATCAAACCCGGGAGAAGGATTGTCACCTCCACGGCGGACCTTCAGGTATTGCCCAGTTTTTTTATTTTTGATGACCGGTTTTTTCGGACCCTGCGGATCCCGGTGCGGGGATTTCGCGTAATAGTCCGGGTCATACCAGTCGCTCACCCACTCGTAGCCGTTCTCTGACATGCCGTACAGCCCGCCGGGGGTCGGCGGATAACGATCGACGGCATAACGCACGAAGGAACTGTCCACCCCGGTGGACTCTTCCGTTGCCTGGCGGTCCTCGCCGGTGGCGTAGTTTTCACCGCGCCCGGTTATCTCATCCTCATGCCAGTCGCCGTCATCCGTTGCCACCAGAATATACTGACCCCGGTCACGCGCCGCGTACTCCCACTGCGCTTCCGTCGGCAGGGAAAACGCCAGCCCCGTCTCCTTTTTCAGCCAGCGGCAGTAGCTGTCAGCCTGGGTCCATGACACCACGGCCGGACTATTTTTAAAATGAGTCATATCCGCCAGCATTTTATTCCGCCATTCTTTATCAAACTGCTGGGCAGGTAACCCCGCCATTTTCAGATAAAAAGCGTAATCCTCATGGGTCACCTTGAAACGACCGATGGAATAGCTGCTCAGCGTCACCTCATGCAGCGATTTGGTATCTTTTTCCGAAGAACAGCGCGCCCCTCGCCATGCGTGCGGGAGCAAAAATCCCCCATCCAGAACGTGCCACCCGGAATAAAAACCAGATCGCCGGTGATGCGTTGCAGGTATTGTGCTAATTCCGCGTTATCCCGCACCGCCGGTTCCGGTTTATCGCAACCGCTCAGCAGCAGCACCAGCACCAGGCTATATTTTCCGACCGTCATTTCATCGCCTCCGCAGCGTTCACCGCACAGCGTACGGTGGTACCATCGGGATAAGGCTTGTCCTTGATGGCATAGCCGCGGAAAAAGGTCAGGCCCACATCAAACCCGGGAGAAGGACGATAACCTCCACGCCGGACCTTCATATATTGCCCATTATCGTCATCCAGGATGACACCCTTTTCCGGTCCCTGTGGATCCTGGCGCGGGGATTTCGCGTAATAGTCCGGGTCATACCAGTCGCTCACCCACTCGTAGCCGTTCTCTGACATGCCGTACAGCCCGCCGGGAGTCGGCGGATAACGATCGACGGCATAACGCACGAATAAACTTTCCACCCCGGTGGCCTCTTCCGTTGCCTGGCGGTCCTGGCTGGTACCGTAGTTTTCACCGCGCCCGGTTTTCTCATCCTCACGCCAGTCGCCGTCATCCGTTGCCACCAGAATATACTGGCCCCGGTCACGCGCCGCGTACTCCCACTGCGCTTCCGTCGGCAGGGAAAACGGCAGCCCCGTCTCCTTTTTCAGCCAGCGGCAGTAGCTGTCGGCCTCGCTCCATGACACCACCGCCGGACTGTTTTTAAAATGGTTCATATCCGCCAGCGTTTTATTATCGTATTGATCTTTGTAACGTAACTCCGGTAATCCCGCCATTTTCAGATAAAAAGCGTAATCCTCATGGGTCACCTTGAAACGACCGATGGAATAGCTGCTCAGCGTCACCTCATGCAGCGGTTTGGTATCTTTTTCCGAAGAGCAGCGTGCCCCCTCGCCATACGTGCGGGAGCAAAAATCCCCCATCCAGAACGTGCCGCCCGGAATAAAAACCAGATCGCCGGTGATGCGTTGCAGGTATTGTGCTAATTCCGCGTTATCCCGCACCGCCGGTTCCGGTTTATCGCAACCGCTCAGCAACAGCAGTAGCGCCAGGCTATATTTATAGATTCGGTTATTTTCCATTAATCGTTATTCTCCCACTTTTGCTGATACTGTGGTTCAACCGGTACAAAATGACACAGTGAGCTATAAAATGGATTATCATCACAATGCAGCTTATATTGCTTACTGCAGTTGGGAGAAAAAGAATAGCCGTAGGTTGGTTTTTTCTTTAAACGCGACACAAGCTCATCGAAATCACGTAGTTCTAGTTTATCGATGATGTTATCCAACTCGTCATCACTATCAATGCCCGTCTGCAAGAATATCCGGATATTCTTTTGTGCCATTTTAACAACCGCATCCTCATTCCCCGGATACACCGTTCCCGTTGCTGTGATGCGCGTCAATACCTTTTTCCACTCCCGTTTAGTTTGAATACTGGACAAAATAAATAATACCGCTTTTTTTCGTTCATGGTTGGTATCCGGGATGAAGCCATCCCCCTGGTTATTGATATCAATGCGATCGTACGCACCGTCTAAGGTCAGGATATACAGGGCAGACCCTTTTGCCTCTGGTGAATAAAGATATACATTGCCAGGGTTGCTATTAATTTCAGACGCAAATTTATTGCGTTTTGCCGACTGGTCTCTTGCTGTCATAATTTCTGCAAATGTTTTCTTAACAAACCCAGAGAAATCTTTGAGAACATCATCAAAGTCAGCTTGGACTTTATCATAATACTCTTGGTATTTTTTCTCCTGGTCCATCAACAAAATATATCCCAAAGCCTTAAATGCATCTTCCTCAATAATCACCCAGTGCTTATAATCCATACCATAGAGTTGATAGATAACCCATACTGCGAACTCCATAAACAGTTCAGGCGTAATTTCGCCCTCCACAAATCCCTTCGCGCCGGGGCCCAAACACAAACTGCCATGAATATGAAACCTGAATCGTCCTTTAACAAAGCGAACCCTAAATTCACCGCTGGCCCCAGCACCTAACTGAACTTCGCCACCGACTTTAAGTGAACCAAAATCCTGAAATGTTCCCAAATGATCGTCTTTCTTTTTATCATTCTCTTTTCTGTGTTGAATTAATTTTGCCATTGCTGCGGATTCAAGCATTAATTCAGGATCAAGACCTAATTTTCTTAACATGGCCGGGATTTCCGCAACCAGTGAAGTAAAGGGCTTCAGCCACTGTAATGTTCCCCCTAAACTTGCGCCGACTTTAGCACCACCAAAGGCTTCAGCTTTTACTTCCAGCCCCTTTTTTGCTTTGCCTTTATTACCTTTAACTTTTACACCTTCTTTTCGTTCTGCAAATGTCGAACTTTTGGTGCGATTACCCATTAATAACTGTTTATTATTATGTGTCACAAACTGTAGGTTAGCTTCTACCTTAGCCGACGCGCCAACATACCCTGTTAACTCCCCGTCTATCTTTGCCCTCAGCACACCAATATTGGCTTCATCCGTATCATTAATCATAAATTTAAGCGGCCAGCCGGTTCGGTCTGGAACATAAATAGTAGAATTAACTTTCCCGGAAAAAACCGTGAGTTCAGCCTGAGCCTCACCTTTGATTTGTGCTTGTCCAGTATCAGGGTTCCAGCTATTAAAAGTGGAAGCATTCGCTGTCAGGCGCATAAATTGAGCACCCGCAGAAACATCAATATGCTCCCCTGTTTTATTATAGGCTTTATCATTCCACACAGAAGCCCACTCAGTTAATGTATCTTCATACTTGATGTTGGCACTAACAATCATTGTGCGATCCATCATTTGTTTGATCTTTACCCTGGCCGCTTTCAATTTCTCTGATAAAGATTTTATATCAATACCAATGATATTATTGTCTTTATCTTTGGTGAAAATCTTATCACCACTAAAATCATCCACGGAAATCACTGTGAATTTTTCTTCAAACTTCTTATAATCTTCTTCTTTTATATAGGAATAAAATCGACCAAATGCCTTTTTTTAACATCTTCAATGGGTATTAGCTCAATTATGGGTTTGTATCCGCTTTCTTCCCTGAACTCGCCTAACTCCTGTTGTAGATTTTTAGTTGCTGTTTGTAGCTCACCTTCGGCCTTTGAAATTTCCTTTTCCAGTTCAGGCAATCGGTCCTTATTGGCAGTATCCTTTAACTGCACACCATATTTTTCAATAGTGTTTGAATATTTTTTCTTTGCAATATGATGTGTGTTTACCAGATTGCTCAGCTTGCTCATTGCGTCCTCAAACGCGCTGGCATCCGCTTCATCAATAAAGATTAATTGTAATTTTTCAATCCTGAAATAACATTGGCAAGATTTGACAATCACAACTTTTACATTCGATTCAACTTTACTTAGTTTATGATCTGCTGCTGGCTTATCTGATTCACTCATAATCTTTTCCTTGATTATTCAGATGTATAATGCCTGTAAAAACGGATGATCACCTCACTTCACCGGACTCGGGTGGTTAACGGCGCAGCGCACGGTTTTGTCGGTTGGTGGATAGCCTTTATTTCCCGGATCGGTTTTATAGCGCACCATGGTCAGCCCGCGCCCCGGCCCTGAGTAGTCCTGGCTGCGCAGCACCCGCGTGTAGTACCCGTCCGGGTCTTTGAATACCGGCTGCTCCGGACCCTGCGGGTCTTTTACCGGCGAATGGCTGTAGTATTCCGGGTCATACCAGTCCTTCATCCATTCCCAGCCGTTTCCGGCCATGTCGTATATCCCCAGCGGATTGGGGGGACGGAAATCCCGGGGAAGGGAGGAAGCAATATCTAAAGAGCTTTCGCTTTGACGGGCATAAATTTCCCGGTCCGTGGCGGTGGCTACATTGATACCTTTCTGACCTTCAATACGTATTGTGCCATCGTCGGTGGGCGCCACCACATATTTACCCCGGCTACGCGCCGCGTATTCCCACTGCGCCTCCGTCGGCAACGAGAACGGCAGGCCCGTCATTTCTCCCAGCCACGCGCAGTACCGTTCCGCTTCGTGCCAGTCCACGCGGGCTGGCGTATCCGGGATCCGTTTCCTGTCATTCCAGTCCCTCCCGTTTAAACGCCCCTTAACCTCTCGGCCCTTCAGGCCATTCCAGGCCAGATAATACTGGTACTGCTGGTTGCTGGCTTTGAACTTACTCAGCGAATAGCTGCTTAACTCCACCTGGTGTAAAGGCTTGCTGTCTTTACGCCCGTCGTACTGCAGCCTTTCCACACCATATTCCTCGCCAAAATCCCCCATCAGGTATTCACCGCCTTCCACAAATACCAGCTCTGACTTTATCTGCGCCACAAACGCCTGCAGCCGGGCCTGGTCTTCCGCACTGTGCCGGGGGGTGACTGAGGTGGGGTTTTGATCGCAGCCAGATGCTACGACCATCACAATGGCACACAGCCACAACCTGTCGTTTTTCATTATCACAGCCCTCACTTCACCGGACTCGGATGGTTAACGGCGCAGCGCACAGCTTTGTCGTCAGGAGAGTAACGCCTACTGTCCGGGTCAGCCTTATAGCGCACCATCGTCAGCCCGCGCCCCGGTCCCGAGAAGTCCTGGCTGCGCAGCACCCGCGTGTAGTACCCGTCCCGGTCTTTGAATACCGGCTGCTCCGGGCCCTGCGGGTCTTTTACCGGCGAATGGCTGTAGTATTCCGGGTCATACCAGTCCTTCATCCATTCCCAGCCGTTTCCGGCCATGTCGTATATCCCCAGCGGATTGGGGGGACGGAAATCCCGGGGAAGGGAGGAAGCAATATCTAAAGAGCTTTCGCTTTGACGGGCATAAATTTCCCGGTCCGTGGCGGTGGCTACATTGATACCTTTCTGACCTTCAATACGTATTGTGCCATCGTCGGTGGGCGCCACCACATATTTACCCCGGCTACGCGCCGCATATTCCCATTGTGCCTCCGTCGGCAACGAGAACGGCAGGCCCGTCACCTCCCCCAGCCATGCGCAGTACCGCTCCGCTTCGTGCCAGTCCACGCGGGCTGGCGTATCCGGGATCCGTTTCCTGTCATTCCAGTCCCTCCCGTTTAAACGCCCCTTAACCTCTCGGCCCTTCAGGCCATTCCAGGCCAGATAAAACTGGTACTGCTGGTTGCTGGCTTTGAACTTACTCAGCGAATAGCTGCTTAACTCCACCCGGTGCAAAGGCTTGCTGTCTTTACGCCCGTCGTACTGCAGTCTTTCCACGCCATACTCTTCGCCAAAATCCCCCATCAGGTATTCACCGCCTTCCACAAATACCAGCTCTGACTCTATCTGCGCCACAAACGTCTGCAGCCGGGCCTGGTCTTCCGCACTGTGCCGGGGGGTGACTAAGGCGGGCTTTTGATCGCAGCCAGATGCTGCGACCAT
This sequence comes from Citrobacter sp. C348, assembly GCF_047467975.1. Lineage (NCBI taxonomy): Bacteria > Pseudomonadati > Pseudomonadota > Gammaproteobacteria > Enterobacterales > Enterobacteriaceae > Citrobacter > Citrobacter sp. C348. The sequence goes on along the minus strand of NZ_JASJUJ010000011.1, from coordinate 107,060 downwards.
CACAATGGCACACAGCCACAACCTGTCGTTTTTCATTATCACAGCCCTCATTTCACCGGACTTGGGTGGTTAACGGCGCAGCGCACAGCTTTGTCGTCAGGAGAGTAACGCCTACTGTCCGGGTCAGCCTTATAGCGCACCATGGTCAGCCCGCGCCCCGGTCCCGAGAAGTCCTGGCTGCGCAGCACCCGCGTGTAGTACCCGTCCCGGTCTTTAAATACCGGCTGCTCCGGACCCTGCGGGTCTTTTACCGGCGAATGGCTGTAGTATTCCGGGTCATACCAGTCCTTCATCCATTCCCAGCCGTTTCCGGCCATGTCGTAAATCCCCAGTGGATTGGGGGGACGGAAATCCCGGGGAAGCGGGGATAGCCACTTGAGGGTCAGGCCTGCCTTTTTTGCATACTCTTCAGCATCCAGCTCAGTGGCAATATTGATGCCCCTGCGATTTTCTATACGTATCGTGCCATCGTCGGTGGGCGCCACCACATATTTACCCCGGCTACGCGCCACGTATTCCCATTGCGCCTCCGTTGGTAGCGAGAACGGCAGGCCCGTCACCTCCCCGAGCCACGCGCAGTACCGCTCCGCTTCATGCCAGTCCACGCGGGCTGGCGTATCCGGGATCCGTTTCCTGTCATTCCAGTCCCTCCCGTTTAAACGCCCCTTAACCTCTCGGCCATTCAGGCCATTCCAGGCCAGATAAAACTGGTACTGCTGGTTGCTGGCTTTGAACTTACTCAGCGAATAGCTGCTTAACTCCACCCGGTGCAAAGGCTTGCTGTCTTTACGCCCGTCGTACTGCAGCCTTTCTACACCATACTCTTCGCCAAAATCCCCCATCAGGTATTCACCGCCTTCCACAAATACCAGCTCTGACTTTATCTGCGCCACAAACGTCTGCAGCCGGGCCTGGTCTTCCGCACTGTGCCGGGGGGTGACTGAGGTGGGGTTTTGATCGCAGCCAGCCATCGCGCTGACTGCCAGGCACAGGAGTAATAACGGATACTTTATCTTCATGACCATTCCTCAGAATTTGCGCCAGACAGCGGTGAAAATGTTCCCATACGTGGATAAAAGGGGTTATCCGCCGTCGTTAAGCGATACGCAGTGGTATTGTTCATCGTCAGGGCATACCCCCAGGCAGGCGTCGTTCTTAATCTCTTATAGATAAGATCCATTTCACGGTCTTTATCGAAACCTTCCTGCAGAAAACGCCTTACCGCGTTCATTGAATTTTGCGCCACCATATATTTTAAGGCAGAGTTCCCCTCTGCCATACCACTCCCACTGGTATTAAATCGGCTAAATATCTGGAACCATTCCCGCTGCGTCTGAATGGATTGTAAAACAACAATAATCGCTTGTTTGCGCTCCTGATAAATATCGATAAAATAATCACCGCGATTATCAAAATCAAAATGGTCTGAGGTACCGTGGCGGGTAAGCAGGTAGAGTAATATTCCTTTGGCCTCAGGGGTACGCATCAGAATTAAATCAGGATTATTAATGATTTTTGTTGCCAACTGATTTCGTCTTTCCGATTCATCAAAGGCGGATTCAATACTATTCACCAGGCTATTAAATTCTTTACCAATTGTGATTAGCGTTTCTTGTGAACTCCTTAGCCCTTTAGCTATTGACTCCTCCATATCTGAAAGTAATAAAACACTAACCTGGGTAAATGCCTCAAAAGCTTTCTGTGCCATTATTTCGAAAAAGGCGTAGTCTAATCCATACAACTGATAAATGAGCCATTTTGAAAATTCATAAAATTTGTCGAAATCCACTTCAGCTTCAAAACTGCCTTTTGCCCCGAGTCCGACACAGAGGCTGGCCGCGATTTTGAAGCAAAACTTACCGTTAACAAAATCACACTGAAAAGTACCACCAATTCCGGCGCCGGCCATTCCGACCAGGCTTTCAGTAAAGGTACAAAAATCGGCGAACTCGTTAGCTTCTTTGGCATCGTCTCCGGTCTTGCCCTGGCGTACGGTTAGTTCCGGCGGCTGCAACCACTGTACTCCACCTGCAAGCTTTAGTTCTGCGCGCGCGCCGCCAAAAGCTTCTGCGCTAACTTTGGCACCATCTTCGTTTTCCTCTCTGGCCTTATGGAAGGTTGCACCGTTCACATGCCGTTCACTAAATCTCGGTAGACGCCCGGCGCTGTTACCCATAATCATTTGCTTACCGCCATAGGTGGTAATCTGCAATTGCGCTTCAGCCTGGGCAGAGGCGCCCACAAAGCCAATAAGTGAGGTTTTCAGATAGACTCTGAGCATTCCCATTTTTAATGGTTCAGTTCGATTTTCAGGCTGAAATGTCAGGCTCCAGCCGACGCGATCCGGAAGATAAAATGTCGTTTCAACAATGCCAGAAGCCAGAGAAAGCGTGGCCTTAAACTCACCTTTGATAGCCAATTCTCCGGTTGATGGATCCCATTCCGCAGAAGCCGCCAAATTAGACGTGCAGCGCATGAACTGCGCACCAGCTGAAAAATCGATAAACTGGCCAATTTCTTTATGCGAAACCAAACTGTTATTCCAGCTTTCTGCCCAGCCCGTTAACGTCTCATCTATTAATTTCTTGTCAATTGGATCAAAAAGGTTTACACCTTTATTTTCGAACTCCAGATCTTTAATCTGCTTTTTTAATTTAGAAACTGATATTCCTGTTATATTACCATTTTCTCTTTTTAGGATACTATCCGCATCCGATTGTTTAAACTTTACTTTATGTCTGACTCCTGCTCCCAAATTATCAACATATCCTTTTTTAGCAAAAGCATAGCGTTTCTTAGTGCCAGCACCACCATTTTTTCGAGAGATAGGGATGAGCTCAACCACATCATCATAACCAGCACCTTCAGATTCAAACTTACCAATTACTTTTTGTATAGCATCTCTTTTGCCAGTTAAATTAGCTTCTTGACTAGCAATATTATTCTCTTTGTCAGTAAGGGCGGCACTTTCCTCTATTTTTGAATTTAATACGCCAAACTCCTCAACAGCTTTAGAATATCCCTCGTTAGCCTGATGAAATTCATCAACTGCCGTCATTATTTCACTGGCATGCTCATCAAGGTTTTTCGCTGCTGCCGTCGTTAAGAATAGTAACTCCTGATTTTCGGTACAATAATAGATATCACATGATTCATGTGATATCTGTACGGTGTTATTTTCTTTTTTACTTAACTGATTCTCTGCTACGGGTAATGTGGATGTCTCGCTCATGATACCAACCTGGTTTTATTCAAGGAATAACTTCATAGTCTGGGGTTCAAGGCCATAATGAGATTGGGTATATCCATTCTCATCAGTCACACCACGAATAGTTTCACCACTTTCAGTTTCAATACGATATTTAATGTACGGTTTAGGCTTCCCATCCCCTTTATCAACGATCTGAAAAGCACCATTCATAGGGTATTTGTATTGCGGGTCAGAAACACTCATCGGCTTAAGCGCTTTTTCCAGAATGCCTACTCCGCCCCACTGGATATCAAGACTTTTTAGCTTAAGACTCCCCGGCGCGCCAAGCTCGATGGATCCATCTTTGATTTTTATATACGCTCCGCCAGTACTGGTGAGTGTAATCCCCTGCTGGGCGTTTAAAACAACTTCACCATTAACGCTATTAATATTCATCGTTTTATCTGACTGCAATCGCATGGCATCAGTTTGTGCCTGAATATCGATCATTCCTCTGGCGGCAAAAATTTTCATACCCATTTTTTGGGCAAACAGACTGATTGCGTCTCCGGCGGCAACGGTCAGACGTTTAAACAACGTCAGATCTGCATTTTCTCCCGTTGTGACAGTTAAAGAATGGCCCGTGGTGAGCTGTATATTTTTGGGTGTGGCCACACCTATACCAGCAGGGGCATTCAGTAACAAACCCGCTCCTTTTAATTGCGCCAGTGTTTTCGTCAGTTCCTGCTGTGAAGCGATATCGGCATCAAGTGAACCGGATACTTTGGCACTACTCGCTAACGCTGTAACCAGTTCGAGTGCATTTTGCAGCTCAGCAATTGCAGCACGCATGTCCAACATCTCTCCCTGGGCCTGCGGCTGGTTATACGCACTAATTAAGACCCCTTTTCCGCCGCGTACCGCCACCCAGTCGTCTGTGCGCAGCTCGGCCCCTTCTCCCCGCAACGCACGCTGTGCATCCACGTTATGCCCAAGGTTCAGTTGCGTCTTCCCGCCGTACTCGGTGCTGAGCTTGATGTGCTCCTCGCCCCGTTTATCCTCCATACGCAGCTTGTTGTTCGCCGGCGTGCGGATGACGTTGCGCGTGTTGTTTGCGTCCGTCACGTGGTCCGGGTGCCGCGAGTCATGCAGCGCGTGGGCGATATACGGTCGGTCCGGGTCTCCCTCGTGGAACGCCACCGCCACCTCCGTACCCTGTATCAGCGGGAAGTGAATACCGTAGGTGTCGCCGCCGTAGGGTTTGGCAAGGCGCAGCAGCATGCTCTCATAGCCCTGCTGTTTGCTGTCCTGGTCTGCGTCGAACTTCACCCGGTACAACCCTTCCGCCGTCTGGTGAGCATACATATCCCCGCTCTTCGGGCTGCTGACCCGCGCCGTCAGCGTGCCGCTCACCTTCGGCCTCGGCTTCAGCGCCGGGCGCCAGCACTGCGTCTCACTGTACGGCACACCCGCCAGCGTCACCTTCAGCGCCTCCTTCCTGCTGCCGCTGAAACCGGTGCGGATGACCACCACCGGCTGCTGCAGCACGCCCGGCAGCGTCGACGGCACGCTGCTGTCCGTTACCGTCAGCACCTGCCCCGGACGCAGCCCTGCATCCGTACTCACACCCGTTATCAGCGTCTGCTCCGCCAGAAAACGCTCATGGTCCAGCCGCGCCCAGAAGTTCGCCGTCTCCGGGGCCGGGTCGGATGCATCCCCCGCCTCCAGATGACGCGGTTTGTAGTGATACACCTCGCCATAGCGCATCTCTTCACCCTCGCCACTGGTGATATCCGCCCTTGCCGACTGCAGCACTTTCTGCGCTTCACGGTGGTTGTAATCTTTCGCTGTCACCCCCGCAGGTGCCACCTGATACCGGATGTTCAGACTCCAGACGGAGTCTGCCCCGCTGTCGCTCATCCCTGACGGACTGTCCAGCGCCAGCCGTTTGTCAAACTCATACGCACTCTGCCTGTCCGCAAAATGCACCACTTCCGTGCGCGTATCCGGCTGCAGTGTGAAGAAGTAAAATATCCCCACTTCCGCCAGCAGACGCTCGATAAACGCCAGGTCACTCTCCTGATACTGATTTATCTGTTCACGCTTCGGATAACTCTGCGTCAGCGTGAACTCATACTCCCAGCCGCGCAGCGCGTGCTCCTGCAGGATTTCGCCCACCACCTCCGGGACCGATTTATTCACGAAGAAACGGTGCGTGCGGAACTGTTTATCCAGCAGGGAGAGATAAGGCTCCACGATGATTTCGTGGCTGACCTGGTCCCGCGACCCCGCCAGACGCCGGAAGTGGGTGACCACGCCGTGCACAAACTTCACCGGCCGGGCACTGAGTAATTCCCCGCCTTTCATCGTCAGTAACACCGGCTGGTTCAGGAACATATCGGCGGTCAGTTTAGGGCTGGTGCAGGTGAAATAAATCGAATAATGGTAGCGGACGCTTACCTGCTCCAGCCCCTCAAAACGCTCCACGTCTAATTTATACGGACATGAGGAAATAGTCAGACTATAGCGATTAAGCGAGGCTTCTGGTGTTGCTGGTTCCAAATTCATAGGGTTAACTCCGTTTAATAGCCCGACGTCAAAATCAGTTGAAAAAATGCGCTTTATAATTCATCAGAAAATTACTGCTCGCCATACCCCGATAAATAATCAGAACATCATTTATCAAACGCATATCGATAACTGACAAGCAACGCCCTTCGTGTTAAATTAAATCGTTATAGATAATCATCCCAATGACTACGCACGTGAGGCCAGAAAAGCCGCATCAAAACATACCCTAAAAAAATCAATGAAATGCTTACCGCACCCCAGAAATATCGATAATTATCTTCAGAAATAAAAAAGAACCAAATAGAAAAACCGATACCCATAGTGCATAAAATATCACCTACTGCGAATATACAAAAATACATTAAATATATAGTTATATTTCTAAACTTCCCAGACCATCCAGAAAACATTGGCAAACCTCATTAAAACAATCTATATTTGCATTACTAATATCAATCGCTTTCTCAAAGGGTTTCACAATATCCTCAACAAGGAAATAAAGAAGATCCAAATCCCCCCGATCTCTTAGCTTTTGATAGTGAGACGGATTTCTTTCGGCAAGATAGCGGGATGTATAGATTGCTCTGGATACCTCCGCCCCCACTGCAAGAATTGTACCTATAGCAGCACCTGAAAAAAACGCAGCGACCAATCTTTCTGAGATCAGAATACCAAGATTAATGCCAGTTAATTTAGAAAATAACACTTTCCCTGCAATATTCCCGGAAACCCTCTCCGCCATTAAAACAAGATTTACTCTGGAAGCAAAATCATCAATAAAAACCCCAATAACTTTACCTATCAACTCCTTATTGAATGTTACTCTCTTAATAAGTAACGCAAATCTGTATGTATCATTCTGATTATTCCAACGATGTTCTGTATCCAGAAAATCATAGGCCAGATACCCCATGCTCACTGGGAATGATATAAATCCTTTTGCCAGAGCACCTAAAAAACCAGAATGATCAACATTAATCGCATCGAGCATATCTTTTGCTATATCTTTTGCACTATCCATATTTAGTCCTTTAGAAAAAGGTACGACACAGCACAAAATAAAGCCCAGCGATATGCTTATCACTGGACTTTATTTTCTCATTCGGGATCTAATATGAGCTCAATGCCCCCTTCATCACTCCAGCCCAAGGTAAGCTGCTGTGGTTTTTGCTGCCGGGCAAGATACGTTAACAACTGCTGGCTGAGCACAGGCAATATTTGTTGATTCAGCAGACTGTCAATGTTCCTCGCCCCCGTATCCGGCAGCAGGCAAGCGGCGGTCAGGGCATCAAAAAGGTTCTCGGATATCGTTGTGGTGATACCGTAGTGACGCAGTAATCGCTGGCTAACCTGATCCAGTTTCATCTGTACAATCGTACGTAACGCCGGCTCACTGAGCGGATGGTAGATAATGGTCTGGAAGCGCGCCAACAAGGCTGGCTGGAAATGATCGCGCAAAAGTGGACGCAGCTGTTCGTGCAACTCAGACTCTGTTGCTTCCGGCTGTTCATTCAGCATTTGCATAATAGAGTCGCCGCCCAAATTGGAGGTCATCAAAATAACGGTGTTACGAAAATCAATTTCACGCCCTTCGCCATCGCGCATAAAGCCACGATCGAACACCTGATAGAACAGGTTCATGACGTCGCGATGTGCTTTTTCTACTTCATCCAGCAGCACCACGCTATAGGGGCGCTTTCGCACAGCTTCCGTCAGAACTCCGCCCTGACCATACCCTACGTATCCCGGAGGTGAGCCTTTGAGCTGGCTCACGGTATGCGGTTCCTGATATTCAGACAGATTAATGGTAATCAGCGATTTTTCACCGCCAAAGAGGATGTCGGCCAGCGCCAGTGCCGTCTCTGTTTTGCCGGTTCCGCTTGGCCCGGTAAGCAGAAACACACCCTGCGGGCCGTTTTCCGGCGTAAGACCCGTTTTTGATGCCCGCAAACGTTGCGCAATAGCGTTCAGCGCATACTCCTGACCAACAACGCGTTTACCCATTTGGGTTTCGAGCGTCAGCAAGTCGGCCTGAGAGTCCTTCATTAATGAGGAGAGAGGAACGCCTGTCCAGTCGGCAATCACCGTGGCAACGGTACGCGCATCCACATCCGGGAACAGCAAAGGAGTATCCTGCTGAAGTGCATTAAGCTTGTGCTGCAATTCAGTCGTTTCTGCCTGGCGAGAAATATCACGACGGCAGTCAATAAGCTGCTCAGTGAGGGCCATTTCCTGACCATACTGGGTTTCGCGTTCATCAAGTTCGACCAGCAGACGGTTTTCCTGCTGTTCAATTGCCGCCAGTCGTTCAGCATGTTGACCAGTGCCTACGGCGATATCTTCAAGTAGTCCCTGTTTTTCCATTTCAAGCGCAGTGATCTCTGACTTCAAACGCGTGAGGGGCTCAGGAACAGTATCAAGGCTCATCCGTACCCTGGCACCTGCGGTATCTAACAGATCAACGGCTTTGTCCGGCAATTGTCTTCCCGTAAGATAACGGCGAGAGAGCGTAACGGCGGTTTTGACCGCTTCATCGGTGATATGCACGCCGTGGTGTTCTGCATAGCGCGATTTCAAACCACGCAGCATCAGACAAGCCGTTTCATCATCCGGTTCATCCACTTTTACCATTTGAAAGCGCCGTTCCAGCGCAGCATCACGCTCAAAATATTGTTTATATTCGCTCCAGGTGGTCGCCGCGATGGTTCGCAGCTCCCCTCTGGCCAGGGCCGGTTTGAGCAGATTAGCCGCATCCGCGCCCCCCGCCTGATTACCGGCACCAATGATGGTGTGAGCTTCATCGATAAACAGCAAAACTGGCATTGGGGACTGCTGCACGGCATCAATAATGTTTTTCAACCGCTGTTCAAACTCGCCCTTCACTCCCGCTCCCGCCTGAAGCAGGCCAAGATCCAGGGTGCGCAGCGTCACCGATTTCAGGCTATCCGGTACGTTACCTTCAGTAATGCGAAGCGCCAGACCTTCTACCAGCGCGGTCTTACCCACTCCTGGCTCACCGACCAGAATCGGATTATTTTTCCGCCGACGTGACAATACATCCACCATCTGGCGAATTTCATTATCGCGACCAAATACCGGGTCGATATCGCCGGCACGCGCTTTCGCGGTCACATCCAGGGTAAATTTATCCAGTACACCTTGTAATGCTGGCGACAACGTCGACTGAGCCAGGCCAGGACGCACTTCGTCATCTGGGGAAACCTGCGCCAGAGCGGCTTCTTGCTGTCTTTCCGGACGCTCATCCGACTGGGCATTTAGTAACGGCAGGAGCCGTTCCAGTTGGGTATGCCCGGCGCTCAGAAGCGGCCACAAACCATCACACTTCAGTAGCGAAGGCTTTCCCACCAGCGCCATCAGCAGATGTACGCCGCGTATTTGCGAATTTTCATCCGTCGCGGCACATAGCCAGGCCTGTTGCATTAAAGAAATAAGCGGTTCTGACAGCTGCGGACGGCTTTTAACGGAACGAGACTGGACATCAAGATGTGCCAGCAACGACTGCCAGAGATTATCAATATCCCATTCATAGCGCCGAGCGATTACCGTAATATCGCCCTCCCCTTGCTCCAGTAACTTCAGTAACCAATGCTCAGGTGTAATTTCTGCATGCGCTCGCGTTTGACATAACGATGCCGCAGCTTCAAGAGCCTGCGCGCAGTAAGGGTTGAGGCGCCGTAATAACACTGCTGACTGATGTTCCATTTGCTTCCTGACTCCCTGTATCCAGACACGCTACCGCCCCTGGCCGTAATCCAATGCCCATAAGGTAATATTGACGTTGTCACTCTCTGCTGAACGTGCTTTCCAAGCGCTCAGCAGAGAGCAAAAAAAAACGGATGAGGAAATCCTCATCCGTTTGGGTATTACGCGGTGGTACGCTCGTTCCAGGCGTCTGAATGGATGATATTGCCATCCTTGTACGTCCAGACGATTTTCTCGTAGCGCAATTCAAGCTGCTCCAGGTGGTTGTGCTTCTCCTTGGCAGGGTCTTTGGTGTCGTGCATCACTGGATTAACTTTCACGACTTTGACGTTATGCAGAGTGGTGTTGAAGTACTCCACTTCCTGGCCCGCATCATTAATGCGATACCATTTAAATTCCGCCTGGCGCAGGGTTTGACCCGTGGTAACAGCCTTGTACAGATACGGGCTGGAGGCATCGATCTCCTTGGTGAACATGAACGGCGTATGAATACGCGTCCCGGTCAGCTTACCGGTGTTATTATCGGTAGGGATGTACAGGTTATGTTCCTGAGCCACCACTTCGATACTCCCCTCACGGTCTTTCACGTCAACAGAACCTTTGATGTCCGCGCCGCCGTCGTCCTTCAGCCATAAGTAGACTGGAATAGCCATAATTCTTTCTCCATTTTTTACTTCGCTAATGCGTCACCGCCTTCCGGTGACGGTTCCTTCATACCCGGCATCCGACAGGCATCAGCCTGCGGCACCAGGCTGATTTCTACACGACGGTTGGCTGCCCGACCTTCCGGCGTATGGTTCGATTTATTGGGGCGCGATTCACCGTAGCCCTGAACGGCAAAGCAGCTCTCATGTACGTCGCCAGTGTCACGCATCCAGTCACGAACGGACTCCGCGCGTTTGAGGGAAAGTTGCTGATTTGATTTCTCATCGCCCACATCATCGGTATGTCCGACGACAACAATCAGCCAGCCCGGTTTGGCTTTGATATTGACCAGTGCGGCGATGAGAATTTTTGTTGAGTCCGCTTTTAAGGCCCATTTGCCGGTATCAAACAGCGACATACTGTCGAGACGGACGGTTTGCGGTGCCACCATCTTCGGTTTCGCAGGAGGCACCCAATTACTGATAGCCGCCCGAAGCGGAGGAATCAGTCTCATACCCTGGTATAGGCCCATTGAAAGAGAAAGCGGTTCACCACGCTGGTACCAACGATCAAGTCGCTCGACATCACGCCGCAGTTGGTCCTGAGCCTGAATTTTAGGTTCGACGGGATTGCCGGTCAGACGGCTATATAAAGTCAGATGATCGTTTGTGATTCTGATCAGATGCTGGTTATTGATAAAGCTGAACAGCATCGCCAGACCAACAAAAACACCACACAGCAAGCCACTCACGCCTACTGTGCGTTGAAATGCCGTTAATGCCCGGCGACGAGATAAAAAAGACAAAGCCAGATCCGGAAATGGCAGTAAAACGGATTCAGAAGACACCGCAGGAGATAGCGTTGTCTGACTGGCAATATGCTGCTGCCACAGATTATTTTCTCTGCCGCTTAAAGAGGTGAAGCACACCACGCGCAAAGCCGAAAAAAGAGACGGCACATTACGCCCGGCATCACCTTGCACGCTTTCTAGCCAATTCAATACGTTATCCAGCCATATGGCATGGGTAAGGTGAAAATGGCGAGCCGGACGCTCTTCCGAAGAGAATGGGGCAAAATCGTCTAAGCCCGTGGCAGACTGCACTTCCGCATCCTGAGGCGTTCGAATAAACCAGCGCGCAGTCTCTTTACACTCAGGATAATTCAACCAACAGCACAACCATAACGGTGGTATTCCTGATAGCCAACGCCGACTCTGCATTACCACACGCCGCCAACTGAGCAGCATGTGCTTAAGCGCGTCTTCATCGTTATGCTGTTCCGGGGTCAACGCCAACATAACGGAAACCCGCATCAGAAGACCCGGACGTTGTACCGCTATTTGGCGAACCAGAACTGCAAAATGTTCCGGTGTCTGGACGCATAGATACCAGCCCTGTGAGCTTTCACAAGAAGCCCCCCGTGCGACAAACAATCGCTCACTATCACCACACACCAGTACCACCGGCCCGTGGAAACTTTCAGGAGGTAGAGGCACGTCAATACCCGAATGATCGGACGCAAGTTGGCTATAGCGACGCCGGCCATAAACGATCCCTGGAATTGCCAACACCAAAATCAGAACGCTAAGGCCGCCTCGCACACCGGTACTTACCGGGCTAAATCCCCAGATCAACAACAATGCCAACACGGTTGCCAGCAGGTAGTTCACGATCCCTCGTAACTGGATCATGTCTTAACCTTGTCCTATAAGCAGAGTAACCTGCTCCTGCAGGACGTGAGAAAATACCAGCCACATGGCACCTAACGTCACCGCCCCCAAAATCCAGGCCGACCACCAGCGACGCTGCCCACCAGAAAAACCTGAGGCCCGAATAACCACGGGAGCATCGTGCTTTAATTTAAAAGGCAGAGCCTGAGCCGCCAGCGCTTCAAGCACGTCCTCACGACGTTCATCTCCCTGCTCACGATAACGACCAACAAAACCGAGCGTGACCGCACGATAAAAACAGGTTAATACCGCGATATCGGGAACGGGCTCCCGAAGTACCGTACGGATACGTTCCCAAAGCTCTTCTCCGGCGTTGGTGGTATTGAAATAGCGGGCTTGCAATGGTGTGGCCAGCCAGGTGATGTAACCGCTGTCCTGCCGATTACGGTTCAATACGCTTTCATCCAGTAATGCACATTGCGTATACAGCATGTGTTCAACGCTATGATCGCTGTATCCCATTTCACACAAGGCTTCACGCGCAGAATCAACCCACTGGCAGGCGCGCCGATAGAGTGCGGCCCCATCGTCTACGTCGGCGCCACCACGTAGTTGGCTTACGGCAAGCCAGGCCGGCCAGAAAACCTGATCGATATCCTTATTCATGTCTTTTAATCCCTTAATACCGCGAACAGCTCTAGTTGAATGTCTCCCAGCGTACCTGGGACGTAGAAGGCGCAATTACCCGCCTCCAGCATTGCCTGAGCTGCTGGATGAGCAATCTCCAGCGCAAAATATTGGTTTTCCAGGCGTAACGGGATAGCCGCAGGTACATGAGTCAACGGTTTTAAAGGCACGCCGCTGAGTGCCACATTGACGACATCAGACACATCGGCTCGACTCCCTGCTTTGCAGAGCTGCGGAAACTGCGTCAGGAGTAAATGCGCAGGAAGATCCGAACGAACGGAAAGGTAAAAATCGGCGCCTTCACGCAATCGGGCATCGGCCAGTACGCCATACCAGAACTGTCGTTCCTGTATCAGTTCAACAGAGACAACACGAGAAGGCAGGCTAGCTTCCAGCAGTTCCACCAGCAGAGCAAACAATGGCGGGAAGACGCGCTCTGGATGGGTATGCTGATAAGGCGGTACAGCATTGACATCATGATCCAGTGAAAACGTCAGGAGACTACCTGCCAGTCGCGCCAGTTCTCGCCACAGTAGTTCAGGATGCCGTCCGGGATTTTCCAGCATTTCACTCAGCACGGGAGACGCGCTATTGAGTGCATTTAGCAACCAAAAAAGCGACACATCTGCTACGGCAAAATCTGCCATTCGTTCGTTACTTTCGCGGCGCAACGCCATCAGGCGGCGACAGCGGGCCTGGATACGATGCACCAAATCACTGAGCGAATTGATTAATGAGGGGCTTGCCGTGAGTGAAAGTGAGGGCGGTAAAAAATCTCTCCCTAACTCCCATTGCCCCTGGGTATTACGTATAAGACAAGCTACCGGACAGGTCAGATATGCACTGTTATCATCATGGGCATACCGCAGCGTAATAGCATGCCGTAATACCGCCATGTCAGTCCGTTCCTGGCCGGATAAGTCCTGGACGGGTAACCACTCCTGTTGCCAACGGCATGGGCGGCTGACACCGCCGCCTAATGACAAATTGCCGCCGTTTGCAGAAAGCAGCGGCAATGCCAGCACGACATCAGCGCTGTTGTAGCCAGTGAGATGAGATAAATCACACGCCGGAGGCAAGTTGTCTGAAACACTCGTGTCTACTAACGTACCGTCAGGGAAACGCACGACCAGATTAACCGGATTCAAGCGAAAGACAGCCAGTGCACTTTCATCAAACTCCGCGCTGATGACGCCCCACGGTGATGAAAGTGACATGTGAGCAACAACATCAGCCACATACGCATCCCAGCGAGTTTGTTGCTGAAACTGTTGGGGGGCCAGAAAGGCCCCTTCGCTCCATAATGGACGATAAATCTTCATCGCACCTCCTGTGCTCTATATCGTTAAGATTTCGACTTCGGCATCTGTGAAACCAACGACAGGCTGACGTCCATCCCCTCAACCTGAAAGTGAGGAATGGCATACAAGCGCACACGGAAGAATCCTGGGTTATCCTCAATATCCTCAACGACAACCCGCCCATCACGCAGCGGATGCGAAGCCTGCAAATCATCACCAGGATCGGTCATTTCGGTTACCAGACTGCGCAACCAGTTGTTGAGTTCAAGCTCAAGCAGGCGGCGATCTTTTGTCGTACCGATATTCTCGCGCTGCAGGATTTTCAGGTAATGCGCAATGCGGGAAAGCAGGAAGATATACGGCAGGCGTGAGTTAATTCGACTGTTCGCCGTCGCTTCTGGGGTATCAAACTGAGCCGGTTTTTGCGCCGAGTTAGCAGAAAAGAAACAGGCGTAATCTCGATTCTTATAATAAGAAAGAGGAATAAAGCCAAGATTAGCAAACTCAAATTCACGGGTTTCAGGGATCATCACTTCAGACGGAATCTTAACCTGATTACCAGTACCCAAATCGTACAAATGGATCGGTAAATCTTTCACCGCGCCACCCGCCTGCGGGCCACGGATCTGAACGCACCAGCCATTCTTGATAAAACTTTTCACCATGTTCACAGCAAAAGAGAAAGATGCGCTGGTCCACAGGTATTTTTCGTGATCGGGGCCTTTAACCTCTTCAACATAGTTAAAACTACGTACCGGCACCGTATCGGGGCCATACGGCAGGCGGCCAAGTACTCGCGGCATTGTCAGCCCGATATAGCGGGAGTCATCACTATCACGAAATGCTTTCCACTTGATGTATTCAGCACGTTCAAAATAGTCGTTGATATCTTTAATCGCGGCGACGTCTTCCATATTGTCTTTCAGGAAGAATTTCGGTCCGACTGCGCCAATGAACGGCATATGACAAGCCGCTGAGACCCCTGAAATATTACGCAGCAGCGCAATATCTTGCGGGCTGTTGTCGAATTCATACGCGGAGATCATTGCCGCGATAGGCTCACCGCCAGGCTGATCGTATTCTTCAATATAAACATGACGATACAACCCACTCTGGATGAGTTCCGGTGCATCGTCAAAGTCATCACGCAATGCGTCTTTACTGATATCCATCATTTCGACGCGAACATTACGGAGAAAATCGATACCCATAATCATCGAGTGCAAACCGCGCCAGAGTGATTCCTGCTTTTGGAATTCGGCATGGTGCATAACTTCATTGACCTGATCGCTAATCTGCTTGTCCAGACGCGCTATTTGGTCATCAAGTAGCGTTTTATCCAGACGTTCCAGTGGCTGAGCCGCATCTGCCAGACATGAGACTAAAACCTGAATGGCGGCGGTCACCCGTTCGGTCGGAGCCGCATCAGAAAGCGCTTCATCACTCTGCCACGCATCGACATTTTTCAATGAAGAAACCGGAGCAAGATTAATTTTGTCAAAGAGGGACTGATAAACACTGCGCTCACCCGTCGTGGTGGTGGCCGCAGCTGAAGAGGTATGTTCCTGAACAGACATCAACATATTCCTTTAATGATCCTTTACTATTCCAGCCGCTTAAGCGGAGGAAACCCTGTATAGCGTTAAATCTCTTCTGGCATCATTGTTGCCAACTCATCACGCAACTCCTGACTCAGGGCAGGATCTTTAAGGACGATTTCCAGCTCACGGCGAAATGCTGCGTTATCAAGTAAGTTAGATTTCAGATCGCGCAGTAAATTACGCATTGCCAGCAGCACACGGAGTTGTGGGATATTGCGCGCTACCTGCTCCGGTTCAAAATCACGGATATTCTTAAAATTAAGATTAATCTCTTCATTTCTACCGTCACCCGCTAACGTATTTTCCACAGTCAGGTTCACGGTTGGAGAGAACTTTGCTAACACGTCATTGAAATTATTTTTATTAATATCAATTTTTTCACGTTCAGATAATGGTCGCTGTTCTCTACCATTACTGAAATCACCCACGGTCAAAAGTTTTAACGGCAGTTCAACCTTCTTCTGAACGCCTCCGGTGTGTAGATCCAACTTAATGTTAACGCGTGCCGTCGGCACTTCATTCTGAAAACTGTCACCCATACGTCCCTCTCAAACCGGTGAGTCCTACCGGTATATAACTTTTCCCAATGGAACATTTTCCCTTTCCAGTCACTCACGGCCTGACGCCGGTGAGGGCGTTTCCTGCATATGACGACCAGTGACTATCAATAAGAATTAATGATTATAATTAGTATGCTAAGGTAATCCGATATTTTGTGGGCGCCAAAAAGTGATCAAAGTCACTATTCTTTCAAATAACACATTAATATTATTTATTTAAAAAAGACAACCAAAAGAATTGCATCTAATACAAACAAATAAAAATAATTAAAACAAAAGCCATTCACTGAATTAATGAAAAAATAAACATAACTGCTTCATACGATGAATATATGAATGATTTAATATATCCACCACAGCCATGCTTAATATAATCACAGCCTATATAACAATAAATAAAAAAGCCGGAGGCATGCCCCAGCTTTTTAGCGCAATTGGAAACAGATCGGAAAGGTTACGCCCCTTTCACCACAATCAACGGCTCGATATCGCTCTCTTTTTTAATCACCAGCGACTCGTCACCGCGCAGGCAGGTGCCGCCGTAGTTACCACCTACGGTGAAGGTACAGACCTGAATATATTTACCGGCAACTTTTGGCAAACACCAAAGTTGCTGATAAATGTTTTTCTGCTCGGCAAACTTACCGCTGGTTTTATCCAGCAACTCTTCCTGATGACTCACCAGATCGATGTTGCTACCACAACGTCCTGCAATGGGTTTCACCGCATAACCGGTTTGCGCCAGCTCTTCATTAACAGTGAAATCAGTATCAAGCAGATAGCGATGATGAGGGAATAGTTGCCATAGGATCGGTAATATTGCCTTGTTGCCGGGAATAACCGTCCACAACGGCTCGAAGACCAGCACTTCCGGGCGCAGCAGAACATCAATCAGTCGTACTTCCTGGTGAGTATGTCCGGTACGAATTGGCACGGCGGCGTACTCCGTTTCACTGACCTCTCGCACTTGCTCAATCGCGGTTTCCCACGCCCAGGTTTTCCAGACGCAGTTCACCAAACGACCTTCGCCGTCAATCAACTGACCAGCATCATCCCAACGCAGTTCATCCAGACCACGCAGGATTTTGCTCTCGAAACCCGCCTGGCGCAGCGCCTGCTGCATAAACTGCGCGTGGTAGTTCTCTTCAATGTCCTTATCCTGCATGATGTGAACGAAAGGACGCGCGCGACTGTGCTTCCAGGCGCCGGCCAGTTCATTGATCAGCCCTTCTGCCGGATTGTGCCCCTGCCCACGGTAGCCTTGCTCAGCCCAGCGTTCAAGGATCAGGCCTGCTTCAGTATGGCACGATGCGGAATCGGCGTTGTACTCGTACACCTTCAGCCCGCGCTCATCCATACAAAAATCCATACGACCGGTGATCATATGGTGCCGACGACGCTGCCAGGACAGGCGCAGACGCGGCCAGAGAATTTTTGGAATATCGAACAGCGCCAGCAGGTTATCGTCTTTCAGCACTTTGTCGGTGGCGTGCAGATACATCAGATGCAGTTCGTTGGTCGCTTTAATTAGCTCCTGCTCCGCGCTTTCAGTAATGGTGAAGTACTGATGCGGATCCCGATTGATCACATGACCATTTGCCAATACGTAGGCTTTTTGCAACGGATCCTGCTCGTTCAGCCACTTACCATCAAACTGTCCGCTATCTTCCAGTCTCGCGCCGCCAATCTTCAGGGCGTCATTGTCGATCTCCGGCTGCGGCAGACTGTAGCGGGTATCGTCAGTTTGGATCATCCAGCCGAGGATCGTGGTGTCATCAAAGGTATCACGCAGGGTGTAGTGGCCATTTTCAACTACCATCTCCAGCTCGCGGGTCCACTGCTGTCCGGGCGGCAGCGGCGTGTGGATCACATTCTGTTCAGCAATACGGATTTTATTTTCCAGCAACTGGGTGACGACCGCCACATGGCCCGTTTCGTTGAACTCACCGCCTTTTTGCCAGATAAGTAGAGCGCCAGCTACCGGCGCGCGGGGTGAGCCGTTGGGAAATGCCTGTAACGGCAGGATATTGTCATTCACCACTTCGCGCAGGAAGCGCAGGGAAAAGATCTCCCAGGCCATACCCACATCGGTGAAGACTACGCCATAGTTGAGAAAGAGAAAACGGCGCGCGAACTCGACGCACTGCCATTTATGGCCCATGTATTCGTCGTCGATATAGCTGCGAAACGCAGCATCATCGTCGTAGTCCCGTGGGTCCAGGGAGCTGTAATCTGAAGAGTAGATTGCTACGCCGCCGGGGGCGTAGCCCAATAATGTCCCGAATGGGGCATCCTGACTGGTCGTTCCTTTGCTCATGCACCTTACCTCAAAACAATACAGCCTGAGCAGGTTGGCGTGAATTTTTCGCTCTGATTGCCTGCTCTGCGACACTAACCGGACAGAGGTCGACTTATCATACACCTCAACGCAGCGGCTGGCGCTCAGAGGCGAAAAATTCGTAGCAGGAGCTACGCTTTACTGAGGATAACCGGCACGCTTTTATACGCCGGGGTCAGACTTTCCGTATCGACCGCATCGAGCGACAGCAGCACATTCGCTTCCGGCAGATACGCGCCGATCGACCCCGCCGCCATGTCGTAAATAACGACCGTTAACCCGCGCATCATACGATCCACGCAAGGTTTGCCGTGGTCGTCCAGCGCCTGAACGTTGACGACATTGCCCTGAACCAGCCCGCGGGCCGTTGCTTCCACGGCGCTTAAAAACACCACATCCCGACGACCGGTAATGCCACGATAGCGATCGTTCATACCATAAATAGTAGTGTTGTACTGATCGTGGCTACGCAGTGTGGCCAGCACCAGCGCCTCAGCAGGCTGTTTTTCCCGCTCGACTGCACGCTGGCGGCTGACGACAAAATTGGCTTTACCGTTCGCGGTATGCCATTCACGCCGCGAAGCCGGCGTATCCATACGAAATCCGCCAGGCTCGACAATACGCGCGTTGTAATCGCGAAACGCCGGAATAACGGCCTCGATGGCGTCGCGGATCAACGCATAGTTCCCGGTCAGCGCTTCCCAGTTTACCGGCGAGTGGGGAAGCGTGGCGCGAGCCAGCCCCGCGACAATCGCCGGTTCCGATTTTAGCCATTGAGAGGCCGGTTTCAGCCCACCACAGGAAGCGTGGACCATCGACATAGAATCCTCGACGGTTACTGACTGAATACCCGTTGCCTGCATATCGCGTTCCGTTCTGCCCAGCGCGGGTAGCAGATAGTTGTGTTTTGCCAGCAGCAAATGCGAACGATTGAGCTTGGTCGCAATGTGAACCTGCATATCCAGCTTTTTCATCGCCTCGAAGGTACGCTGCGGCTGCGGCATCGCCACCGCCAGATTCCCGCCCATGCAAATCAATGCCTTCGCCTCACCGCGCTCTATCGCCCGAATACTTTCCACGCTGGAGCGACCATGCTGACGCGAAACGTTGATAGAAAAATGCGCTTCCAGGCGCTGCAGGAAGTCTTCAGATGCCGCCTCGTTAATCCCTACGGAACGGTCGCCCTGCACGTTGGAATGCCCGCGCAGTGGGCAGATCCCCGCCCCCGGTTTACCCATATTGCCCTTCAGCAACAGCAGGTTTACCAGTTGCTGGACGTTTTCGGTGCCGTTTTTATGCTGGGTAATACCCAATCCATAACAAATGATCGTCGCGCGAGATTTGTTATAGCTGTGCGCCAGGTCTTCCATCTGGCTGCGCGTCAGACCAGAGTCCTGCTCCAGTTCAGCCCAGCAACACTGACGTAAATCGTCATACAACGCCGAATAACCCGCGGTATGTTCGTCGATAAACGCATGATCGAGCGTAGGCTGCTGACCCAGCAGGATCCGCGCTTCATCCATTTCGATCAACGCCTTCATGATGCCTTTGAGCAGCGAGGCGTCACCGCCCATTTTGACCTGGTAGTAATCACTGCTGAGCTCTGTTGCCTGACCGGTGAACATCTCTTTCGGACTTTGCGGGAAGCTGAAGCGCTCAAGCCCCCGCTCGGTCAGCGGGTTAATGGAGATAATTTTAGCCCCGCGTTTGGCGACGTCGCGTAACGTAGTCAGCATGCGTGGATGGTTAGTGCCAGGATTATGTCCAATGCAAATCACCAGATCGCACTGGTCGAAATCGTCAAGCTGCACAGTCCCTTTCCCAAGGCCAATGGCCTGCGTCAGCCCTGCGCTGGTTGGGCCATGACACATGTTTGAACAATCGGGAAAGTTGCTGCTGCCGTATTCGCGGGCAAACAGCTGATACAGGAACGCCGCTTCATTTGAGGTCCTGCCGGAGGTATAAAACTCAACCTGCTGTGCAGAGTCATAGCTGCGCAGCCGCTCGCCGATTTCCTGAAACGCCTTGTCCCACGCCACGGCCTGCCAGGTATCCGTCACGGGATCGTATTTCATCGGGTGCGTCAAACGGCCAATATTTTCCAGCGCATAATCGCTGTACTGCCAGAGCGTCGATACCGGGTGGCGGCTAAAAAATGCAGGTGAGGCTTTCTTACTGGTGGTTTCCCAGGACACTGCCTTTACGCCGTTTTCGCACAGTTCCATCGGCGCACGATGGCTCGGATCGGGCCACGCACACCCCGGGCAATCAAACCCTTTAACCTGGTTCATTTTGAACATCGCGATAATGTCGCGCGCGACGGCCTTTTGCGAAAACACCGAAGCAGTGACAGCTTTTACCGCGCCCCACCCACCCGCCGGGCCCTGATAACCGCTTACTCCTGGAACACCATTTTTCATTGTTACTGCTTTTTCACCGCCAATTATTGAGGGTAGTACGGTAGCAATTTCCGTCCAACATTGATTTCCTCTTCATGGAGTACGGTCTGCGTACAATGAACGGGTTAGATTTATCTTCCCCTTTCAGCACAACGCGACATAAAGTCCCAATCTGTTAAATTGAGTTTTCCCTAACTGCTACACTGCTTCAACACAACCACTCAGAAGGCAGGTCACTATGTCAGACAATACTTATCAGCCCGCGAAAGTCTGGACGTGGGATAAATCCAACGGCGGTGCATTCGCCAACATCAACCGTCCGGTTTCCGGCCCTACGCACGAGAAAACGCTACCGGTCGGCAAGCATCCGCTGCAACTCTACTCACTGGGTACACCAAACGGTCAGAAAGTGACGATTATGCTGGAAGAGCTGCTGGCGCAGGGCGTGACCGGCGCGGAATATGATGCCTGGATCATCCGTATTGGCGAGGGTGACCAGTTTTCCAGCGGCTTTGTTGAAGTGAACCCGAACTCAAAGATCCCAGCGCTACGCGACCATTCGCAAAACCCACCGGTACGCGTGTTTGAGTCTGGCTCCATTTTGCTCTATCTGGCAGAGAAATATGGTTATTTCCTGCCGCAGGATTTACCGAAACGTACCGAAACGCTGAACTGGTTGTTCTGGCTACAAGGCGCAGCCCCCTTCCTCGGCGGCGGTTTCGGCCACTTCTACAACTATGCGCCGGTAAAAATTGAGTACGCGATCAATCGCTTCACGATGGAAGCCAAGCGTTTACTCGACGTGCTGGATAAGCAACTGGCGCAGCATCAGTTTGTGGCGGGGGATGAATATACCATTGCCGATATGGCCATTTGGCCGTGGTTTGGCAATGTGGTGCTGGGCAACGTCTATGACGCGGCAGAATTCCTTGATGCGGGGAGCTACAAACACGTTCAACGTTGGGCCAAAGAGGTTGCAGCGCGTCCGGCGGTTAAGCGTGGACGGATTGTGAACCGCACTAACGGGCCGCTGAATGAACAGCTTCATGAACGCCATGACGCCCGTGACTTCGATACCAATACCGAAGACAAACGTCAGGGCTAACGCAAGATGCCGGATGGCGGCATAAATGCCCTATCCGGCTTACATATAAGGCGTAGGCCTGATAAGCGAAGTTGTCACGCGCTGGTGACGTCATACTCCATGCGGCGAAGTGCATCCAACGTGAATTTGGCTTCATCTTCATCGATGATGCTCATAGCAAATCCTACGTGCACCAGTACCCATTGCCCGACCAGCTCAGCCGGTTCGCCTTCACAAATCAGTGCAATGTTGACATCGCGCTTGATACCGCACACTTCAACCTGCGCAAGCTGGTGAATATCTTCACCGACGGCCAGAACCTGACCCGGGACTCCAATACACATATCTCACTCCGCCCCATAGCAACCTATGGGCTATTCAACTTCAATACTTTTCACTTTCAGTGAATCGCCGCTTTCAACCCGCAAACGATCGCCCTGACAACGTGGACATTGCGCATCATGCTGGGTAATTTCCACAACCTGACTGCAATCCCAACACCAGGCCTGGGCGGGTTTGTACTCAATGTGCAACGCACATCCCTGCGCGACCGTGCCCTGACAGACGATGTCAAAACTGAAACGTACGGCGCTCTCCTCAACGCAGGAGAGCGCGCCAATTTCCAGCCAAACGCCGGTAACACGTTTAACATCGTGCTGCTCTGCCTGCTGCTGAATAATTTCAACCGCGCTCTGGCAAAGAGACAGTTCATGCATTTTCGCAGTTCCGACGGCCCAGCAGCAGCGCGCGACGACCAAGTTGTGGTGCGTTCGGATCGCTCACCGGCAGCGATAGCAACATTTTTGCGCAATCGTCAGTCAGGCGGACACCCTCTTGTGCCGACAGGCTGTGCGAAAGCGGCGACATCAGCGAACAGGACAGGTATTGCGATACACCATCCAGTTCGCCAACGGTAAATGTCATCTCACCGTATGGCAGACGCAGCCCCATTTTCTCGCTGACTTTTCGCAGGGGCCAGATCTGATCTGGCCCTGGGAAAATCAGTGCACTCAGCATCCAGGGCGTGATTACACACCCCGTCCACTGACCTTCAAACAGCGTAAAATCAGAAACATACACCGGCATATTCGGATGCAGGAACGAAAGATCGTGCATCGAACGGCGGGCTACCTCTTCAAACGCGGCCTGAATCTGCGCTTTTGGGGCTGTCTGAAAGCCTAAAAACTCTTCAGACATGGGCCGCCTCCCGAGGGATGGCTTCCACACCCGATTCGCGCAGCGCGGCGAGAACCTGCTCAAGCGCAGGTTCAATCATGGCTTCAACCGTCGGCGTTAGCCCGATATGCGGCTCCAGCGATTCCGGAATAACGCCGACCAGAGTCAGCTTCTTCGGAAACTCGCCGGTAAAACGCAGGGCCGACAACACGTCGGCCAGGCCAAGCTGGTGCGGCGAGATTTTATTGGTAAACAGCGCCGGGATCTCTTCATCCCGCAGGACCATCATGGTTCCCGGCGTGCTTTTTCTCGACACAATGGCGTCAGCAATGATCAGATGATCTCTGTCCGCCATATCGCCGAGCAGCTCCATCCCCGCCGTACCGCCGTCCAGAACGTCAACATAGTCTGGCAGGATGTACCGTTGCTCTAATGCCTCAACGATACGTACCCCGATGGCTTCGTCGGTCAGCAAAATATTGCCGACCCCTAAGACTAATATCCGCATTACAGAACCTTAACTGAGACGACTTCGTTCCCGTCAACGTCCACCACATGCACCGCACATGACATACAAGGGTCGAAGGAGTGAATAGTACGCACCACTTCCAGCGGTTTGTTCGGATCGGCAATCGGCGTGCCTACCAGTGAACGCTCATACGGCCCTACTTCATCATTAAAGTTACGTGGGCCAGAGTTCCAGGTTGACGGTACAACCGCCTGGTAGTTGCTGATAATGCCGTCTTTAATCACCATCCAGTGAGACAGCATACCGCGTGGCGCTTCAAGGAAACCGACACCTTTGAATTCGCCGGTGGCCGGGATATTCGGTTTCACGAAGGTGGTGTGGTCGCCTTTGCCGATGTTTACGATCAGCGCGTTATACTGATTTTGCAGAACGTTCTGCAGTTCACAGCAGTGAACGGTACGACCAATGATACGACCCAGCGTCGAATGCAGCTGTGCCACCTCGATGGTTTTACCGGTCAGCTTGGTGTAAATCGCAATGATCTCATTCAGCTTGGCATGGGTAGACTCGCGTTTTGCCGCCAGTTTACACAGCATGTTAGCCAGTGGACCCACTTCCACCGTTTTGCCGTAGAAGGTTGGCGCTTTAACCCAGGAGTATTTGCCATCGTCAGACCAGCCGGTGTAATCCGGAACCGTTGTTCCTTCCCACGGCGCCTGCGGCGCTTCGTCTTTGTACCACGCATGTTTCGCACTCTCCTGAATCCCTTTGATCAGGTATTCATCAGAATGAGAGGTGATCGGACGATAGGTCGACAGGTCTGCATCGGTAATGTAACCACCTGGGAACAGGAAGCTGCCGTTTTTGCCGTCAGTCGGGAATTCCGGCGCGCTCAGGTAGTTTACCGCACCCTGGCCGCGTTCCAGCCACTCCGGATAGAATGCGGCAATAACCGCGGTATCCACTTTGTACACCTGCTCAACAAAGTCGCTCAGCTTATCAATGAAGGACTTGATGTACATCAGGCGTTCAAGGTTCAGCACGCCAAGACCGTCGAGGTTGATTGGGTTCGCCACCCCACCGACCGCCAGGTTCTGGATGTGCGGTGTTTTACCGCCCAGCAGCGCCACGACGCGGTTGGCATCACGCTGGCATTCCAGCGCCTGCAGGTAGTGTGCAACTGCAATCAGGTTCACTTCCGGTGGCAGTTTCATTGCCGGGTGACCCCAGCAGCCGTTGGCAAAAATACCTAACTGACCGCTGGCAACCAGGTCCTTGATCTTGTTCTGAACCTTAGTGAACTCTTCCGCGCTGTTCAGGTGCCAGGTCGACACGCCGTTCAGCATCGCCGAGGCTTTTGCTGGATCGGCTTTCAGTGCGGAGGTGATATCCACCCAGTCCAGCGCAGACAACTGATAGAAGTGCACGATATGGTCATGCGTGGTGTGCGCTGCCAGAATAATGTTACGGATGTACTGCGCGTTCACGGGAACATCAATGTTCAGTGCGCTTTCAGCAGCGCGCACGGAAGAGATAGCGTGCGTGGTGGTACACACACCACAAATACGCTGCACAATCATCCACGCATCACGCGGATCGCGATTCTTCACGATCTCTTCCATGCCGCGCCACATGGTACCGGACGCCCATGCTTTTGATACCACGCCATTTTCGATTTCGCAGTCGATGCGTAAATGGCCTTCAATACGGGTTACCGGATCAATAGTAATTCTCTGGCTCATGCTTTGCTCGCCTCATGACGATTTTGATCGTTTTGTTTTAAAGGAGGAAGTATCGGCAGTAGACGAATGAGTACGATGTATGCACAAATCTCAATAGCCACAAAACCAATAGAAATCAACAGTTCTTCCCAGGTCGGGAAGTAGTGGTAGCCACCACCAGGATTGAACGCCACCAGCGAATAGGACAGACGCCATGTTGCACAACCCAGCAATGCGCTCAGCGCAGACAGGTACAGCATGCGCGAGTCATTTCGCAGTTTCGCGATACGCAGTACCACCAACGGGAAGACCATCAGCACAACCTCAAGCCAGAACATGGCTGAGTAGAAATCGCCTGCAAACGCATACGACAACTTGTCCCGATAGATCAGTTCACCAAAGCGTAGAACCACGAAGATCGCCAACAAGACGCTAATCGTATTCGTCAGTTTGATGAACAAACTCTTCTCGTCCGGCCCATTACCTTTCAGGCCGCTTTGTACCAGCGAACCTTCAAAGATGACGATCGAGAAGCCCATTATAAAAGCGGTAAGCACCGAGAATAGCGGCAGCATTTCATAGGCTTGCCACAGTGGATGCACCTTATTACCGGCAGAAATCATCAATGAACCCATTGAAGACTGGTGCATTGTCGGCAGCAGTGCGCCGAGGGCGATAATAAAGAACATCACTTTGTTCAGACGCTTGAGCGAAACTTTCCACCCCAGGCGTTCAAACAAGGCCGGCGCAAATTCCAGCGCCATGATGCCGATATAAATGGTCATACAGACTGCCGTTTCGAACAGCACCGAGTTCACGTTAAAGTGGCCCGGAATGTAGAAATACGGCAGGTTCCAGTAACGACCGACGTCAATGGTGATCGACAGACCACCCAGAGAATAACCAAACAGGCTCGCCAACAAGGCTGGGCGCACCAGCGGGTGATATTCCCCTTTGTTGAAAACATAGACCGCCCATGCCAGTGCCCAACCGCCACAGGCAAAACCGGTGCCGATCAACAGGTCAAACGCGATCCATACACCCCACGGGAATCCCCCGTTCAGATCGGAGACTGAGCCCAACCCGAAGACCAGACGTTTTACGATCAGGAGCATACACAGGACGATTAACGGCCCAAAAATAATGACCGGCTTGCTGATTATTCTTCCGCCCAGCGGTTTAGGATCATGACTCATGATCGTCTCCTCCATCGTGATGGTCGTTTTTCATATTACGACGAACCAGCACGGTTATGCCCGCCAGCGCTGCCAGGGGTAAAATCATGCCCTTATACAGGGAATGTTGAACATGCTCAGAACGCGCACCGGTTGACAGGTCAGCCAGCTGTGGGAGATCCAGGTTTTCATAAGGAACGCCCGTCAGTACCAATACCTGCGTACCGCCGCCTTCTTTCTCGCCGTACAGGTGCGGGTAATATTTCGGCACCGTGTGCAGATAGGTATCGCTGTCTTTCACCGTCTGACGCGGATAGTGGTATTCGCTGCCAGGCTTCAGCGCCAGGCGTTTTTTCGCCTCAGCCATCAGCTCTTCGCGCGTACCAAAAATCACCGCACCGGCAGGACACACTTCAACACAGCCCGGTAAACCACCTTTATCCAGGCGCTCTACACCTTTCTGGTTACACAGCTCGCACTTATGGAGTGCACCAAACGGGTTGTTGTAGTCGTATTTAGGCACGTTGTACGGGCAAGCGACCATGCAGTAACGGCAACCGGTACAGACATCTTTGTCATAGTGGACGATGCCGGTTTTCGGATCTTTTTTCAGCGCGGAGACCGGACAAACAGAAACGCAGTTCGGATCGACACAGTGCATACATTGTTTCTTGATGTACGCGTAGCCGTTCTGCTCCTGGTCTTTGTTAACGCCTGTTCCACTACGCCACACCTGAATGATGTTATTGGTGTACGGTGACAGTTTGTCGTTGTTCGACCAGGTTTGCTCCCCCTCAGGGTTGCGCGCTGGGAAGTTGATGTCCTGACACTTGGTGACACAGGCCTGACAGCCGACACACAGCGTCGAGTCATACAGCATCCCAAGGGAACCCGGGATCGGCGGACGGTTTTCTGCAGCCGCATGGCTGACGGACGGCGCAGCGCCCAACAGCAATGCTCCGCCAGAAGCTGCTTTAATAAAGTTACGTCTGTTCACGGTTATTCTCCCCGTGAGTCAGCGTTATCTTTCTTTTGCTGACGTCCCAGTTCACGTACCGCCATCACGCTGACGCCGGCCACCAGTCCTACTACGCCACCCAGCAGCCCAATAGCCCCAGCAGAAATGTTGCCACCTTCTTTCAGGTTGACATCCGGCTTCTCTGAACGCGGAGTTTGGTTTTCCACAGAAGCGAGTTGGTGAATGCCTTTATGGAAACCGACGCCTTCTTCGTTACAGCCGTAGCAAGGGTGACCGATCGCCACTGGCCACACGCCGCCAACATCACAGAACTGTAACGTTGAGCAGTTGCCATAGGTTTCTGGCCCTTTACAGCCCAGATGGTAGAGGCACCAGCCTTCACGATGGCCTTCATCGCCGAACTCTTTAGCAAAACGACCCGCATCAAAGTGCGGACGACGCTCGCAGTGTTCGTGGATCAGACGACCGTAGGCAAACGTTGGACGGTTTTTCGCATCCAGCTTCGGTGGCTTACCGTAGGTGATGATGTGTGCGACCGTTGCGAGGAAGTTATGCGGGTTCGGCGGACAGCCTGGAATATTGATGATGGTTTTGCCTGGCAGGACTTCCTGCAAGCCAACTGCCCCCGTTGGGTTAACGCCCGCGGCAGCAACACCACCCCATGCGGCACATGAGCCGATAGCAATGATCGCCGCAGCGCCTTCGGCCGCCTTGCGGATATGATCCACAATAGGCTCACCGGCAACCATGCAGTAAACACCGTTATCTTTCAGTGGGATAGAACCATCTACGACCAGAACATACTGCCCTTTGTACTTCTCCAGAGCGTTATGTTTGTTCTCTTCAACCTGGTGGCCGAAGGCGGCGGAAAGTACCTCATGGTATTCCAGAGAGATCGTCTCCAGGACGAGGTTTTCCACGGTAGGATGTGTCGCACGAAGTAGCGATTCAGTACAGCCCGTACACTCCTGAGCACCTATCCAGATAACCGGCGGGCGCTGAGGGCGGGATACTGATTCCGCCATTTCTGCGGCGGCTTTGCTACTGAGCCCCATGGTAGCGGCCAATGCTGCACAAAGCTTCATGAAATCACGGCGATTAATGCCGTTCGAATTGATGAGAGAGTTATCTCCAGTCATTTTATTGTTATTCCGTTGCGAAGACCTGGCTTTTATTTTGCACCATCCGCATGTTGCTTATTGCGATCGGCGCGCCATTACCACACTTTTTATATGGTTATGTGCATTATAATACTTCGGCAGGGCAACAAAACGAAGGTGTAGGTCAATAGTGTAATTAATTAAAGCAAGATAATACCCCTTTCGGATCAAGCTTCGAGCCGATAGCCGGCCATGAAAAAGCGAATTGTTGTACTGGACTGGTTCTCCTTGAAGAAATCCATCACCATTTCTTTATCCAGCCCGTAGCGGCGCGTGAGGATCCCCGCCTCCCACGCACTCAGTTGCCGATCGCCCGTTCGTTCAAACATCCGATGTGAAAAGCCCAGCACAAAGCCACGCTTATAGTCAGCACAAAAATTCGCCACCGTTCGCGCGCTATCTGCACTTGAGGCGTTTAATCCTGCCATCAGGCCTTTTCCAAAATGGTTATCCATGCATTACCTCCAATCGCTATATAATAAATTATATAGCGATTTTTTAAGCAAAGGCCAGAGGTATCACGCACTTTTTTGTGCCAGATTAAAAGGCCACCCATTCATCCGGTTTAGATGCTTTAGGCGCAGCGCTTTCTTCAGCAGGTAAAACGGTGTTGGTGGGTGCATGCTGCACGTCACTTGCGGAAAGCCGGAACTGCTGAACGGCACGCTGCAGGTCTTCGGTTTGTCGCTCCAACGCCACTGCCGCCGCCGATACCTGCTCCACCAGCGCGGCATTTTGTTGGGTCACGCTGTCCATTTGTGTGATCGCGACGCTCACCTGTGAGATGCCTTTATTCTGCTCTTCAGAGGCGGAGGCAATTTGTTTCATAATTGCCGTCACTTCGGTTGCTCCGCGCAGAATAGCGTCCATCGTCAAGCCGGTCTCCTTGACCAGACGCGCGCCCTGATCGACACGGCGCGCCGACTCGCCAATCAACGTCTCAATCTCTTTCGCCGCGCCTGCGCTGCGACTGGCAAGATTTCGCACCTCACCGGCAACCACCGCAAAACCACGGCCCTGTTCACCCGCTCGGGCCGCTTCGACGGCGGCGTTGAGCGCCAGGATGTTGGTCTGGAATGCGATGCTGTTAATAACTGAGGTAATTTCGGCGATCTGCTTAGAACTTGCAGCAATCCCGTCCATGGTATCCACCACCTGCGAAACCAGCGTGCTGCCTTTGCCCGCCGTTTCTGATGCCGTATCGGCAAGCTGGCTGGCCTCGCGCGCATTCTCAGCATTCAGTTTCACCGTGGCGGTGAGTTGCTCCATGCTGGCGGCGGTCTCTTCCAGCGCTGCGGCCTGCTCTTCCGTACGCGAAGAGAGATCGTTATTGCCGCTGGAAATCTCCGTCGCGCCGCGCCAGATGTTGTCGCTACCTGAGCGAATCGTACTGACGGCTTCACGCAGGCTGTCCTGCATCGCACTGAGTAAAGGCACCAGTTGCCCCACGCAGTTACGACCAAATTCTTCAATCGGATGGCTAAGATCGCCCTGAGCAATCTGGCGGAACTGCTGGCGAATGCGTGCCAGCGGCTTCACCATCATTGATACAAGATAGCGGTCGGTAAAAATAAGAATGGCAATACCGAGGATAACGGCGGTGATAATCAAGGTACGGATAATCGACGTTTTACCGTCGACCATAATCCGGGTCGCATCCAGTCGCTCACCGGCGGCGGTATTAAACCGCTCGGCGCTGGCACCAAAGTCGCGGCTTAGCGCCGGTGTCACGGTGCTGGCATGCTCTGACCAGGCGGTAAGCGATCCCTGCTGCGCCAGTTGCATTTGCGGGATCACGCCTTTCTCCAGCAGCGCTTGCCACGTCGTCAGCACCGCGGTGGCAATTTCCGCATCCATCGGCCCCGGCGACAGCGTTTTCATCTGCTCAAGTTTGTTACGCAAACCATCCAGCGATTGCTGAGCCGGACCAAAGTCAGGCGCTCCGCCGCCAATTTTGACATCCACAGCTCGGTTTAGCCGTGTGACAAAGCGAAAGTACTGATCGTTCCCCTGACTAAGAACCGTCATCTGCTGTACGAGATGACGATCAATCTCATTGCCTGCTGATATTTTGGATAACGAATGGAGGCTAAATAACCCCACGCCCGACCAGAGCAGGCAAAATAGTCCCAGTATTGCCAGCATGACGATACGAATAGTGAAGTTTTGCAGCAAACGCATAATAGTTTCCTTGCCGTAGATGAGGATTTTCGCCATCAGGCGAGTCTTATCCTTGTTATCGGCAGGTCACGAAGAAGATATAATGTGTTGTTTATTTTTTTACTTTTTTAAGCACATCAACCATTGCTGATTCTCCCCGTTATATCGATATGAAGGCTAATAAAAACAGCAATTATTATTACCTGGAAAATCAATTCCATGTGTTAAATAAGGGAGCGGCTATCTGGCCCGACGCCTGAAGGATGCTTTTTAACACGAAACACAACTCTCAGTTTTTCATCTCAATGTGACCTGGTGAACGGGATAATCATCGTGAAACGGCTAGAATAGAAACGTCGTTTCGAAATTCACCTGCACGATTAACCTGCACTAAGGAGATCTCATGGCCTGGTTTGCCAACCCTGAACGTTATGAGCAGATGCTCTATCGCTACTGTGGCCGCAGCGGTTTGCGCTTGCCTGCACTGTCGCTGGGTTTATGGCACAGTTTTGGACACGTCCAAGCACTGGATTCACAGCGTGCCCTGCTGCGTAAAGCCTTTGATTTAGGCATCACACATTTCGATTTAGCCAATAACTACGGGCCGCCGCCGGGCAGCGCTGAAGAAAACTTCGGCCGATTATTGCGTGAGGATTTCGCGCAGTACCGTGACGAATTAATTATCTCTACCAAGGCTGGCTACGACATGTGGCCGGGACCGTACGGTTCTGGCGGCTCGCGTAAGTATCTGCTTGCCAGCCTCGACCAGAGCCTGAAACGCATGGGGCTCGACTACGTCGATATTTTCTATTCTCACCGCGTTGATGAAAGCACGCCAATGGAAGAGACCGCTGCGGCGCTGGCTCACGCCGTGCAAAGTGGCAAAGCGTTGTATGTTGGTATTTCATCTTATTCCCCGGAGCGCACGCAAATAATGGCCGACCTGCTGCGGGAATGGAAAATTCCGCTGCTGATCCACCAACCGTCCTACAACCTGCTTAATCGCTGGGTCGACAGCAGTGGCCTGCTGGATACGCTGGACACAAACGGTATTGGTTGCATCGCCTTTACCCCGCTGGCTCAGGGGTTGCTGACGGGGAAATACCTGAACGGTATTCCAGAAGGCTCGCGCATGCAGCGTGAAGGGAAAAAAGTCCGTGGCCTGACGGAAAATATGCTGACGGAAGAGAATCTTAACAGCCTGCGGTTGCTGAACGAGATGGCGCAACGGCGTGGACAGTCGATGGCGCAAATGGCATTGAGCTGGCTACTCAAAGATAATCGCGTGACGTCAGTGTTAATTGGCGCCAGCCGTCCCGAGCAGTTAGAAGAAAACGTTCAGGCGTTGAATAACCTGACGTTCAGCGCTGAAGAACTGGCGCAGATAGATAAGCACGTCGCCGACGGCAAGCTCAATCTGT
Source organism: Citrobacter sp. C348 (assembly GCF_047467975.1). Taxonomy (NCBI): domain Bacteria; kingdom Pseudomonadati; phylum Pseudomonadota; class Gammaproteobacteria; order Enterobacterales; family Enterobacteriaceae; genus Citrobacter; species Citrobacter sp. C348. The sequence goes on along the minus strand of NZ_JASJUJ010000011.1, from coordinate 75,031 downwards.
GGCAGGCCTCATCAGATAAATAATCGTCTAAACAGTGTGCCGGGGGCGGCGTTGTCGACCCGGCTGTCATCGTTTCATGTTGGTCAGTTCAGAGGCGAATGATATACCTTAAACCTCTTCGGCATTGATGGACGGGCGTTGGAACTCTGGCCACACCAGTGCGACGAGTGCAGGATAGGCTTCCAGGCTGAACTCCCTGAAACATTGACGTAAATTGAGCACATCTAAATCGGCGTGCGGGACTTTCTCTCCGCTCAGGCAGCGTTTTTTGATGTTGTCGTAATATTTATAGACCGCTGAATTGAGATCGCTGCAGCGCCGCTGTGCATCAAATAGCCCCGGCGTTTCATTTAACTCCACCATGGTCATCCGCTTTATTGTCGAGTGAATAAAATCAATATATTCATGATTGACCCGCCAATACCATACAGGCGTAATCGAATTCATCAGTGCTGAGAAATGATCTTCCCCCTCTTCTTTGCTCAGTGTTTCCAGTTTGGGATAAGAGGTAAGTTCCTCATTCGATCGATTTTTATTTGCACCGCGCATCAGCACAAGAACCCCGCAGGTAAGCAATAGCAGGGTAATAACAGAATAAAATATACTGTTCATATATAGGCTCCATTTTTTTTGATTTTAAAATTACCCCATGCTATTGTCAACGCAGCCTGTCTTATTAAAAAAACTTACCTCACTGGCAGTAAAGGATATTTCAACATGCTTCCCGAGCATCTTGTTCCCTCTCGTTTTCATTTATCTACATCCCCGACCAATACTGACACCGTAGAAAATAGTGAAAATTTGACTCAGGGAAAGACCACCTTAAGCGAGTATGAAGCGGATATTTTAATCAGCGCTACCGCTACCGGTCAGCCCCGTAACATGTTATTTGAAGAATGTGACCGCCATTTAAAAGAGCGACTGTTTCGTGCTGCAAAAATCGAATCGTTCACCCGTTTGCTTAATTCACTGCAAGCGGAAGGTGACATTAACGCACAAGAATTAAGTAAAATTTTGGCAAAAAATACTGCGTTAATAAATGAGCAGGGCAATAAAATTTGGCTTAATTTACTGACTCGCGAAACCAGCGATCCGATTTTTTATTCTCTGGAAGAGAAATAAAATGAAAGATGTTGAGGATAATAACGTGTATTTGGCTTTAGACAACTATAAAAGTGACGAGTTTGTCTTAAAGCAGAATCTGGATATCTTAATTGCTAATAAGAGCGCCACGCTGGAGAGCGTGGCTCAGGAGATGGTATCAATACCTGCAGCCCTGGTACGCATGAAGTGGCAAAACCGCCGGGAAATCTATGCTCTGCAAGCCAAAGAAGAGATCTACGGTGCCACCATTGAAGCCATTATTGCCCAACAGCCGGCGCTGCGGGACAAAATCATGGCCCGTCTGGAAAGCGCGTACCAGCATTTACTCGCGCGAGAAACGGCGACATTGCGCCTGACGCGTAAGCTATCTGAAGGGAGTTACGCCGCGACCAAAGTCACTACCGTCGCGCTGGACGAAAAGAAATGAAGGAATGGAGGAAGCCGAAAGAGGAGGCCGGGTAAGGTGAAACCCTTCACCCGGCAACAGAGATTACTTCGCTTTCACGGTCTCTTCACCAACCAAACCAATCTTCAGGAAACCTGCCTGATGCAGCGTATCCATCACTTTCATCATGGTTTCATAGTCGACGGTTTTATCAGCCCGGAAGAAGATAGTGGTGTCTTTCTTGCCTTCTGTCAGCGTGTTTAGCGCGTTAATCATGGTTTCATCGGTCACCTGATCGTTGCCGATAAACATCGTGTTATCCGCTTTCACTGACAGGTAAACCGGTTTTTCAGGACGCGGTTGCGGCGTGCTGGTCGAAGCCGGTAGATTCACCTTCACATCCACCGTTGCCAGCGGCGCGGCCACCATAAAAATGATCAACAACACCAACATAACATCGATAAACGGCGTGACGTTGATGTCGTGCATTTCACCGTTATCGTCCAGGTTTTCATTAAAACTCATTGCCATGGAACATTATCCTACACGTAATTTCTGCGCAGCGCGTACCGGATGCGCCGCAGCACTTGCACTCAGGTCCAGATCGCGACTTTGCAATAACAGCACCTGTGCCGCAACATCACCCAGCATGGCTTTGTAGCTGCCAATCTGACGGGCGAAGATGTTGTAGATAACAACAGCAGGAATAGCGGCAACCAGACCAATCGCGGTGGCTAACAGCGCTTCTGCAATCCCCGGCGCAACCACGGCCAGGTTCGTCGTTTGCGTTTGTGCAATACCGATGAAGCTATTCATGATGCCCCATACCGTACCGAACAGGCCCACAAAGGGAGAGATAGCCCCAATGGTCGCCAGATATCCATTACCCCGCCCCATATGACGCCCTACAGCGGCAACACGACGTTCCAAGCGGAACCCGGTACGCTCTTTAATCCCTTCGTTGTCATCGCTGCCTTCTGACAGTTCCAGCTCGTTCTGCGCTTCGTTAATTAACATTGCGCCCAGGCTTTTTCCGTCGAATCCCGCGGCAATCTCACTTGCCTGATCTAAAGAGCGGGCATCTGCCAGTAGTTGCTGTTCGCGCTTAAGACGGCGCTTCTGCGTAAAGAACTCAAGGCTCTTACTGAAGAAGATAGCCCAGGTGACCACGGACGCCAAAATTAGCCCAATCATCACGCACTTAACCACGATATCGGCGTGCTGATACATACCCCAGACGGAAAGGTCCGTCTGCATCAAATTATTACCCACTCTGTATCTCCAGGACGCAAATCACAAAATCTGAGCGTAATGATATCAAAAAGACGTCGAATTGATAGTCGTTCTCATTACTATTTACATAGTGCCGCACCTTTGGTTTCTTTTCCTTGCGCTTACGCAGTAAAAAAGTCAGCAGACACATTTTGGGACTATTTTCTACTTTATGGCCCTTCTGCTGGATGCGCCGCCCTGGATTCATGCTAGTTTAGACATCCAGACGTATAAAAATAGGTAATCCAACATGGCAGACAAGCACCTCGAGACTAAACTCGTTCAGGCAGGACGCAGTAAAAAGTACACGCTGGGTTCCGTCAACAGCGTGATCCAACGCGCCTCTTCACTGGTTTTCGAATCCGTTGAGGCCAAAAAGCAGGCCACGCACAATCGCGCTAACGGCGCGCTTTTTTACGGGCGTCGCGGTACGTTGACGCATTTCTCCCTGCAGGAAGCCATGTGCGAGCTGGAAGGCGGCGCGGGATGCGCCCTGTTTCCCTGTGGCGCTGCAGCCGTTGCCAATACGATTCTGGCCTTTGTTGAACACGGCGACCACGTGCTAATGACCAACACGGCCTATGAGCCGAGCCAGGATTTTTGCACGAAGATCCTCGGCAAGCTCGGCGTAACCACCGGCTGGTTTGATCCGTTAGTGGGCGCCGATATTGTGAAGCACATTCAGCCGAACACCAAAGTGGTATTTCTGGAATCTCCAGGCTCCGTCACCATGGAAGTGCATGATGTTCCGGCGATTGTCGCCGCCGTCAGACGCGTCGCGCCGGACGCCATCATCATGATCGATAACACCTGGGCTGCCGGGGTGCTGTTCAACGCGCTGGATTTTGGAATCGACATCTCAATTCAGGCGGGCACCAAATACCTGATTGGCCATTCCGATGCAATGGTCGGTACGGCGGTATCAAATGCCCGCTGCTGGGACCAACTGCGCGAAAACGCCTATTTAATGGGGCAAATGCTGGATGCCGATACCGCCTATATGACCAGCCGCGGACTGCGGACTCTGGGCGTTCGTCTGCGCCAGCATCACGAAAGCAGCCTGAAGGTTGCCGAATGGCTGGCCGATCATCCGCAGGTCGCCCGCGTCAACCACCCCGCGCTTCCCGGCAGCAAAGGGCACGAATTCTGGAAACGTGATTTTACCGGCAGCAGCGGTCTGTTCTCGTTTGTGTTGAATAAGAAGCTGAACAATGACGAGCTGTCAGCGTATTTGGATCACTTTACGCTGTTCAGCATGGCCTACTCCTGGGGCGGGTTTGAATCACTGATTCTGGCCAATCAACCCGAACACATTGCCGCCATCCGTCCTGAAGGCAACGTGGACTTCAGCGGTACGCTCATCCGTTTACACATCGGTTTAGAAAATGTTGACGATCTGATTGCGGATTTAGCCGCCGGATTCGCCCGAATCGAGTAACATTGCCGCAGTTGGACATATATGCAGACACTTCTGCTGGAAAAGTCTGCAATTGTTGCGTCCGGGATCAAGGCATCCCGGACAATTCAGGAGTACAATCCACTCATAAATGCTGTTCCACAGGAAAGTCCATGGTAGTCATTCAAGATATTATCTCCGCGCTCTGGCAACACGATTTTGCCGCGCTGGCAGATCCGCACGTTGTGAGTGTGGTGTACTTCGTCATGTTTGCCACGTTGTTTTTAGAAAATGGTCTGCTGCCTGCTTCCTTTTTACCCGGAGACAGCCTGCTGTTACTGGCCGGAGCGCTGATCGCGCAGGACGTGATGAGCTTTCTCCCGACAATTGCTATTCTGACTGCCGCAGCCAGTCTGGGCTGTTGGCTGAGCTATATTCAAGGGCGCTGGTTGGGCAATACGCGGACGGTGAAAAGCTGGCTGGCGCAATTACCTGAAAAATATCATCAGCGTGCCACCTGTATGTTTGACCAACACGGTCTGATGGCGCTGCTCGCGGGACGTTTCCTGGCATTTGTTCGCACCCTGTTACCGACCATGGCGGGGATTTCAGGTCTGCCTAACCGCCGGTTTCAGTTCTTTAACTGGCTGAGCGGCCTGCTGTGGGTCACCGTGGTCACCAGCTTTGGCTATGCTCTCAGCATGATCCCATTCGTTAAACGCCATGAAGATCAGGTGATGACCTTTCTGATGATCCTACCCATCGCGCTGTTAACTGCTGGTCTGCTAGGTACCTTGTTCGTGGTGATTAAAAAAAAATGCTGTAGCGCCTGAGTCGTCATCGTTGGCCGGGTAAAATCACCCGGCATTTTCGCCTGATGCCGCTTTGCTAATCAGGCCAACGGTGAACATCATTAACTTCCCTGCATCGTCCGAATTCTTGCCGCATCCTCCCCCGGCGTTACGCCAAAGTACCGTTTAAACTCGCGGCTAAACTGCGACGCGCTCTCATAGCCAACCCGCATTGCTGCCGCGCTGGCCTTCATGCCGTCGTGAATGATCATCATCCGCGCCTTATGCAGGCGATAACTCTTCAGATACTGCAGCGGTGAAGTGCTGGTCACCGATTTAAAATTATGATGAAACGCCGACACGCTCATGTTGGCTTCTGCCGCCAGTTGCTCAACGTTGAGGTTCTCGGTGTACTTGTTTTCGATGCGCTTCAGCACGCGACTGATCAAACTGAAATGCGTCTGACGGCTGACCAGCGCAAGCAATGCGCCACCGCGTGGACCGGTCAGCACATGGTACAAAATCTCACGGATGATCTGTTTTCCCAGAATTCGCGCGTCCAGCGGTCGCTCCATCACATCCAGCAAACGCTCGGCCGCGCAAAGAATCTCATCAGAAAGCGTGGCCGAGTTTATTCCGCTCGCCGCCATTGCAGGCTGGAACAGTTCATCTTCGCCAATGTCCATCAGGAGTTCCTGCAATTGCAGGATATCGACATTCAGCCGCAGACCGGCTAGTGGAATCTCCGGTGTCGCATACGTTTCACATTCAAAGGGTAAAGGTACGGTGAGCAGCAGGTATTCGTTGGCGTCATAACGAAACACACGCTCATTGATGTAACCAATTTTATGTCCCGAAAAGAGAAATATGATGCCAGGCTGATACATGACCGGAGTACGCGCCGCCGGCTCCGTGCCGTACAGAAGGCGGATATCTGGCAGTAATTCACTGAGTTTATTTTCATTGTTTTTCAGCTGCTTAATTTTATCTGTCAGCAGCAGGCAGATCTCATCACGGTTCATAGAGCACCATTTCATCATCGGTTTGCGACCCTGACATAATGCGCAGATTTATCCGTTTTCTCCAGTAGCCTGTAGAAATGGGCAAGACATCGGCAGAAATGAGCATTGAGAGGAACACGTCTGACGACCACAATGTTCATCATCCGGCAGACACTCTCCTGCCCTCTTTTTTTACCCACATAAGGGAACGAGCAATGAACAACTTTAATCTCCATACCCCAACCCGCATTCTGTTCGGTAAAGGCGCTATCGCTGAGCTGCGCGATCAAATCCCTCAGGATGCTCGCGTACTGGTTACCTACGGCGGCGGCAGCGTGAAAAAAACCGGCGTCCTGGCACAGGTTCAGGATGCGCTGAAAGGCCTGGATGTTCTGGAGTTTGGCGGTATTGAGCCGAACCCGTCTTATGAAACGCTGATGAACGCGGTCAACATCGTGCGTGATGAAAAAGTGACGTTTCTGCTGGCAGTCGGCGGCGGTTCGGTACTGGATGGCACCAAATTCATCGCGGCTGCAGCACAGTATACGGACGGTGTCGATCCGTGGCGCATCCTGGAAACTCACGGCAACGACGTAAAAAGCGCCATCCCGATGGGCTCCGTTTTGACCCTGCCGGCAACCGGCTCTGAATCAAACTCCGGCGCGGTAATTTCCCGCAAAACCACCGGCGATAAGCTGGCCTTTATGACGCCGTTTGTGCAGCCGGTCTTTGCCGTGCTGGATCCGGTTTACACCTACACCCTGCCGCCGCGTCAGGTCGCAAACGGCGTAGTGGACGCGTTCGTTCACACCGTAGAGCAGTACGTAACATACCCGGTCAACGGAAAAATTCAGGACCGCTTTGCCGAAGGTATTTTGCTCACATTGGTAGAAGAAGGTCCGAAAGCGTTGCAGGAACCGGAAAACTACGATGTCCGCGCTAACGTCATGTGGGCTGCGACCCAGGCGCTGAACGGTTTGATCGGCGCTGGCGTACCGCAGGATTGGGCTACCCATATGCTGGGCCACGAACTGACCGCAATGCACGGTCTCGATCATGCGCAAACGCTGGCCATCGTCCTGCCGGCACTGTGGAATGAAAAACGTGATACCAAGCGCGCCAAACTGCTGCAATACGCGGAGCGCGTCTGGAATATCACCGAAGGCAGTGACGACCAGCGTATCGATGCCGCCATTGCCGCTACCCGTCAATTCTTCGAGCAAATGGGCGTCCCGACCCGCCTGTCCGATTACGGCCTGGACGGCAGCTCCATCCCGGCGTTGCTGGAAAAACTGCAAGCGCACGGTGGGACGAAACTGGGCGAACATCAGGACATTACGCTGGACGTCAGCCGCCGCATTTACGAAGCGGCACGCTAAGGTTTTTTGACCTCAGACTTTCGTTTTTGGGTATTTATACCAGGCTTAAGTCACACAAACCTCACCGGGGCTGCTCCGGTGAACTCAATTTACACCCAATCATTCATGATGCATCGAGGCGGCAATTGAGTGAATCCCCGGGAGCGTACATAAGTACGTGACCGGGGTAAACGCAAGCAGCCAACAAAGAGGCAGCCTGAAGGATTCAGTGTAGGGGGGAATTATGACCGGTCCAACCATTATCAAGCTACAGGATGGTAACGTCATGCCGCAACTGGGCCTGGGGGTCTGGAAGGCAACGAATGAAGAAGTCATCTCCGCAATCCATAAAGCGCTGGAAGTGGGTTATCGTTCTATCGATACCGCCAGCGCGTACAAAAACGAAGACGGTGTCGGTAAAGCATTACGCGATGCGGGCGTACCGCGGGAAGAATTATTCATCACCACTAAGCTGTGGAATGACGACCAGAAACGTCCCCGTGAAGCGTTGCTCGAAAGCCTGGAGAAACTCCAGCTCGATTACCTCGATCTTTACCTCATGCACTGGCCCGTCCCGGCGATCGACCATTACGTTGAAGCATGGGAAAACATGATCGACTTGCAAAAACAGGGACTCATCAAAAGCATCGGCGTGTGCAACTTCCAGATCAATCATCTTCAGCGCCTGATAGATGAAACGGGCGTTGCCCCGGTGATTAACCAAATCGAGCTACACCCGCTATTACAGCAACGGCAGCTGCATGCCTGGAACGCCACACATAAAATCCAGACTGAATCCTGGAGCCCGCTGGCGCAAGGTGGCAAAGATGTGTTTGATCAAAAGATAGTTCGCGATCTTGCCGAAAAATACGGTAAGTCACCGGCGCAAATTGTCATTCGCTGGCATCTGGATAGCGGCCTGGTGGTGATCCCGAAATCGGTCACTCCTGCGCGTATCGCGGAGAACTTTGATGTCTGGGACTTCCGCCTGGACAAAGATGAACTAGGCGAAATGGCCAAACTCGACCAGGGCAAACGTCTGGGGCCGGACCCGGACCAGTTCGGCGGCTAATCCCTTCTCTCCAGCCCGGCATCCCCGTCGGGCCTTTCCAGCATGGAAATATTAAGAAACAATTCACTTACATTTATTGATGTATTTATTGCAGTCACTGGAGCAGCATTACGCCATCTAACCTACTAATTATTCACTGAATATATTCATTTGGTGAATATATTCATAATACATATAGGTGCGTAATCGTGGCTGAGAAAAAACCACATGGCGTTAAATGGCTCCCATTAATTCTAATAATTTTGATATCCGCCGGGCTCTGGCAGCTAACCCCGCCAGCAGGATTAAGCGCAGCCGCCTGGCATTCGGCGATTATCTTCGTGGCCACTATCGCCTCTATTGTGGCAAAAGTTCTGCCCATTGGCGCGGTCGGTATTATTGGCATAACCGTCTTTGCGCTTGCCTATGCCGCCGGAGATAAAACCGCCAGTGGTGCGATTACCACCGCCCTGAGCGAACTGAACAGCTCGCTTATCTGGCTGATCGTCGTTGCCTTTATGATTGCCCGCGGGTTTATCAAAACCGGCCTTGGTCGACGTATCGCCCTGCAGATGATCCGCCTGCTCGGCAAGCGTACACTGGGTCTCGCCTACGGCCTGGCGTTTGCCGATCTGATCCTCTCTCCCGCGATGCCCAGCAATACGGCACGCTGCGGCGGCGTCATCTATCCGATTGCCGACTCACTGGCGCGCAGTTTTCATTCCAATCCGGAAGATGAATCGCGCAGCAAAATCGGCACCTTCCTCATTACCTGCATTGGCAACGTCAACGACGTCACCGCCGCACTGTTTATGACCGGCTATACCGGCAACCTACTGGCAGTAAAACTGGCGGCCAACGCCGGGGTCACGCTAACCTGGGGAAGCTGGTTTATGGCGGCGCTGCTGCCTTGCATGGTGTCTTTGCTGTTGGTTCCGTTGCTGGTGTACTGGCTGGTGCGTCCGGAAATTAAACACACGCCGGATGCCCCGAACCTGGCCCGTCAGGAACTGGCGGAAATGGGCAGCATGTCACGCGGCGAGTGGTTGATGCTGGGTACCGTTGGCGTCCTGCTGGTGCTGTGGATTTTTGGCGATACGCTCGGCGTCGATGCCACCACAGCATCGTTCGTTGGACTCTCGATCTTACTGCTCAGCGGCGTGCTGAGCTGGGAAGACGTCAAAAGCGAGAAAGGCGCCTGGGACACGCTGATTTGGTTTGCCGCACTGCTGATGATGGCAAACCAATTGAAGAAACTCGGTTTCACCACCTGGTTTGGTAATCTGATCGGCGATAGCCTCAGCAGCACCATGCATGGCACCAGTTGGGTGGTCGTCCTGCTACTGCTTAACGCCGCCTACTTCTACACCCACTACTTTTTTGCGAGCGGAAATGCGCAGATCGCCGCATTGTACGCGGTGTTCCTTGGCGTCGGCCTGCATCTGAATATCCCGGCAGCCCCGACCGCGTTGATGCTGGCTTTCACCAGTAGCCTGTACTGTTCTCTCACCCAGTACACGCATGCGCGTGGTCCGATCCTGTTTGGTGCGGGATACGTGCCGACGGGCGTCTGGTGGCGGACGGGGTTTATCGTCAGCCTGTTTAACCAGGCGGTCTTTATTACCGTGGGTCTGATGTGGTGGAAGATGCTGGGTCTGTACTAAACTGACTGCGTCCCGACGAATACCTTACCTGCGGAGAAAAGGAATGACCTGTATTTTCTGTCAGATTGTTGAAGGCAAAGCGCCCTGCCATAAGGTCTGGGAGGACGAGCATCACCTGGCTTTTCTGTCGATTTTCCCGAACACAGACGGTTTTACCGTGGTGATCCCGAAAAAACATTACCCCAGCTATGCCTTCGATATGCCGCCGCAGGCGTTGGCTGACCTGATGCTGGCAACCCAAAAAGTAGCGAAAAAACTGGATAAGGCTTTTCCGGACGTCAGTCGTACGGGGACGTTCTTCGAAGGTTTCGGCGTAGACCATGTGCACAGCAAACTCAGCCCCATGCACGGCACTGGCGATCTGACTCACTGGAAACCGATTGAATCGCGGCAGAACAAATTTTTCGAACAGTATGAAGGGTATTTGTCGTCACACGACCACGAACGGGCGGATGATGAAAAACTGGCCGCATTAGCGGCCAGAATTCGTGAGGCATAAATACTGAGTACTTCTGCCGGATGGCGGTGTAAACACCTTATCCGGCCTAACGTCTTTCAGGCCCGGTAAGCATTTTACCACCTGGCAAGACTGATTACCGCCCCGCGACTTTGCCACGTTTTTTATTCGCGGCAGGCGTCTGGCGCTGGTACGCGACAGGCGTGTGTTTGGTCAGTGCCGGACGAGTATGGCGATTCTGACGACGCGCTTCACGCATTTCTTCCAACGTAGGCGACGGAACCAGACATTCACGACGACCGCCAATCAGGTGCTTTTTACCCATGTCTTCCAGCGCCTGGCGGATTAACGGCCAGTTAGCAGGATCGTGATAACGCAACAGCGCTTTATGCAAACGACGCTGCTTGTCGCCTTTCGGCACCACCACATCTTCACTCTTATACCCGATTTTACCCAGCGGGTTTTTCCCGGTGTAATACATGGTGGTCGAGTTTGCCAGCGGTGACGGGTAGAAGTTCTGCACCTGATCGAGGCGGAAACGACGCTGCTTCAGCCACAACGCCAGGTTCACCATATCTTCGTCACGCGTACCCGGGTGCGCAGAGATAAAGTACGGGATCAGATACTGCTCTTTACCAGCTTGCTTCGAGTAGGTATCGAACAGCTCTTTAAAGCGGTCGTAGCTGCCCATGCCCGGCTTCATCATCTTCGACAGCGGACCTTCTTCGGTATGCTCCGGTGCAATCTTCAGATAGCCACCAACGTGATGGGTCGCCAGCTCTTTGATGTAGCGCGGATCTTCCACGGCGATGTCGTAGCGCACGCCGGACGCAATCAAAATCTTTTTGATGCCTTTCAAATCACGCGCGCGACGATAGAGGTTAATCGTCGGTTCGTGGTTGGTGTCCATATGCGGGCAGATGTCCGGATAAACGCACGACAGACGACGGCAGGTCTGTTCCGCACGTGGCGACTTACAGCGCAGCATGTACATGTTGGCCGTTGGGCCACCCAGATCGGAAATCACGCCGGTGAAGCCCGGTACGGTATCGCGAATCGCCTCGATCTCGTTGATGATCGAATCTTCAGAACGGCTCTGGATGATGCGTCCTTCATGCTCGGTGATCGAACAGAAAGAACAGCCGCCAAAGCAGCCGCGCATAATGTTGATGGAAAAACGGATCATCTCGTAGGCCGGAATACGGCTGTTGCCATATGCCGGGTGCGGGACACGTTTATACGGCAGCGCGAAGACGCTATCCATCTCTTCGGTCGACAGCGGGATCGCCGGAGGGTTAACCCAAATGTAGCGGTCGCCGTGTTTTTGCATCAGGGCGCGCGCGCAGCCAGGGTTGGTTTCGTGGTGCAGAATACGTGAGGCGTGAGCGTACAACACTTTGTCGCCTTTCACCTTCTCATAAGACGGCAGCAGCACGTAGGTTTTTTCCCACGGCTTCGGACGCGCAGGCTGAACGGTCACCGCTTTGGCTTCCTGCTTTTTAGGCGCTACTGGCTTGTTATCTGCACACGGTAAATCTTCACCGTACGGATGCGGGATAGGGTCAATTTTCCCCGGCATATCCAGACGCGTGGAATCCACACCGCTCCAGCCCGGCAGCGCTTCTTTCACCATAATCGCGGTGTTACGCACGTCGCGGATTTGGTCGATGGTTTCACCCATCGCCAGGCGGTGCGCAACCTCAACCAGCGGACGTTCACCGTTGCCGAACATCAGCATATCCGCTTTGGAATCCACCAGCACCGAGCGGCGCACGGTATCAGACCAGTAATCGTAATGTGCGGTACGACGCAGGCTGGCCTCAATGCCACCAAGGATCACCGGCACGTCTTTCCATGCTTCACGACAACGCTGGGTATAAACCAGCGTGGCACGGTCCGGGCGCTTACCGGCGACGTTGTCCGGCGTATAGGCATCATCATGGCGCAGGCGACGATCGGCAGTATAGCGGTTGATCATCGAGTCCATGTTACCGGCGGTCACGCCGAAGAACAGATTCGGTTTACCCAGACGCATAAAGTCGTCTTTACTGTTCCAGTCCGGCTGGGCGATAATCCCGACGCGAAAGCCCTGGGCTTCCAGCATACGGCCACAAATGGCCATACCGAAGCTCGGGTGATCGACATAGGCATCGCCAGTAACCAGAATAATGTCGCAGCTATCCCAGCCAAGTTGGTCCATCTCTTCTCGCGACATCGGCAGAAACGGCGCGGGGCCAAAACAGGCGGCCCAGTACTGCGGCCAGGAGAAAAGGTCTCTGTCCGGTTGGATCAGGGATATTGCGCTCATAATGCTTCCAAAAGTGGTAAAAAAATAATCAAAGGCCGGGGATTATACGCTGTATGCCCGCCAGAAATGAAGCGGAGTCTGAGCCAGACGAGTAGAAAGTTGAATAAATTGTTAAATTTTACTACGCCTACTTTTATCTATACCCAAAATAATTCGAGTTGCATGAAGGCGGCAAGTGAGTGACAAATTCGTCAGGAAAGAATTTGAACAGCCAAAGGCTGGCCTCCGGTGAGGGACATGGATGTCCCTCATTAATCTCCAGGAGCATAGATAACTATGTGACTGGGGTGAACGAACATAGCTAACGCACATGCTACTTGAAGTATGACGGGTATATCATAATTGACATCATGTCTTGCCAGCCGTACCAGGTCTTTTTGGCGGGGGATTTTCCATTGTATCGCAACGAATCACTTAATATTTCCCAGCTGCGGGTTGTTCTTCATCTTTGTGGATTTCTGGTTCTCCTGTACAGCTTCTCTATGCTGCCGCCGATGGCCGTCGCCTTAGTGAACAAAGAACGGAGCTACTTCGCTTTTTTAAGCACGTTTGCCGTTTTTTTTACCCTCGGCGGTGGTGCCTGGCTGGCCACCAAACGCGCGGGTATTCAGCTGCGAACCCGGGATGGTTTCGTCATTATCGTTCTGTTCTGGTTGCTCTTTTCATTCATCAGCGCCATGCCGCTGTGGATGGAAGATGGGTTAAATCTCTCCTTCGCCGATGCCCTGTTTGAAGGCGTCTCGGGCATTACCACCACCGGCGCGACGGTGATTGGTGATGTCGGCGCCATGCCCAGATCCTTTTTGTATTATCGGGCGCAGCTTAATTTCATCGGCGGCCTGGGCGTCATTGTCCTCGCCGTTGCCGTCCTGCCGCTGCTGGGTATCGGCGGTATGAAGCTCTACCAGTCTGAAATGCCGGGGCCCTTTAAAGAAGAACGCCTGACCCCACGACTTGCCGATACCGCACGCACGCTGTGGCTAACCTATGTCGCGCTGGGACTTGTCTGTACGCTGGCCTACTGGGTTGCCGGCATGTCATTTTTCGATGCATTATGTCACGGACTTTCGACCGTCTCTCTCGGCGGCTTCTCCACCCGAAGCGAGAGCATTGGCTTTTATAATAGCCACGCCATTGAGCTGGTCGCTGGGGTCTTTTCGCTGCTTTCCGCGTTTAACTTCACCCTCTGGTACGTAGCCATTGTGAAGCGTACCTTTAAGCCCTTCCGTCGTAATGCCGAACTGCAGCTGTTTCTGGTGATTGCCGTGGTTCTTACCCTGATCGCCACCTGGCAGGTCTGGCGGGCGGGTATGTACAATGTTACGGACAGTCTGGTACATGCCTTTTTTCTGGCGAGCTCAATGCTCACAGACAACGGCCTGTCGACGGCGGATTACGCCCAGTGGCCTTCGCACACGATCTTCATGTTACTGAGCGCCAGTTTCATTGGAGGTTGCGTGGGGTCAACATGCGGGGGCATTAAGGCGCTGCGCTTTTTAATTATGTTCAAGCAGTGTCGACAGGAATTACATCAACTCGCCCACCCTCGCGCGCTGCTGAATATCAAGATAGGTAATAGCGTGGTTAACGAGCGCGTGATCCGCTCGGTGTGGAGCTTCTTTTTTCTCTACGTTTTGTTTACCAGTTTTTTCGTCTGGGCGCTCAATTTGATGGGTTACGATCTTTTCTCCTCTTTTGCTACCGTCGCGGCCTGCATCAATAATATGGGGCTGGGATTTGGCGTCACGGCGGTCACGTTTGGTACTTTAAACGAAGAGGCAAAGCTGTTGATGTGCGCGGCCATGATCATGGGGCGTCTGGAAATCTACCCCATTTTGATCCTTTTCTCGCGTATGTTCTGGCGGGCGTAACAGACTCTCCGGCGCATTACGGCGCCGGGTTCACCAGCATCTGTCCTATCGAGCCACGGTCGGCCATTTCCAGCGTCTGGCTGTTAAAGTAGAACGGGAAATGCGCCCAGGAAGGCTGCCCGTAATACACCAGCAGCTCAACCTGTCCATCCACCCAAACGGTATCTTTCCAACCCCGGTCTTCCGGGAACGGCATCGCGCCATTCACGTTGCGTATCAGGAACGAGACGCCTTCGATATGGAAAGACTGTGGCATGTCCGCCCGCACCGTCCAGCGCTCCCAGGAGCCTTGCTGAGCGGTAATATCCATGCGGTTGACATCCCACAACTGCCCATTGATACCGGGATCGTCATCCAGGCTGATTTCACGACTGCGAATCGGCGAACCGCTTAAAATTTCCGTTGGCAGCAAACGCATCGGTAGATTGTCGGTCACCAGCGGCAGCAGTCCGGTCGGGCGCAGGGTCAGTACCAGCGTGGAGATCAGAATGCTGGAGGGTTCAAAGAACCCGCGGATCCGGTCGACAATGCTGGCCGCCTCACCACAGGTGATCGACACTTCATCACCATTGGTCATATCCACCAGAATCTCCCGACGCTCACCCGGTGCCAGCGAGAGTTGTTTTACCGAAACCGGCGCGGGTAAAAAGCCCTGATCGCCGGAAATCACATGCAGCGCACGGCCGTCGCTCATTTGCAGCTGGTAACGACGCGAGTTTGAGGCATTGAGTAAACGCAAACGCACCCAGCCGCGGGAGACTTCCACATACGGGCTTTGCGCCCCGTTAACCAGGAGTGTATCACCAACAAACCCGCCGCTACCCGGCTCGCTGTACTCCGGCGTGCCGAAGTTATCCAGGCGCTTGTCCTGAATAATGACCGGAAAATCATCCACGCCATAATGGTTGGGAATTGGCAGCGATTTACTGACTTCATCTTCAATCAGCCACATACCAGCCAGACCGTTATAGACCTGCTGCGCGGTACGGTTCGGCGTATTGGCGTGATACCACAACGTGGCGGCATTCTGGCGAATGGGCAATACTGGCGCCCAGTCGGCGTTCGGCGACATCATGCGTGCCGGGCCGCCCATCAGTGGGCCAGGAACCTGCAGCCCGGCGATAGTCATTGAGACATTCTCGGTCAGACGGTTGCTGTAGATAAGCTTGACGTCATCCCCTTTCCAGACGCGGATGGTCGGCCCCAGGTAGCGCCCGTTAATCCCCCAGACCGGAGCGCGGGTGCCTTGCGTAAAGGACCAGTGCGCGCGTTGCAGGGTCATAAATAGCGGCTGTCCACGGCGAGACTCCAGCAGCGGTGGAACAGGTAACGGTTGTTGCTGACCGGCAGCATTAGCCTTCAGCGGAATAGCACCTGCACACAGTGCGATCCCCGATGTCTGAATGAACTGACGCCGACTGAGTGACATATAAGCTCCATGTAAAACTGGCGATTAACACGCAGGAAAGTATTTCCTGTAACAAACCCGGATGGCGCGAATCAAACCTTACCGGTAGCTTCACGCTCGGCAACTTCTTTGTCGAGTTCGGCGATTTTTTGTTCCATTAACGTGCGGCAATGCGCGGCCAGTTCACGAACCTGATCCTTACCATAGTGGCTGATATCTACTGGCGGTAACATCTCGACGATCGCCAGACCATTATTTAATCGGTTAAGTTTAATCTTATTTGAGGTCGTTGAAACGCACACCGGGATCACCGGAACACCCGCGGCAATTGCTGCATGAAACGCGCCAGTTTTAAACGGCAGCAGACCACGGCCACGGCTACGCGTACCTTCCGGGAACATCCAGATAGAGATACGACGTTTTTTAAAATGATTAACGACCGTCGCAATGGTGCTGTGCGCTTTGGCGCGATTGTTTCTGTCGATCAACAGGTTACCGGTGAGCCAGTACAGCAGACCGAAAAACGGGATCCACAGCAGGCTTTTTTTACCGACCGTAACCGTCGGTGGTTGCACGATCTTCGCGGCGGTAACCATGTCATAGTTATTCTGGTGGTTACAAATATAGATAGCGTTGCCGTAGTCCTTTGCGTCCGGCGGCATGCGGCATTCCACCTTCAGGCCGTACAGGGGGGCCAGTCGACTAAACATATGGCCAAACGTCGAGACGTGTTTTGGATTTCGTGGGCTGAACAGACAATATATACAACCAAAAACACAGACCAGAATGCAGTAAATTACGGTGATAAATAAACGAAAAATATATAGCATAACAACCTCTAAGGCCTAAGAGCCTGGCATTTTACGTCACCGGATGCAGAACCCTGCGTCAGGTTAGGGCTTTGTTAAGAGCGGCTCTCTGGAAAAGCGTATTGTTAATCGCAATGCACGAATAAACAACGGTTTCACGGGAATTTTTAATGCTGACTCTCCCTGCGTAAAAGCAGGGAGAGTCAGACGACAGCATTATTCTTCGCTGTCGCCCTGACCAGCGCGTCGTGGCGAGTCAATTTCGATACGGTCGATACGCTGTAAACCGCGCATCAGCGTACCGCGACGGCCACGTTCACCGGTCACCTTCTGCAGTTCTTCTGGACGCAGTTTAATTTTGCGTTTACCCACGTGAATGGTCAGCGTACTTTGCGGTGGCAACACATAGAGGTGCGCCAGTCCATCATCACCTTTCGCCGCTTCCGCAGACGGAATGTTGATGATCTTGTTCCCTTTCCCTTTCGACAATTGCGGCAGGTCACTGACCGGGAACATCAGCATCCGTCCAGCATGAGTGATCGCCAGCAGCATGTCGCTTTCATCTTCAAGCACCACCGGCGGCATCACATGCGCGTTCTCCGGTAACGTAATCAATGCCTTACCTGCACGATTGCGCGCCACTAAGTCATTGAAGGTGCAGACGAAACCGTAGCCAGCATCGGAGGCCATCAGCAGTTTCTGGTCATCACTTTCCATCAGCATATGCTCAACCGTCGCGCCCGGCGGCAGCGTCAGCTTACCGGTCAGCGGTTCACCCTGACCACGTGCCGACGGCAGCGTAATCGGGTCGATGGCATAGCTGCGCCCGGTTGAATCCACGAACACCACCGGCTGGTTGCTCTTGCCCTTTACCGCGGCCTTGTAGCTGTCACCCGCCTTATAGCTTAAGCCCGGCGCATCAATGTCATGGCCTTTGGCGCTACGCACCCAGCCGCTTTGCGACAGCACAATGGTGACCGGCTCAGACGGCAGCATGTCGTGCTCGCTCATCGCCTTCGCTTCTTCGCGCTCTTTCAGCGGAGAACGGCGATCGTCGCCATAGGCATCGGAGTCAGCCTGCAGCTCTTTCTTCAGCAGGTTACTCATCTTGCGCTCGGAGGCCAGAATGCCCTGCAGCTGATCGCGTTCTTTCGCCAGCTCGTCCTGCTCGCCACGAATTTTGATCTCTTCCAGTTTGGCAAGATGACGCAATTTCAGTTCGAGGATCGCTTCAGCCTGGGTTTCAGAAATGCCAAACCGCGACATCAGCTCAGGCTTCGGTTCATCTTCATGACGAATGATTTCAATCACTTCGTCAATGTTGAGGAACGCCACCAGCAAACCTTCGAGGATGTGCAGGCGCTTGAGGACTTTTTCCAGACGGTAGTTCAGACGACGTCGCACGGTATCGCGGCGGAACGCCAGCCATTCGGTGAGGATCTCCAGCAGGTTTTTCACCGCCGGACGACCATCGAGACCAATCATGTTCAGGTTGATGCGGTAGCTTTTTTCCAGATCGGTGGTGGCAAACAGGTGGTTCATCACCTGCTCCATGTCCACACGGTTGGAGCGCGGCACAATCACCAGACGGGTCGGGTTTTCGTGATCCGACTCGTCGCGCAGGTCATCCACCATCGGCAGCTTTTTATTGCGCATCTGGGCAGCGATCTGCTCCAGCACTTTGGCGCCGGAAACCTGATGCGGCAGCGCGGAAATCACCACCGCGCCATCTTCTTTGGTCCAGACCGCACGCATACGCACGGAGCCACGTCCGTTTTCGTAAATCTTACGAATTTCTGCACGCGGGGTAATGATTTCTGCTTCGGTCGGGTAATCCGGTCCCTGGACGATATCCAGCAGCTGATCCAGCGTCGTTTTCGGCTGTTCAATCAGCGTAATCGCCGCTTTCGCCACTTCACGCAGGTTATGGGGCGGAATGTCCGTTGCCATACCGACTGCAATACCGGTGGTGCCGTTGAGCAGAATATTCGGCAAGCGCGCAGGCAGCATCTTCGGCTCCTGCATGGTGCCGTCGAAGTTTGGCACCCAGTCCGACGTCCCCTGGCCGAGTTCCCCCAGCAGCAGTTCCGCGTATTTAGACAGGCGAGATTCGGTATAACGCATCGCCGCGAACGATTTCGGATCGTCCGGTGCCCCCCAGTTCCCCTGGCCGTCAACCAGCGGATAACGGTAAGAGAACGGCTGCGCCATCAGCACCATCGCTTCATAGCAGGCGCTGTCACCGTGCGGGTGATATTTACCCAGTACGTCGCCGACGGTACGGGCGGATTTTTTAAATTTGGCGCTGGCATTCAGCCCCAGTTCGGACATCGCGTAAACGATGCGTCGCTGAACGGGTTTCAGACCATCACCAATAAACGGCAACGCCCTGTCCATGATGACGTACATGGAATAGTTCAGATAGGCGTTTTCCGTGAATTCATGCAGCGCAAGGCGCTCTGCCATATCGCTCATTAATCGTGGTTCCTCAACTGTTAGCCCGAACAATACCCGGTATTCGTCAGGCAATATTGCCGCAGATACTACCCTATCTGGCGAGTTGAGTCACAAAGAAAAGGGCCGCGAACGCGGCCCTGATGGGGATTATTTGGTGACTTTGGTAATCTGTTTTACGTCGATTTCAACGGAGTTCCAGTCTTTATCCACTTCACCCTGGATTTCTACGACATCCTGCGGCGTGACGGTTAAACCGTTCCAGCGCTTGTGGTCGATATCCACGTTCACCGTGCCGGAAGCATCTTTAAACAGGTACAGATCGTCGGAGATACGCTCAACGATGTTACCGCGCAGAGTAACCCAGGCATCATCACGCAGCGATTTTGCGCTTTCTACCGTCGTGCTACTGCCATTCGGACCCACAAATCCGCCCGCCTGGCTTTGCGTCGCCGTTGGGCCAGAGAATCCGCCCTGCTGCGCTGCCAGAACAGGTGCGGAACACAGTGCCATCACGGTAACCATTGCAGCTAATTTTTTCATCTTCATGTCTCCCTTATCATGTTGTTTCACGACTATTTAATAAGTTAATCCTTAACAACTTCTTAAGGCAAAAAAAGATTCTTTTTTTGCTGTACATCCCCGGTTGACACAAGGTTTACTGGCAGCCAACTGAGTGAGCGCAGGGAAGAACATATGCGTATTTTACTGGTAGAAGATGACGCGTTGATTGGCGACGGTCTGAAAACGGGTCTGAGTAAAATGGGGTTCACCATCGACTGGTTTACCGAAGGTCGTCAGGGTAAAGAGGCGCTTTACAGTGCGCCTTATGACGCGGTGATCCTCGACCTGACGCTGCCGGGTATTGACGGCCGCGATATCCTGCGCGAATGGCGCACCAAAGGAAAACAGGAGCCGGTGCTGATTTTAACGGCCCGCGACGCGCTGGCAGAACGCGTGGAAGGTCTGCGCCTCGGTGCGGATGACTACCTGTGTAAACCCTTTGCGCTGATTGAAGTGGCCGCCCGACTGGAAGCGCTGGTACGTCGCGCCAGCGGTCAGGCTACCAGCGAATTACGCCACGGTCAGGTGACGCTTAATCCCGGCGCACTGGTCGCCACGTTCGCAGGCGAGCCGTTGTCGCTCAAGCCGAAGGAGTTCGCACTGTTGGAACTGCTGATGCGTAATAAAGGGCGCGTCCTGCCCCGTAAACACATTGAAGAAAAACTGTATAACTGGGACGAAAACGTCTCCAGCAATGCGGTTGAAGTGCACGTCCATCACTTACGCCGCAAGCTCGGCAGTGATTTTATCCGCACCGTGCATGGCATTGGTTACACCCTGGGTGATGCATGAAACTCACACAACGCCTCAGCCTGCGCGTCAGGCTTACGCTTATCTTCACCATTTTGGTTTTGGTGACCTGGCTGGTTTCCAGTTTTGTCGCCTGGAAGCAAACCACCGACAACGTCGACGAGATGTTTGACACGCAGCTGATGCTGTTTGCCAAACGGCTGGTCACGCTGGATCTTGACGAGCTAAAAGCCTCTGAGCGCTTTGCCCAAACGCCAAAGAAATTCAAACACGGCCATATTGACGACGATGTGCTGACCTTTGCGGTCTACACCCCGGACGGAAAAATGGTTCTGCACGACGGCGACAATGGTCAGTACATTCCCTATAGCTATCGTCGGGAAGGGTTTGACGACGGCTATCTGAACGGTGACAACGATAAATGGCGCTTTATCTGGCTGACCTCAGCGGATAAAAAATACCGGGTCGTAGTTGGTCAGGAGTGGGAATACCGCGAAGATATGGCGCTGGCGATCGTAACAGCCCAACTGGTGCCGTGGCTGGTCGCCCTGCCGTTGATGCTGCTGATCCTGATTGTACTGTTAAGTCTTGAACTCAAGCCGCTGAAAAAGTTGGCGCAGGCTTTACGTTTGCGCGATCCGGAATCTGAAGAACCGCTGAACCTGAAAGGCATTCCCGGCGAGGTTCGCCCACTGGTTGAGTCGCTCAATCAGCTGTTTACCCGTATTCACACCACCATGGTCCGCGAGCGACGCTTTACCTCCGATGCCGCGCACGAACTGCGTAGCCCGCTGACGGCGCTCAAGGTTCAAACCGAAGTGGCGCAACTGTCTGACGATGACCCGCAGTCACGACAAAAAGCGCTAATG
Source organism: Citrobacter sp. C348 (assembly GCF_047467975.1). Taxonomy (NCBI): domain Bacteria; kingdom Pseudomonadati; phylum Pseudomonadota; class Gammaproteobacteria; order Enterobacterales; family Enterobacteriaceae; genus Citrobacter; species Citrobacter sp. C348. The sequence continues at coordinate 53,519 of NZ_JASJUJ010000011.1, read as the reverse complement.
CAGATGCAGACGGGAATTGACCGCGCCACACGCCTGGTCGATCAGTTGCTGACGCTTTCGCGCCTCGATTCGCTCAACAATCTTCAGGATGTCGCCGATATCTCGCTTGAAGAGTTACTGCAATCCGCCGTCATGGATATCTACCACCCGGCACAGCAAGCCCACATCGACGTACGCTTGCAGATTAACGCTCACGATGTTAAACGCACCGGCCAACCGCTGTTGCTTAGCCTGATGGTCCGCAATCTGCTGGATAATGCAATCCGCTACAGCCCGCAGGGTAGCGTCGTGGACGTGACGCTCAACAACCACTGTTTCAGCGTTAAAGATAACGGTCCGGGCGTTGCGCCAGAGGTATTACTGCACATTGGTGAGCGTTTCTATCGTCCACCGGGACAAAACGCGACCGGCAGTGGCCTGGGCCTGTCGATCGTCAGGCGTATTGCGACGTTGCACGGTATGTCCGTGTCATTCGCCAACGCCGCGGAAGGTGGATTTGAGGCCAAAATCAGCTGGTAACGTTGAATTATTGCGCTACCAGCAAAAGACTTTGCACATTTTGCTAATTTCACCGCACCGATCATCGGCGTAAAATCGCCCTCAAACGTAATTCTTTGAGGACACAACATGAGCAACATTCTGATTATCAACGGTGCGAAAAAATTCGGCCATTCCAATGGTCAGTTGAATGACACCCTGACCGAGGTCGCGGACGGTATCCTGCGCGACCTCGGACATGATGTTAGAGTCGTGCGCGCAGACAGCGATTACGACGTACAAACAGAAGTGCAGAACTTTGTCTGGGCTGACGCCGTCATCTGGCAAATGCCGGGCTGGTGGATGGGCGCACCGTGGACAGTGAAAAAATACATCGATGATGTGTTCACTGCTGGGCACGGTACGCTGTACGCCAGCGATGGTCGCACACGTTCTGATGCCACTAAAAAATACGGTTCTGGCGGCCTGATTCAGGGCAAAAAATACATGTTGTCCCTGACCTGGAATGCACCGATGGAAGCCTTTACTGACAAAGATCAGTTCTTCCACGGCGTCGGCGTTGATGGCGTTTATCTGCCGTTCCATAAAGCAAACCAGTTTTTAGGTATGGAAGCGCTGCCGACTTTTATCACCAATGATGTGATTAAAATGCCGGATGTCCCGCGTTATATCGCAGAATATCGCAAGCATCTGACCGAGATTTTTGGTTAACTAGTTACCTGGAATTAGAAGGAGTTAACCATGCTTACCGTTATTGCAGAAATCCGTACACGTCCAGGTCAACACCACCGCCAGGCGGTGCTGGATCAGTTTGCTAAAATCGTTCCAACCGTCCTGAAGGAAGAAGGCTGTCATGGCTACGCGCCGATGGTCGATCACGCCGCGGGTGTGAGTTTTCAGACCACAGCGCCGGATTCAATCGTGATGATTGAACAGTGGGAAAGCATTGCGCATCTTGAAGCGCATTTGCAGACCCCGCATATGAAAGCCTACAGCGAAGCCGTAAAAGGTGATGTGCTGGAGATGAGCATTCGTATTCTGGAGTCAGGTATTTAAGATTGTTGATGTACCGGATGACGTCGCCCGCGACGTATCCGGTCTACACACGATCTGTAAGCCCGGTAAGCACAGTACAACCGGGCCAATAAACTTACCAGTACAGCTTCCAGCACTGCGTGAAACGGGTTAATGCCTCAACGTAGAAGTAATCCCCCCAGCTAGCACACTCATCAACGCCTTTATTGCTCGCAAGATGGTAAACCGAGTGTTTCAGTAGCCCGTTGCCCTTCTCATCTTTGCCCATCAGATAATGCTGCGTCAGCGATGACATGATCCCCATCGCCCATTGTTGATAACGCTCACGATCCGGATCGGTCACCGGCAGGTGTTTAATCAACTCCAGCAGGCCACATACCGCAATGGCCGCCGAAGAAGAATCACGCAGCGCATCGGTGCCCACCAGTGCCAGATCCCAGTGACAAACGGCATCATCCGGCAGGCGATTGAGAAAGTAGTTGGCCAGTTGTTTCGACAACCGCACCATCTCTTTGTCACCGGTGTAGATATAGCTCAGCAGAAAACCGTAAATCCCCCACGCCTGCCCGCGCGACCAGCATGAATCATCCGCGTAACCCTGCTGGGTGTTACCGTAGCGCGGCGCGCCGGTTTGTACGTCCATGTAGTAGGTATGGAACGTCGAGGCATCTTCTCGGATCAGATATTTCGCCGCCTGCGCCACATGCGCTTTTGCCGCATTAGCAAAGCGCGGGTCGCCGGTTTGTTCACTGGCCCAGTACAGCAACGGCAGGTTCATATTACAGTCGATGATCATCCGACCGGCCTGCTCAGGATCGCGAAGATCGCCCCAGGCCTGAATGATCTGCGCCTTCTCGTGAAACCGTTCGAGCAGCGCTTCTGCCGCCATCAGCGAAAAACCGCGCGCATCGCGATTGCCCGTCAACCGCCAGGCCGCCACACAGGAGAGCGTGTACAGGAAGCCCAGGTCGTGGGTGTTGGTGTCATGACGCCCGGCAATACGCAATCCAAATGAGCGCACGTGCTTTTCGGCCATGTCACGGAATTTCGCCTCGCCGCTCATTTCCCACGCCAGCCACAGTTGCCCAGTCCAGAAGCTGGTGGTCCATTCCACATTATCCGTCAGCGGGTAATAACCGTTGACGCAGGTTTCGGCAGGAAAGTTTTCACCGAATTCCGTTAAATGACGGCTAATCAGCTCGAGGACATGTTCCCTGGCGCCATTCATTTGTTCCTGAAAGGCTGCGGTATTAACCGGGCTACCAGGAAAAGCGCGCAACGTTTCCTCAACGATATGCTTTAACATATTTCGGTTCCTTATTACGTAGATTATCTTGTCGCGTTATTTTCGGCGATATCGAGCGCGGTATTATTACGACGTTTACTTTGGCAGGTGGATAACGTAAATGCCGAAATCAGCGTAAAGGTCAGCGCAATAATGCCCATAATGATATAGGTTTTTTCAAAGCCAATTCGGTCATACATTAATCCGGCAGGTGACGAAACTACCACGTTGCCAACATACAGCATCGCCTGATAACCCAGTAAATACATGGTTGCATTGACACGTTTATCAAAATGTTCGGCAATGTATTTAAAGACAGAGACCAGCAATAAACAGATTTCCAGGCCGTACAACGGTTTCAGTACCGAAATTAACAGGTGCGAGTCGCACAGCCCGGAGATAACCAGCCGCGCGCCGACCAGCGCCCCGACAATCAGCAATCCTCGCTTCGCGCCGATGTAGTTAACAAACAGCGGGATCACCATATACATGACAAATTCCATACCTGACTGCACGGTGCCCAGATATCCGAATACCGCATTGCCTTTATGTACATCAGCAAAGAAGGTGACAAAATAACGCGAGAATTGCTGTTCAGCGATAAACATCATCCACGCCACACCTGCAACATACAGGCAAAATGCCCAGAATTTACGGTTACGCAGCAACGCGTAAACGTCTGCGGGAGAGATTTTTTCTTTGGTCAGTACCTCTGAGGCATTGGCTGAATTTACGTTGACCTTCAGGCTCAGCAGGACAATCAGCATCACCACCGACGCCACGCTGCCCAACATAAAGTTATACGCCGGAGAGAGGTTAAACAGCAGGCCCGAAAACGACGACGCGACTGCCCAACCAAGCGATCCCCACATGCGAATTTGCCCAAACTCTATGCCGTTTAAACGACTGTAGCGGTCAGAATAGGATTCGCAGGCAGCCACACCAGCGTACCACGCAAAGCTTAAGTAAATTGCGCCGACAATAATTCCCAACAGGGTATTGGAGATTAATAACGGCTGATATACGTAAATAAAAAATGGTGCCATTAATGCCGACATAATCACGACAAAATAGAGCAGGTATTTACTCATGCCGATTCTGTCGAGGATATAGCCATAAATCGGTTTCAGTATCACCGAGAAAATACCGTTCACAGCAAATACGGTACCGATAACCGTCCCGCTTAACTGCGCTTTCTGCCCCAGCCAAATGGCCAGCAGACCTATACTGGCCGACCAGGTAAAGAAATAAAGAAAAATAAAGCTGCTGATTTTATAGTATTCGGTTCTGTTACTCGCTGAACTCTTTTTCATACCATCCTCGCTATAAAAAGAACGACAACTGGCGTGCACCGTCAGATTCGCGAATAACGACCTGGTTATGGTTAATTTGCAGCAGCGGGACCGTGAGCGCGGGTTTTTGCTTGCCGCTGGCGTTCACCGCGCAGCACAGCCAGCTCTCACCCGGCAGGACCTCGGTGGTCAACGTCGGAATAGCCGCGCACTCGGCAAACATAATGCTGCTGTTGGGCGGCGTGACCACACTGTCCGGCTGGCGGGTTATTGCAGGCGACAAATCCACAATCGCACTGGTCCCGTTACGCGCTGCCAGCAGACATCCTCGTGCGCTGAGCTGCGGCTCTGTCTTCATTACGGCAAAGCCCCCTTCCACCGTTTGCAGCGTTCTCGCACTGTGAATGCGGTGCAGGCGCAAGTGCCATTCGCCAAACGGTACCAGCCAGGTCTCAATACCAACGTCATGCCACGGTGACCAGCGGGACCAGAGATAATTTTCGTCGACGCGAACGTCATCGCACTGACGACGTCCACGGAAGTAATTATCGCCATCTGCCAGCAGCAGCATAGAATCGCACGCCGCATGTTTGATGCCGTAACGCCCGCGCTCAATGGTGAAGCCAAAACGGCTGGAGTAGGCAAATTTGGTGTACTTGGCCTCGGTATTCACATAGTTGTTCAGCTCAAGCTGGCCTGACGCCAGCATCGTGACATGCGCAGAATTCTCGCTGTGCTGCAGGATCTGCCCGGCATGGGCAATCACCCGTTTTTCGTCAAGCACCGGGAGCGGCAACTCTTCAGCCTGCCAGAACGCGTGATCGTCCGGTAACGCGAGGATCAAAAAGACTTTCAGTGCCCAGTACGGCGATCCCGGCGAGTTGTAGTCTTCGCACATCGCCAGGTTTGGATAGGCAAAGCCCAACGTCAGGATGCCGTCTCGATCAAAAATCGGCTGCTGTTGCCACCAGCGCAGATGGCGCAGGATCACCCCTTTGATAACCCCGGGTGAGAACACATCCAGTTCAGCAAAGGCCACCGCACTCCAGAAGGCGACCATGGCAAAGCGGTAGGTCAGGCTGCGACCAAACGGCACCGATGCCCCGTCGGCGGCAGACATAAAGATAAAATCTGCGGCAAACAGCCGGGAACGTTCACGCAGGGTAGCGGCGCGATAGGTGTCTTGCGGGCTGAGGGTGGCATACAGCAGGCCATAAAAATGAAAGGCCATGGAGATGTAATAATCTTTAGGTCGCCCGGGGCCGTCGGAATACCAGCCATCGCCGAGGTAGTAGGCGTCCATCATCTCAAATCGCCGATCGATAGCCTGTTGGTCAAACGGTAATCCTGCACGTTTAAAGCCAAGCTGCACGATAATGGCGAAATAGTTCCAGTTGCTGTCCGGCATCTGAGCATCGGTAATTTGATTCAGCCAGCGGTGCAGATTGTCCTGCTCCGTTGCGCTGAACATCCCGGTTAAACGCGTCTGCAATAACGCCAGGCCCAGACCATACGCCGCCATTTCGACCAGACGCTGATCGTAAGGACCGGTGTCCCCCCAATAGTGCGAGCTGTGGGGATCGGTGCCGAGTTTTATCGCCTGAATATATTTGTCGGCAAACGGCACATCCGCCCCGCCGGCCATCAGCGGAAATAGTCCCCACAGCGCTCGGGAAAGCCCTTCCATGCAGGCAATATCCACGCTGTAATGCGCGCAGGTATCACCGAGAGAAAACTGAGCCTGTCCCGCTGGGAATTGCTTGTCGAGTGCCCGTAAAAGGGTATTAACGGCACGCGTAACGTCTTCGCGGGATGACAATGGATTTGATTTTTCTTCAGTTGCCGACCACATACTCTGCCCCTCTGAATTAAGTGGCTAAAGAATAGTGAATGGCAGACAAGCAGAAATGTTACTTCAATCACACCACAAACATTAAAATAAAACAGTGATTGAAGAAATTTAAAAATAGGGTTTATAAACAGGAATTCGCCGGCGAAAGTTTAAATTTATTGCACTATGAACTTATCTTCCCCTCAAGAGTACCTGGAGCTGATTGCCCTCAACGACGCGGTGGTGTCGTTCAGTCGTTTATTTGCCAATACGGTTCGTTATCACCATTGGCATCAGTGTCTGGAAGTGTTGTACGTGGAAGAAGGGTTTGGCGTGGTGACGGTTGATCATAAGCAATACACCATGCGTCCAGGGCGGATGTTCTTTTTCCCGCCGTTTACGCTGCATAAAATTTTTGTCGACGAGCAGGCGCGGGAACGTTATCGGCGGACCATTATTCATCTCGATCAGCATGCGGTGTTGAAGGTGTTACGCGACTTTCCACTTCATCAACAGCGTCTACAACACCTGAGTGTACGCGGGAGCGAGGCGTGGGTCATCGACGCCGCAGACGTCCATACGCACATTGATTTTCTGTTCAGCCGCTATGCAAAACTGTCCGCGCAGAAACCGCTTAACACTGAGCACGTTGCCTGCCTGTTATTGAATTTATTCAGCCTGCTACCCGAAGATAACGTCAATATGCATGATAGTGATACGGGGATGGCCAGCCAGGTGATGTTCTGGCTTGATGAGCACTACATGCATAAATTTAGTCTGGTGACGCTGGCACAAGCGTTAGGAAAATCAAAAAGTTATGTTTCCCGGCGTTTTCAGGTAGAAACAGGCGAGAGCATCCTCGGATATCTCAACACGCTGAGGCTGAGAAAAGCCTGCGAGGCGCTGTTACACAGCGAGTCAAGCGTCAGGGAGATTGCGCAAAAAGTGGGTTTTTCAGATGTAACGTACTTCATTAGCGCCTTTGGTAAAGGCATTGGTGAGACGCCGTTGCAGTACAGGAAGCGGCATAAGCCGTAACGCCTGATGGCGACGCTGATGCGTCGCCATCAGGCCTACGGGCACAATGCGAATGTAGGCCGGATAAGCGAAGCGCTATCCGGCATTCAACATCATGCTTACCCTTCGAGATCCGCCAGGTCGCCTTTCTCCTGCAGCCAGTTACGGCGATCTTCAGAGCGCTTCTTCGCCAGCAACATATCCATCATGGCATTGGTACGCTGATCGTCTTCATCATCAATGATGAGCTGCACCAGGCGACGGGTGTTCGGATCCAGCGTGGTTTCGCGCAGCTGCATCGGGTTCATTTCACCCAGACCTTTAAAGCGCTGGACGTTCGGCTTGCCTTTCTTACGCTTCAGCTGCTCCAGTACGCCCGCTTTCTCTTCTTCCGTGAGCGCGTAATACACTTCTTTCCCGAGGTCGATACGGTACAACGGCGGCAGCGCCACGTAGACGTGTCCGTGTTTGACCAACGTGCGGAAGTGCTTCACAAACAATGCGCACAGCAGCGTAGCAATGTGCAGACCATCGGAGTCCGCATCCGCGAGGATACACACCTTGCCGTAGCGCAGCTGGCTCAGATCGTCGCTGTCCGGATCGATACCGATCGCCACCGAGATATCGTGAACTTCCTGGGAGGCCAGCACTTCATCAGAAGAGACTTCCCAGGTGTTCAGGATCTTACCCTTCAGCGGCATGATCGCCTGATACTCACGATCGCGCGCCTGCTTGGCCGATCCGCCCGCCGAGTCACCTTCCACCAGGAACAGCTCGGTGCGGTTAAGATCCTGTGCGGTGCAGTCCGCCAGCTTACCCGGCAGTGCCGGACCGCTGGTGAGTTTTTTACGCACCACTTTTTTCGCTGCACGCAGACGACGCTGAGCACTGGAAATCGCCATTTCCGCCAGCAGCTCTGCTGACTGCACGTTCTGGTTCAGCCACAGGCTAAAGGCATCTTTTACCACCCCAGAAACGAACGCCGCGCACTGGCGCGAAGAGAGACGCTCTTTGGTCTGACCGGCAAACTGTGGATCCTGCATCTTCACGGACAGCACGTAGGCGCAGCGATCCCAGATATCCTCCGCCGACAGCTTCACGCCGCGCGGCAGGATATTGCGGTATTCACAGAATTCACGCATCGCATCCAAAAGACCCTGACGCAGGCCATTGACGTGCGTCCCGCCCTGCATGGTTGGGATCAGGTTAACGTAGCTTTCGGTCAGCAGTTCACCGCCTTCCGGCAGCCACAGCAGCGCCCAGTCCACCGCTTCCGTATCACCGGAGAACGTCCCGACAAAGGGTTTTTCCGGCAGCAACGGCAGGCCGTTCACCGCTTCGCTCAGGTAGTCGGTCAGGCCATCGGCGTAACGCCAGGTCTGTTCGGTATCGTTGACCTTATCTTTGAAGATTATCTCTACGCCCGGGCAGAGTACCGCTTTGGCTTTCAGCAGATGACTCAGGCGAGAAGCGGAGAAACGTGGGCTGTCAAAAAAGCTTTCATCCGGCCAGAAATGCACGCTGGTACCGGTGTTGCGCTTTCCACAGGTGCCAGAAACGTGCAGGTCTTCGACCTTTTCACCGTGTTCAAAGGCGATACTGTGAATCTGACCATCACGACGAACGGCCACTTCAACACGTTTTGACAAGGCGTTAACCACCGAAATCCCCACACCGTGCAGGCCACCGGAGAACTGGTAGTTTTTGTTAGAAAACTTACCCCCTGCGTGCAAACGGCAAAGGATCAATTCAATGGCCGGGACGCCCTCTTCCGGGTGGATATCGACGGGCATGCCACGTCCGTCATCAATGACTTCCAGTGATTGATCGGCATGAAGGATAACCTCGACACGTTTCGCGTGCCCGGCCAGCGCTTCATCCACACTGTTATCAATAACTTCCTGCCCCATATGGTTAGGACGAGTCGTATCTGTGTACATCCCCGGGCGGCGGCGAACCGGCTCAAGCCCAGTGAGTACCTCAATGGCATCAGCGTTATAAGTTTGCGTCATGGTTTAAATTAGCAATTCGAATTGATCGTCAAAAACTGTGCAGCCCAAGGAAATCGACAATCTGGTTGAAATAATCTTCGAAGCCTGTGAATGCGTGGTTTCCGCCCTCAATAACAGTTTGACGGCAGGAGGCGTAATACGCCACCGCCTGGCGGTAGTCCAACACTTCATCGCCCGTTTGTTGTAGCAGCCAGAGCAAATCCGGCGCCTCCAGCGGGTCAATCTGCATGACTTTAAGATCGTAAATATGGCGAGACTCTAGCACATATTGCTGGCCCGTGTAGGGGTTCTCGTTTTGGCCAAGGTAGTCGACCAGCAGTTCGTAAGGCCGCACCGCAGGGTTCACCACCACCGCAGGCAACATAAAACATTGCGACAGCCAGGTGGCGTAATAGCCCCCTAAAGAGGAGCCAACAATCCCCAGCGACTCTCCGCCATGCTCAAGGACTATTGATTCCAGCATCTCTGCCGCCTGGGCAGGATACGGAGGCAGCTGCGGTACGATCATCTCAACGTGCGGGTGGTGCTCTGCCAGCCAGCTTTTCAGCAGACACGCCTTAGCCGAGCGAGGAGAGCTATTAAATCCGTGTAGATAGAGAAGCGTAGACATCAGTAGCCTTCTGAAGCGGTATCAGGGTGGAACCGAATTCCCGGCAGACGGCACACCTGAGTGTGCAGCGAACCATCAGCAAAAAGTTCCAGCGTACGCCAGCCGGGACTAATGGTATCTAACGTAAAGTTGGCACAATGCGGCTTGAACTGCACGCATGTCGACGGCGTAGCCAGCAGGCGGCGACCGTTCCAGTCGAGATCCAACTCCTGATGAATATGCCCACACAGCAGATACTTCACGCGCGGATAGTTCACCAGCACGTTGTCCAGCTCAGCAGCATTGCGCAGGCTGTGCTGATCGAGCCAGCTACAGCCCGAAGGCAGTGGGTGGTGATGCAAAAGCAGCAAGGTATTCCGTTCAGGCGCATCGGCAAGTTTTCGCTCCAGCCATTCAAGCTGGAACTCACTTAATTCTCCGTGGGGAACGCCAAAAACCTGGCTATCGAGCAGCAAAATTTGCCACTGTTCACCAATGAAGACGCGTTTCGCAGGCGAAATTCCGGCGTCCTGCAGGGCGCTGTACATGGCTGGCTGAAAATCATGATTGCCAGGTAACCAGACGCAAGGCGCACGAAAGCTTGCGATACCCTCAGCAAAATGCTGATACGCCGCAGCGGATTGATCCTGCGCTAAATCGCCTGTCGCCACGATCAGATCGAAGTCGGTCGACTCAGCATGTATAGCGTCCAATACGCACTGATAGCTGTCCCAGGTGTTCACTCCCAGCAGCGTTTCATGCTTTTCGGCAAACAGGTGAGTGTCTGTAATTTGCAAGATCCTGACTCTGGCCTCACCAGCCAAAGGAAGGGTTAACAGGCTTTCCAAATGGTGTCCTTAGGTTTCACGACGCTAATAAACCGGAATCGCCATCGCTCCATGTGCTAAACAGTACCGTAACCAGTCGGCCAGGAACTGATTAATTTGATGCTTTTCGTCGCGTTGATGCAACTTTTTATTTGGGTAATCATACCGCGCTTTGAAGCGAAAGATCTGCTGACTTGAACACACTTCAGCCACCCTCGCATCATGATACAGGCGGACAGTAAGCGATGGCAGGCTCCAGTAAGTGACAGCAGGCGCCGTCTGTTCGATCGCAACCAGCGTAGTGTATCGGGTCGATTCAACAATCGTTAACCGATATTGTGCGTTTGCCACCTGATAGCTCACTGTTTCGCCGACCACATCATTTCGCGGCAACAGACGGCGCAGTTGCGAAAAGTTGGTTTCGCACAGGCGCATCATTTCAGGGAAATCAGGTGTATAACGCTTCATTTTTTCCACTCAGTTTTTAACTCTTGATAGTGCAGCTGCAACCATTGCAAGGCGATGACAGAAGCCGCGTTGTCGATTTTTCCCTCTTCCACCCACTGATAAGCCTGTTCCCGGCTTACCACATGAACGCGAATATCTTCGTTTTCATCCGCCAGACCGTGGATCCCGCTTGCGGTCGTGGCGTCCACTTCGCCGACCAAAATGGACAAGCGCTCGCTCGTGCCGCCGGGGCTTGCCAGATAGCTCAGCACAGGTTTGGTTCGTTTTACGTCCAGTCCGGCTTCTTCCATCGCTTCGCGGCGGGCAACGTCCTCAACGGTTTCACCTTCTTCGATCATCCCGGCGACCATTTCCAGCAGCCACGGGCTTTCGCTGGTATCAAATGCCGCAATACGAATCTGTTCAACCAGCACAACTTCGTCCCGCTCAGGGTCAAAGGGTAGCAAGACCGCCGCGTGTCCGCGCTCAAAAATTTCGCGCGTGACTTCCTCACTCATTCCACCGTTAAACAGGCGATGGCGGAACCGATAAAGATCCAGTGAAAAAAAACCGCGGTATAGCGTTTCTCGTGCAATAATTTCTACATCATTTTTCGTGAAAGTCATTGGCAAGCTGTCTGGTTTACGCATTGTGCTGTCCTGATACCAATAGTGATTAAAATGTGAATTTCAAGGTCGTTTGACTGCTGTTTGGGCGCCCTTGTGTTAAATTGATGCAAATTAACGCCGTATGGCACGTAACGCCAACTTTTTGAAGTGGTGGATTCTGCTAGAATCAACAATTATTTTTACCATTTGATCAGCGCTAAATACTGCTTCACAACAAGGAATGCAAATGAAGAAATTGCTCCCCATCCTTATCGGCCTGAGCCTGTCGGGGTTCAGTACTTTGAGCCAGGCAGAGAACCTGATGCAGGTTTATCAGCAAGCACGCCTGAGCAACCCGGAATTGCGTAAATCCGCCGCCGATCGCGATGCTGCATTCGAAAAAATTAACGAAGCGCGTAGTCCGTTACTGCCGCAGTTAGGTTTGGGTGCCGATTACACCTACACCAATGGTTACCGTGGTGATGCAGATGGCCTTAACTCTAACGCTACCAGTGCTTCGTTAACCCTGACTCAGTCTCTGTTCGATATGTCGAAATGGCGTGCCCTGACGCTGCAAGAAAAATCAGCAGGCATCCAGGATGTGACCTATCAGACCGATCAGCAAACGCTGATCCTGAATACCGCCACGGCCTATTTTAAAGTATTGAACGCGATTGATGTGCTGTCATACACCCAGGCACAGAAAGACGCAGTTTACCGTCAGTTGGATCAGACTACCCAGCGTTTTAACGTCGGCCTGGTCGCCATTACTGACGTACAGAACGCCCGTTCACAATACGATACCGTGCTGGCAAATGAAGTTACCGCGCGTAACGATCTGGACAACGCGGTGGAAGAGCTGCGCCAGGTTACCGGCAACTACTACCCGGAACTGGCCTCGCTGAACGTTGACGGCTTTAAAACCAACAAGCCGCAGGCGGTGAATGCACTGCTGAAAGAAGCCGAAAATCGCAACCTGACCTTACTGCAGGCACGTTTAAGCCAGGACCTGGCGCGTGAACAAATTCGTCTGGCGCAGGACGGTCACCTGCCGACGCTGGATTTAACCGCCTCTACCGGTGTTTCTGATACCTCTTACAGCGGCTCTAAAACCCGTGGGGCGACAGGTTCCCAGTATGACGACAGCGACATGGGTCAGAACAAAATTGGCCTGAATTTCTCGCTGCCGCTGTATCAGGGTGGCATGGTTAACTCGCAGGTGAAACAAGCACAGTACAACTTTGTGGGCGCGAGCGAACAGCTGGAAAGTGCGCACCGCAGCGTGGTACAGACCGTACGTTCATCCTTCAATAACATTAATGCGTCCATCAGTAGCATTAACGCGTACAAACAAGCGGTTGTCTCTGCACAAAGCTCTTTGGACGCGATGGAAGCCGGTTATTCCGTTGGTACACGTACCATCGTGGATGTGTTGGATGCCACCACCACGCTGTACAACGCCAAACAGCAGTTGGCTAACGCACGTTATACCTATCTGATTAACCAGTTAAACATCAAATCTGCGCTCGGTACGCTGAACGAACAGGATCTGGTGGCGCTGAACAATACGCTGGGCAAACCGATTCCGACCGCGCCTGACACCGTCGCGCCGGAAAACACACAGCAAGACGCTGCAGCAGACGGCTATACCGCGAGCAACAACGCGGCAGTCGCTCAGCCGACGGCAGCACGTTCAACCAGCAGCACCGGCAACAATCCGTTCCGTAACTGATGGTGATGACGGGGCTTCGGCCCCGTCTGAACGTAAGACAACGTAAAGATCCGCCCCTTCTTCCGCATTCTCGCCTCTTCCCGCTTCAATTTCGACCAGTCATCCTCTATTCTGAGCAGTATTTACCACTGGGTCCTGGAAGACATAAATGAAACGGACAAAATCTATACATCACGCGTCGTTCCGCAAAAGCTGGAGCGCACGCCACCTGACTCCTGTTGCCCTGGCTGTTACCGCCGTTATTATGCTGGCGGGCTGTGAGCAGAGCGACGAAACAGTATCGCTTTACCAAAATGCGGACGACTGCTCGACGGCGAATCCGGGTAAAAGCGCTGAATGTACAACCGCATTCAACAACGCGCTGAAAGAAGCTGAGCGCACGGCGCCGAAGTACGCCACCCGCGAAGACTGTATCGCTGAATTCGGCGAAGGTCAGTGCCAGCAGGCACCTGCACAGGCCGGTATGGCACCAACGGGTGAAGGCCAGGCTCAGGCACAGAATCAGAGCAGCGGCAGCTTCTGGATGCCGCTGATGGCAGGCTACATGATGGGCCGCATGATGGGCGGCGGTATGGGCGCTCAGCAGCCGCTGTTCAGCTCGAAAAATCCGGCCAGCCCGGCCTATGGCAAATATACCGATGCAGGCGGCAAAAACTACGGCGCAGCAACGCCGGGCCGTACCATGACCGTACCGAAAACCGCCATGGCGCCGAAACCGGCAACCACATCAACCGTCACGCGCGGTGGATTTGGTGAATCTGTCGCCAAGCAAAGCACCATGCAACGTAGCGCCAGCGGTACCACCACGCGTTCAATGGGCGGCTGATCCACATGGAAAGAGTCAGTATTGTTGAGCGCCCGGACTGGCGCGAAAAAGCCACCGAATATGGTTTTAACTTTCACACCATGTACGGCGAACCGTACTGGTGTGAAGACGCCTACTACAAGCTCACGCTTGCACAGGTCGAAAAGCTGGAAGACGTCACCGCTGAACTGCATCAAATGTGCCTCAAGGTGGTTGAAAAGGTCATCGCCAGCGACGAGCTGATGACCAAGTTTCGTATTCCCAAACACACCTGGGGATTTGTCCGCCAGTCATGGCTGACTCAGCAGCCGTCGCTCTATTCCCGCCTCGATCTGGCATGGGATGGCATCGGTGAACCTAAGCTGCTGGAAAACAACGCCGATACGCCAACCTCGCTGTACGAAGCTGCATTCTTCCAGTGGATCTGGTTAGAAGATCAGCTCAATGCCGGGAACCTGCCGGAAGGCAGCGATCAGTTCAACAGCCTGCAGGAAAAGCTAATTGAACGCTTCACCGCGCTGCGCGAACAGTATGGCTTTCAGCTACTGCACCTGACCTGCTGTCGTGACACCGTCGAAGATCGCGGGACCATCCAGTATTTGCAGGATTGCGCGGCCGAAGCGGAAATCGCCACCGAATTCCTCTATGTCGAAGATATCGGCCTCGGTGAGAAAGGTCAGTTCACGGACTTAGAAGATCAGGTGATTGCCAACCTGTTTAAGCTCTATCCGTGGGAATTTATGCTGCGTGAGATGTTCTCTACCAAGCTGGAAGATGCCGGCGTTCGCTGGCTGGAACCGGCCTGGAAGAGCATCATCTCCAACAAAGCACTGTTACCACTGCTGTGGGACATGTTCCCGAACCATCCGAACCTGCTGCCTGCGTATTTCGCCGAAGACGACTATCCGCAGATGGAAAAATTCGTCGTGAAACCGATCTTCTCGCGTGAAGGCGCTAACGTCTCGATCGTTGAGAACGGTAAAACGATCGAATCGGTGGAAGGCCCGTACGGTGAAGAAGGGATGATCGTACAGCAGTTCCATCAGCTACCGAAGTTTGGCGATAGCTACGTGCTGATCGGCAGTTGGCTGATTAACGATCAGCCAGCCGGGATTGGCATTCGCGAAGACAGAGCGCTGATCACTCAAGATCTTTCCCGCTTTTATCCGCATATTTTTGTCGAATGAATGAAAGTGCCGGGTAGCGGCTCCGCCTTACCCGGCCTATGACACGAACTGTAGGCCCGATAAGCGCAGCGCCATCGGGCATTAATCATCCAATCTGCACCGACAGCATACTCAGACTGCCCATTTCAATGCCGTCCACTGGGATCGTCACCGATTCTTTTCCATCCCACGCGCCTAATACGTAAAGCAGCGGCAGATAGTGATCCGCTGTTGGATTCGACAACGATCCGCCTTCATGATCCAGGTAGTTGACCAGCGGATGTTGTTCAACCGGTCCCTGCCATGTCAGGTTGGCCTTCACATAATCGTTGAATGAGGACGCCCACGGGTATGGCGTATTTTCACCGTGCCAGCGTGCCGTGCGCAGGTTATGCACCACGTTACCACTGGCCACCAGCATAATACCTTCGTCGCGCAGCGCCGCCAGCTTACGACCCATTTCAAAATGCCATGCGGCCGGCTTCGTGCTATCAATGCTTAATTGCACCATCGGGATGTCGGCATTCGGGTACATCTTGATCAACACGCCCCACGACCCGTGGTCAAAACCCCAGGCTTCTTTGTCTAAGGCGACAGGGACGGGAGACAGCAAATCCACCAGATGCTGCGCCAGTTCTGGCGAGCCCGGCGCCGGATAATGTGTGTCATACAGCGCCTGCGGAAAACCACCAAAATCATGAATCGTTTTCGGTGCTTCCATGGCAGTTACGCCAGTGCCACGGGTAAACCAGTGCGCCGAAACCACGACTATGGCTTTCGGGCGCGGCAACGTTTCCCCCAGTTGCTGCCAGGCACGGGTATAAACGTTATCTTCCAGAACATTCATCGGGCTGCCGTGCCCCAAAAACAATGCTGGCATACGAGTTGAAGACATGATGATATCCTTACTGAGGGAGTCATTTTGATATCATCACAATACGCTTTTTCGGTTGATGAAGAACTCAGATAACCATGATGAAGATCATCAGTTATTTTGACGGTCTGGCCCGGACAGCAGATGGATAAGGAGTTGGATTTGTCGATGTCAGTACCTTTACTTCTGACTTTACTGGCGGGTGCCGCCACCTTTATTGGCGCCTTTCTTGGCGTGCTGGGACAAAAGCCCTCAAACCGCGTGCTCGCCTTTTCTCTAGGTTTTGCCGCGGGCATTATGCTGCTTATTTCCCTGATGGAGATGCTCCCCGCCGCACTGGCTGCAAAAGGAATGTCACCCGTACTTGGCTACGGGATGTTTATCGTAGGCTTACTGGGCTATTTTGGTCTGGATCGCTTGTTGCCTCACGCCCATCCTCAGGATCTCGTGCAAAAAACAACACCACCTTTACCCGGCTCTATTAAACGCACAGCCATTTTGCTCACGCTTGGCATTAGTCTGCACAATTTCCCGGAAGGGGTCGCGACGTTTGTTACCGCCAGCAGCAACCTCGAGCTGGGTTTTGGTATCGCCCTCGCCGTGGCGTTACATAATATTCCTGAAGGTTTGGCCGTTGCCGGGCCGGTGTACGCCGCAACCGGTTCGAAACGTACCGCAATATTTTGGGCCGGGATCTCCGGTATGGCGGAAATACTCGGCGGCGTACTGGCGTGGTTAATTCTGGGGAGTTTAATTTCACCGGTGGTCATGGCGGCGATTATGGCAGCTGTTGCCGGTATTATGGTCGCGCTGTCCGTCGATGAACTGATGCCGCTGGCAAAAGAAATCGACCCGAATAATAACCCCAGCTATGGTGTGCTCTGCGGAATGTCGGTGATGGGACTCAGCCTTGTCATCCTGCAATCAATGGGCATCGGATAATACAGACGGCGGATGCTGTCCTACCCTGCAGACCATCCGCCTCTACAACAGCAAAGCGACAGGGATTATTCATGCTCCCTGACCGTGCCAGCCTCTTCGCTCGTACGGCGAAAGAGTTTGTTACGCGCCTCAAGCAACGCATCTCGGTCTTGTCTAAACGCGCGGCAATAACGCTTCATATGACAATAATAACCAATAGCAACGAGTGCAATTAATACCATCCAATACCAGGCAATAAACATTCTTTTACCCTTAAAATTTAACATCATTAAACATTTAACGTTAAAAATTCACATATCCTTATTTCAACCTACCACTATAGTGGCACATTACAGAAACAAATAGATGATTTCGATCATATAAACCAACGGATGGAGCTAATTGGAAAACGTGTATTCAAAATAAAACAATGTCGAAAGGATCACACTACAGAACAATAATTATTGTTCTGAAAATATCCCAATCCTACTATCAAAAAGCATTAGCAATATAGACTATTGATATTTTATATATTTAAAGACAATAAATAGTTTTGATTTTAACACCTCCTAAAACGATATCATTTAATTATTATTCACGGAAAAACATAGTCCATTCATATTGATTATGCTTATAAGTAATATAAGGAGATATATCCATGTTTAAACAATACCGTAAAACATTCCTCGTGGGTGCTATCGCTCTGACAAGCGGGTTGACCACCGTAAATTCTTTTGCGGCGGGATTTCAACCAGCACAACCCGCAGGAAATTTAGGCGCAATAATTGTTGACCCTTATGGAAATGCACCACTTACCGCACTGGTTGAATTAGATAGTCACGTTATTTCAGATGTTAAAGTTACCGTTCATGGCAAAGACGAAAAAGGGATTCCTGTTACCTATACCGTTGGCAAAGAATCGTTAGCTACCTATGACGGCGTACCTATTTTTGGTCTTTATCAAAAATTTGCTAATAAGGTTACCGTCGAGTTTAAAGAAAATGGCAAGCCGATGAAGGATGATTATGTGGTGCAAACCTCTGCCATCGTGAATCACTACATCGATAACCGCTCTATTTCCGATCTGCAGCAAACCAAAGTCATTAAGGTCGCCCCTGGCTTCGAAGACCGCCTGTATATGGTAAATACTCATACCTTCACCGCACAGGGGGCTGAGTTCCACTGGCATGGCGAAAAAGACAAAAATGCGGGCATTCTTGATGCCGGTCCGGCGGGCGGCGCGTTACCTTTTGACATCGCGCCCTTCACCTTTGTCGTCGACACGCAAGGTGAATACCGCTGGTGGCTGGATCAGGACACCTTCTATGATGGCCATGACATGGACATCAACAAACGCGGCTATCTGATGGGCATACGTGAAACACCGCGCGGTACCTTTACCGCCGTGCAGGGCCAGCACTGGTATGAATTCGATCTGATGGGCCAGATCCTGGCTGACCATAAACTACCACGCGGATTCCTTGATGCGTCGCATGAGTCGATTGAAACAGTCAACGACACCGTCCTGCTGCGCGTCGGTAAGCGCGACTATCGCAAAGAAGACGGCATACATGTGCAAACCATTCGCGACCAGATTATTGAAGTCGACAGATCGGGCCGTGTCGTTGATGTCTGGGACCTGACGAAAATTCTTGACCCGCTGCGTGACGCGCTGCTCGGTGCATTAGATGCAGGCGCGGTATGCGTCAACGTCGACCTCGCACACGTAGGTCAACAGGCTAAGCTGGAGCCGGATACACCTTTCGGCGATGCTCTGGGCGTGGGCGCTGGTCGTAACTGGGCGCACGTTAACTCTATCGCCTATGATGCCAAAGATGATTCCATTATTCTCTCCTCTCGCCACCAGGGCGTCGTCAAAATTGGTCGGGATAAGCAGGTGAAATGGATCCTTGCGCCGTCTAAAGGCTGGAATAAACAACTGGCAAGCAAGTTGCTGAAACCGGTCGATGCAAAAGGCAATGCGCTACAGTGCGATGAAAACGGCAAGTGCGAAAATACCGATTTTGACTTCACCTACACTCAGCATACGGCGTGGCTTTCCAGCAAAGGCACATTAACTATTTTTGACAACGGCGATGGCCGCGGACTGGAACAACCGGCGTTGCCGACCATGAAATACTCCCGTTTCGTCGAATATAAAATTGACGAGAAAAAAGGCACCGTCCAGCAAATTTGGGAATACGGCAAAGAACGTGGTTACGATTTCTACAGCCCGATTACATCAGTTATTGAATATCAAAAAGACCGTGACACCATGTTTGGCTTCGGTGGCTCAATTAATTTATTTGATGTTGGACAACCGACCATCGGTAAAATCAATGAAATTGACTACAAAACAAAAGAAGTCAAAGTTGAAATTGATGTCCTTTCCGATAAGCCCAATCAAACCCATTACCGGGCATTACCCGTTCGTCCACAACAGATGTTCAAATAATCACGGTGCATTAAGGATTAACTATGTCAGCTAAATGGATTACCTCATTATTTAAAAGCATGCTGTTAACCGCCGCTCTTGCGGTCCCTTTTGCGGCCTCAGCGTTTACCGAAGGCACCGATTATATGGTCCTGGAGAAACCGATTCCCAATGCCGATGAAACACTGATCAAAGTGTTTAGTTATGCCTGCCCGTTCTGCTACAAGTACGACAAAGCCGTTACCGGTCCGGTATCAGACAAGGTCGCCGATCTCGTTACCTTCACGCCGTTCCATCTGGAAACCAAAGGCGAATACGGAAAACAAGCCAGCGAAGTCTTTGCCGTGCTGATTGCCAAAGATAAAGCCGCGGGTATTTCCTTGTTCGATACCAAATCGCAGTTTAAAAAAGCCAAATTCGCGTATTACACGGCCTACCACGACAAGAAAGAACGTTGGTCAGACGGGAAAGATCCGGCGTCATTCATTAAAACAGGTCTGGATGCCGCAGGCATGAGCCAGGCCGACTTTGAAACTGCGCTGAAAGATCCTGCCGTTCAGGAAACGCTGGAAAAATGGAAAGCCGCCTATGACGTCGCCAAAATCCAGGGCGTTCCGGCTTACGTCGTCAACGGTAAATACCTGATCTACACCAAGAGCATTAAATCCATTGATTCTATGGCGGCGCTCATCAGAGAACTGGCAACGAAATAAACAGGGATAAGCTTATGGCTTTCATAAAGGGATTGTGGCGAGATTTACGTACCACGCCGGTAGAGACGCTGGTGAGATGGCAGGAACAGCGATTTCTGTGGCTGTTGATGGCAGTCGCGATGGGTGGGCTAATTATTTTGGCGCACTCGTTTTTCCAGATCTATCTCTACATGGCCCCCTGTGAGCAGTGTGTATACATTCGCTTTGCCATGTTTGTGATGGTGGCCGGTGGGCTGATCGCGGCGATAAACCCGAAAAATGTCATTCTGAAGCTCATTGGTTGTATTGCAGCATTTTACGGCAGCATTATGGGTGTTAAGTTTTCACTTAAGCTCAATGGCATTCATCATGCGGTACACAACCCGGATCCGGATTCACTTTTTGGCGTACAGGGATGTTCAACTGACCCCACTTTCCCGTTCAATTTGCCTCTGGCAAACTGGGCCCCGGAATGGTTTAAGCCCACCGGTGACTGCGGCTATGACGCCCCCATCGTTCCTGATGGCGTGGTACTCAGCAGCATGCAGAAGTGGTTTGTCGATCTCTACCAGCAGTCTGAAGGCTGGTATTTGTTACCACCGTGGCAGTTTATGAATATGGCGCAAGCCTGCCTGTTGGCCTTTGGTTTGTGTTTAGTGTTGCTACTGGTAATGAGCGGAGCCTGGGCTCTTAAACTGGCCAGAACAAAATAACCGGTCTGCAATAACAAAAAACCGAAGCCAGAAAACTGACTTCGGTTTTTTTATTGCCACCACAACTGGCGTGGTGAAGCATGTGCTATCAGCTGGCTTTACGTTCGTGCGCCTGGCGGTAAGCGACTAAATCTTCGATCGTGACCACGGCCATATTATGCTTGCCGGCAAATTCGATGCACGCTGGCGCACGCGCCATGGTGCCATCATCATTGGTCAGTTCGCACAGCACGCCTGCCGGTTTAAACCCTGCCAGCGTCATCAGATCGATGGTTGCTTCAGTATGACCACCGCGGGTCAGCACGCCGCCGGCCTGAGCACGCAGCGGGAAAACGTGTCCCGGACGGTTCAGATCGGAAGGTTTAGCGCCATCTTTAACTGCCGCGCGAACCGTGGTAACACGGTCAGCAGCAGAAACGCCGGTCGTTACGCCTTCAGCGGCTTCAATGGTCACGGTAAAGCCCGTGCCGTAAGCACTGGTGTTATTTTCCACCATCATTGGCAGATCGAGCTGTTTGCGTCGGTCTTCAGTAATGCACAGGCAAACAATACCGCTACCGTGACGGATGGTAAGCGCCATCTGTTCAACGGTCATGGTTTCTGCCGGGAAAACCATATCGCCTTCGTTTTCACGATCTTCATCGTCAAGCACCATCACACCGCGTCCTTCACGCAGCGCAGACAGCGCATGTTCAACACGTTCGAAAGGCGTACCAAAAGAGGAAAGTAGCGTCTGATTCATGGTAAAAAAACCTCACTAAAATTATGGTTACCAGAATCAGGGCAGTCTTAGGAGTACCGTCTAAGCGGCAAAAAAATAACGTGAGCGGGTCCATGCCCGACTGGATCGTTACTCTCTCCCATCCGGACTCTAACCGTCGGCCCCGGAATTACACCGGATCTGCTGACCTTTTTGCCGTAACAAAAAGCGCTCGCGGGCTTTCAACATTAGTTGATTTACCGCCGGTGGGGAATTTCGCCCCGCCCTGAGAATAAGCGAGTTAACTATAACGCTATTGATTACCTTCATCAACGCCTTTGCTTGACTTCACTTCACACAATTCTGGTTTATGCCGCTGCCAGTTCGCACTACAATAGGCAGCAACACGTACCAGTTCAGGGAAACCACCATGATTGACCCGAAAAAAATTGAGCAGATTGCTCGTCAGGTCCACGAGTCGATGCCGAAAGGGATCCGCGAGTTTGGGGAAGATGTCGAGAAAAAGATTCGCCAAACGCTGCAGTCACAGCTGACGCGCCTGGATCTGGTAAGCCGCGAAGAGTTTGATGTACAAACCCAGGTTTTGCTGCGCACCCGCGAAAAGCTCGCGCTGCTTGAGCAACGCCTGACCGAGCTGGAAGCGCGCGAGAAACCGGCTGAAGTGAAGCCTGCGCCTGCTATCCCGCCCGTAGATCCGCAAGCGTAAAAACGACAACGGGCCGCAAGGCCCGTTTATCTGTTAGTGTTCCAGCTCTAATTTTTTCGCCTCAGTTGCCTGCTGGCAATACAGCGCGTAGCGTTTGCAAAACCAACTGCGGTGCTCCTCATCCATGTTGCCAGTTACGGCCTGGATATCAACAGGGTGGCCCTCAGCCTGCATCCTGGCAAAACTCCGTGCCAGGAAATCGAAATTGTTCAGTGAATACATATTGCTGTTCATGAGCATACCCTCCAGTTATTGAATATCTGTTAAGGCCATATGCTTTTTCTGATTTCAGTATTTCCCTATACAGAAAGTTGTTCTGTACATAATGTGCGCAAATTGAGAGCTATGCTTCACACTTTCCTACGAAATCTGAGAGGGGGAAGAGTCCTTTTTCGGATTTAAGGATCAAGGGCGTCCATGCTATTGTAACGTTATGTAAAAGTAAGAGGTAAAACCATCACTTACGACACTATGCCCAAATAACTTGAAGAATGACGGGTATATCAGGGAACGCGGTTACAGGAGGACGAGACTTGATTTTATTTGCGGAATATAACAGCCCCTACCTGTTTGCTATTTCATTTGTTCTACTTATTGGCCTACTGGAAATTATCTCGCTTATTTTTGGCCATTTTCTTTCAGGCGCGCTGGATGCACATCTCGATCACTATGACTCCCTGACCTCCGGCAATATTGGACAAGCGCTGCACTATCTGAACATCGGACGCATTCCCTCACTTATCGTGCTTTGCTTACTCGCCGGCTTCTTCGGGCTCTTCGGCATACTCATCCAGCATGGCTGGGTCACGCTATGGCAAACACCGTTCAGTAACCTGTTGCTGGCCCCGATATGTTTACTGCTTTCGGTTTTCGCCGTGCATTACAGCGGGAAGGTCATTGCCCCCTGGATGCCCCGCGACGAAACTACCGCCCTCGCGGAGGATGATTTTATCGGCAACATGGCCATAGTCACCGGGCACTGCGCCGTTGCCGGAATGCCCTGTGAAGGCAAATTTACCGATAAGTTTGGCCAGACCCACTATTTGTTGCTGGAACCTGAGCCCGGGAAAGAATTTAGAAAGGGAGACAAGGTGCTGATTATCTGCCGACTCTCCGCAACACGTTATTTAGCTGAGCTAAACCCCTGGCCAAATGTCTTGTAGTTTTACTTTAAGGGAATAACAGAATGGATGATGTTTTTGGCATGCTACCTTCATGGATGTTTACCGCCATTGTGGCGGTGGTCGTCTTATTAATTATCGGTATTATCCTTGCTCGCCTCTACCGTCGCGCCTCTGCTGAACAAGCCTTTGTGCGTACCGGACTTGGCGGACAGAAAGTGGTGATGAGCGGCGGTGCGATCGTGATGCCCATCTTCCACGAAATCATTCCGATCAACATGAATACCCTCAAGCTTGAGGTTAGCCGTTCCACCGTCGACAGCCTGATCACCAAAGACCGTATGCGCGTTGACGTCGTCGTCGCGTTCTTTGTCAGAGTAAAACCCTCCGTTGAAGGTATTGCTACCGCCGCCCAGACACTGGGGCAGCGCACCCTGTCACCGGAAGATTTACGCGTGTTGATCGAAGATAAATTTGTCGATGCCCTGCGCGCAACCGCATCGCAAATGACCATGCACGAGCTTCAGGACACCCGTGAAAACTTCGTTCAAGGCGTGCAGAACACCGTTGCGGAAGACCTGTCAAAAAACGGTCTGGAGCTGGAAAGCGTCTCGTTAACCAACTTTAACCAGACGGAAAAGGTCCATTTCAACCCAAATAACGCCTTCGATGCCGAAGGTCTGACAAAACTGACGCAGGAAACCGAACGCCGTCGCCGCGAACGCAACGAGGTTGAACAAGACGTTGAGGTTGCCGTGCGCGAGAAAAATCGTGATGCACTGTCACGTAAGCTGGAAATCGAACAGCAGGAAGCCTTTATGACGCTTGAGCAGGAGCAGCAGGTGAAAACCCGCACCGCCGAGCAAAACGCGAAAATCGCCGCGTTTGAGGCCGAACGTCACCGCGAAGCGGAACAGACGCGCATTCTTGCCGAACGCCAGATTCAGGAAACAGAAATCGAGCGTGAGCAGGCCGTTCGTTCGAGAAAAGTCGAGGCCGAACGTGAAGTACGCATTAAGGAGATCGAACAACAGCAGGTCACAGAGATTGCGAATCAGACCAAATCCATCGCCATTGCCGCCAAGTCCGAACAGCAGTCTCAGGCTGAAGCGCGCGCTAACGACGCGCTGGCAGAAGCCGTTCGCGCCCAGCAGAATGTAGAAACCACTCGCCAGACCGCAGAAGCCGATCGCGCGAAACAGGTGGCGCTGATCGCCGCCGCGCAGGATGCAGAAACCCAGGCGGTTGAACTGACCGTGCGGGCGAAAGCGGAGAAAGAAGCAGCCGAACTGCAGGCGGCGGCGATTGTTGAACTGGCCGAAGCCACGCGTAAAAAAGGGCTGGCGGAAGCCGAAGCCCAGCGTGCGCTGAACGATGCTATCAACGTGCTTTCTGACGAGCAAACCAGCCTGAAGTTTAAACTGGCACTGCTGCAGTCTCTGCCAGCGGTTATTGAAAAATCCGTGGAACCAATGAAGTCTATCGATGGGATCAAGATTATTCAGGTTGATGGTCTCAATCGCGGTGGCGCAGTGGGTGAAGTCGCAGCCGGCAGCGTAAGCGGCGGGAATCTGGCTGAGCAGGCGTTATCCGCCGCCCTTGCCTACCGTACCCAGGCGCCGCTGATTGATTCGCTGTTAAATGAGGTAGGCTTGTCCGGGGGGTCGCTACACGCCCTGACTACGCCGTTAAACACAACGGCAGGAGTCGATATTAACCATGAGGCTGCAGTAAAAGAATAATAACAACGTCTGCCGAGTTTCCCCCCATCCCTGGCCCGTAAAGCCGGGGATTTTTTATTCTGGAGCAGCGTTTTGCGTGGACGATCCAGCAATAAGAAATCAGCAGGAGAAAGCCCTTGCCCCTGTCAGGAGGCTCACTAACAATCGCCTTGTCAGCATGGGGCTGCAACAAGAAAGCCCCTCTCGAAGAAGGGGCTTTAATAAGGAAAGGGTTATGATGAAGTTCGTCATCATACTGGTTGTGCTGTTATTGATAAGTTTCCAGACCTATTAACAGTCAATCAGAGGGGGGAGAAATCCCCTCTCACCCTTATTCCTGTACTTTAGGTCGAAAAAACAGCAGCGTCAACAGCGGAAAGCGCGCCGAAACAAAAAGTACGACCCGTTTCCAGCATTCGTTATTTATCGCTGTCTTTCTGGATCTTTTTGATGATATTGGTCGTTGAGCAGCCGTCTTCAAAGTTCAGCACCAGCACTTCACCACCGTTCGCCCATACCTCTTCGCTACCTGCAATTTGTTCCGGCTTGTAGTCACCACCTTTTACCAGCAGATCCGGCAGAACACCTGCGATCAGTCGCTGTGGGGTATCCTCTTCAAAAGAGACCACCCAGTCGACGGATTCCAGCGCACCCAGTACGATCATCCGCTGCTCGAGCGGGTTGACCGGACGCGTTTCACCTTTCAGACGTTTGGTGGATGCGTCGCTGTTTACTGCCACAATCAGACGATCGCCCAGCTTGCGCGCATTCGCCAGATAAGAGACATGGCCCGCGTGCAGGATGTCGAACACGCCATTGGTCATGACCACTTTCTCACCGCGCTTGCGCGCGCTGGCCACGGCTTGTTTCAGCTCGGCTTCTGTCATCACGCCAAAACCGGTGTCCGCACGACCACGCACGGCGTTTTCCAGTTCGATAGGCGAAACGGTGGACGTCCCCAGCTTACCGACCACCACGCCCGCCGCGGCGTTAGCAAAATAACACGCTTCTTCCAGTGAGTTACCCGCCGCCAGCGTTGCCGCCAGCACGCCAATAACCGTATCGCCGGCACCGGTCACGTCATACACTTCCTGCGCCTGGGTCGGCATATGCAGCGGTGCTTTGCCCGGCTGCAGCAGTGTCATTCCCTGCTCGGAACGGGTGATCAGCAGTGCAGAAAGGTCGAAATCCGCAATTACCTTCATGCCGCGCTCAACCAGTTCTTCTTCGCTTTTACACTTACCGGCCACCGCTTCAAACTCGGACAGGTTCGGCGTTAACAGCGTTGCGCCACGGTAACGTTCAAAATCGGTTCCTTTCGGATCGATAAGCACCGGTACGCCCGCCTTGCGCGCCAGCGCAATCATCTGCTGAACGCTTGCCAGCGCGCCTTTGGCGTAGTCAGACAGTACCAGCGCCCCGATAGACCCTAACGCCTGATTAATACGATCGTGCAGTGGCTGTGGATCTACGCCTTCGAAGCCTTCCTCGAAATCCAGACGAATCAGCTGCTGGTTGCGAGAAAGTACGCGTAGTTTGGTGATCGTCGGATGCGTCGGCACCGAAACGAAGTCACATTTCACGTTCACGTCCGCCAGCGTTTTGCTCAGCGCGCGTGCCGCGTCATCAATACCGGTCAACCCCACCAGACGAGAATTGGCGCCCAGAGAGGCAATATTCATTGCCACGTTTGCCGCGCCGCCGGGACGTTCTTCAATGGTATCCACTTTGACTACCGGGACCGGGGCTTCTGGCGAAATACGGCTGGTTGGCCCGTACCAGTAGCGATCCAGCATCACATCACCGACAACCATGACTCCTGCACGTTCGAACTCTGGCAGCGTTACTTTCATTCCTGTCTCCTGAGAGATTCTCTGAGGGTCTTAAAATTTGCGCGCGATCATAGCACACTTCACTCGGCAACCAGCCACTTCTGCCAGCTGTCGCGTACCTGCGTACGCTCAGCGCTGAAGCACTCCGCCGCCACATGGCCCGGCAACTCCTGCAGAGCAAGATGATGAAGTTCATCACGCAGCGTGGTATAGGCGCGAGTCAGCGCCAGGGCTTCCTGCTCTTCCATAATGTCGTTTTGTGCCAGTAATTCCAGAATGCGCACGTTATCTGACCAGCGCGTCAGTTTCGGTTTTTCATGGGCATAGCACAGCACCAGATATTGAGTAATAAACTCAATGTCAGTGATCCCGCCTTCATCTGCTTTGATATCAAAGCGATCACGATGCTTATTACCCAAATGAGCACGCATTTTCTCGCGCATTTCACGCACGTCAGTCTGCAACGTTTTTCCATCACGGGCGAGCGTCATGATATCGCGACGCACCGCGTCAAACTGAGAGGTCAGCTGCGGGTCGCCATACACCACCCGAGCACGCACCAGCGCCTGATGCTCCCATGTCCAGGCTTCGTTGCGCTGGTAATCGGCGAAAGCCTCGGTTGATGTCACCAGCATGCCTGCGGCACCGGATGGGCGCAGCCGCGCATCCACCTCATATAAAATGCCGGAAGACGTGCGGGTACTGAAAAGGTGCATGATGCGCTGTGACAGACGCAGATAGAACTGCCGCCCGTCAATTTCACGCTCGCCGTCAGTCATCACGTCCATCGGACAATCGTGCAGGAAGATCAAATCAAGATCGGAGCTGTAGCCCAGCTCCCAACCGCCCAGTTTGCCGTAACCGACAACGGCGAAACCGCGGCCCTCGCGATCGCCAAGGTGGGTTGGCTGCCCGTAGCGGGCGACCATTTGCGTCCACGCCTGCTGAACCACGGCATCGATAATGGCTTCCGCCAGCCAGGTTAAGTGATCGCTCACCTTCATCACCGGCAGCGTCCCGGCGATATCGGCCGCCGCAATACGCAGCAGTTGGGTTTGCTTGAACTGACGCAACGCTTCCAGTTGCTGTTCTTCGTCATCTTCCGGCACACGCAGCAGATACTGACGTAGCTCATCACGGTAGGCATCGGTTGCGGTGGGCTGATACAGGGTGTTCGGATCCAGCAACTCGTCCAGCAGCAGCGGATAGCGCGCCAGCTGGCTGGCGACCATCGGCGAGGCGGCGCACAGCGAAATCAGGTGCTTCAGCGCACCGGGGAATTCACTCAACAGCTCCAGATAGGTCGTACGGGTGACAATGCCCACCAGCAGCGGAGTAATACGCGACAGCGGCACCGAGGCATCAGCGCGGGAGCAGACATCGCTCAGTAAGTGCGGCATCAAATGATCCAGCACCTGACGTCCGCGTGGGCCGATGGTGCGCTTATCCAGCTCTTTGCGAAAATCGGCGATAAGGGTCAGCACGCGGCGCTGATCGTCTTCCGCAAGATGCGCCAGCACTGGCGTGGTGTCATCTTCCTGCAAAGCATCCTGCCACAGTTCGCGCCACTGTTCCGACAACGACTCTTCCTGAGTTTCGGTTTCATCATCACCAATCAATTCATTGAACACCCGACGCACGTTGCCCATATGAACGTTCAGGACAGCCGTCAACTGCGACCAGTCATCCACACCCATCGCCCAAGCAAGACGTGCGCGGTTTAGCTCATCGCCCGGCAGCGTCTGGGTCTGTTCATCGTTGATGCTCTGCAGCAGGTTTTCCAGACGACGTAAAAAGAGATAGGCACTTCGTAAATGCTCCGCATCGGTATCAGACAGTAGATGCAGCGCGTTGATGGCGCTAAGCGTAGGTAACAGCGCGCGGGATTGTAGCGATGGCTCACGCCCGCCGCGAATCAGTTGGAAGACCTGAACGATAAATTCGATTTCACGAATACCGCCCGCCCCCAGCTTGATATTGTCTTTCAGACCACGGCGGCGGACTTCACGGGCAATCATCCCTTTCATGTTACGCAGAGACTGGATCACGCTGAAATCGATATAACGACGAAAAACAAAAGGCCGCAGCATGGCGCGCAGTTCAGCGACGTAAGTACCGTCAGCATCCCCCATAATCCGCGCCTTAACCATCGCGTAGCGTTCCCAGTCACGCCCTTGCTCCTGGTAATAATCCTCCAGCGCCGAGAAACTCAGCACCAGCGGACCGCTGTCACCAAACGGGCGTAAACGCATATCCACCCGATAGACAAATCCATCCATAGTCGGCTGATCCAACACTTTAATCAGCCGTTGGCCCATACGGGTAAAGAACTGCGCGTTATCCAGCTCACGCCGTCCGCCCTGCGTCGACCCGTGTTCTGGCCAGGCAAAAATCAGGTCGATGTCGGAGGAAAAGTTAAGCTCGCCGCCGCCCAGTTTTCCCATCCCTAAAATCAGCAGCGGCTGCGGGACACCGTCAGGGTTGCACGGCGTTCCCCACTCACGACAGCAGGCGTCATACAGCCAGTCTCGTGCAGCGATAATCAGCGTTTCAGCCAGATGGCTTAACTGCTGCAAAATGCTCTCTTCCGTCACCCGCGACAGCGTCTGCGCCCAGGCAATTCGCACCATGATGCGACGGCGAAACAGGCGCAGCTCACGCATCAGCGCCGATTCATCACCGACGTCAGCCAATGCTTGCTGCAACCAGACGCCATAGTGCTGCCATTCATCCGCCAGCGGCGGTGCGCTTTCCAGCTCTGCCAGCCACTCGGGATGGGCAATCACGCTGTCGCGAACAAAATCACTGAATGTGAGCACTGACTTAGCCTGCAGGCTAAGCGACGCTTCAGGTATTGCTGCTGGCAGCCGATCAACAACGGCCGGCCAGTACTGTTGTAACGGTGAAGAGAGCTGCTGCATTTACGGGTTATCCTTTAAATGATGCCGGATAGTGGCGTTTTGCCTTATCCGGCCTACAAGACATTTACGCCCATCGCGTAGGCCTGATAAAGGCATCCTGATCTCGGTCCTGATTATCGTTTACCGCTGTGCAGCCAGAACGGCTCCTCAGAGATCGCTTCATTACGATAGTGTTCAATTTCAATATGTTGGCGCGTCATAATGGCATGACGTAAACCCTGCCAGGTCGCAATCCATTCCGATGCCACCTTCTCATCGTAATAGCCTGCCAGCATCAGAATACTGTCAATGTTTCGCGTCAGGCGCGGGATTTGGTCGGCATATTGATCGCCCAATGGCTGACCAAACACCGTTTTCAGTTCAGCCGCATGACGTGAAAGATGAGTATCAGAGAAACGCTTGAAGGAGTCGGCGATTTTAGCCTGCGCTTTCGCATCGAGGAACGGTTGCCACCCTTTAGTCACCAACCACTCGGTGAGTGCCAGTTTGGCCATTGCCGTTTGCGGGTTGTAAACCGCAGATACCGCAGAAGTTTCAGCAGCAATAATCGCTTCCGACTGGGTCAGCAAATCACGTAAGTGAGCGCTCGCTTTACGTGGAACATTCCCGCCGAACAGCATCAGGATGTGGCGTACCAGCCCCATCGCCGCCAACACTTCCGATTTGGCGCCTTTTACGCCGCGAACCCATAACTCCTCATGGTACTGCCATTGCGACAATGCCAGTTCCAGCGCGGCTTCCAGCCCCTGCTCAATGCTGGCCTTCGCCGGAACGTGCAGAATACTCGTCGGCTTCAGCTCGCGTGGGGCGTTCCCCTGCGCAAGATGATAACCCCGTGCCGCCTTACTCAGGCTGCCCTGGCGTAACCCCTCATGGGCAACCAGCTGATGTGCCAGCTTCAGTACCGCACGGGTATCACCGCTTAGCAGCTCCAGTTCGAGCTCACAGATAGGTTCAGCGAACTCTCCAGCTTTCACTTCACCCAGATCGAGGGCGATTTCAATCTGGCTACCGTCAACCTCAAGCAGCCATTTCTCACGGTTAAAATCAGTGCTGAACAGCGGTTGTAGCTGAGAGGCGAGATCGGCTGGCAGTTCGCCATTTGGCCAGACTTCGGCGGGAAGCAGCGCAAGATCGAGTTCTGGCTCGCTCAACGCAACATTATACTCTGGTCGCTGATGCAAACCGCCCGTCACCCGTCCGGCAATTTTCAGGGTCATTTCATAACGACCATTCTCACCGCGAATACGCAGCCCCATATCATGGCTACGCAACCACCCATCCGGCGTTTCATAGTAGATATTCAGCAACTGGCTGGGCGCATGATGCTCTCCCCCCAGCGTATTCAGACGTTCGCGTAATGCATCAACAGCATCATTATTGACGATAAATTTTAATTCGATTTCCTGGGTCATGATCTTGTACTTATGGGTTATGTCACAGTTGAGAAAACAGACTGCGAACTAAGTGCGTTCTTGATTGTCAGTAGATAGTATTTTGCGCCAAATTGCCATGCAACGAGCAATTTGACGGGCGTAAAAGTTTCGAGTGGTGGCAAAAAGGACACAGATGATTCCGATTGATGTTGAATGCTTTGCGTAGAGACACTGATGCCACTACTATCGTTCCACTTTCTATGACAATAACGACAGCCTGATGCCAAAATTACGCCTGATTGGATTAACTTTACTCGCACTTAGCGCCACTGCCGTCACCCATGCAGAAGAAAAGCGCTATGTCTCTGACGAACTGAACACCTGGGTCCGCAGCGGTCCGGGAGATAATTATCGCCTCGTGGGTACGGTTAACGCCGGCGAGGAAGTCATTCTGTTACAAACCGATGCCAGCACTAACTACGCCCAGGTGAAAGACAGCACCGGACGTACGGCCTGGATCCCACTGAAAGAGCTGAACAGCACGCCAAGCCTGCGGACCCGCGTTCCGGACCTGGAGAACCAGGTTAAAACGCTGACCGATAAGCTCAATAATATCGATACGACCTGGAATCAGCGCACCGCCGATATGCAGCAAAAAGTGGCGCAAAGCGACAGCGTGATCAATGGGCTGAAAGAAGAGAACCAGAAGCTAAAAAACGAGCTGATTGTGGCGCAGAAAAAGGTCAGTGCCGCGAATTTGCAGCTTGATGACAAGCAGCGCACCATCATCATGCAGTGGTTTATGTATGGCGGCGGCGTACTGGGACTGGGTCTGTTGCTCGGTTTGGTTCTGCCACACATGATCCCAAGCCGTAAACGCAAAGATCGCTGGATGAACTGAATCGCCTTCTCCGCCACACTGACATATGATTAAGGGATGATTTTTTTCAAAAGGAAAGTGGCGTGAAGATTTATCTGGTCGGTGGAGCTGTTCGGGATGCGTTATTAGGGCTACCGGTTAAAGATAAAGATTGGGTTGTCGTCGGCGCCACGCCGCAAGAGATGCTCGACGCGGGCTACCAGCAGGTAGGCCGCGATTTTCCTGTTTTTCTCCATCCGCAAACACGCGAAGAATATGCGCTGGCGCGAACCGAACGAAAATCAGGTTCAGGCTACACCGGATTTACCTGCTATGCCGCAGCAGACGTAACGCTGGAAGCCGATCTCCAGCGCCGCGACCTGACGATCAACGCGCTGGCCCGCGATGATGACGGCGAGATTATCGACCCATATCACGGGCGTCGCGATCTGGAAAATCGTCTACTGCGCCATGTTTCCCCTGCTTTTAGCGAAGATCCGCTGCGCGTACTGCGCGTGGCGCGCTTTGCCGCGCGTTATGCACACCTCAGCTTCCGTATCGCCGATGAAACCCTGGCCTTAATGCGCGAGATGACCGCTGCCGGAGAACTGGCACATTTGACGCCGGAACGAGTCTGGAAAGAAACGGAAAATGCGTTAACTACCCGTAATCCGCAGGTCTTTTTCCAGGTCCTGCGCGACTGCGGCGCACTGCGCGTTCTGTTCCCGGAAATAGACGCTCTGTTTGGTGTCCCGGCGCCGGCGCAATGGCATCCGGAAATCGACACCGGTATTCACACGCTGATGACGCTGTCGATGGCGGCCATGTTGAGCCCAAACGTAGATATACGTTTTGCCACGCTGTGCCACGATCTTGGCAAGGCTCTGACGCCAAAAGCGCTGTGGCCACGTCATCATGGTCACGGCCCGGCGGGCGTCAAACTGGTAGAGCAGTTATGTCAGCGTCTGCGGGTGCCCAATGACATCCGCGATTTAGCCAAACTGGTGGCGGAATTCCACGATCTCATTCATACGTTCCCGATCCTGCAGCCGAAAACTATCGTGAAGTTGTTTGATTCCATCGATGCCTGGCGTAAACCGCAGCGTGTGGAACAAATTGCCCTGACCAGTGAGGCCGACGTCCGGGGTCGCACCGGTTTTGAAGCAGCAGATTACCCGCAAGGTAGGCTGCTGCGGGAGGCATGGCAAGTCGCACAGACAGTGCCGACAAAAGAGGTCGTTGAGGCAGGATTCAAAGGGCCGGACATTCGCGAGGAGCTGACACGACGTCGCATTGCGGCGGTGGCCAGTTGGAAGGAACAGCGTTGCCCAAAACCAGCCCATTAAACTGACGTTGCCGGATGGCGGCATAAATGCCTTATCCGGCCTACATATTGCGCCCGTAGGCCGGATAAGCGCAGCGCCATCCGGCATTTAATGACGATCAGAAAAAAACCACATAGACGGCGGCCGCCACAATAAAACGATAAATCGCAAATGGAATAAACGAGATACGTTTAATCAGCTGCAGGAAGGTTTTGATCGCCACCAGCGCCACGATAAATGCCGTCACGAAGCCCACAGCAAACATTGGAAAGTCTGACGCGCTCAGGAACGACCAGCTTTTGTAGAGATCTAACGCCGTGGCACCCATCATCATTGGTACCGCCAGCAGGAATGAGAATTCCGATGCGGCATAGCGGCTCACGCCCATCAGCATACCGCCTGAAATGGTCGCTCCGGAGCGGGAAAATCCCGGCCACAGCGCCAGGCACTGGAAGCAGCCAATCATAAACGCCTGGCGATAAGTCATATCATCCAGACCCGGCGCGCGCGGCTCTTTCGGCTTCAGGCATTCTGCGGCTATCAGCAGCACGCCTCCCACCACCAGCGCATACATCACGTTGATCGGGTTAAACAGCGATTTGATGGTATCGTGGAAAATCAGTCCCAGTACTACGGCCGGGATCATCCCTAACAGGATATGCCCCAGCGTTAGGCGTCCCTTGCCGGTTCCTTCATGCGGGGCTTTACCAAAGTGAATGCCAATCAGGCCAAACAAGCGGCGCCAGAACATCACCACAACAGCCAAAATAGAACCCAGTTGAATAACCACTTCAAATGTCTTTGCGGTAGCGCCTTCAAACCCCAGCAGGTGGCCAACAATAATCATATGGCCGGTGCTGGATACAGGCAAAAACTCCGTCAATCCCTCGACCACACCCAAAATTGCCGCCACCAGCAGCGAGTGCATATCACTCATCAATTAACCCCTAGATAGAAAACCACGGCAAAAAAGAGCCAACGTTAGGACTCTTTTATACCTGTTAGGTTTAGATATTATTAATTTAATTACTTTCTTTCAGATTATTGCCACGCTCAATGATAACGCCGACGTTTGCCGCTCTCGCCACCGCCCCCGGCTTGCTGAGCTTGATGCGTACCCATGGGGAATTAAAACGGCTAAGCAGGAGGTCTGCCACCTCTTCAGCCACGCGTTCAACCAGCGCAAAACGTCCGCCTTCCACATGGCTGACCACCGTTTGTGCGATATCAGCATAGCTCAGGCAATCGGCAACATCGTCGCTTTTCGCTGATTTGCGGTTATCCCATGCCATTTCGATATCGAACACCAGTTTTTGTTCGATAGTCTGTTCCCAGTCATAAACACCAATAGTGGTGATTACCGAAAGTTGCTCTATAAATACAATATCCATCACGACCTGCCTGCTTTTTGGCTAACCCGGATACCACTTCCGGCGAAATATGCGTATTATCCACGGAAGTAGTGTTTTACACGACATTTTCAAAACGGAACAGCTTATGAGTGCAATCGCGCCTGGAATGATTATCTTCGCGTACCTCTGCGGCTCAATTTCCAGTGCTATTCTGGTATGCCGCCTCGCTGGATTGCCGGACCCACGTGATAGCGGTTCTGGAAATCCGGGCGCGACAAACGTATTGCGAATTGGTGGCAAAGGAGCCGCCGTCGCCGTGCTGATTTTTGACGTCCTGAAGGGTATGTTACCCGTATGGGGTGCATACGCGCTAGGCGTTAGTCCTTTCTGGTTGGGCTTGATTGCTATCGCCGCCTGCCTGGGACACATCTGGCCGGTGTTCTTCGGTTTTAAAGGTGGGAAAGGCGTCGCCACCGCCTTTGGCGCCATTGCGCCGATTGGCTGGGATTTAACTGGCGTCATGGCGGGCACCTGGTTGCTGACCATCTTGCTGAGCGGTTATTCCT
This sequence comes from Citrobacter sp. C348, assembly GCF_047467975.1. Lineage (NCBI taxonomy): Bacteria > Pseudomonadati > Pseudomonadota > Gammaproteobacteria > Enterobacterales > Enterobacteriaceae > Citrobacter > Citrobacter sp. C348. The sequence continues at coordinate 18,241 of NZ_JASJUJ010000011.1, read as the reverse complement.
CATTAGGGGCCATCGTCAGCGCCCTGATAGCCCCATTCTATGTCTGGTGGTTCAAACCGCAGTTCACTTTCCCGGTCTCCATGCTGTCGTGCTTAATTCTGCTGCGCCATCATGACAATATCCAGCGTCTGTGGCGTCGACAGGAGCCGAAGATCTGGACCAAGCTGAAGAAAAAGCGCGAAAAAGATCCCGAGTGACGGTGCTGCCGGATGATGATGCGACGGTATCTTATCCGGCTTACAGGATCTGATACCCGTCAACCGGCTTGCCCAACCGCTGCTGGCACCACGTTGCCAGAAACTCTACGCACACCCGTAGCTTTACGCTGCGATACAATGGCTCCTGATACACCGCCCAGATATTGGCGCTCTGCGCATATTCTGGCAGCACGCGAACCAGTTCACCGCTTGCCAGAAACGGCTGTACGTCCCACTCAGAACGCAGCATGATCCCTTTTCCCTGTAACGCCCACTGCAACACAATCTCGCCGCTGTTAGAAGAAAGATGCCCCGCCACCTTAACCGATTTTTTCTCATGCCCATTATCAAGTTCCCAAACCCCGTGCGTCATATCGCGCTCTTTGGTAACCAGGCAATCATGGCGACTTAATTCCTGTAACGTCTTTGGATCCCCGTATTCTCGTAAATATGTCGGTGCAGCACACAATATTCTTTTGTTTTTCGTTAACAAATGCGCAATATAATAATCCGGGATTTCATCATTAATCCGAATATCTAAATCGATATTATCCTGCGCTAAATCAATTTGCCGATCGTACAGTTCAAAATGCACCTGTAATTCAGGATAGCTGTGCATCAATTCTGTTATCGCGGGAGCGATATAACTACGCCCAAACCCAAAACTACAGCCAATACGGATCATCCCTTCCGGACGCGTTTTGATTTGCGTGACGTCATCCACCAGATGCTGATAGCGGGCAAGGATCTCCTGCGCATGTTCATAGCACCGCTGACCGCTTTCCGTTAACGCCACGCCGCGTGCGGAGCGGTTAAGCAGCGTGGCCCCTAGCGTAGACTCCAGGATCTGAATACGTTTTGTCACAAACGCTGGCGTCTGCCCAAGGGTCGCTGCCGCCGCGCTAAAGCTGCCGCTATGCACAATTTCAACCAGCACCTGCAGGTCTTTCGCCAGGGGATAGGTGTTCAGCATGTTCAGGTTATCCGTGAGGGTGTGAGCCGCAGTGTAATTCCCTTTGGCATACTAAACCCTGCCTTTGCGCAATTTTTATTATCTTAAACGGACATCATTCACGAACTGTTAATTGGTTATTCACAGCGCTAAAAAATATAAAACCACATTTTTAGTGGTAGTTTGTTTCGGAGAATTTATTTCCAGATAAATAAAAGAACTGGAGTTGACATGATGAGCAATCAAAATAACCAAAACGCGATAAAGACGCTGACAGATATTGTCGCTAATTTTACGGCTATGATTTCAACCCGCATGCCCGACGATGTGGTGGATAAATTAAAACAGCTACGCGAAGGCGAAACCTCGCCGATGGGTAAAATTATCTACCACACCATGTTTGACAACATGCAGAAGGCGATCGACCTGAATCGCCCGGCGTGTCAGGACACCGGTGAAATTATGTTCTTTGTGAAGGTCGGTTCCCGTTTTCCACTGCTGGGCGAGCTGCAAAGCATCCTGAAGCAGGCCGTTGAAGACGCCACCGTGAAAGCGCCTCTGCGCCACAATGCGGTAGAGATTTTTGACGAAGTGAACACCGGCAAAAATACCGGTACCGGCGTACCGTGGGTCACCTGGGACATCATCCCCGACGCTGACGACGCAGAAATTGAAGTCTATATGGCGGGCGGCGGCTGTACGCTGCCGGGGCGTTCCAAAGTGTTAATGCCTTCCGAAGGCTACGAAGGTGTCGTGAAGTTTGTTTTTGAGAATATCTCCACGCTAGCAGTAAACGCCTGCCCACCGGTGCTGGTCGGCGTAGGTATTGCGACCTCCGTTGAAACCGCCGCCGTGCTTTCGCGTAAAGCGGTTCTGCGTCCGATCGGCACCCGTCACCCGAACCCGAAAGCGGCAGAGCTCGAACTACGTCTGGAAGAGGGACTTAACCGCCTGGGCATTGGTCCACAAGGGCTGACAGGCAACAGTTCCGTCATGGGCGTGCATATCGAATCTGCCGCACGTCACCCGTCGACTATCGGCGTGGCCGTTTCTACCGGCTGCTGGGCACACCGTCGCGGCACGCTGCGGGTTCATGCCGATCTCTCCTTCGAAAATCTGTCTCACACCCGGAGCGCGTTATGAAAAAGATCCTGACAACCCCGATCAAAGCCGAAGATCTGGAAGACATTCGCGTCGGCGATGTCATTTACCTGACCGGTACGCTGGTGACCTGTCGCGACGTGTGCCACCGCCGTTTGATCGAACTCAAGCGCCCGATCCCGTACGATCTAAACGGTAAAGCCATTTTTCACGCTGGCCCGATCGTGCGTAAGAACGGGGAAAAATGGGAGATGGTCTCCGTCGGCCCAACCACCAGCATGCGTATGGAAGCCTTTGAGAAAGAGTTCATCGAGCAAACCGGCGTCAAACTGGTGGTCGGCAAAGGCGGCATGGGACCGTTGACCGAAGAAGGGTGTAAGCAATTCAAAGCGCTGCACGTGATCTTCCCGGCTGGCTGCGCGGTGGTTGCCGCAACCCAGGTTGAAGAAATTGAAGAAGTGCACTGGACGGAACTGGGCATGCCGGAATCCCTGTGGGTGTGCCGGGTTAAAGAGTTCGGTCCGCTGATTGTCTCCATCGACACCCACGGCAATAACCTGATCGCCGAAAACAAAAAATTGTTCGCTGAACGTCGTGACCCGATAGTCGACGAAATCTGCGAGCACGTGCACTACATCAAATAACCCTTCCGGAGGGGCACTGTGCCTCTCCCCCTTTCGCAGGGATACAACAATGGCACCTTTAGCTGGTTGGTGGCGATACCTGGCTCCGCTGGTGGTCATCGCCATTATTGCTGTTTTGCCCGTTCCTGGCGGTCTTGAAAGCCACACCTGGCTCTATTTTGCCGTCTTTACCGGGGTCATCGTCGGGCTTATTCTGGAACCTGTTCCCGGTGCGGTAGTGGCGATGATTGGTATTTCTATCATTGCCGTGCTGTCGCCGTGGCTGCTGTTCAGCCCGGAGCAACTCGCCCAGGACGGATTTAAATTTACCGCCAAATCGCTGTCATGGGCGGTGTCGGGTTTTTCTAACTCGGTTATCTGGCTGATTTTCGCCGCCTTTATGTTCGGCACCGGTTACGAGAAAACCGGTCTGGGTCGGCGTATCGCGCTGATGCTGGTGAAGAAGATGGGGCATCGCACGCTGTTTCTCGGCTATGCGGTAATGTTCTCTGAGCTGATCCTCGCCCCCGTTACGCCGTCTAACTCCGCGCGCGGCGCTGGCATTATCTACCCGATCATTCGTAACCTGCCACCGCTGTACCACTCTCAACCCAACGATCCCAGCGCCCGCTCTATTGGTTCTTACATTATGTGGATGGGGATCGTCGCCGACTGCGTCACCAGCGCCATTTTCTTAACGGCGATGGCGCCAAACCTGCTGTTGATCGGCCTGATGAAAGGCGCTTCTCACACCGCGTTAAGCTGGGGGGACTGGTTCTTAGGCATGCTGCCGTTGAGTATTTTGCTGGTCTTGATCGTGCCCTGGCTGGCCTACGTGCTGTACCCACCGATGCAGAAATCTGGCGATCAGGTCCCGCGCTGGGCGGAAACCGAGCTGAAGGCGATGGGGCCACTGTGCGCGCGTGAGAAAAAGATGCTGGTATTGATGGTGGGAGCGCTGGTGCTGTGGATCTTTGGCGGTGACTATATTGATGCCGCGATGGTCGGTTACAGCGTGGTAGCGCTGATGCTGGTACTGCGCATCATCAGCTGGGATGACATCGTCAGTAATAAAGCGGCATGGAACGTTTTTTTCTGGCTGGCCTCGCTGATTACCCTGGCCACCGGGCTGAACAATACCGGCTTTATCTCCTGGTTCGGTAAACTGCTGGCGAACGGACTGAGCGGCTACTCACCAATGATGGTAATGGTAGCGTTGATCGTGGTGTTCTATCTGTTGCGTTATTTCTTTGCCAGCGCCACGGCCTATACCTCTGCCCTCGCGCCAATGATGATTGCAGCCGCGCTGGCGATGCCGGACATCCCGCTGCCGGTATTCTGCCTGATGGTCGGCGCTGCCATTGGTCTGGGCAGCATTTTGACCCCGTACGCTACCGGACCAAGCCCGATCTACTACGGCAGCGGCTACTTGCCGACGGTCGATTACTGGCGACTGGGCGCCATCTTCGGCCTGATATTCCTCGTCCTGCTGGTGATAACCGGCCTGCTGTGGATGCCTCTGGTTTTACTGTAAATCCCGCCGGGGCGGCGTAGCGTCGCCCCTTTTCCCTGCGCATCTCATCAGACCGCTTTCCCGGTGCGCTTACGCCGCCGGTAGCTCCGCCAGCGGCCAGCGAGGGCGTACGGTGACACCAAGGTCTGCCGTTGCTCCGGCTTTAAAACGCACCATTCCCGCGTAGGCAATCATCGCCCCGTTATCGGTACAAAATTCCGGGCGCGCATAGAACACTTCGCCACGGCGTTTTTGCATCATTTCCGCCAACTTCGCCCGCAAGGTACGGTTAGCGCTCACGCCCCCCGCCATCACCAGACGCTTAAAGCCGGTTTGATCCAGCGCGCGTTTGCACTTAATCATCAGTGTATCGACCACCGCATCTTCAAATGCACGAGCGATATCCGCACGAGTCTGATCGTCGTTTTCGTTATTGCGAATGGTATTTGCGGCGAACGTTTTCAGGCCTGAAAAGCTGAAATCCAGCCCCGGACGATCGGTCATCGGGCGCGGGAAGACAAAACGCTTTTCCACGCCCTGAGACGCTAGCTTAGACAGCATCGGGCCACCAGGATAATCCAGCCCCAGCAGTTTGGCCGTTTTATCAAACGCTTCACCGGCAGCATCGTCAATCGATTCGCCCAACAACTCATACTGTCCAATACCGGTGACGCTAATCAGCTGCGTGTGTCCGCCAGAAACCAGCAGCGCCACGAAAGGATATTCCGGCGGATTATCTTCCAGCATCGGTGCCAGCAAATGGCCTTCCATATGGTGTACAGGAATGGCCGGAACATTCCAGGCGAACGCCAGAGAACGCCCTACGGTCGCCCCCACCAGCAGCGCACCGACCAGACCCGGTCCTGCGGTATAGGCCACCGCATCAATCTCTTTTGCTGTTAATCCTGCTTCAATCAGCGCCGCCTGAATCAACGGTACGGTTTTACGCACGTGATCGCGCGAAGCCAATTCAGGCACAACTCCACCGTAGTCAGCGTGCAATTTCACCTGACTATACAATTGGTTGGCTAAAAGACCTTTTTCATCGTCGTAAATGGCGATGCCGGTTTCATCGCAGGATGTTTCAATTCCCAGTACACGCATGACTTGTTTTACCTCGCTCTAATACCGCGCAGTGTAGGTCGAATGCGGGTTGATGTAAAACTTTGTTCGCCCAAGGAAGAACCCTCGTGTATACTCCTCACCCTTATAAAAGTCCCTTTCAAAATCGCGTCGGTGCTTTACAAAGCAGCAGCAATTGCAGTAAAATTCCGCACCATTTTGAAATAAGCTGGCGTAGATGCCAGCGGCAAACCGAATTTATAAAGGTGAGAGTTACATGCCGGTAATTAAAGTACGTGAAAACGAGCCGTTCGACGTAGCACTGCGTCGCTTCAAGCGTTCCTGCGAGAAAGCAGGTGTTCTGGCGGAAGTTCGTCGTCGTGAGTTCTATGAAAAACCGACTACCGAACGTAAGCGCGCTAAAGCTTCTGCTGTGAAACGTCACGCGAAGAAACTGGCTCGCGAAAACGCACGCCGCACTCGTCTGTACTAATCTATTGGGAGCTAAAGCTCTCAATTCAGACTGAGTTGTAGTTGTAAGGCCGTGCTTCCGGAAGGAATGCGCGGCTTATTTTCGTTTATACACGTCATCATTCAAGCTGCCTCTGCGTTGGCTGCAGCCGCTCACCCCAGTCACGTACTGATGTACGCTCCTGAGGATTCGCACCCTTGCCGCCTTGATGCAACTTGAATGATTTTGTGTAATTAAGTCATAAAAAAATAAACGGGGCATATGGCTGGACGAATCCCACGTGTATTCATTAATGACCTGCTGGCAAGAACCGACATCGTCGATCTCATCGATGCACGAGTTAAGCTGAAAAAGCAGGGCAAAAATTATCATGCGTGTTGTCCGTTCCATAACGAGAAAACCCCCTCTTTCACCGTAAACGGTGAAAAACAGTTTTATCACTGCTTTGGGTGTGGCGCGCACGGCAACGCCGTCGACTTTCTCATGAACTACGACAAGCTCGAGTTTGTGGAAACCGTCGAAGAACTGGCCGCAATGCACAACCTTGAAGTGCCTTATGAAGCAGGCAACGGCCCCAGTCAGATAGAGCGCCATCAACGGCAAAGCCTCTATCAATTGATGGACGGCCTGAACACTTTTTATCAACAGTCTCTGATACAACCCGCCGCTACCCCTGCGCGCCAGTACCTGGAAAAGCGAGGACTCAGTAGCGACGTGATCGATCGTTTTGCTATTGGTTTTGCCCCCCCCGGTTGGGACAACGTCCTGAAACGGTTTGGCGGCAATCCTGAGAATCGCCAGGCATTGATTGACGCGGGTATGTTGGTGACCAACGATCAGGGACGCAGTTACGATCGCTTCCGTGAGCGAGTGATGTTCCCTATCCGCGACAAACGCGGTCGGGTCATTGGTTTTGGTGGACGCGTGCTGGGCGATGCCCTGCCGAAGTACCTGAACTCCCCGGAAACCGATATTTTCCATAAAGGTCGCCAGCTGTATGGCCTTTATGAAGCCCAGCAGGATAACGCCGATCCGCAGCGCCTGTTAGTGGTTGAAGGCTATATGGATGTGGTGGCGTTGGCCCAATACGGCATTAACTACGCCGTGGCCTCCCTCGGGACGTCAACCACTGCCGATCACATCCAGCTGTTGTTCCGTGCAACGAACCAGGTGATTTGTTGTTACGACGGTGACCGGGCCGGACGCGATGCCGCATGGCGCGCGCTGGAAACTGCACTGCCGTATATGACGGACGGACGCCAGCTGCGCTTTATGTTCTTACCTGACGGTGAAGATCCCGATACGCTGGTGCGTAAAGAAGGGAAAGAAGCCTTTGAAGCCCGGATGGAGCAGGCCTTACCGCTCTCCGCGTTTCTGTTTAACAGCCTGTTACCACAGGTAGATTTGAGTACCCCGGACGGACGAGCACAGCTCAGTACGCTGGCCTTGCCGCTGATCACTCAAGTCCCGGGCGAAACGTTGCGCATTTATCTGCGGCAGGAGTTGGGAAACAAGCTCGGCATTCTGGATGACAGCCAGCTTGAACGTTTAATGCCAAAACTGGCAGAAAATGGAGCTTCCCGCCCTGTTCCACAGCTAAAACGTACGACCATGCGTATACTTATAGGGTTACTGGTACAGAACCCAGGTTTAGCCCCGCTGGTGCCGCCGTTAGGCGCTCTGGATCAAAATAAGTTGCCCGGCCTTGGCTTATTCAGAGAACTGGTCAACACTTGTCTGGCCCAGCCAGGTCTGACCACCGGACAACTGTTAGAACACTATCGTGGCACAAATGATGCGGCCACCCTTGAAAAACTGTCGATGTGGGACGATATAGCAGATAAAGATATCGCGGAAAAAACCTTCACCGACTCACTCAACCATATGTTTGATTCGATGCTTGAACTGCGCCAGGAAGAGTTGATAGCTCGTGAGCGCACACATGGTTTAAGCAACGAAGAACGCCGGGAACTCTGGACGCTGAACCAGGAACTGGCCAAGAAATAAGAGAAAGACAAAACAAAGACAAAATCATTCGCGTTGTATCAAGGCAGCAAGTGAACGAACGCCTGGGAGTGTACATAAGTACATGACCAGGAAGAGAGAACGCAGCTAACGCAGAGACAACGTGAAAGATGAAGTATTTAACGGCTTAACTGCCGAATATCGATCGGGAAGCCCCCGACAGCCGCACGGAGAGGCAGCGGCAAAATATAAGTATGCCCTCGTTTTGCCGTTGGCGGTTTTACCGCCCAACACCAATCAAACGAATTAAGTGTGGATACCGTCTTATGGAGCAAAACCCGCAGTCACAGCTGAAGCTACTTGTCCAACGTGGTAAGGAGCAAGGCTATCTGACCTATGCCGAGGTCAATGACCATCTGCCGGAAGATATCGTCGATTCAGATCAAATCGAAGACATCATCCAAATGATCAATGACATGGGTATTCAGGTGATGGAAGAAGCACCGGATGCCGATGATCTGCTGCTTGCTGAAACCTCCAACAGCACCGATGAAGACGCGGAAGAAGCGGCTGCCCAGGTTCTGTCCAGCGTTGAGTCCGAAATCGGTCGTACAACTGACCCGGTGCGCATGTACATGCGTGAAATGGGTACCGTTGAACTGTTAACCCGTGAAGGCGAAATTGACATCGCTAAACGTATCGAAGACGGGATTAACCAGGTTCAATGCTCCGTTGCAGAATACCCGGAAGCCATCACCTATCTGCTCGAGCAGTACGATCGCGTAGAAGCTGAAGAAGCGCGTCTTTCCGACCTGATCACCGGCTTTGTCGATCCGAACGCGGAAGAAGACATGGCACCAACGGCGACGCACGTCGGGTCTGAACTCTCTCAGGAAGAGATGGATGACGACGAAGACGAAGATGAAGAAGAAGACGACGACAGCAGCGATGACGACAACAGCATCGACCCTGAATTAGCGCGTGAGAAGTTCGGTGAGCTGCGTACTCAGTACGAAATCACCCGCGACACAATCAAAGCGAAAGGCCGCAGCCATGCTGCCGCACAGGAAGAAATTCAGAAGCTGTCTGAAGTGTTCAAACAGTTCCGCCTGGTGCCGAAGCAGTTCGACTACCTGGTCAACAGCATGCGCGTCATGATGGACCGCGTGCGTACTCAGGAACGTCTGATCATGAAGCTCTGCGTTGAGCAGTGCAAAATGCCGAAGAAAAACTTCATTACTCTGTTTACCGGCAACGAAACCAGCGAAACCTGGTTCAACGCGGCCATCGCGATGAACAAACCGTGGTCTGAAAAACTGCACGATGTGGCAGATGACGTCCACCGCGGCCTGCAGAAACTGCGTCAAATTGAAGAAGAAACCGGCCTGACCATCGAGCAGGTTAAAGACATCAACCGTCGTATGTCCATCGGTGAAGCGAAAGCCCGCCGTGCGAAAAAAGAGATGGTTGAAGCGAACTTGCGTCTGGTTATCTCTATCGCTAAGAAATACACCAACCGTGGTCTGCAATTCCTCGATCTGATTCAGGAAGGCAACATCGGTCTGATGAAAGCGGTAGATAAGTTTGAATACCGTCGTGGTTATAAGTTCTCCACCTATGCAACCTGGTGGATCCGTCAGGCGATCACCCGCTCTATCGCAGATCAGGCGCGTACCATCCGTATCCCGGTACATATGATTGAGACCATCAACAAGCTCAACCGTATCTCCCGCCAGATGCTGCAAGAGATGGGCCGCGAGCCGACGCCGGAAGAGCTGGCTGAACGTATGCTGATGCCGGAAGACAAAATCCGTAAAGTGCTGAAGATTGCCAAAGAGCCTATCTCCATGGAAACGCCGATCGGCGACGATGAAGATTCGCATCTGGGTGATTTCATCGAGGATACCACCCTCGAGCTGCCGCTGGACTCTGCCACCACCGAGAGCCTGCGTGCCGCAACGCACGACGTTCTGGCTGGCCTGACAGCGCGTGAAGCGAAAGTTCTGCGTATGCGTTTCGGTATCGATATGAACACCGACCACACGCTGGAAGAAGTCGGCAAACAGTTCGACGTTACCCGCGAACGTATCCGTCAGATCGAAGCGAAGGCGTTGCGTAAACTGCGTCACCCGAGCCGCTCTGAAGTGCTGCGTAGCTTCCTCGACGATTAATCTCGCCGTATAAACATCAACGCCACCGCAAGGTGGCGTTTTTCTTTATAGCCCGCGCGCAATCAGCGCATCATTCACTTCCCGATACGCCTCCACCAACTTATCCAGCGTAATGCGGCTTAACCCACTAGGATTCGGCAACACCCAGATCTGCGTCGCGCCAATCGTCAGCGTCTGTTTCCCCCACTGTGCACCACGCTGGCTAAAGCCTTGCTCAAATGCCTGTTTTCCCAAAATAGCGAGCGCCGCTGGCTGATAGTCTTCAATCTTCTCAACGAGCTGACGACCACCGCTACGCATCTCCTGGAGCTTCACTTCATTGGCCTGCACCGTCGGCCTGTCGACAAATTTGGTGACGCCACAGCGAAAATCCAGCAGGTGTTGTGCCTCTTCTGGCTTTAGCTGACGATCGGTAAATCCCGCCTGATGGATGACCTTCCAAAAGCGGTTGGCAGGATGCGCAAAGGGAAAACCTGTACCCGCCGAAGAGAGCCCCGGATTGATGCCGCAAAAAACCACCCGCAGCCCCGGCGCCAGTATGTCCTTAACCATAATCACTCCGCACAATACATCAGGCAACCAGTATAACGGACTGAAAATACATTGTTTATAAAAACAGCATCCGTACGCTTATGGCTGGATTGCAACGCAGAGTTACTTTATAATCCACCGCCACGGCCCCTTAGCTCAGTGGTTAGAGCAGGCGACTCATAATCGCTTGGTCGCTGGTTCAAGTCCAGCAGGGGCCACCAAATTTTAGCTTTATAATCATATAATTAAGCCACTCTAGCGAGTGGCTTTTTTGTTATCTTGTTTTCGAGTGGCGATGAAATGGCGGTGGATTTTTTACCACCACTTTCATGAGCACATAAAAAAACCCGCGCGCGGCGGGTCTTTAGAGAAAATTTATCAGAGCCACAATGGCCGCTGACCACTCACCGACGGGTGAGGTGGCGCCGGAATTATTGTTCCCGGTGTAACGATAAAACGTTCTACAGACTCCATCGTTACGAATGTGCAACTGCAATTAATATTCGTACATTGATGGTAACGCTCTTTAGTATTCTCGCTAAGATAGCGACTGGTACGAGCATGCGCTGCATGCTGGCATTTTGGACAATGGAACATGCCACCCCCACATATTCACAAAAAGTGAATTAATAATACTCAGTTATTCACCATTTGAGAACCATTTTCTTCCGACTCATATTCTATGCCAGAAAGCATAACCTCGAGCTCTACAGCCGTCGTGAAGCCATTCCCGCCTAGATTATGGGTCACCTTACTGATTATCCACGACTGGTCATCGATGACGCTCTTAAAGCCCGAGACCCTGACCGGCATTTCGGGATAAATATCTTCCCGACCGGTTGCCAGCATGATTGAGAACTCCGCAACGCCACGCTGCAATTTATCCCACTTCGCCTGAGCCGCTCGCATCGCTTGCGCCTTTGTCGCGTAAATGGTCGTCAGTGCGAAAACGTTGTCAGCCTCACCGGCCATATATTCACCCTCGCGGGCTTCCTGCTCTTTCTTCTTTTTCGCTGCGGTTTTACTGCCCACGACTTTTGCTTTCGGGTGCTGTAGCGCCCGGAGGTGTTGCTCTTTGGGCTTGCGCTTCAGCTTCAGCGATTGCTTTTGCTTCGCTGGTTTTGGGTCTTTGGTGTGCAGCCATTTAGCCGTTACGCCGGTGTAAGCACCACGGTCAGCAATAGCAAACTGATGCCGGTCGCCGTCACTGCGCTGGATAGTAATCTGAGGGATAGCTTTTCCGCTGGTCGTCGTACCACTTCCCGCTTTAAGCATCAGCAATTTACCCGCTTTGACCGATACCGCGCCGCCGTTGCGTTCCGCTAGGCGAGTCAGGAAAACAGCGTCGGATTCCTGCGACTGGTCGATATGCGGAATTTTTATCCCGGCAAGAGAATCCGCGACGCTGGCCGTTAATTTATTACGGGCGGCTATCGCGCTGACGATAGCGCCGAGTGTGGTGTCGTGCCATGATTCCTCGCGGCGTGAATTGAGCGTTCCGCGAAAATCAGCGCTACGGGCGCGAATGGTCACCGTATCTGGCGCCCCCCGGTGCTCCACCTCATCGACGGTAAATCGCCCCTTACCAACGAGTGCGAAACCTTTCCAGCCGAGGTACAGCGACAACACCGCTCCACGAATCGGCAGCGCGACAAGTCCGTCAGAATCATCGAGTTCAATGTCGAGCTGGTCAGCTTCAAAGCCCCGGTTATCCGTCATCGAGAGATTAATCAGCCGGTCGCTGATATTGCCGGTAATATCTTTGCTTTCCAGTGTCAGCATAAAATCGGGCGTCAGTGTGGCCCCCGCGCCGGTGATAATATCCAGCATGATTAAGCCCCCACCTTAGACAGCAGATCGCCAGCTTTACCGACCAGACTTTCGGCCTGTTTTCCGATATCGCCATAGACCGCCGCGAGCGATTCATCGACACGGGTCAGTGACAGAGTGAAGCTGATTTTTCGGGGGGACCCGTCCTCAAAAAATACCGTGCCGGTCTCCGAGACATTGCTGACAATAAACATCCCGTAAATCCAGCCTGAGCCAGAAATAAGCGGCCATGCTCGCCCCTGCTCGGCCATCGCATAAAGCGTCAGCATCGAAAACTTGCCGCCGGTCAGCTCAGGATACAGGTCACCGCTCAGGGTAATTTTGTCCTCCCCTTCACCGAGATACTGAAATGCGTCACGCTTCCCGACGCGGGAGTTTGACGTCCAGCTATAATCCGCGCTGCGCTGCATACTCTGATAGGGCAACGTCTGACGCATAAAAACAAACATACCTAGTGCCAGCATCATAATCGGTCTCCTTAGTCATGCATCATGCTTGCGCGGGCTTTGGCGCGTTTCTCACGCTCATATTTTTCTAAGGCATCCTGTAAATCATTACCTAACCGACCGCCCGGCATACCGTTTCCCGGCACGTTGATTTGATAGGTTGGCCGACTCTGGTCGATGTAGGTTTTACCGGCAGGTGCCGTGACCGGCTGATAGCTGTTGTAAGAGCTGATAGCCGGGCTGTAACCGTTCTGCGTCGCCGCACTGGCTTTCGCCGCGGTCTGGTCAAGCGAGCTGGATTCTTTGTTGATAACCCCGAGCTTTTCGAGCACCCAGTCAATCCCGCTTCGCAGCTTGTTAAAGGCGTTAAGCGGCATCAACAAAGCATCAGCCAGTGCCTGACCGAACATGACACCAACATTACGGCAACTGTTTAATGTGTCCTGAGTCGCTTTTACCGGCGCTATCAGGTCTTTAAACCACTGCCAGATACCGCGAAGTTTCTCTCCGAGGCCGTCAAAGATGGGTGCCAGCGGCGCGAACATTTCCCCGACCGGCGCAAAGGCGCTCATCAGCCCCTCGATAACACCGCCGAAAAAGGCGCTGACAGGCTCCCAGTATTTGCGAATCAGCAGCGCGCCAGCGACAACCGCCGCCGCAACGGCCACGACCGGCCATGTAATCGCACCGATAGCGGCGATAACCCCGCCACTGATTGTCGTAAAGACAGCACCAAGTGCGCCAGCAGCAGCGATGATGGCGTTAATACCGATAATAACCGGCCACGCAACAAGGCCGATTGCCCCTATAACCCCCACAACACCGATAGCCGCCGCTGAAATAACCCCAAGCATCGTCGCCAGTGATTTATTTTTTTGTATCCAGCCATCAAGTTTTAAAACATACCCGGTCGCCGTTTGTACCAGCTTACGCAAGGATGACTCTTGCTGGTCAAACAGGTCTGTTCCGACCGCCTCATAAGCTGACTGGAACTCTTTAAAGTCGCCGCCGAGGTTGTCTTGCATGACCTTGACGAGCTCAGCCGTTTTACCGTCAGATGCTTTAAGCGTGGCGGTAAGCTGGTCCAGCTTTCCGCTTGAGGCGGCAGTCATTAATACAGCAGCAGCTGAGCTTGCCTCTTCACCGAATATGGTTTTCATATATTCAGCGCGCTGACCGGTACCGAGATTGTTTTTCTCAAAGCTCCGCTGCATTTCTTTCAGGATTGTAAATATTGGGCGCGTGTTCCCCTTACCATCAGCGGTTTTTACGCCGAGCTCTTTAATAGCGTCATACGCTTTTCCCGTAGGAGCCTGTAGGCGACTTAACACGGCGCGGCTCCCCGTACCCGCCATCGAGCCTGTAATTTTGGCGTCATGCAGTGCGCCGACCATTGCGGCTGTTTCTTCGATACTGACCCCGGCATTTTTCGCCACCGGCGCGGCGTAGGTCAGCGCATCACTCAGGCCGTCAAAGTCGGCGGCGGTTTTGTTCATCGTCATCGACAAAACATCACCGATATGAGCGACCTTATCGTTTGAGAGCTGGAATGCAGATCGCATCCCCATCAATAACCCAGCGTTCTCTTCCATCGTTCGACGGTTTGCGAGCGCCATATCAAGCGTCACTGGCGTAGCCGCCTGAATAGCAGCGGTATCACCACCGGCTTTTGCAATAATAATCTGAGCACCGGCAGCATCATCAGCCGACGCGGCAGTGTTATCACCGAGCTGACGCGCCTGTTTGCGAAGAGCCACCATATCAGCTGAATCTTTTTCGACGCCGAGAACAGCCTGAAGCTCAGAGTTTTTCTGAGCAAAATCATAACCGGGTTTCATTAGTGCAACACTGGCGAGAGTACCTGTTGTTGCCATACCTACCCCGGCAGCGCCCATCGAGGCGGCATTCCCTGCCAGAGCCTTCCCTGCCTGATAGCGTTTTTGTACCGCACTCAGTTTCGCCTGTTGCGCGCTGACACGCGCCAGTGCTTCACGCTGTCGGTTAAGCTGTGTGGTCGTTTCGCTGATATTATTTTTCAGGCGATTTTCATCATTCGTCAGGTTGCGGGTATTTATCCCCGCCTTACCGAGCTCGGCCTGTTGCCGCTTAACTGACTGCGTGAGGCTGTTATATTTCGTCTGCAACCCATCTGCTGCGCGTTTCGCTGACTCCAGCACTCTGGCCTGTGCCGCTGTTGGTCGCTCCGTGTTTTTAAACTGCACCGCCAGCGCTTCAGCTTCCTGTTTTGCTTTTTCCAGCGACTGACCGGTTACCGCCAGTTGCGCACTGGTTTTACGAAAACCGTCGATTTTCGATGCCTGACTATTCAAATCACGCAGGGATTGCTGAGTCGTGCGGATATCACCAGACAGCGATTTACTCGCCGTCTGGATCGCTTTAAATGGTCGGGTCGCCTGGTCGACAGCTTTCAGCAGCACTTCGAGTTTGAGGTTATTACTCATTCGTGTTTCCGCTTCGCTGTAGCGCTTTTTCGCGCCAGTTGACGAGCTCGGTCAGGCTCATGGGATAAAGATCTGATGGCGACCAGTGGAAAATGACCGCTATGTCAGCCATCAGGTCATCGACCGAGAGTTTTTTCGGGAAGGTTACGCTGCCGAACTCGGTGACAAAAAACCGACCACCTTACCGGCAAATGACAGCAGGTCGGGCAGCTCCAGCGCGGCGGCTTCCTGCTCGGTCAGCGATGGCATGGTCATGCGCGGCAGCACTTTAATCAGCGCATCGACGTCAGAGTTTGCGACAGATGCCAGGCTGACGCCGCGAAGGGTTCCGGCACACGGTTTTAACAGGGTGACATCGGTAATAACCTGCTCACCGCGCTTGATGGGTTTAATCAGAGTGACGATATTTTCGTTAGCTTTTTCCATGATATTTCTCGTTAAATTCAGGTTTCAGGATGCCCGGCCAGCCATACTGACCGGGACAATAATTACAGGCCGATATTCTGTCGGTGTGCCTCGAGCATGTCGGTACCGTTCACCATTTCGACGAGGTTCACGGTGTCAATTTCGACCATATCTTTACCGTTGAGGGTCAGCTTGTAGTACGAGCACTCGAGCGAGATTTTCGACTCCGTGTCTTCGCCCTGCTTGGCTTCGCCGAGGTCGATTTCCTTCTGACGTCCACGGAGAACAACCTCAACCGGCACGGTCTCGCCGGTGTCATCACGCTGGTAAGACCCGGCAAAACGTAGCGGCACGGAGGCCGTACCGGTGGCGGCATATAACGACCAGACAGCATCATCAGGAAAACCGCCGAGCGAGATTTCAGCCGACAGCGCATCGTCATCGAGGCCAAGGTCAACCGAGGCTGAGCCATTCATCCCGCCGCCGCGATACTTCTCGAGCTTTCGGGTTAATTTTGGCAACGTGACGGATTGCACGACGCCGAGATAACTCACCCCGTCGATAAACAGGTTCATGAGTTTGAGCTTGCGCGGTAATGCCATTTGTCAGGCTCCTTATTTGCTGTTGACGGACGAGATAAGATTCGCCAGGTATTTTTTAGTGATGCGCTGACGCAGGGTCAGATTTTCAAGAGGTGGCACCGGCGTATAGTCATAATCGATAAGCAGTTTTCCTGCCTCCAGAGTCTCTTCGCTGTTGGATTCTGGATCAAACCAGCACGTCGCATCGATGATGTAACCGCCGGTTTTCAGCTCGCGGAATTTCGCGTTGATGCCGTCGATAATGTCGCGAATCAGTACAGCAGTGACGGGCTTATCGTTCGCCCACATATGCCCCTCGGCCATTGTGTCGGCGATGACTTGTGCCGTGCGGGTGTAGTTCTCAAACTTAAACAGCGGGTCATCGGAGCAATTACGGTTACCCCAGAAGCGGAAACCATCGGCACGAATCAGCGTGGTAACACCGGCCTCATTCAGCAGGTCGGCATCGGTGCCTTTTTCCTGCAAATCCCAGAAGACGGACGCACTGATACCGGTGACCTCATTGACGCCGACGTTTGACAGGGTTTTGTGCCAGCCGGTGTCATTGTCAATTTTTGCGCGCAGACCCAGCGCGATGGCGGTCGCGTAGCTGGTCGTTGTGGCGCTGGCCGTGGTATCCCATCCGAGGAATTCAGGCCAGATAATCATGAGTTCACGCGCGCTGAAATTCTCACGATAGGCAATGACGTCAGAAATGGTTTTACAGCCCCACGCGCTGACATAGGCGAAAGCGCGCAGTTTCTGAGCCACAGAGACAAGCGCGGTCGCCACCTCCTGAGTATCGAGACCCGGCACACCGAGAATGCGGGGCTTCACGCCAGTGACCGCTTTCGCCGTTAACAGCGCTTTCAGCCCGGTGTATTTGCCGTTCTCATCCGTGGTGCCGATGATGTTAGAAATGGTTTGCGCCTGTGCCTCTTCGTCGTCGCCAGTTCCCTCAGCGACACGCACAACAACGACAACCGGTTTTGACTGGTTAGCGATGAGCTGTAGGGACTTTGCCAGAGTACCTTTAGTACCGGCTTTGGCGATGGCGCTTTGTGGGTTGGTAATCAGCACCGGCTCATTGAGCGGAAATGCCCCGGCGTCAGCATCGCTGGCCGTGCAGACCATACCAACGACCGCTGTTGATACCGTCGAGATTGTGCGGGTGCCGTCGTTAATTTCGACGACCTCGACACCGTGATGAAAATCACTCATCCGTTTAACTCCGTTAGTTGGGGTGGGTGATATTGTCGGGTGTACGTTTACAGGGGGCTATTTGTCAGGGTTCGCCGGTGGCTGACACAACTGGATTTGTCGCCGGGAATTTTTTATACAGCGTCGATATGCCCACATCAAAAATTATCGCGACACGCTGACGGGATTCACCGGCCGTAATCAACCGGCCAGCCTGAGCCCATTCATCAGGTGTCAGCTTCGGCCTACGACCTCCGATTCTGCCTTGTGCTCTGGCAGCATCCAGACCGGCGCGGGTTCGTTCGACAATTAGCTCACGCTCCATTTCCGCAAGAGCGCCCATGATATGGAAGAAAAAACGCCCCATCGGCGTTGAGGTATCAATACTGTCGGTCAGGCTTCGGAAATTAACCCCACGCTGGCGAAGTTCTTCGGTCATCGAGACAAGATGACGCATGCTACGCCCGAGCCGGTCTAGCTTCCAGACAACGAGAGTATCACCGGCATTTAGTTGCCTGAGCGCGCGATTTAATCCGGGTCTGTTTGTCGATTTACCGCTGATTTTATCCTCGAATATTAGCTCACATCCCGACCGCTCCAGCGCATCACGCTGTAGCGCGGTGTTTTGTTCGTTTGTTGATACGCGCACATAACCAACCAGCATCTTTTTTCCCTCATGCAAAAGCCGGAATGATGCCAGTTGAGGCTTAAACCTGCATTTTCTTAAACG
>NZ_JASJUJ010000010.1:0-224171 GCF_047467975.1 Citrobacter sp. C348 | reverse complement strand
TCTGCGCACGTATCTGAAAGGCCACAGCAAAATAGATGACGGTAAAGCGCGGACCTTCCAGCCGTTTGTGGAAGTTAACTGGCTGCACAACACGCATGATTTTGGTACGAAGATGGACGGGGTGAGCGTGTATCAGGACGGGGCGCGCAATCTCGGAGAAATCAAAACTGGCGTGGAAGGCAAGCTGAGCGACCGCCTGAATCTGTGGGGTAACGTGGGCGTCCAGATCGGCGACAAAGGCTACAGCGACTCATCTGCGATGGTAGGGGTGAAATACAGCTTCTAGGTTACTTTAAGCAGGCCGGTAATAGGTAGACATGACTAAATTAACGTCCAGCGTGTCTATAATTACCGCGGTATAATTTATTTTAATGCAAGTGGGGTAACGGTGTGCAGGCATCTTTATCCCACGTTTTTAACGTTAATATCTTTAACTGCGATAAAGCGGCGCAGATATTTTCCACACCGATAAAAAGCGGCGACTTTTCCCAACAGCTCCCTGTTATGCAAGTGTTATCTTGCTCACATTTTCATACAGCAGCGCGTTCTCAGCGTTTGCAACAGGGAGGGATGATGGTAGAGTCCCTACCGTTACAACTCAGGATTGTTACTGGCTAACAGGCAAAACCTAAGTGTTCCGCGCGAGCGGTGCACTTAGGTTTTTTTTTGCCTGTCGTTTACGAGGAGACGAACTCACACGCATTCTGACGACTGATTTTACATTATACCTGGAAGCGTTTTGCGGTTATTACTGACCGTAGAGACTGCTATTACCAAAAATAAAATGATAACGGACAATATATAAATTGTCTGCGACCGGTTACGCATTAAATAAATAAACGGGTTTCATTATGGCATATAAAAAAATACCTTATCAGCTCTACGCACTTGCTTTACTGACGGTATCGCCATTATCAATGGCACAAGACTGGAACGGTACGGTGCTGGGTTTTGAAGCTCCTCCTGACCCTGTGTTAGGTGACATGCTGGGTATTCGTAAAATTCTCAATGATAATGGCTTCACCTATAATCTGGGATATTTGAACGAAATCGCCTGGAATGGTGGCGGCGGATATAATCATGATTCACACGTGGCCTATATTGATCAGTTCGCACTGACCTTCAATCAGGATCTGGAACGCTGGACCGGGATCCCTGATGCTCGTATTGAAGGGAATATTGTTAACCGTAACCATGATGACAATCTGACGACCAAACGTGTCCAGGATCCGCGTGTTCCGTTTAACGATCTGACCCAGGAAAGCTGGGGCGGGGGGTCTATTACTCGCCTCGGCTGGCTGACTTTTGCTCGGAGCTTTGACGATCGTCGCTTGACCTGGCGTGTTGGCATGATGAACAAAGTCCAGACCTTTGACCAAATTATCCCTTGCGATTCCCAACTGCTCTCTCAGTGTGGCGGTAAATCTGCCTACTCACTGACCTGGAGCAACTGGAATATGCATACCTGGGGTACCACGCTGGAGTACAAAATCACGCCAGCTGTGACCTTAAAAGGCGGGGTGATGGAGCAAAACCCGGATGCAACCAGCCGCAGCCATGCATGGAGTTGGTCGACGAAAGGCAGTAAAGGCGTATTGCTGCCGCTAGAAATTGAAACCCGTCCTGTCATCAGTGGATTACCGGGGATATACAACTTCGGCGTGCTATATACCAATGCGCCGCAAACCGATCTCTATCGTGGGAAATCCGGCGGTGCTGGTGCCACCGATCCGAATGGTTATGCGAAACACAGCGATACCTGGTTTATGTATACCGGTTTTAACCAGCAACTGACTCAGCACGATGGCGATCCTAATCGTGGCTTGAGCACCTCACTGAGCTTCAGCCTTGCAGACCAAAGCACGAACGTTATCCATTCGGTGCTGGCCTCAACGTTCCGCTACCGTGGACTGTTTGATGCCCGCCCGAACGATACCATTGGCATTGGCGCAACCTGGTTCGATGCGAGCGACGAGCTTGCACATAACCAGCGGTATATGAACAGCATCAGCGGCATTTCCGACTACAACAATCCGGGGTATCGCCCCGTTCCTGGGCGCTCGATGAATGCTGAGATCTATTATCGTTTCCGTCCGGTTCCGTGGATCGAATTGCAGCCGGGTATTCAGTACTGGCATAACCCAGGCGGCGTCTCAGAGACCCAGGATGCCTGGGTTACCGAGCTGAAAACGGTGGTGACGTTCTAATACATAAACAGCCAGTACAGCCAGATCCGTCATGCTGTCTTACTCATGGCAAATAACAGAACGGGATTGTTACTGCACTATGCAGGCAAAACCTGAGCGCGTTCGCTGAAAGTGGAACGTTCTCGGGTTTTTTTATTTTTCTACTCAGTCAGACGGTGGCTGCGGACACCGGACGTAAGGAACATCATATGAAACATCAAGCGCTGGCGAAAAAAATCATCGACCACGTCGGTGGTAAAGAGAACATTAGCAGTCTGGTGCATTGCGCTACCCGACTTCGCTTCAAATTGAATGATAACCAAAAAGCGAATGCACAAGCGCTAAAACAATGCCCTGGCGTGATTATGGTCGTCGAAAGTGGCGGTCAGTTTCAGGTCGTCATCGGGAATGATGTGGGCGATGTCTGGCAGGCGGTGTGTGTTGAAGCCGGTCTGACGGATGATACCCCTGCGGTAACTGAGAAAAAAGGCAATAAAAGTAGCGCGTTAGGACATGTTATCGACATCGTGTCCGGGATTTTTACGCCCTTTATTGGCGTACTGGCGGCCTCCGGTATTCTCAAAGGATTGCTGGCTCTGGCCGTTGTTTGCGGATGGTTAACCACCGATAGCGCGACCTATAAAATCTGGTTTGCTGCCAGTGATGCGCTGTTTTTCTTCTTCCCGCTGGTGTTGGGTTACACCGCCGGGAAGAAGTTCGGCGGTAATCCGTTTATTACTATGGTGATCGGCGGCGCGCTGACCCATCCGCTGATGATTGAGGCGTTTACTGCCAGTCAACACGCTGGCGCTATCACGGAAACTTTCCTTGGCATTCCGGTAACCTGGTTCAACTACAGTGCGTCCGTGATCCCGATTATTCTCGCATCGTGGGTGAGTTGCTGGCTGGAGAAAAAGAGTTCAGTACTGCTGCCATCATCCATGAAGAACTTTTTTGCGCCACTGATTTGCTTAGTAGTCACGGTACCGCTGACCTTCCTGATTATTGGCCCGGTGGCGACCTGGATTAGTCAGTTCCTCGCTAACGGTTACCAGTGGATTTATGTCCTTGCCCCGTGGCTGGCAGGTGCTGCGATCGGCGCTCTGTGGCAAGTGTGCGTGATCTTCGGTCTGCACTGGGGGCTGGTTCCGTTGATGATCAACAACCTGGCGGTGCTAGGTCATGACACGATGCTGCCTATGTTGCTGCCAGCCGTGATGGGCCAGGTCGGTGCCGCGCTGGGGATCTTCCTGCGTAGCCGTGATGCACGGCAGAAAATGCTGGCGGGTTCCTCCGTGACGGCCGGTATTTTCGGTATTACTGAACCTGCGGTGTACGGAGTAAACCTGCCGCTCAGACGTCCATTTATTTTTGGTTGCATCGCGGGAGCGGTCGGGGGGGCCATTGTCGGCTTCAGTAGTACTCACGTGTACTCCTTCGGATTTGCCAACATCTTCACCATTGCGCAGATGATTCCGCCGGGTGGCGTCGATGCCACGTTATGGGGGGGCATTATTGGCACGGTAGTGGCGCTGATTCTGAGCTGCGCAATGACGCTGGTCGCAGGACTGCCGGGGCTGAATGCACAAAATGCGGCGACAGTTTCGACCACGAGCGATGAAAATGAGCTCAAACAGCATCCATAAATAACGCCACAAACACGATCTTAACGTTATATACCGGGAGGAGGGTCGCTACTGGCCTTCCTCCCATTGGCTTATAAAGCAGGGGATTGATATGCGATACACATTAGCGGTTGGATTCACCTTTATCTGTTGTGCTGGCCTGGCTCAGGCCGCGGGCCCGGAAGTGAGCGTGACGGATGGACGCATTTTAGGAAGCGAACATCAGGGCGTTGATGCTTTTAAGGGCATTCCGTTTGCCGCACCGCCTGTTGGAGCACTACGTTGGCAACCCCCGCAGCCAGTAACAGCCTGGCAAGGTGTTCGTCCGGCAAAACACTACGGAAAAGACTGTCTACAAGAGCCGTTTCCTGGGGATGCTGCGCCGTTAGGCGTCGGGTTTAGCGAAGATTGTCTGACGCTCAACGTATGGCGTCCGGCTAACGCTAGCGGCAAATTGCCGGTTATGGTGTGGATTTACGGCGGCGGGTTTGTCAATGGAGGCTCATCCCCTGCGGTGTATGCCGGGGATGCCTTTGCCCGCCAGGGTGTGGTGTTCGTTAGCTTTAACTATCGTGTAGGACGTTTTGGCTTTTTCGCCCACCCCGCACTGGCTAACGATCCACTACGGGGGAACTATGGTCTGATGGACCAACTTGCCGCGCTGAAATGGGTTAAAAATAATATCGCCAATTTCAATGGCGATCCGGACAATGTCACGCTATTTGGCGAGTCAGCGGGGGGCTTCTCTGTTAATAGCCTGTTGACCAGCCAGGAAGCGGCAGGTCTGTTCCAGAAAGCCATTATTCAGTCCGGCTCTGGTCGTCACAACATCGTCCCGCACCAGAACTGGCAGCAGGCAGAAAAAGCCGGCCTGACGTTTGCCGCTAAACACGGTATTAACGGCAATGATGGTAAAGCGCTGGAAGCGCTGCGACAGCTTCCTGCCAACGAGGTAGTCAGTGGCCTTAATATGGCCACCATGCAAAGCCCGGATTACTCCGGACCGATGATCGATGGACGTATTATTACCGCGGAACCTCACGAGCTGTACAGTAAGGGAACATTCAACAAAGTGCCGCTGATGATTGGTGCAAACGACGCGGATATCGGCTTTGCGCCGCAGGTCACTACGCAGGAGCAGGCGTTAGCTCCGTTTGCGGCTGACCTGCGTGGCAAAGTGGACCAGGCCTATCGTGATATGTCACCGCAGCAGACAGCCAACGCTATTGCCAGCGATAGCTTTATGGTTGAACCGGCGCGCTATATGGCTCGGGTATGGAGTGATAACCAGCTCCCTGTGTGGCAGTATCGTTTTGGTTACGTGGCGCAGGCACTGAGTGACCAGACGTCTGGCGCGCAGCATGCCAGTGAAATTCCGTATGTTTTTAATACGCTGACGGCGCGTTATGCCGACACGGTGAAACCGCAAGATCAGACCGTGGCTGCCCAGCTTAATCAGTATTGGGTGAATTTTGCCAGGCACAGTCAGCCCAATGCACAAAACCTACCTGAATGGCGTGCTTTCAACCGTCAGGCAGACAACCTGCTGCTGATCCCGGCGGCAGGCGCGCAACAGACACAGACTCTGCGCGATCCGTGGCAAGAGAGACTGGATTTAGTCGAAACGCTGGTAAAGGAATAATGCATTTACTTTAGTTGGTCAGAATAAAAAATACCCCGTCAGCAATGACGGGGTATTTTTGTTAACGCGATTACGCTTTCAACAATGCGCCGTTGCTGGCGATAATTCCCTTGTACCAGTAAAAGCTCTCTTTGCGGCTGCGCGCCAGCGTACCCGAGCCATCCTGCTGCAGATCAACGTAGATAAAACCGTACCGTTTGCCCACTTCGGCTTTTGACGCGCTAATCAGATCAATGGGACCCCACGAGGTATATCCCATGAGTTCCACGCCATCTGCGATCGCTTCGCGTACCTGGATCAGGTGATCGTTGAGATAGCTGATACGATAGTGATCGTGAATACGGCCCTCGTGGTCCGGTGTATCCTGGGCACCGAGCCCATTCTCAACGATAAATAGCGGTTTCTGGTAGCGATCCCGCAGAACGTTCAACAGCGTACGTAAGCCCACTGGATCTATTTGCCAGCCCCACTCGGAGCTTTCAAGATGCGGATTGGGCACCATATCGAGAATATTTCCGCGCATCTTCTCGACCAGTTCAGCATCTGCGGTGACGCAGCCGGTCATGTAGTAACTAAAGGAGATAAAATCAACGGTGTGGCGTAACGCGTCATGATCCTGCGGTTCAATATGTAATGTGATGTCGTTTTCACGGAAAAAACGCTGCATATAGCCCGGATAAGCTCCACGACACTGGACGTCACCAAAGAACTGCCACTGGCGGTTATCCTGTAATGCGGCAAAAACGTCTTCAGGTTTGCAGGACAGTGGATAGGTGAGACCACCTAAGAGCATGTTGCCAATTTTGGCATCAGGAATAATGTCATGCAGAGCGTTAACCGCCAGACCGCTGGCCACCAACTGATGGTGGATCGCCTGGTATATCTCTGCCTTGCTGCAGCCATCCTGCAGACCGACACCGGTTAACGGCGCATGCAGGGACATGTTGATCTCGTTGAAGGTCAACCACAGTTTGACTTTGTGCTGATAGCGAGTGAAAACGGTACGGGCATAGCGCTCAAAGAAGGTGATGACGTCACGGTTTCCCCAGCCGCCGTAGTTTTCAACCAGCCCCCATGGCATCTCGTAATGCGACAGGGTCACCATCGGCTGGATATTGTGTCGCAACATTTCATCAAACAGGTTGTCATACCACGCGAGTCCGGCCTCGTTCGGCGTGGTTTCATCCCCCTGCGGGAAGATGCGGGTCCAGGCAATTGACACGCGCAAACAGGTGAAACCCATCTCGGCAAACAGCGCGATATCTTCCGGGTAACGGTGGTAGAAGTCGATGGCGACGTCCTTAATACTGTGCTGACCTGCGTGGCGTGCGACAACGTTACCGAAAATGCCGTTGGGCAGCATGTCTGATGTTGACACACCTTTACCGTCTTCCTGCCATGCGCCTTCAACCTGGTTTGCCGCCATTGCGCCGCCCCATAAAAATCCGTCGGGAAAAGTGTTGTTCATGGTGCTCTCCTTTAAAATTAGCGTTTGACGCACAGGAACGGATCGCCAGCATTGACATACGGTGTTTCATGCTGGTGTTCCAGTCCGGCAAAGTCGTCACTGTTGCTCATAATGATGGGGGTGCTCAGGTCAAAACCTTTGCTCAGGATGGCTTCACGATCGAAGGTAATCAGCAGTTCACCGGGGTGAATCTTGTCGCCTTCTTTGACATGCGCAGTGAAGTGTTCACCGTTAAGTTTGACGGTATCAATACCGACGTGAATCAGGATTTCAATGCCGCTATCGCTGAGTAACCCAATGGCATGGCGTGTTGAAAACAGGCTGGCAACTTCGCCACTGAAGGGGGCTATGACTCTTCCTTCTGCCGGGATGATGGCTGCACCTGCACCCATCAGACCGCTGGCGAAGGTGGCATCCGGTACTTCATCAAGTGCAATCGTGACGCCACTCAGGGGCGCAAGTACCGTGTTTTCATCGAGGGTTGCGGTAATGGTTGCCGGAACGGGCGTTGAGGCTGCCGATGCGGCAGGCAGGCCCGCAACAATAGTCATCAGACAGGCGAAGAGGAATGAAACGACCACACCGATAATGGCTCCCCAGACGGTGAAGTCAAAACCACTTGTCGGAATGATTTGTGCCAGCGTGAAGATACTGGCCAGTCCAAAAGAATAGACCTGGCTCAGGCTAAAGCCGACGATGGCACCGCCGATGGCCCCCCCGACGCAGCCAAAAATAAACGGACGACGATAGGGTAGCGTGACGCCATACACGGCAGGTTCGGTGATGCCAAAGACGCCGGCTACAGTGGCTGAGCCGGACAGCGCTTTCAGACGCCGATCGCGGGTTTTGATGAAAACCCCCAGCGCGGCGCCGACCTGTCCAAATACGGCCGGCAGCAGGATAGCCAGCATGGGATCGTGACCCACCACCGCCATATTATTCATCATCAACGGGATCAGTCCCCAGTGCAGACCGAAGATCACGCACACCTGCCACAGACCACCGAGGATGCTACCCGCCAGCCAGGGGGCGAATTTATATATGGTCTGAAAACCGGCCGCCAGCAGTTCGCCAAGGCCTGTTGCCAGTGGGCCAATTGCCAGAAAGGTCAACGGTACGGTGACGGACAGGCAGATAAGCGGGGTGAGGAAGTTTTTTACCGCAGAGGGCAGTACCTTGTTGCACTGGCGTTCCAGCCAGCAACAAAACCAGGCGGCAAAAATAACGGGAATGACTGAGGAGGCGTAGTTAATAAACACCACCGGGATCCCGAGGAATGTCTCGGTTGCGCCATCGGCGCTCGCGCGAAATGCGGCAATCATCATCGGGTGGATCAGGGCCCCACCGATGACCATGGTTAAGAAGGGATTACCGCCAAATTTTTTGCCGGCAGTATAGCCGAGCACCATGGGCAGGAAATAAAACAATGCATCGCCGGTGGCGAACAGAATACGCCAGGTTCCGCTATTTTCGGTCATCCAGCCGCAAACCAGACTCAGGGCGAGAAAACCTTTGAGGATACCGCAGGCTGCCATCACGCCAAGAAACGGCGTAAAAATACCCGAAACCATATCGATAAATTTTGCCAGCAGCCCCCCTTTATCGTCTGATGGTTCTGTTCGGCTCGGGACATCATCGCTGATACCCGCTGCCTGGCAGACGGCCAGCCAGACATCATGGACGTGGTTGCCAACAACAACCTGAAACTGCCCACCGCTCTCGACGACCATAATAATGTCGGAATTGGCTTTCAGCGCCTCAGCATCGGCCAGACTGTCATCCTTAAGCTTAAAACGAAGCCGGGTTGCGCAGTGCACCACACTGTTGATGTTTTCACCACCGCCCACGTGACGCAGGATATCGCTGGCCAGCTCCTCAAATTTCATCTTCATTCATCTTATCCGTACTGAGATCTTTAAAACCGAGTACCGAACGGCCAACCCGCCGGTACTACAGGTTTTTCCCGCCTGCGCAATCATTATGCGCCGCGCAATGGGCTATTTTTTTAGCAATGCTTCGTATTGTGCCTGGAACGCGGGTGCATCCCAGGAGCCGTCGAAAAGGGTATAGGTGATGTATCCCTTATTGAGCCAGCCAGAATCGGTATTATCCTGCGTATTTTCCAGTGCGGCTGGATTAATAGTTTGTTTTGCCTGGCCGTTGGCCATCAACTCATAACCGATTTGCGGAGTCGGAAACGTTTCATTCTCGACGTAGCGCACACCTTTGATCTCCGCTTTTGCCAGCGCAGGGTAGTTGATGCTCAGCCCAGAACCTTTTGGCAGTAGCGGCGTACCTGGCGTGTGTCTGGCATTAAGGGTTTCAACAACCTCCACGACATAATCAACGGAGTCGGGCCAGTACTTGTGCGTGCTGGGCCATTTGTTTTTCATTTCTTGTTCGCTAAGGATATAGCCGATACTGGCGGCAATCGCCGGGTAGCCGTAGCGGATTGCTCGCGCCGCTGCGCTGACGGTACCGGAGTTCACCTGCGCCATCCCAGTGTTGGGGCCGTCATTCACGCCTGAAATCACGAGATCCGGAGGACTGTTTTTCAGCACGCCCTGTAAGCCAAAATCGACGGCGTCAGCGGGTGTTCCGGGGAAGCAATAGCGCTTGTCGGCGACTTTTTTGACATCGAACAGCTTACCGGTTTTAAACGTAATGGCTGAACCAATACCGCTCTGATTTGTGGCGGGGGCGACCATCCAGACGTCAAAGCCTTTGGCTGCCAGCTTTTCCTGTAATGAGGTACTGCCGGAAGATTCACAACCATCATCGTTGACAATCAGTATCTTCAGCGGCGCAGCGCCAGCGAAGGCAGAACAGGCAAACATGGACAGTAACGTTGCAGCGAGGAGAGTTATTTTCATCTTTAATCCTTATCTCTGACTGGCGGGGCTGAATTCAGCGCAAAAAAAAACCTAAGGCACTTCGCTGCAGCATAGCTGCATAAAAGTGCCTTAGGTTTTGCCTGATTCAGTAACAATCCCGGAACTGCAACGAAAATACGCGTTGGAATCGATTTAGTCCAGATGTCCACGCTGGTTTCTGTGACCGGTTTCACTTTTTTGGCTTAATACACCGTGTTTGCGAGTGTCAATAATCCAATCTGTCACCCACGTTATGAACACGATCATATTTCTGCGTTTTCTTTTAATAAACATGATGTCATACAAAATTATTAGTGATATGGTCCCCGGCCATTGGATTGTTACTGTATCCACAGGCAAAACCTACGCTCACCCTCCCGATCAAAATTAACCGATCGGGAAGTTGGCGTAGGTTTTTTTGTTTCTGACGTATAAGAATGATAAGCGGAAGGTCACACGTGAAAAAATGGTTGCTTGCTTTTCTTGCTCTGGCTAGCGTGATTAATAGCCCAGTCGTTATGGCGAATGATAAGAAAGATGCCCCTGAAGAACAAGGCGTAAACATTTATATCGCACGTCATGGTAAAACGTTTTTAAATACGTTTGATCGTGTTCAGGGATGGGCAGATTCCCCTCTCACCGATCAAGGTCGCCTGGTCGCGCGCTATTTAGGTGAGGGGCTAAAAGATATTCATTTTGATCGTTTCTATTCCAGTGATGCAGGAAGACAACGTGAAACAATGGCAGTTGTTTTAACTCAGAAGGGTATCACTGATTATCATCTAAATGAACTGCCAGGCCTGCGTGAGGCTTTTTTTGGCAGTTTTGAAGGGGCGCACAATAAAGAGATGGCCAATGCTGCTGCGCACAAGCTCGGTATGGCCGATGGGGGTGAATTATTCAATGCGATGATGGCAGGCAAGATTGCGCTACGCGATAGCCAGAATGCGCTGGCAAGCGCCGATCCTAGCGGTCTGGCAGAGAATTACGCGCAGGTAAAAGCCCGCACGCAGGCTGCGCTAAGCACCATTGTCGAACGGGCAAAAGCGGAGGGTGACAAAAATGTTCTGGTTATTTCATCCGGTATGTCAATGCAAATTATGATCTCTGATTTGACCCCTGATCCAGCCAGAAATAAGCCCATTGCCAATGCCGCGGTAGTGAAAATAGTTTATAAAAACGGCAAATATACTGTGCCAGAGATTGGCACGTTGAAATATGTTGATGCAGGGAAGAAATCTCTTACGGGTGAGTAATAACATAATTCACTGATTTTCTTTTAGGGCTGAAATACTGGTATGCCATTTTCTGGCAGGGCCCGGCTTCGGCTGCTTCTGGGATAATAAAATGAATCTGATACGTATTTCTTTTGCATTTATTACGCTTGGGGTTTCTGCATCTACCTGGGCTGTCACCAATAATGGACAGGAACCTTCTACTACCCAATCTGATGTAGGGGTTATCGACCCCTTTATTTCCGATTCGCATTTAACACTGTCTGCTAAGAATTACTGGAAGTATCTGAAGGAGGATATCGCCAACCCTAAGCATGTGCACAGTGCGTGGGGGCAAGGGTTCGCCGTTGACTATCAGTCCGGATATTTTGCTGACATTATCGGCGTTGATGCTGTTTATTATAGCGCGATAAAATTAGGCGCCAGTGATTACTTTAATTCTCGTGGTATTTTGTACAGCAAGGGCAAAGGAAATAAAAAAAGCAACGCCGAAGGTTTTTCTAAATTTGGTCAACGCAATATTAAAATGAAGTATGCGCTGGGTGGCACCCAACTGAATGCCCGCTGGGGCTGGCAGACGTTCAAGAACTATGGCGTGATCTCGAGCTCCACCCGACTCTCGCCAACCACCTACTCCGGCATAAGCGGTGGGGCGACCTATGGCGATGTGGCGCTTCACGGCGCGTATTTAGAAAACGCGATGGAACGTAATTCACCAGAAAAGGTACATTTCCAGACCAATACCGGGCAGGATATTAATCATCTGGTTGGGGGAGATGTGAAGTGGAAAACACCGTTGCTGGATGTTCAGTATGCGTATGGTGAAAGCCAGAACTACCTGCGCCGCCAGTTGCTGTTTAGCAACGTCAGACCACTTCCGCGGTTGAATATTGGCAGCCAAATTTACGCCACTCAGGCACTGGATGACTACCGCGCTATGCCTGCTGATAAACGCGATTTTGACGATCAAGCCTGGCATTTCGCTCTCGACATTACCTGGAAAGCAGACCGCTGGAGCAATAAATGGGGTATCGGCTATACCGATGCTAATAAAGCCAACGAAATTGGTTTCTATCCACGCCATCTGAGTAAAAACTCGCGCGGAACCTTTATTTCAATGGCCTACGCGGGTGATGATTACATGCGTGATGGCGAGTTGGTGATGGCCGACATGGCTGATTATCAGCTAACGCCTGCGTTGACCGTAGGGCTGGTGGGTAACATTGCGCAGTTCAACTACAAGGGCAACCATGTCCGTTCTGGCGAGATTAACGCCTTCAGCCGCTGGGTTCCCACCGATCCGGTGTTTAAAAACCTGACGGTGTGGGCAATGGTTGGTCCTGGATGGTCATACAAAAGCAAGGGCAAAACACCGGTGCTTACCGACGGGCACTATACGCGGGCGCACACTTTGGCCTCTGAAATTATCATTGAGTATCGCTTTAATATGTTCTGAATTTTGTAAAAATAGCGCGCGATCTGAATCACGTTTTTCACCCAGACAGTTCAAATAAAAACGCCGAAGTGTTAGATTACGCGAATGGATTGTAACTGCGTACTGCAGGCAAAACCTGATTTCTGGCGATTGTCAGGAGTCAGGTTTTTTTGTTTTTGGGGTTCAGATGATCATCGCCAAAATTCTTAATAATAATGTTGTCGTTATCCTCGATGCACAGCAGCGCGAACAGGTCGTGATGGGTCGTGGTCTTGCGTTTCAGAAGCGGGTCGGCGACGCGCTGGATGAGTCGCGTATCGAGAAAGTGTTCGCACTGCAAAGTGATGAGCTGGTTAATCGTTTAGGGGATCTGATGAATCAGATCCCGCTGGAGGTGATGACTACCTGCGACCGCATTATTGAACTGGCGCGCTCGCGGTTGGGGAAACTACAGGAGAGTCTGTACATTACCCTGACTGACCATTGCCATTACGCCATTGAGCGACAAAAAAAAGGGCTGGCGATCAAAAATGCGCTGTTATGGGAAACCCGGCGTTTGTATCCTCGAGAGTTTGAACTGGGACAGGAAGCGAGGGCGATTATCAGCCAACGGCTTAATGTGGACCTGGCGGAAGATGAGGCCGGGTTTATTGCCCTTCATCTGGTCACCGCGCAGCTTAATAGCGAAATGCCTGAAGTGATGCACATCACTCAGGTGATGCAGGAAATCCTCAATTTGGTGAAGTATCAACTGCGTCTGGAATATGATGAAAGTACGCTGAGCTACCAGCGCTTTGTGACGCATCTAAAATTCTTTGCACAACGCATGCTGACACGTACCGTGGTGCCGGATGATGATGCAACATTGCATAGTGCCGTCAAAGAAAACTATTCCCGGGCCTGGGGATGTGCCGAGAAAATTGCACTGCACTTGCGCAAAGCGTACCAGCGGGAATTGACCACCGAGGAGATCATGTTCCTCACCATTCACATTGAGCGTGTGCGTAAGGAAGTCTAAGCGTAAAGCGAGAGATAAAAAACCACGCAAGGGCGTGGTTTTAATGTATCTAATTTCTGATGTTACATCATGGCAGGTAATGCCGGATTAATTATTTTTTATCCATCCCCGCTTTAGCCGTCTCATCTTTACCCATTGAATCTTTGGTCATCGTCTCTTTGGTCATTACGTCGTTGGGCATGTTGTCTTTTGATATGCAATCTTTGTTCATTTTATCCTTGCTGCAATCATGGGACATTTTTCCCATGTGATCTTTCGCCATTGCGTCTTTACTCATGCTATCTGCTGCATTAGCACCAGTCATCCCCAAAACCAATGTAGTGCACATGATAACGGCATGTAATTTTTTCATTATATTGACCTTTAAAAGTTAGAGTGTATTAGCTACCACCAAACCAGTTATATTATTGATTATTCCTAATAACCGCGGGAGTAACGATTGGTGACTTCAGTAACATTAATGTTTTTCGGGTTTTTATAGTGAACGTTCGATGAAATCATTATCAGTAAAATTTATTCCCCGATGCTTCACGCAAAGTTAAATTAAATGTGACAACTTTCTACCCGCTTGTTGTGTAGACTTTCAGTATCAGGAAAGTGGGGGACAACGAAGTGAATCAGGATAAGAAACTACTTATCGTAGAAGACGATGAAAACATCGCTGAGCTGTTACAGCTACATCTGCGTGAGGAGGGGTTTACGGTGACGCATGCGGCCAATGGCAATATCGGTATGGCGTTACTTAACCAGGGGGGTTGGGATGCGCTAATCCTGGACCTGATGCTGCCTGGCGTTGACGGGCTTGAGATTTGTCGCCATGCCAGAACGATGGCGCGTTATACGCCCATCATCATTATCAGCGCCCGGTCAGGTGAAACCCATCGTATTCTAGGACTTGAGTTGGGGGCTGACGATTACCTTGCCAAACCGTTTTCAATGCTTGAACTGGTCGCCCGTGTAAAAGCGCTCTTTCGCCGTCAGGAAGCAATGAGTAAGAATTTACGCCTGGATGCAGGGGTACTGATTTTCGATAACCTTTCTATTGATCCGCTGGCCCGGGATGTTCAACTTAATCATCAGTCGGTGGAGTTGACGCCCAGAGAGTTTGATTTGCTTTACTTTTTTGCCCGGCATCCCGATAAAGTCTTTTCCCGTTTGAGTCTGCTAAATCAGGTCTGGGGGTATGAACATGAAGGATATGAGCATACGGTGAACACACATATCAATCGCTTACGGATCAAGATTGAGGATAACCCGGCGGAACCTAACTTTATTCGCACCGTCTGGGGAAAAGGCTACAAATTCACCGCACAGCCACACGAGTAATTATGCGAACTTATACTCTTTCTCAACGTTTAACGCTGGTTTTTGCTCTCCTGTTTATTACGTCGTGTGCCCTGTTGGGTTGGCTGCAGGTGCGAACCAGCACTGAATACAGTAAGGCTGTTATTCAGCAACTTTCTTCTGGCCTTGCCGGGCATATCAACCAAAGTTACCCTTTGCTTGAACGCGATGGCCTTAATAAAGCGTCAATGCGGGATTTGTTCGATCATCTGATGGCGGTGAATCCCAGTGTGGAAGTTTATTTACTGGATAAAGAGGGCAATATCATTGGTGATGCTGCCCCGGAAGGGCACATCAAACGTCAGCGGGTTGATGTACTACCTATCCAGGCGGCCCTGAATAACCCGCAATATCCCATTTATGGTGACGATCCGCGTAGCCTTGATGCGAAGAAAGTATTTAGCGTGTCGCCAATGCGTCAGGATGGGCAGATAAAAGGCTACTTGTATGTCATTTTGCTCGGGGAAAATTACAACGCCTTAAACAGCAATGCGCAATTTGATGCCTTGTTGAAGATAGTCTTACTGTCCATCAGCCTTGTTGCATTGTTGGGGCTGGTGGTGGGGGCACTTGCCTTGCGCTGGATTACTCGTCCCTTGCGCGAATTGTCCGCTCAGGTCCATGCCCTGGAAACCGGTGGGATAGAAGAAATGCAGGCAATGGCGGCGCAGCCCCGGCAAATCAATACCAGTAACGATGAAATTAGCCAACTGCGACAAGGGGTTATCTCGATGGCCCAGCGCATTGCAGAACAGTGGCATCGTCTTGCACAACAAGAGCAGTTACGACGTGAGTTTATCGCCAACATTTCCCATGATTTGCGCACGCCATTAACCTCACTACACGGCTACCTTGAAAGCCTGTCCGTGATGTCAGCCAGCCTGAGCGAAGCAGAGAAACAGCGCTACCTTAATATTGCTCTCGCACAGAGCCAAAAGGTGGGAGCGCTCTCCCAGTCGCTGTTTGAGCTGGCTCGTCTGGAATATGGTGTGGTTAAACCGCAGAAAGAGAAATTCTCGATTAGTGAACTGCTGCAGGATGTTTTCCAGAAATTCGAACTTTCTGCCCAGACTAAACAGCTGACATTGCTGGCAGATATTCAGCCAGGTCTGCCGCTTATTGATGCAGACCTCGGGATGATCGAACGGGTGCTGACCAACCTGCTGGATAATGCGATTCGCCATACTCCCGACAACGGCACTGTTGCTGTGCGTTTGTGGCGAGAAGCGGATAAAGTGATGGTGCAAATTAGCGACAGCGGTCCTGGGATCCCGCAAGAATTAATGGAGGGATTATTCATCCGTCCTTCGATTGCGAATCCGTCAGGTGTTCGAGTAGGAGGACTGGGGTTGATGATCGTCCGCCAGATGCTACAGCTACATGGTAGCGAAATTGCGCTGGTGGATACGCCGAAAAGCGGGGCTTGTTTTCGCTTTGGCTTAACGATGGGCCCACATATTTGAACCAGTTATCCGTGATACCAGCTTCAATGGCTACGTGCGCAGATGAAGATGAACGGTGTCGCCAGGTGGCTGCACGGCCGTAAAACCGATAGTAGCTGCGTTATTCATTATCCAGCCAGCTAATGAAAAACTCACTGAAAGCCGTCACCTGCAACGGCTGAAAACGCCGTTGAGGGTAGACAAACTGCAGACCAACGTGTTTCTTGTCATGGCGGCTGAAGCCGATAAAAGTCTCAGCAAATAAAACGCTCAGTCGCCCTTGTTCCACATCTCGCTTCACATCCCACCAGGATTTGCTGGCAATACCCGCTCCCGCCAGTACCCACTGACGAAGCAAGGCGCCGTCATCACATACCATTGCCGGCGTGACCTGCACCACCGCGGTTTCATTTTGCTCTTCAAAACGCCACTCGTTCATCAGCGTGCCGCGCTGCTCCATCACCAGGCAGCGGTGCCCGTGTAATTCATCCGGATACTGAGGCGTTCCGTGTGCTTCAAGGTAGCTTTTTGACGCAACCAGCACCCGATAATTAGGACGGATGAATTTTGTGACCAGATTACTGTCCGGCAAGTTCCCGAAACGCACGCTCATATCCAGACGGTTGACAATCAAATCCACCACGCTCTCACTAAGATAAACGGAGCTTCTGACTTCAGGATGCAAACGGGAGAAATCGAGAAGCGCAGGGGAAAGATACTGTCGGCCAAAGTCTGAGGGGGCTGAAATACGCAGGCTGCCGCTGAGCAGTCCGTCCTTCTGCGTCAGTTTTGATTCTGCCTGTGTCATCTCCTCCTGCACGCGAAGTGCGGCGTGGTAAAACTCCTCCCCGGCTCGCGTCAATGCGATGGCCCGGGTTGAACGATTAAACAGCCGGGTTTGATAACGTTCTTCCAGCGCCTTTAATCGTGCAGTCATGGTGGCGGGGGAAAGGTTCATCCGACGCCCTGCAGCGGCCAGACCACCAGCTTCAACCACTTCCACCAGTAACGTCATATCTTCGAATTTACCCATTATTCCGTTTTCCTGAAAAGATAATCAATTATTACTGCCATTATCAAAGCGACTTGCATGACATAAAGTCAAGCCATAGTTAACCGCTCAGGAGAGCAGAACATGCCACAACATTCCCTTTTCGAGACAACATCTATTGGCAAACGTGTGCTAAAAAACCGTATTGTTATGGCACCGATGACTCGTGCCCGTACTGTACAGCCCGGTAATATTCCTGGCGCGCTTATGGCCGAGTATTATCAGCAGCGCGCCACTGCCGGTCTTATCATCACCGAAGCAACACAGATTTCTGCCCAAGGGCAGGGTTACTCCTGGACACCAGGCATTCATTCTGCTGAACAGGTGGCGGGATGGCGTCTGGTAACAGATGCGGTCCATCGCGCAGGAGGTACGATTTTCTCCCAGTTGTGGCATGTGGGGCGTATGTCCCATGCAAGTTTTCATCCAGACGGCCAACCTGTAGCTCCTTCTGCGTTATCACCACATGCGCAGGTGTGGGTGGTAAACAATGAGGGTATCGGTGAAATGGTCGACTGTCCGGTTCCACGTGAGCTAACGACAGCTGATATTCAACGGGTAATAGCAGATTACCGGCAGGCGGCCCTCAATGCGGTGGAAGCGGGTTTTGATGGCGTGGAAGTTCACGGTGGCAACGGGTATCTGATTGACCAGTTCCTGCGCCGTTCTTCAAACCAACGAACCGATGAATACGGCGGTAGTCTGGAAAACCGTGTGCGTTTCGCCCAACAGATACTGGAAGCGATCAGCGAGGCCATTGGTGCAGAGCGTACCGGTATCCGTCTGGCCCCGTACATCACCCAGCGTGGCATGGATGACCCGCAGGTTATTGATGCTATTCTGGCTCTGGCGGCCTGGTGTGAATCAAAAGGTATTGCCTTTATTCATCTGGCGGAAGCGGATTGGGATGATGCGCCGCAGGTGCCCTGTGCGTTCCGGGAGACCCTGCGGGCGACTTTTAGCGGTACGATTATTGTGGCGGGGAATTACACCCGTGAAAAAGCCGACAAACTGTTAGCGGCAGGGATCGTAGATCTGGTCGCTTTCGGACGTCCCTTTATCGCCAATCCAGATTTCCCACGTCGTCTGAAAGAAAACCTGCCACTTTCAGAAATGGGTAACCCAGCGACGCTGTTTGGCGGTAGCGAAGTGGGTTATACCGATTACCCATTTCTGAGTTAACTATTCCGATGTATTAACGGCCATCGCGGCGGGCATCAACAACAGGGTAAATGAAAAATCCACGCAATTGCGTGGATATATTACTTTTATAATGCTATGGATAAATAGATATATCTTGTGCGCGATAATGATAGGGTGAAATTTAAACAACGCGTCTGACTGGATATGCTTTAATATACAAGGTTATAAAATTAAGAAATCTGCCACAACGACAGATTTCTTTAATATATAATTAGAGATTTGCAACGTTATGATATACTTTTTGAACATCATCATCATCTTCAAGGGCATCAACAAGTCCTTCAAAGATTTCTAAATCTTCTGGTGAGAGTTCAATTTCTGCTTGAGCAATCATTTCTAATTCAGTTGTTGAGAATTCAGTAATTCCAGCTGCTTTTAGAGCTGCAATCCCTTTGTGAAGATCTGTAGGTTCAGTATAAATGACGATGTTTCCTTCTTCTTCGGTTACATCACGAACATCAACTTCAGCATCAAGCAAAATTTCAAAAATACGGTCTGGATCTTTTCCTGCAAATACAATGACGCCAGTATTGTCAAACATATAGCTGACAGCGCCTGCCGCTCCGATACTCCCGCCTTTCTTATTGAAAATTGTGCGGACATTAGCAATGGTACGGTTAACATTTGACGTCAAGGTTTCAGCGATAATCATTGAGCCATTGGGTCCAAAGCCTTCATAACGACCTTGCACGAATGTTTCATCGCCGCCGCCTTTGGCTTTATCAATTGCTTTATCAATAACGTGTTTAGGGACTTGTGCTTGCTTCGCACGTTCAATAACAAATTTTAAAGATGAGTTTGATTCTGGGTCTGGTTCACCTTGCTTAGCAGCGGCATAGATTTCCACAC
The DNA here is from genome assembly GCF_047467975.1 of Citrobacter sp. C348. NCBI lineage: Bacteria > Pseudomonadati > Pseudomonadota > Gammaproteobacteria > Enterobacterales > Enterobacteriaceae > Citrobacter > Citrobacter sp. C348. The sequence continues at coordinate 204,800 of NZ_JASJUJ010000010.1, read as the reverse complement.
CGAATTTTGCATATATATTAGACGTCGCACCGTCTTTAGCCGTTTTTTTAGCAACAATATTGGCCCATTTACGTCCCACTGGAATGCTCTCCTCAAAGATTTATTTACATTAAATGCAGCTTGTTAACCTGCATTTTTTTCCGCGAGATTATATCATGATATGTAAATACTCGTCTATGAGAAATAAAAAACGACAATCTTACGTGATGTTATTTTAATTTTATCAATGGTTGGTATTTTTGGTGGTCATTTTAAAATTTATATTTGGTGCTTTATTTTTATTGTTAATAATTGAAATGAAGTAACAATAAATAAGTCAGGGGAAATAATTGCGATAATCCAGATAATAAACACTATTAAATTACGCAGCGTGGACAAAAATATCTGGAAAACTGGATTGACTCCGCGGCAATAGGTATTTTCTGTCCTCACGACAAAGTATGTTCGACGTTTTCTGGACAGATGCCGTTGAGGTTAAATAAGACTCTATGAAATGAAAAATCCACGCAATTGCGTGGATTTTATAGAGTTTTATCGATGTCATGAGATCCAGCGAAACCTCATGAGACAACAAATTTTATTTAGACGTTGAACAGGAAGTTCATTACGTCGCCATCTTTAACGATGTAATCTTTACCTTCCGCACGCATCTTGCCGGCTTCTTTCGCGCCTTGCTCACCCTTGTAGGTGATGAAGTCTTCAAACGCGATGGTCTGTGCACGGATAAAGCCCTTCTCGAAGTCGGTGTGGATCTTACCAGCAGCCTGCGGAGCGGTCGCACCGACAGGAATGGTCCACGCGCGCACTTCTTTCACGCCAGCGGTGAAATAGGTCTGCAGGTTCAGCAGCTCGTAACCGGCGCGGATCACACGGTTCAGACCCGGCTCTTCAATGCCCAGCTCAGCCATAAATTCTTCACGATCGGCATCGTCGAGTTCAGCGATATCGGATTCCACCGCGGCGCATACGGCAACCACGACAGAACCTTCAGCGGCAGCGATTTCACGCACTTTATCAAGGTACGGGTTGTTCTCAAAACCGTCTTCGTTAACGTTGGCGATATACATGGTCGGCTTCAGGGTCAGGAAGCTCAGGTATTTGATGGCGGCTTTGTCTTCGTCTGTCAGGTTGGTCAGTGAACGCAGCATCCCGGCGTTTTCCAGCTGTGGCAGGCATTTTTCCAGCGCGGCCAGTTCAGCTTTAGCGTCTTTGTCGCCGCCTTTGGCTCTCTTCTGCACGCGGTGAATCGCGCGTTCGCAGGTATCCAGGTCAGACAGTGCCAACTCGGTATTAATGACGTCGATATCGTCAGCCGGATCCACTTTGTTATTAACGTGAATGATATTGTCGTTTTCAAAGCAGCGTACCACGTGACCAATCGCTTCGGTTTCGCGGATGTTGGTCAGGAACTGGTTACCCAGACCTTCACCTTTGGATGCGCCTTTTACCAGACCGGCAATGTCGACGAATTCCATAGTAGTCGGGAGAATACGCTGCGGCTTGACGATCTCAGCCAACTGGTCCAGACGCGGATCGGGCATCGGTACAACGCCAGTGTTCGGCTCAATAGTACAGAACGGGAAGTTAGCCGCTTCAATACCCGCTTTGGTGAGCGCGTTGAACAGGGTGGATTTGCCTACGTTTGGCAAACCGACGATACCGCATTTGAATCCCATGTTTAAATCACCTTAATCTTTTGATATTCAACCTGTTATGGAAAACAGATTGTAGAAAAGTAAATAACTTTGCCTATTATACACAGCACGCGGGAAAAATGCCGCACATCGCTGCTTATTGTGCTTTAAAGGTATGTAACCGGCTGGTTGCCTTGGTCAGGCCATCTTTGAACAATATCTCGGTACAACGCGCCGCTTCGTCGATGGCTTCATCAATTAACTTTTGTTCTGAAACAGGCGGTTTGCCTAAAACAAAGCCGACAACTTTGTTTTTATCGCCGGGATGGCCAATTCCAACGCGTAAGCGATGAAAGTTCGGGTTATTGCCCAACTTGCTGATGATGTCTTTCAGGCCATTATGCCCGCCGTGGCCGCCGCCGAGCTTAAACTTGGCAACGCCGGGGGGCAAATCTAATTCGTCGTGGGCGACCAAAATTTCATCAGGATTGATCCGATAAAAGCTGGCCATCGCGCTGACTGCTTTGCCGCTCAGATTCATAAATGTGGTTGGCACCAGCAGACGGACATCTTCACCCTCGAGCGTCACTCTGGAGGTGTAACCGAAGAATTTCGGCTCATCGCGCAGGGGGGCGCGTAATCTCTCTGCCAGCAAATCGACGTACCATGCGCCGGCATTGTGTCGCGTAGCCGCATATTCAGCGCCGGGATTCGCCAGACCGACAATCAATTTAATCGTCACGTATTTTGTCCTGAGTGTGTCCATAACCGGCGTGTAGTTTACTGTCTGGCGGCGCGCTTGACAAAAAACTGCGTGCGTACCGGCAAAAAATGAATAATTGCCTCGCTGGACTATTAGAAAATGAGTGTGTTCAGTGGGTTATTTGTAAAGTTTTGTTGCATGAGTGTTTGTAATTGTGATCACAGGCGCACTTGCGAGCGGCAGTGTTGTCTATACTTTACACATAAGGATTAGGGGTATTCCCTGTAGCAACCCAAAGTTCCGGAGGTGACACATGAAACGCAAAAACGCTTCGTTACTCGGTAACGTGCTCATGGCTTTAGGGTTGGTGGTGATGGTTGTTGGTGTCGGTTATTCAATCTTAAATCAGCTGCCGCAATTTAACCTGCCACAATTTTTTGCACACGGTGCCGTGCTCAGTATTTTTGTTGGCGGCGTGCTCTGGCTGGCGGGGGCTCGCGTCGGCGGTCACGAACAAATCAGCGACCGCTACTGGTGGGTGCGCCATTACGACAAACGCTGTCGTCGTAATAATAGCCAACGCCATAGCTAAACCGTGAATTATCTGCAGACCAGCCAGCCTCACGCTGACTGGTTTTCAGTTTGTCTTGCTTTTGCGCGAGCGGGACTGAATTCGCAGTAATAGTGCTAATAAAGCTAAAACCACCACCAGATAGCCCATCACGTACATTCCCTGATGTTTTCTTGACGCCAACTGCGGATCGGCAACCCATGCCAGAAACGCGGTGACATCGCGTGCGTATTGCTCCTCGGTTTGTGGCAGATGGGACTGCGTGGTCCAGGTAATCTCACCGTCTGCCAGCGGCTTTGGCATATTGATTGTCCCACCAGGAAAATACCGGTTTGCCTTCATCTCAGGATCGTTGGGTAAATACCCCGTCAACAGCGCATAAATGTAATCCGCACCGCTGTCGGTATAGGGAGTAAACGCATCAAGGATAAACTGCGGAAAACCACGGTCGTAACTTCGTGCCCGCACGATATAGCTGAGATCGACCGGCAGCGCGCCATTGTTGAGGTACTTAGCTTCCTGATCGTTCAGATAAGGGGAGGCGAAGACATCGTTCAGATTGCCGTCCCGTTCACCCGGCTGCCCGTCGTCTTCAATTGTCGCAAATGCATAACCGCTGGCCAGCGCTTTGGCTTCTGCTTGCGTGAGTTGCGGCCCGCCAGGTTGGGTCAGTTCTTTGAAGGTGAGATATTTCATACCGTGGCAGGCCCGGCATTTTTCTTCGTAAACCTGTAAACCACGACGTAACTGTTCAGTGTCGTGAGCGCCGTTCACGCCGCTAAATGCCCACGACTGTTGGGAGGGAAGCTGCGCATACAGTTCGTGACCGCAGAGCAAACCCAGAGCCAGGGCGGCATAGCTTAACCATCGTCCTATCATGTCAGTCCTGTTTTTCCAGTAAGCGTCGACACGGCATCACAATCAGAAACCATGCGAAGTAGATAAGCGTTGAGAGCTGAGACGCGGCGCGGATCCAGCCTTCATCGTTACTCAAGCCGTCCAGCAGGTCGGGCCCGACCAGCGCTTTTGACCCCAGCCAGCCTAAAAAGAACACATTGCCGACCCAGATCCAGAAACCGAGTTTGATCCATTTGCTGTAATGGCGAAACCGTGCGCGGGAGGTATCCAGCCAGGGTAACAAATAGAAGATCAGTACCGATGCGCACATGGCGGCAATGCCCGCCAGCTCATTGGGAAAACAGCGCAGAATGGAGAAGAAGGGCAGAAAATACCACTCGGGTGCGACAACGGCGGGCGTGACCGTCGGGTCGGCGGGGATAAAGTTATCGGCACTGCTGAGGTAGTGCGGCGCAAAAAATAAGAACCACGCAAACAGCATTAAAAACAGCGTCAGCTTGAGGGCATCGCGTTCGGTGACGCGAAAATCAAACAGCAGACGTTGTGACTCGCGGGCGGTGAACGTTTTTTTCATCGCGTGGGCGAACGCCGACTGGACGGTACGCACATGCCATATCGTCATCGCAACAATAGCGAAGGGGATAATAAAGTGCAGCACATAAAAACGGCCTAACGTCGGTGTGCCGGGCGCATACCCGCCAACCAAAAAGGTGTACAGCGTATCGCCAACGAGCGGTATTGCGCGGGCAAAGCTGGTGATGACCGTGGCGGCCCAATAGCTTTTTTGCGCCCAAATCAGGCTATAGCCGAGAAATGCGGTGATCATCAGGAGCACATACAGTGTTACGCTGATGGCCCACATCTTCAGATACGGTTTGCGGTATACGTTGTAATACATCGCGCGAAAGATATGCAGGTAGCAGGCGAAGAAAAAAAGCGAGGCGCCAATGGCGTGCAGATTACGCACCAGCTCCCCGTGTCTGACCGCACGCATAATATGCACAATGGAATCAAACGCGGAATCTGCCGTGGGCACATAGAACATTGCCAGCACGATGCCGGAGAGAATTTGCACGCCCAGCATGACCAGCAAGATGATGCCGACGGCAAAGATCCACACGCCGGTAATGGAGCGGGGGAACGGAAGGCGAAATTGCACATGACGCTGGGGTGCTGTCGGGGACGTTGCGTTCATGTCAGGCCTCTTTTGTGCCAAGGCGTACACTCAGACCATCGGCGGCCAGGGCATAGTCAGGGATGGCCAGATTCGCGGTGGCCGGACCTCGCGTCACGCGCCCGGAGGTGTCAAACTCTGAGCCGTGACACGGACAAATCCAGCCCTGACCGCTGGGGTTGGTGTTAGGCACGCATCCGGCATGCGGGCAGTAACCCTGAACGATCAGCCACTGCGGATGCGCCGCGGTGACCCGCTCGCTGTCCGCCTGCGGGTCGAGCAACAGTCGGGTGTCAGCCTGCTGCGCTGCCGCGACCTCGTCTGGCGTACGATGGCGAATCAGGATCAGTTTCCCCTGCCAGATCCGTTTCACCGTCTGGCCTGCCGCCACTCCCGCAAGAGAAACATCCACCGGATCATTTTCTGCCACGGTTTTATCGTCCGGCCCCAGCGCCGAAATGAGTGGCCAGACGGCTGCGGTCACCCCCGCGGCGCCGACAAATTTTGTCAACTTACACAGGCAATCGCGCCGCTCGCTAAGAATGGCCTCGTTATCCGTTTTTTTATTCACCGCCGTTATCCTCTTTGGGTTGGGCCATTACGGTTTCTCAATGCGGGTATAAATGTCCTGAAAGCGTTTATCAGCAAGGCCGGGGGCTTTAAACGCGCGGTAGCTGTCGGGTAAAACGGCGTCGCCGACTTTAATAAGCATGATCATGCCCTGCGCATAGTGCGGTGAGCATTTGATGCCGTAGAAACCGGCGGTGTCGTATTTGATTTCAATCTCCTCATCGATTTTGCCGATAAAACCGGGGTACCCGGCGGGGGAGAGTTCGGCAATCGAGGCGGCATTGTGGCTTTTGTGTTTGCGAACAAACTTCACGCTATCGCCCGGCTGGATCGCCAGAAAATCCGGCTCGTAGACCATCGGTCCGCCGGTACCGCGGTTTTTCATCAGCACTTCATACGTTTGTGCGAACGCCGTCGAGGTGAACGCGCACAGGCACAGGATGAGTAAACGTTGTTTAATACATTTCATTGCGGTTCCTTGTGATATTTACGCTGGCCGTTGGTAGCGAATAAAGCAGCTCGCCTCATCAGCAGCACGTTCGACAATCGCATCGATGCCAAACCAGTTGTTAAGATTTTCTCGGGTGAAGACAGCTACAGGGCAGCCTTGCATGACCAGTCGTCCCGCTGTCATCACCATGATGCGATCGCAAAACATCGCGGCATGATTCAGATCGTGCAGGGCGGCAATCACGGTCAGTTTTTCGCGTTTAACCAGGTTAAGCAGGCCAATTTGATGCTGGATGTCGAGATGATTGGTTGGCTCATCCATCAGCAATACCTGCGGCTGTTGTGCCAGCGCCCGGGCAATATGCAGGCGCTGGCGTTCGCCGCCGGAGAAGGTATGCCAGCAGCGATGCTGGACGTTTTGCAGGGAGACTTTCTCCAGCATCGTCTGCACGATATCGTCGTCGGTCCGTGACCACGGCGACAGCAGACTTAACCACGGCGTGCGGCCAAGGGACACGGCCTGGATGGCGGTCAGACGCTCGCTGGTTTCCGCCTGCTGTTCAACCAGGGCGACCTTTTGCGCCAGATGGCGGCGTGAGTAGCGGCGAATATCTTTGCGGTTAAGCGAAACGCTGCCGCTGGAGGGCTTGAGTAAACCGGCCAGCAGGGAAATGAGCGACGTTTTCCCCGAACCGTTGGGGCCGATAATGCCCACAAACTCGCCGGGTGCGACCTGAAAAGAGACATCATTGACGATGGCCTTGCCTTTCACCTCCCAGTGCAGATGCTGAGCGCAGACCACATCGTTGGCGGTATTTACCGCGCGTAGCGGCGTGGTAAAATGTGGGTTAACCGTCATTTGCTCGGGTTCCCTCGGATCAAAATAATCGAAAATGCGGGCGCGCCAACCAGCGCAGTGATCACCCCAATAGGCAGTACTTGCCCTGGTAGTAAGGTGCGTGAAATGACGTCCGCGACAATAAGAAAAATGGCACCAATCAGGGCGCTGACGGGCAGCAAGCGGTGATGCTGATTGCCCACCAGTAAACGCGCAGCGTGAGGGATAACCAGTCCAACAAAGCCAATGGCCCCGACAATCGACACCATAATCGCGGTCATCCCCGTCACCGCGGTAATCAGTACGCCGCGAGTGCGTTTAACCGGGATGCCCAGCGAGGCCGCTGACTCTGCGCCAAATGAAAATGCGTCCAGATGGCGGGCGTAGCAAAAGCAGACGATGATGCCGACCAGCGCGGTCGGGATGGCCAGTACCACATCAGGCCAGCGTACGCCGCTCAGATTGCCGAGCAGCCAGAACATAATGCCGCGTGCCTGTTCGGCATTGGCCGAACGGGTAATGATGAGCGAGGTAATGGCATTGAACAGCTGCGAGCTGGCGATCCCGGCGAGAATAATTTGCGTGGTGGCGGACCCGTGTTTACCCCTTGCGGCCACGGCCAGCAGTGCGACAAACAGAAATGCCGTCAGCGCGCCGATAAACGCCCCGAGCGACATGCTGATAATTCCCGCGCCCAGCCCGGTCAGCGCAATTAGTACCGCCCCTGTCGACGCTCCGGCAGAGATCCCCAGCAGATAAGGTTCGGCCAGCGCATTACGCAGCAGTGATTGCAGTACCACGCCGGAAACGGCCAGACAGGCACCGCAGCAGGCAGAGACCAGCGCGCGGGTCAGGCGGTAGTTCCAGATGATCCCGGCATCCAGCGCGTCTACCGGATATTGGCTGCCAAACAGGTGGTTTGCCAGCGTGTGGGTGACATGCTGCCACGGGATAAACGTCTCACCGATGGAGATCCCCGCCAGCAGCACCCCGCACATCACTACGCTGACCCACAGGCTGTGCAGCAGCGTTCGCTGGGTAAACTGACTCATCGCCCGACGCGTCCTGCGTAATTCGCTCATTGTTGATGGCTTTCCTGAGTGCGAAAGCGCGTGATGCCCGTGCATGACATCACGCGCGACGAGGATTAATGAGTGGCCTGCGGGTGTGCCAGACCGTATTGCACCAGCGCATCGGCGAGTTTTTCCAGCCCGTCAAGGGTTCTAATGCCCGCATTCATGGTCTGGACATCAATCACCGGCAGGTGGTTTTCTTTCACCGCCGGGATAAGGCGGGTGACAGGGTCAGATTTGAGGTATTCCATTTTGACTTTCCAGTCATCCGCCGGGAAACGGCGACGGCCCATCTCGCCGAGAACAATCACCGATGGACTGGCTTTGGCAATGGTTTCCCAGCCGACGGTCGGCCACTCTTCCGCGGAATCAATGACATTTTTTACCCCGAGGGTTTGCGCGATCCACGCGGCGGGGCCAAATTTACCGGCAACATACGGATCAAGTTGCAGGTCGGCGCTGGAGAACCAGAAGACGGCAGAGACGTTATTGTCCATGCCGGTGATCTTCGTTTTGGCTGCGGCCTCGCGGGCTTTGAGGCTGGCTATCAACTCATCGCCCTTGTCCTGCACATCGAAGATTTTGGCCAGATCGGCAACTTCCTGGTAGACCATGGCGATATCAAACATGCCTTTACGCACACCATCGCCGCCGTCTTCATTGTCTTTTGCACAATCGGCAGGGGCGGTATAAACCGGAACGTTGAGTTCACTGAATTGTTCATAAGAGGCAACCGTCCCCGCGGGGCCAATCTGCCATTCAAACTGGCTGGCAACCAGGTCTGGTTTTTTGGCGATAATGCCTTCAAAGCTGGGTATGTTTTGCGCGATGACTGCAATCTTGTCATTCGCCGCTTTGTACTGTTCAGGAACCGGGCCAAACCACAGCGATGTGCCTACAACGCGATCGGCCAGACCCAAAGAATAGAGGATTTCAGTGCTGTTCTGACCGACAGTGGTCACGCGCTGCGGGGCTTTATTAAAGGTAATATCTCGACCACAGTTTTTGATAGTCAGCGGATATTGCGTCTTTGCTGCCGTCGCCATATTACTGGTCAGGAAGAGTGCCGCGCCGGTCAGCGCCAGAAGTGAATATTTGCAATAAGCAGAGGTAAAAACAGAATACATTATCATTGTCCCGTTGATGCCAGCGCTTCAGCGTCTGGTCATTATTTATTTCGCGGGACAGGCGCATGACGATAGATGACATTTCATCATGACATTCAGGCAAAATAATATGAAAATAAAACATATTGTTGCCAGTTTGATCAGGAATCAATTTTGTTCATTCGTCAAATAAATCACCCCATGGACCATCCCGTCCACTCAATGTATACAACCGTAACAGTAGGTCTCCTGGCTCGCGGTAATCTGAATATCGGCCTTCCCATAAAGAAATACTTTACAGTGACCTGCAGTGAATCATCACTACACCAGGATATTCAGCATCCGCTTACAGTTGCGGGGGCAGCTATGGCATAAGATAGAAATAATCCGCACCATATTCCGTTTCAAAGTAATAATAAATTTTGAAATACTGTTGCTGAGGACTGTAACGACATCTCATTATCACGTCAACCGCTCGAATCAGTAGGTATACTTATCTCAATTGATTTACCCTTTTTAAATTCAGTAAGATACATCCATGCCGTTAACCTTGATTTAACATTGATAACGAATATAGAAAAACTAAACGAGAATTGTTTGACGTTGATCAATTAATACTTGCGCCGTGAAATACGCGAAGAATAAATAATGAGGGGCACTAAATAATTAAATTATTAGCGCACTGTCACATTATTGAGATTGTTTTTCCATGTGTACGATTTGCTGTTCGCCACCTTCATCAGCAAAAACGGTGAAATGATGACGTAACCAGAACTGATAGCCGCCGGGTAAAAAGTGGTGAGTATGGAGATAACGTATTTTATACCGCTGACGCTGGCAAAACTGTTCTGCCAACGCGACTAATTGACTGCCAATACCTTGTCTGCGGTAATCTTTTTCGACATAACAACGACAAATTTCTGCCGTTTCGGACAACAGATACCGTCCTTTTAATGTCGATATTCTGTCATCGTACTGGCATACAGCCAGCGTAGCGATAAGCTGTTGTTGCGCATTCCAGACGCCGAGTAACAGATTCCGGTGTTGCTGAATATACTGGTGGTTGATACCAAATACATCTTCATGTGGGGCGGGGGCTGGCCGGTTAGCGCTAAAGTAAAGATTCAAATGACGGATAATAAATGACTGAACGGCGGGAATATCCGACTCGGTAATTTCGCGAAAAACAAATGTAGCATTAGGAGTCATTGTTGTGGGCATTATCAGGAGTAGGGGAAATGATAATAGCAACTCAGCGGGAATTGCAGAAGTGAAGAGTGACCGACAAGCAAAGCCTGCCGGTCATTGCAAAACGTTAAATATCAGCCAGCGCGGCGTCACGGTTCGGGAAGAACGCCAGACGACCAGGGATGGGCTGAATACCTGCTCGTGCCATGGTACGCAGCGGCTGGAATTCCAGATTACTGATACGTAATTCACAGCCTTCTGGCAGTCGTTTAACAAAACGCTGGAAGGCGTCCAGACCACCGGCATCCAGTACCGGGACGGCATCCCACTTCAGTACCACAATGCGCTTGTCTGCAATGCGCGTTTCGAGATCGGTAAACAATCCCTCTGCGGCGGCAAAGAACAGCGGGCCAATCACGCGCAGCACCAGCACATCGTCCGGTACGTCTACGTTAACCGGTGCCAGGCGTGTCATGCGCGCAATGCGACGCATAAACAGCAGCGAGGCAAGGACGATACCGACGCTGATGGCGATCACCATATCAAACAGTACGGTCAGCGACATACACATCAGCATTACGATGATGTCGTCTTTCGGTGCGTGACGCAGCAGATCCACCACTTTATGGGCTTCACTCATGTTCCACGCCACCATCAGCAGCAGGGCCGCCATGGCGGAAAGTGGCAGCCAGGAAAGCCACGGAGCTAACACCAGCAGGGCGAGGATCACCAGAATCGCGTGGATCACCGCAGAAATGGGCGAGGTGGCCCCGGCGCGAACGTTAGCCGCAGAGCGGGCAATTGCGGCGGTGGCGGTGATGCCGCCAAAGAATGGCGCGACGATATTCCCCAGCCCTTGACCCACCAGCTCGCTGTTGGCTTTGTGCTTGGTGCCGGTCATCCCGTCGAGCACCACAGCGCACAGCAGGGATTCAATCGCGCCGAGCATCGCCATCGAGAAGGCTGCCGGTAACAGCGCCCGTAATGAACTCCAGCTTAGCGTAAAGTCTGACCCCGGCATATCCCACGGCAACACTAGCTGCGGTAGCAGTTGCGGGATACCGTTGCCCTGCGAACCATCCGCCAGAATGTAGTGGAACTGAGAACCGATGGTCGCGACATGGCCACCTGTCAGGTTAACGATGCCCATTACCGCACAACCGGCCAGCAGCGCCGGAAGATGACCAGGCAGGCGGATCCCCAGGCGCGGCCAGAAAATTAGGATCCCCAGCGTGACCACGCCAATGGCGGCATCACCAGGGTTAATGGTCGGCAGGGCCATGAACAGCGCCCCCACTTTTTGCAGGTAGTGTTCTGGTACATGGGCCATCTGCAGACCGAGAAAATCTTTAATCTGCATGGTACCGATGGTGATACCGATACCTGAGGTAAAGCCTAAGGTAACGGAGACCGGGATATATTCGATCAATCGGCCAAAGCGGGCGAGGCCGAAAAGGATCAGGAAGATCCCGGACATCAGCGTAGCCACCAGCAGACCTGCCAGCCCGAACTGCTGCGACACCGGATACAAAATCACCACGAAGGCGGCGGTAGGCCCGGAGACGCTAAAACGTGAACCACCGGTAAGGGCGATAACAATCCCGGCAACGGCTGAGGTATACAGGCCGTATTGTGGCGCAACGCCGCTGCCAATTGCCAACGCCATTGCCAGCGGGATAGCAATAATGCCCACGGTTATCCCGGCGATCAGGTCACGGGTAAAGCGCGAGGCGGTATATTTTTCTTTCCAACAAGCGTCGATGAGGGCGCGGAAAGGCATCACATGTGAGGAAAATAGTCTGTTCACAATAATGTTTCATCCATGAGCGCATCATCTATCTAGAAAATGATAGTTGAAGTTGGCATAAATCATACAAATAAACAAAACGGATAAAAAAACCCGCCGCAGCGGGTTTTTGAGCCGGGCTGGATTAATGCTCGAACATAGCAGAGATGGATTCTTCGTTGCTGATACGACGAATCGCTTCGGCCAGCATACCCGACAGGGTTAACGTACGCACGTTCGGCAGTGCTTTGATTTCATCGGTCAGTGGAATGGTGTCACAAACCACGACTTCATCAATCACCGAGTTGCGCAGGTTGTTTGCCGCATTGCCTGAGAAGATCGGGTGAGTTGCGTAAGCAAATACGCGTTTGGCACCACGTTCTTTCAGCGCTTCTGCTGCTTTGCACAGCGTACCGCCGGTATCGATCATGTCATCAACCAGGACGCAGTCACGACCTGCAACGTCACCAATAATGTGCATCACCTGAGAAACGTTCGCACGCGGGCGACGTTTGTCGATGATAGCCATGTCGGTATCGTTCAGCAGCTTAGCGATAGCGCGGGCACGCACGACGCCACCGATATCCGGAGAAACCACAATCGGGTTGTCCAGGTTCAGCTGCAGCATGTCTTCTAACAGAATTGGGCTACCGAATACGTTATCAACCGGTACGTCAAAGAAGCCCTGGATCTGTTCAGCATGCAGGTCAACGGTGAGGACGCGGTCAACGCCAACGCTTGACAGGAAGTCAGCGACGACTTTTGCGGTAATCGGTACACGAGCGGAACGTACGCGACGGTCCTGACGTGCATAGCCGAAGTAAGGAATAACGGCGGTGATACGGCCTGCGGAAGCACGGCGCAGAGCATCGACCATAACGACCAATTCCATCAGGTTGTCGTTAGTAGGGGCACAAGTGGACTGGATGATGAAAATATCACCACCGCGTACATTTTCATTAATTTGTACGCTGACTTCGCCGTCGCTAAAGCGACCTACAGCGGCGTCGCCGAGTGAAGTGTACAGGCGGTTGGCAATACGTTGTGCTAGTTCCGGGGTGGCGTTACCAGCAAAAAGCTTCATATCAGGCACGAGAAGAACCTCAGGCATGCGTCCATTGGTGGAAAGAATCTGCCGAAAACTGTGCGGGCCAGGCAGTATCCTCTCCAGGCGGTGTATTAAAGAGCGCGATGCAACGTCTGGAACGGGGTGACGTTGTCACCGCAACTCAGCTTGCCCGGCTTACTCGTTATCTTTCACGTTTCATGTGCTCTGGCATCAATTCCTCACACCAGTCACATACTTTTGTATGCGCCGGGCGTTCCGTCATCTCGCCATTCTTCCTGAAACCCGAATGATTTAGAGTAACGCTCTGTGCAATGGGGAGAGGTTGACACCTTTCGCCACAAAGCCTTCGAGCCATTCCGGGGCTTGCTCAAGCACCTGGCGAGCACGAGACTCTGTATCAAATTCAGCAAAGACACAGGCCCCTGTACCAGTCAGGCGCGACGGCGCATATTCTAACAGCCAGGAAAGCACCGCATCAACCTCGCGAAAACGTTTTCTTGCGATAACCTCGCAATCATTGCCGAATTCACATTTTAGTAACGTTTCTATTGACCTTTTTGGCGTGTTGCGCGGGAGTTCCGGGTCTTTAAAAATCACCGGCGTCGGAATACTGACGCCAGGATGAGCAACCAGGTACCATTTTTCCGGTGGATTGACCGGCGTGAGAATTTCTCCCACCCCCTCGGCGAAGGCCGCGTGTCCGCGTACAAATACCGGCACGTCGGCACCCAGCGTTAACCCAATGGTTGCCAGTTCATCGACGGACAGCCCGCACTGCCAGAGGTGGTTCAGTGCCACCAGAACCGTTGCGGCATTCGAGGAGCCGCCGCCCAGACCACCGCCCATGGGCAGGCGCTTATCAATGCTGATGTCAGCACCGCGCCCGGCGGGCAAGCGTCCACTTTCTGCGGCAGTTTTCATCAGCAAACGCGCGGCGCGCACGATCAGGTTATCTTCATGCTCCACACCCGCAACCGGGGTGAGTAGATGAATGTCGCCGTCATCGCGCACCTCAATGCGGATATCATCGCCGTAATCGAGAAACTGAAACAGCGTCTGCAGCGTGTGATAACCATCCGCACGCTGTCCGGTGATGTATAAAAACAGGTTCAGTTTTGCCGGAGAGGGCCAGTGGGTCATCATTTCACGATCCAGTTATCCATTTTCAGCTTAATGCGCTGGTCGCCGTCGGACAGTTCCATATTTGCGGGCATCGCTGGCTGCGTTTTGCTGTCGTAGGCGCTGTACACCACTTTCCAGCTTTTGCCGTTCTGGCTGTAGTTCACTTCACTCAGGCGGTATTGTTCGTCGAGTTTGTAATCGGTGGCATCGCCCGGCAGACCGAGGATCCACTGGCGCAGGCTATTGAGCGGAATCGGCATGCCGGTCAGTTTGCCAATCATCTCTTCGGCGTCGTCGGCGGTGTAATGCTTGCCTTTATTATCGACAAGCTCGACGTTGCCCGGCTGGGCTTTCAGTTCCAGTTCGGTACTGCCCAGCGGATTGGTCAGCAGCAGACGATAGTTATCCTGACCGGTTTGCTGCCAGAAGAAGCGGGCATAGACCTTCTGCTGTTCGGAAATGTAGGCAAACGCGCCGCGCGTCTGATACTGGTGCAGCGCACGCACTTCCTGCTGGTGCTGACGCCACTGCGGGGAGTCCGGACTTTTGCCAGGACCTTTCGGCGCATTGAGTGTACAGGCGGTGAGGACCAGGCTTGCCAGCGGCAGCAGGCGGATCAGGCGAAAATCAGGCAGGGTCATAATGATGACAAATCCTTGAGATACGTTGCAGTTATAGTTCTTAATGCTAGCGCCGCCATCTAACCTCGTCTACGTTCACGTTATCTTAAATCACTAAAATTTGTGCACTAAGCTATTACTCCAAAAGGGGGCAGTCTCTTTTATTGGCCGCACGCATCCTGTATGATGCCCGCAGTCTAACCTTATCAACGCTGGTACTATTCCCGCACACATGACCCTTTTAGCGCTTGGTATTAACCATAAAACGGCACCTGTATCGCTGCGAGAACGCGTAACGTTTTCGCCGGATACGCTCGATCAGGCGCTGGACAGCCTGCTTGCGCAGCCAATGGTGCAAGGCGGGGTAGTGCTGTCGACGTGTAACCGCACGGAGCTGTATCTCAGCGTCGAAGAGCAGGATAACCTGCAAGAAGCGCTGATTCGTTGGCTGTGCGAATACCATAATCTGAATGAAGAAGAACTGCGCAGCAGCCTTTACTGGCATCAGGACAACGACGCTGTCAGCCATCTGATGCGGGTTGCCAGCGGCCTGGATTCGCTGGTACTCGGCGAGCCACAAATTCTCGGCCAGGTGAAAAAAGCCTTTGCGGATTCGCAAAAAGGCCACCTGAACGCCAGCGCGCTGGAGCGCATGTTCCAGAAATCGTTCTCCGTCGCCAAACGTGTGCGCACCGAAACCGACATCGGCGCCAGCGCTGTGTCCGTTGCCTTTGCCGCCTGTACGTTGGCGCGACAAATCTTTGAATCACTGTCCACGGTAACCGTACTGCTGGTTGGCGCAGGTGAGACTATCGAACTGGTGGCGCGGCATTTGCGCGAACACAAAGTGAAGAAGATGATCATCGCCAACCGTACGCGTGAACGTGCGCAGGTGTTGGCGGATGAAGTCGGCGCTGAAGTGATTTCATTGAGCGATATCGACGAACGCTTACAGGACGCCGATATCATTATTAGTTCTACCGCCAGCCCGCTGCCGATTATCGGTAAAGGGATGGTGGAGCGCGCGCTGAAAAACCGCCGCAATCAGCCGATGCTGCTGGTCGATATCGCCGTACCGCGCGATGTTGAGCCGGAGGTCGGCAAACTGTCGAACGCTTACTTGTACAGCGTTGACGACCTGCAAAGCATCATTTCGCATAATCTGGCGCAGCGTAAAGCGGCGGCGGTGGAAGCCGAAACGATCGTCGAGCAGGAAACCAGCGAGTTTATGGCCTGGCTCCGCGCCCAAAGCGCGAGTGACACCATCCGCGAATATCGCAGTCAGTCAGAACAAGTGCGTGATGAACTGACCGCCAAAGCGTTGGCTGCTCTTCAACAGGGCGGTGATGCGCAAGCCATTATGCATGATCTGGCCTGGAAACTGACTAACCGCCTGATCCATGCACCAACCAAATCTCTTCAACAGGCTGCCCGTGACGGGGATAGTGAACGCCTGAATATTCTGCGCAACAGCCTCGGGCTGGAGTAGCAGCACACCAATCTTATTTTTTACAGGGTGCATTTACGCCTATGAAGCCTTCTATCGTTGCCAAACTGGAAGCCCTGCATGAACGCCATGAAGAAGTTCAGGCGCTGCTCGGCGATGCTGGAACCATCGCAGACCAGGATCGCTTTCGTGCGCTGTCGCGCGAATATGCCCAGTTAAGCGATGTTTCTCGCTGTTTCACGGACTGGCAACAGGTTCAGGATGATATCGAAACAGCACAGATGATGCTCGACGATCCTGAAATGCGTGAGATGGCGCAGGATGAACTGCGCGAAGCAAAAGAAAAATGTGAACAGCTGGAACAGCATCTGCAGGTGCTGCTGCTGCCGAAAGATCCGGATGACGAACGTAACGCGTTTCTTGAAGTGCGTGCCGGAACCGGCGGCGATGAAGCGGCGCTGTTTGCAGGCGATCTGTTCCGTATGTACAGCCGTTACGCTGAATCCCGCCGTTGGCGCGTGGAGATCATGAGCGCCAACGAAGGTGAACACGGCGGCTATAAAGAAATTATTGCTAAAGTGAGCGGCGATGGCGTGTATGGTCGACTGAAGTTCGAGTCCGGCGGTCATCGCGTACAGCGCGTTCCGGCCACCGAATCTCAGGGACGTATCCATACTTCTGCTTGTACGGTCGCGGTGATGCCGGAACTACCGGAAGCGGAACTGCCGGACATCAACCCGGCGGACCTGCGTATTGATACCTTCCGCTCATCGGGGGCCGGTGGTCAGCACGTTAACACCACCGACTCGGCTATTCGTATTACCCACTTACCGACCGGTATTGTGGTTGAATGTCAGGACGAACGTTCACAGCACAAAAACAAAGCTAAAGCGATGTCGGTGCTGGGTTCACGTATTCGTGCCGCCGAAGTGGCGCGACGCCAGCAGGCGGAAGCCTCCGAGCGCCGCAACCTGTTAGGTAGCGGCGATCGCAGCGATCGTAACCGTACCTATAACTTCCCGCAGGGTCGCGTGACCGATCACCGCATCAACCTGACGCTCTACCGTCTGGACGAAGCGATGGAAGGGAAACTGGATATGCTCATTGAGCCGATTGTCCAGGAATACCAGGCCGACCAGCTGGCGGCGTTGTCCGAGCAGGATTAATGGATTATCAGCACTGGCTGCGTGAAGCAATAGCCCAATTACAGAACAGCGAAAGCCCGCGCCGCGACGCCGAGATCTTACTCGAGACCGTTACCGGCAAAGGGCGTACCTTTATTCTGGCGTTTGGTGAAACGGTATTAACCGCGGCACAGCAGGAACAGCTGAACGCGCTGGTGGCGCGCCGCAAGCGGGGAGAGCCTGTGGCGCACTTAACCGGCGTTCGCGAGTTCTGGTCGCTGCCGCTGTTTGTGTCACCCGCAACGCTTATCCCTCGCCCGGACACCGAATGCTTAGTCGAGCAGGCGCTGGCACGCCTGCCTGCCTCTGCGTGCCGCATTGTGGATTTGGGGACCGGTACGGGCGCTATTGCGCTGGCGCTGGCTTCCGAGCGCCCGGACTGCGACGTGACGGCGGTTGATCGGATGGCGGACGCTGTGGCGCTGGCGACCCGCAATACGCAGCATCTGGGCATCAACAATGTGCGCGTGCTGCAAAGCGACTGGTTCAGCGCGTTGCAGGGGCAGCAGTTCGACATGATCGTCAGTAACCCACCGTACATTGATGAGCAGGACCCGCATCTGGCACAAGGCGATGTACGCTTTGAGCCGCTGACCGCACTGGTGGCGGGCGCGAGTGGACTGGCGGATATCGTGCATATCATCGAACAGTCTAAACACATGTTAACCCCTGGCGGCTATTTGCTACTGGAACACGGCTGGCAGCAAGGGCAGGCGGTGCGTGACGCGTTTACGCGCAGTGGATACCAGGCGGTCGAAACCTGTCGTGATTACGGCGGCAACGAGCGCATTACGCTCGGGCGTCTCGCTGCATGACCACCTTCAGCCTGTTGCTCGGCGTTCATCTTATTAGCATTGCGCTGTCCGTGGGACTGCTCACGCTGCGTTTTTGGTGGCGTTACACCCACGCACGCCTTGCGTCAGCGCGCTGGACGCGGATTGTCCCGCCGATCATTGATACCGTTTTGTTACTCAGCGGCGTAGCGTTGATCGCTAAAACGCACATCCTGCCATTCACCGAACAGGGGACATGGCTGACTGAAAAGCTGTTTGGGGTTATCATTTACATCGTTTTGGGTTTTATTGCGCTCGATTATCGTCGGGCGCGCAGCCAGCAAATGCGTTTAATCGCCTTTCCGCTGGCGCTGGTGGTGCTGTACATCATCATTAAACTCGCCACCACAAAAATACCGTTACTGGGGTAATCATGAGGTCGTTAGCTGATTTCGAATTTAATAAAGCGCCATTGTGCGATGGGATGATCCTGGCATCGGAGTCTATCCGCCTGGATTTCCCTACGCAATCTGTCTACGACGAACTGGAACGTCTGGCCAGCCTCGCGCATGAAGAAATTAGCCAGCTCCTGTCTCAGGATGAGCAACTGGAAAAATTGCTGGCACTTTTTTACGGCGACTGGGGGTTTACGGATACCCGCGGCGTCTATCGTCTTTCTGATGCACTTTGGCTCGACCAGGTCCTGAAAAATCGTCAGGGCAGTGCGGTGTCGCTTGGCGCCATTTTGTTGTGGCTGGCCAATCGGCTGGATCTGCCGCTGGTGCCGGTGATTTTCCCGACGCAGTTAATCCTGCGCATTGAATCACTGGAAGGTGAAATGTGGTTGATTAACCCGTTCAATGGCGAAACGTTAAATGAGCACACGCTGGAAGTGTGGCTAAAGGGCAATATCAGCCCGGTAGCAGAATTGTTTAACGAAGATCTCGATGAGGCGGATAACGCGGAAGTGATCCGCAAACTGCTCGACACGCTGAAATCATCGCTGATGGAAGAACGGCAAATGGAGCTGGCACTGCGCGCCAGCGAAGCCTTATTGCAGTTTAATCCTGAAGATCCGTATGAAATACGCGATCGTGGATTGATCTACGCGCAGCTGGAATGTGAACATGTTGCGTTAACCGATTTAAGTTATTTCGTTGAGCAGTGTCCGGAAGACCCGATCAGCGAAATGATCCGTGCGCAGATAAATACTATTTCGCACAAGCAAATTGTATTGCATTGATTAATGACACTTTACCTACCGTTTAAGGCGATCCTATGAAACAAAAAGTGGTTAGCATTGGCGACATCAACGTGGCAAATGACCTGCCATTCGTGCTGTTTGGCGGCATGAACGTGCTGGAATCCCGCGATCTGGCGATGCGCATTTGTGAGCACTACGTAACCGTTACTCAAAAACTGGGTATCCCTTACGTGTTCAAAGCCTCCTTTGATAAAGCCAACCGTTCTTCCATCCACTCTTATCGTGGCCCGGGCCTGGAAGAAGGGATGAAAATCTTCCAGGAACTGAAGCAAACCTTTGGCGTAAAAGTGATCACCGACGTGCATGAAGCCAGCCAGGCGCAGCCTGTGGCTGACGTTGTGGACGTGATTCAGCTTCCGGCCTTCCTTGCCCGCCAGACCGATCTGGTCGAAGCGATGGCGAAAACCGGTGCCGTTATCAACGTCAAAAAACCGCAGTTCGTCAGCCCTGGTCAAATGGGTAATATCGTGGATAAATTCCATGAAGGCGGCAATGACAAGGTTATTCTGTGCGATCGTGGTGCAAACTTCGGTTACGACAACCTGGTTGTGGATATGCTGGGCTTTGGCGTGATGAAGAAAGTGTCCGGCAACTCACCGGTTATTTTTGACGTTACCCATGCGCTGCAGTGTCGTGACCCGTTTGGTGCCGCAAGCGGCGGTCGTCGTGCGCAGGTGACTGAACTGGCGCGTGCCGGTATGGCGGTGGGTCTGGCGGGTCTGTTCATTGAAGCACATCCGGATCCAGCCAATGCGAAATGTGACGGTCCTTCCGCGCTGCCGCTGGCGAAGCTGGAACAGTTCCTCACCCAGATCAAAGCGGTTGATGATCTGGTGAAAAGCTTCGACGAACTGGATACTGAGAACTAAGAACGCTGTGCGGGCCGGAGAATTCTCTCCGGCCTTTTTGAATCGTGTCGTCAGGCGCCGAACGCACCGTCAATCGTGTGCATTGCACCCGTTACAAATCCCGCTTCCGGGCCTGCCAGCCAGGCAACCATGCCGGCCACTTCCTCTGGACGACCGTGTCGTTTTAGCGCCATAAAGCCGTGCATCAGGTCTTTCAATGGGCCTTCTGCCGGGTTGGCATCGGTATCAATGGGACCCGGTTGGACAACGTTTACCGTAATACCGCGCGGGCCGAAATCTCGGGCCAGTCCTCTTGCCATCCCCTGTAACGCCGACTTACTCAGCGCGTAAGAGGCCATTCCGGCAATCGGCATACGGTCGCCGTTCACCGAACCAATAATAATGATTCGCCCGCCGTCAGGCATGTGTCGTGCCGCTTCCACCGCCGCGTAGTACGGGGCGTGGATGTTAATGCGGAACAGGCGTTCAACCTCGTCAGGATCCTGATCCAGTGCGTCGCCAAACAGAATAATCCCTGCGTTGACCACCAGCACATCCAGCGGACCGCATTCTCGCACCTGCGCGATGACGGCGTTGCGATCGGCGCTGTCGGTTTGCGTCGTGTGGGTACCCGTTTCTTCGGCCAGTGCTTTAGCGGCGTCAGGGGAGCCTGAATAAGTGAAGGTTACGGCTGCGCCATCAGCGGCAAAACGACGCACGATAGCGGCACCAATTCCACGGCTGCCGCCAAGCACCAGCACTGATTTACCAGTAAAAGAAGACATCAGCGATTCCTTGAACAATTATGTAGTGATCGATATATAATGTGCGCATGGTTTTCTGTCAATGGATTTGTAATGAGCACTACAAAATGTTCTCGCACCCCTGGCCGACCGCGTAATTTTGATCCGGAGCTGGCCGTGGCCAACGTGCAGCAGTTATTTCACGCTCGGGGCTATGACAGTGTTAGCGTGGCGGATGTCACTCAGGCGCTGAGCATCAAGCCTCCCAGCTTCTATGCCGCTTTTGGCAATAAACTCGGTCTGTATCAGCGCGTTCTTAGCCGCTACGTACAAAACGATGCGATTCCATTTGACGATATTCTGCGCGGCGACAGACCGGTTGCGGAGTGCCTTGCGTCTCTGCTTGAAGAAGCGGCACGCCGTTATGCCGCCGACCCGGACGCACCTGGCTGTCTGGTGCTGGAAGGAACGCATAGCAACGATCCGCAGGCGCGTAATGCCGCTCGCGCTTTCTATTCCGTTGCAGAAAAAAAGATCCATGATTTTATCGCACAGCGGCATCCCGAAGAGGCGGCAAGCCTGACGGATTTCGTTTGTACAACGATGCTCGGTCTGTCGGGTAAGGCACGTTGCGGACACTCGCTTGAACGCCTGTTATCCAGTGCGCAAATCGTCGGTTTAGCGCTGGTACACCGGCTTTGCTGACTATCGTCACACAATGGGGAGATAAATATGCCAGGTAAGATGGGTTTTTTCTTTAGCACGCCGCCGCCTGCTATCCGTAATGCGACGTTGAGTGCATTGCTGATTGGGGCATCTTTTCTGGCCTGTTCGCAGGAGAAGGCTGATGTGATTTTGTATAACGGACAGCTGATTACGCTGGATGACCAACAGCCCAACGCCCAGGCGCTGGCGGTGAAAGGGCAACATATTATTGCCGTCGGCAATGATGAGGAGATAAAAAAATGGTCAGGCCAGAATACAAAAGAAATTAATCTGGCAGGGAAAACGGTTATCCCAGGGTTAATTGATGCGCACCTGCATGGCATCCGGGGAGGACGAACGTTTTTATTCGAAACCTACTGGTTTGATGTCAAAAATTTACCTGATGCGTTGAATAAACTGTCGCAATCGGCAGCACAGAAAAAGACCGCACAATGGGTGGCCGTTGTCGGCTCATGGATCCCCGAGCAATTTGCTGAAAAGCGCGATCCCACCTTTCAGGAGCTGAATCAGGCGGTACCTGAGAACCCGGCTTATATCCAGAGTCTTTATGATTATGCGCTGTTAAATCAATACGCGATTGATACCCTGAAACTGAATACCGCCACGCCAGATATTCCTGCCGGAATAGAAATAGAACGTAATGTTCATGGGGCAGCAACCGGGAAGCTGCGCGGAACGATTGGCAGTTTTAATCAGCTTTTTGCCCAAATTAGCCAGGACAGCGATGTTAAAGAGAACCTCAATGCCTTTATCCACTCTTTAAACCAACGGGGCGTGGTTGGGTTTATCGATCCTTCCGCGGGGCAGGAGCAGGCCTATCGTGATTTCTTTAAATTTCAGCAGCAACACCCTCTCCGAATGCGCGTAGGTTATCGCTTATCGGCACCGCCAGGTAATGAGACTGCGTGGTTTAAACAGCGGCTGGCTTTTCGCCCGGCAGTCCATGATGACGGGAAAATCGCCTTCTTAGGTTTTGGCGAAAGCGTCGTCATGGCAATGAATGATAGCGTGCGGATGTCATCGGGATTTAGCGCGTCTTCAGATGAGAAACAAGAGATGTTTAAGGTGTTACAACTGGCGGCGCAGGAAGGCGTTCCCGTTGAAATACATGCCTATACCGATGACAGCGCAGAGGCGATTTTAGACGTCATTAGTGACGTGGCGAAATCGCATAATATCGCGCCGTTGCGCTGGTCAATTGCCCATTTAAATACCGGTACGCCAGAGACGCTCGCCCGGATGAAAACACTCGGTTTGGCCTATTCTGTTCAAATGGGGCCGTATTTTGAAACTCCCGCGATTGAACGCGCTAATGGTAAAGAGGTGGCGGCGCTGTCATCACCCATTCAACCTGCGCTGGCGCAAGGGATTGTTGTTGCGGGCGGCACGGATGCGACGCGCATTGGCGTCGCAGGCGTGTGGCATGCCATTGAATATCATGTGACGGGTAAATCGCTTGATGGCACGCTACGCCATGAAAATCGGCGGTTAAGCCGGGAAGACGCATTAAAGATGTATACGCTAAACGCCGCCTGGCTGGCGTTTGCTGAGCAGCAGCGGGGGAGTTTGCGTGTGGGTAAACTGGCCGATTTTGCGGTGATTAATCAGGATATTCTGGCGATTGCGGCAGATAAACTGCACCAAACGGAATCACTGTTGACGTTTGTCGATGGGCAACAGGTCTACCCGCTGCAATAAAGCATGCGAAAGAAAACGGCCCTGTAAAGGGCCGCTCGTGTTGACAGAAAAGCAAATCAGGCAAAGATGGTCATCAGATAGGCGATAAACAGTGCCAGATGTGCCGCACCGTTAAGTACATTGGTGCGTCCGGTCGAGAAGGAGATGTGGCACAGCACCAGCGACGAGACCATGACAATCATTTCCGGCGCGCCCAACGCAAACACCAAATCGTTGCCCGTCGCCCACGCAATCAGCGTCACCACCGGAACCGTCAGCGAAATGGTGGCGAGCACGGAGCCGAAGAACAAATTCATCGCACGCTGTACCTGATTGCTCAGCACCGCTTTCAGCGCCCCCAGTCCTTCAGGGGAGAGGATCAGCAAAGCAACGAGGAAACCGGTAAACGCAACCGGCGCATTCAGTTCTGTTAACAGCGTTTCCAGCGAATGGGCGTTCATTTTGGTCACTGCGATAACCGCAATCAAATGGATGATAAGCCAGGCTGCATGCCACATATTGCTGTGCGCTGAGGGTTTACCGTGATGCGGGTCGTCATCGTCACCCTCGTCTTCATGTTCGTAAATAAACAGACTCTGGTGCGTTTTGGTCTGAATCAGCAGAAATACGCCGTACATCGCGGCAGAAATTAACGCCACCAGTAGCGCCTGCGCGGTGGTGAAATTCGCCCCCGGTAACGCCATCGGGAATACCAGCACAATAATGGCCAGCGGGAACAGAGCAATCAAATACTGTTTAATACCAAACAGGTTCATATACTGGGTGGCGAATTTACGCCCGCCTAACAGTAATGAAAAACCGACCAGACCGCCGGTGACAATCATAATGATCGAATAGAGCGTATCACGCATCAGAGTCGGTGCGGCGTCGCCCGTTGCCATTAATGCAGAAATTAAGCTGACTTCAAGAATAACCACCGACAGGCTCAGGATCAGGGAGCCATAGGGTTCACCGAGTCGGTGTGCTAATACGTCTGCGTGACGTACAACGCTAAATGCACTGCTTAATATACCCACCAGGGCAAGCGCATTAATGCCGATAACCACTGGTAGTGACTGACTGCTCCCCCATAAGAACAGAACTACCAGCGCCAAAATCGGGAAGACGAGCGAGGTCTCCTTGTGGCGGGTTTTTACCGCCTCATGTGCATGTGTCATTCACTTCTCCATCTCTGCAGGTATTTATAATTATAAATGTATTAAAGAATGTAAAAAATAACAGATATCTCGGTATTTCCGATCTGTTTTTACGTAATTTTACGGCGTGGCCCGTTTCTTGCTTAAAAGTGAATAAAATCATCTATCTTGTTTAGAGACGATTTAAATAACAAGGCGTTAGTTTCAATGGCGCACAAATATTGACACTCATAATGAGCAAAATGTCGGTCCCGATCGCGCCATCAGTACAGGATATAAAGTGCCGTTGAGTCTTTGTTGCCTTGCATGCAGCCGGTGAATTGCCTATTGTCCTGATATTGGTTTCAAAATGAGCAGCAAAAAAGCCCGGAAGGCGTCAAAAAGTTGTCGCAGGGACGTTGCAGTGGCGGAGGTGTAAGGTGTTAACGCGTGATTTTTTATTGAATGCCGACTGTAAGACGGCATTTGGTGCTATTGAAGAATCACTACTCTGGTCAGCGGAACAACGGGCAGCCTCACTGGCTGCCACGCTCGCGTGCCGACCAGATGATGGACCGGTGTGGATCTTTGGTTATGGATCGTTGATGTGGAACCCGGCCTTAGAGTTTGAGGAGTCGTGTACCGGCACGTTAGTCGGCTGGCATCGGGCATTTTGTCTGCGCCTGACGGCGGGACGAGGCACGGCGTGTCAGCCAGGACGGATGCTGGCTCTGAAAGAAGGGGGCCGCACCACCGGTGTGGCTTACCGCTTACCGGACGCCTCGCTGGAGCAAGAGCTGACGCTGCTGTGGAAGCGCGAAATGATCACCGGCTGCTATCTTCCGACCTGGTGTCAGCTCACGCTCGATAACGGGCAAACGGTCAATGCGTTGGTGTTTATTATGGACCCACGGCATCCGCTGTTTGAGGCAGATACGCGCGCGCAGGTGATCGCGCCGCTTATCGCTACCGCCAGCGGACCATTGGGAACCAATGCGCAGTATCTGTTCTCGCTGGAACAGGAATTGTCCCGGTTAGGCATGCAGGATGATTGCCTGAGCGAACTGATCGTCACGGTCAAACGACTGCTGGGCGAGGTGTTACCGGAAGGGGTCATGCGGCCAGGATTTGCCTGAGTCGGCGAACTGCCCGATAAGCGAGAGTGCTTTCGGGCAGCTAACTGTCAGGCGGCGATATAACTGATGGAATGTTCCAGAGACTGGCTGTGGCTGTCGATCAGAACATTCCACGTGCCGGTATACGGCACGGTCAACCATGCGTTATCACGATCCTGCACGCTTAAAATGTCGGTCTGCGTGTCTTTGACGTGATTTTTTTCGCTCATCAGATGAATGTGACAGCGCTCAGAACAGCGCACCACCACGGTATCTCCACCAAACAATTTCAAACTTGCCTTCACTAATGCCATTTTTCACCCCGTTCTTGAAAACAACGTACTTTCTGTCGAAAGTGCTGCGTGATGTTGTTCACATTTCACTCATGGCATAACACCAAAGGGGGAGGGACAGGATGCTGATTTTGATCAAAAAATGGCATAACGATTAAACAAAAATGACAAAATCCCTGAAAAGCGTTGAAAGGGCGTGCTTACGTTTAGCGTAACCGCGCCCTGGCAGATTAAATCTGGAAATATCCGGCTCTTTCAGTGCGCTTGCCTGAAAAGTCGTCTATCAGAAGGTTAACACCTTATCCGCCGCCAGCGTCCACTGGGCTAATTCCACCAATGTTCCGACTTCAACGCCGTCGATTAACGGCAGCGTGGTGATGCCACGACCATCGGTGCAGGTTTTGCACAGTTTCACCGGCACATTTTGTGCGGTCAGGATCTCCAGCATTTGCTGAATATTGTAGCCTTCCGTCGGCTTCTGCCCGCGTATTCCCGCCGTTACCGCGTCCGACATCAAAAAAAGTCGCAGATCGAGGCTGTCATCCTGTTCGCGCAGGGCAATGGCCAGACGCAGACTGTTAAATAACGATTCGCTTCCATAGGCCGCACCGTTCGCGACGATCACTATCTTTTGCATTTTGACTCCTGTTGTCAGGGGGGCATGGATATTGCTAGCTCTTTGGGAAAACCCGTTATCCGTGAGAGCAGAGATGATGACACATGCGCAAGACCCCGGTGCCACACAATGGTTTCACCACGCACGTCAGCTTGAGAATACCCAGCTTCGCCAGTTGGCGCAGTCAGGCCAACTGGTGACGCGCATTAGCCATCTGGTGCATATGCTACAGTGCGAACGCGGTGCATCCAACATTTGGTTGTGCTCCCGTGGGTCACTTTACGGTCCGGAGGTCCGTGCCAGCCGCGCACTGGTGGATGAGGAATGTCGACAACTGCACGCGCTGTTTACGCAGCTTATGCCGCAGGCCAGCAGCACGCTATGCCATCGCATCGCCGGTACCGTCTGGTGCCTGGCGCAGTTGCCCGCATTGCGTGAAGCGGTCAGCGGGCAGGCGTTAGATGCGCAACAGGCCATGGCGCAGTACAACCGTGCGCTGCGGCATGTGCTCGGTATTGTCCCGCAACTTAATGACAGTATTGATGACCCCTACGTTGCCCGCGGGATGGTGGCCCTGTACAGCTTTATGCAGGGCAAAGAGCTGGTGGGGCAAGAGCGGGCATTGGGCGCGATTGGCTTTACGCTTGGCGAATTTGAGCCGCCTATGCGCCAGGCGCTGGTGGATCGGATCGACGGACAGCAGCCGTGCTTTGAAGCCTTTAGCTCACTGGCCTCACCGGCGCTGGTGCAGCATTTTCGCCAGCAGTGTGAAGCCTCTGGCACGATTGAACAGTTGCGTCGACAGGTTTGCACGCGACACCCGCAGGCCGATAACGGCGAAAGCACGCTGCGCTGGTTTACGTTGCAGACCCAGCGGCTGGAACGTTTACGCGACGTGGAGGAGAGGCTGATCGGCGAGCTGATGCAGGCCGTTGAGCGGCGTCTGGCGGAAGACGCCAACGCGCTGCCGCTCGATAACTGGCTTGATGATAGCGCCGATGACAACCTCTGCCTGCGTCGCGACAAACAGCTTCTGCTGCTGGTTCGCCAGCAGGCACGCCAGCTCGAGCAGATGAGCGGCCAACTGGCGTCGCTACAGGATACGTTAGAAGAGCGGAAGGTGATTGATAAGGCGAAAAGTGTACTGATGAATCATCACAATATGAGTGAGGAACAGGCCTGGCAACGGCTGCGCAAAATGGCGATGGATAAAAATCAGCGGATGGTGGATATCGCCCGTGCGCTGTTGACCGTGAAATCACTCATTCAGGGATAGCGGCTGCACAACAGACGAGCAGCCTCTGCCATATTCGGGTGCAAAATAACGTCACCGGGAGGTAAAAGCCGCTCAGCGCGCCAGCGAAATTCTGGCATCCGAATTGCATTCATCTCTACAGACAGTTTAGCAACAGACCAACGGCGGTTTGTCTGCTTTGAGGATAAAGGCGTCCTGCAATGCTTCGGCATTGCCGGGCGCTTTTTTTTTGTTATGGGGAGCATGTATGGATGACAGAACAGTTTTGCTAACGCGGCGGCGATTCCTGCAGGCCAGCGCCGCCATCGGGGGGGCATCCCTGATTTCCGGCCTGATGCCATCGGTGTGGGCTGCAGGGTCTGACGCGCCAGAAATGACCACGGTCAGAGTGGGCTTCATTCCCCTCACTGACTGCGCGCCGTTGGTGATTGCCGCGTTGAAAGGCTTTGATAAAAAGTACGGCATTACGCTGGTGCCCAGCAAAGAGGCCAGTTGGGCGGCGGTACGTGACAAACTGGTTTCCGGCGAACTGGACGCCGCCCACGTTCTGTATGGACTCTTGTACGGGCTGGAGTTGGGCATCGCCAGCAAACCGCAGGCGATGGCAAATCTGATGACGCTGAACCAAAACGGCCAGGCGATCACGCTGTCTGCTGCGCTGCAGGAGCAGGGGATCACCGACGCACCGTCGCTGAAAAAGCTGATTGCCGGGCAGGCGCCAGGAACCTACACCTTCGCGCATACCTTTCCTACTGGCACGCACGCCATGTGGCTCTATTACTGGCTGGCCAGCGCCGACATCAATCCGTTTACCGATATCCGTACCGTGGTGGTGCCGCCGCCGCAAATGGTGATGAACATGCGCATCGGCAATATGAGCGGTTTCTGCGTCGGCGAACCGTGGAATGCGCGGGCCATTAACGACCGCATCGGATTTACCGCCGCTACCTCGCAGACAATCTGGCCCGATCATCCGGAAAAAGTGCTCGGCACGCGCCGGGAATGGGTGGAGAAGCATCCGCACACCGCCCGGGCGTTGGTCAGCGCCGTACTTGAGGCGTCGCGCTGGATTGACGCCAGCGAGGCCAACAAACGTGAAACGGCGCAAATCCTTGCCGGGCGCGCCTGGCTCAATACCAAAGCACAGTACCTGACCGGGCGCATGCTGGGCGAATACGACAACGGTGCTGGTCATCGCTGGCAGGACGCGCACCCGATCCAATTCTTTCGTGACGGAGAAGTCAGCTTCCCGTGGCACTCGGACGGCATGTGGTTCCTGACGCAGTTCCGCCGCTGGGGACTGCTTAAGCAGGCACCGGACTATGCGGATATTGCGGCCAGGGTCAACCGTATTGATATCTGGCGCGACGCGGCGACGGCCGTAGGCGGCATAACCCCGCCAGCGCAGCTACTGCGTACCAGCACGCTGATGGACGGTACCGTGTGGGACGGTCGCGACCCGGAAGCGTATGCCAACCGCTTTACCCTCCACCGTAAAGGAGCCTGAGATGAAACAAAACACGCAACTAAAAACCCCTGAACCGGCTGTGGGTGAGGTGATCACGCTGGCCGCCGAGACGGTGAGAAAACGCAAAACGCCGGCCTATTTGTGGCTGCACGCGTGGGTCAGACGAGCCGTGCCCGCGCTGCTGGGGATGGGCCTGCTGGTGGTGTGCTGGCAACTGGCGGCGATCAACAGCCAGGGGTTTCCGACGCCGCTCAGCACGCTGGACTCGGCGCTAACGCTGTTTGCTGACCCGTTCTATAACAATGGGCCGAACGATATGGGCATCGGCTGGAACGTGCTGGCGTCATTGCAGCGGGTGGCCATCGGTTTTGGCCTCGCGGCGCTAGTCGGCATCCCGCTCGGATTTCTGATTGGCCGATTTACCTTCGCCTCACACATGTTTTCACCGCTGGTCGCGCTGCTGCGCCCGGTCAGCCCGCTGGCCTGGCTGCCGATTGGGTTGCTGCTGTTTCAAAAGGCGGAACCGGCCTCCAGCTGGACTATTTTTATCTGCTCCATCTGGCCGATGGTGATCAACACCGCCGAAGGGGTGCGCAGAATTCCTGATGATTATCTCAACGTTGCCCGTGTGCTGCAGCTCTCTGAATGGACGGTGATGCGCCGCATTCTTTTTCCCGCGGTACTGCCGGCGATCCTCACCGGCATGCGCCTGTCTATCGGTATTGCCTGGCTGGTGATTGTGGCCGCCGAAATGCTCACCGGTGGACTGGGCATTGGCTTTTGGATCTGGAATGAGTGGAACAACCTCAACGTCGAAAACATTCTTATCGCCATTGTCATTATCGGCGTCGTGGGCCTGCTGCTTGAGCAGGGGCTGATGCGGGTCGCCCGTCGTTTTAGCTGGCAGGAAAAATAAGGAGACAGCATGAAACCCATTATTCAGGTACAGGCAGTGAGCCAACGTTTTTCCACCGCCAGCGGCGAGTTTCTGGCGCTGCAAAACGTCTCGTTTGATATCCATGAAGGGGAAACGGTCAGCCTGATTGGTCATTCCGGCTGCGGGAAATCGACGTTGCTGAATCTGATCGCGGGCATCACGTTACCCACTGAAGGCGGCCTGCTTTGCGATAACCGCGAAATTGCCGGGCCGGGGCCGGAGCGGGCGGTTGTATTCCAGAACCATTCATTGCTGCCGTGGCTGAGTTGCTTTGACAACGTGGCGCTGGCGGTCGATCAGGTCTTTCGCCGCACCATGAACAAGGCCGAGCGGCGCGAGTGGATTGCGCACAATCTTGAACGGGTGCAGATGGGCCACGCGATGCACAAACATCCAGGCGAGGTTTCCGGCGGCATGAAGCAGCGAGTGGGTATTGCCCGTGCGCTGGCCATGAAACCCAAAGTGCTACTGATGGATGAACCGTTTGGCGCGCTGGATGCACTCACCAGAGCACATTTGCAGGACACGGTGATGCAGATCCAGCAATCGCTGAACACCACCATTGTGCTGATTACCCATGACGTCGATGAGGCGGTGCTGCTCTCTGATCGGGTGATGATGATGACCAATGGCCCGGCGGCCACGGTGGGCGAGATTCTGGCGGTAAATCTGCCGCGCCCGCGTAACCGCGTCCAGTTGGCGGATGACAGCCGTTATCACCACCTGCGGCAATGCATTCTCCACTTCCTGTATGAGAAACAGCCGAAGGCGGCGTAAGGGGGCGATATGACGCAACGACTGATCATTGTGGGGCACGGCATGGCGGCGACGCGCCTGACCGAGGCGCTGCTGGCGTACAAGTGCGGCGACATCGCGATCACGCTTATCGGAGAGGAACCGCAACTGGCCTATAACCGCATCCAGCTGTCACCGGTGCTGGGCGGCGAGAAGCCCTTTGCCCATACGCTGCTTCATCCGCGCCAGTGGTATATCGACCACGGCGTGACGGTGCTGAGCGGGGAACGCGTGCTGGCCGTTGATGCCGCTCGCCGCCACGTGACGACCACCAGGCGCATCCTTGAATGGGATGAGCTGGTTTTTGCCACCGGCTCGGTGCCGTTTATTCCGCCAATCCCCGGCGTTGAACAGGCGCATGTGCACCCGTTTCGCGCGATGGCGGATGTGGAGGCCATCTTGCAACAACCAGGTCCGGTGGTGGTGCTTGGCGGCGGCGTACTCGGCGTGGAGGCGGCGGCAGCGCTACGGCTAAAAGGTGACAATGTCACGTTGATTCATCGCGCCGCACGCCTGATGGAACACCAGCTGGA
This sequence comes from Citrobacter sp. C348, assembly GCF_047467975.1. Classification (NCBI taxonomy): domain Bacteria; kingdom Pseudomonadati; phylum Pseudomonadota; class Gammaproteobacteria; order Enterobacterales; family Enterobacteriaceae; genus Citrobacter; species Citrobacter sp. C348. Next base: position 173,228 of record NZ_JASJUJ010000010.1, on the reverse strand, counting down.
TCGGCAGGCCAGCGATCTGTTGCAGGCCCAGCTGACAGCGCGCGGTATTCGCTGCGTACTCAATTCCGGGATTACCTGCATTGAGGGCGATTGCGTCACATTGCTGGATGGTGAGCAGTTGGCCGCGCAGCGGGTGGTGATGGCGACCGGCGTCAAACCCAACATCCGCCTGGCGCAGGAGAGCGGCGTGAGCTGCCAACGGGGGATCGTGGTGGACGCACAGCTGCGTACCACCGTTGCAGGCATCAGCGCGGTGGGAGAGTGTTGTGAAATTAACGGCCAGACCTGGGGACTGGTGGCACCGTGCCTGCAGCAGGCTGAGGTGCTGGCGGCGCGCCTGGCAGGTCAGGACGGTGAGGGATTTCGTTGGCAGGATCGCGGCACGCGCCTGAAGGTGACAGGCATCGAACTGTTCAGCGCGGGGCTAACGGACGCCGAACCTACGGATACCGCGTTGAGTAGCTGGGATCCGCTCAGCGGACACTACCGCCGTCTGCTGATCCGCGACGGAACACTCCACGGCGTGCTGTTAATGGGCAACTGCCGCAGCGCCGCGCCGCTCACCGATTTGCTGGGCGCACCCGCGACGGCAAATTCTGCCTGGCTATTTGACCGCTTTGATACGCAGCCACCGGCTGCAGGACTGATGACGATGACAAAACCGACGCTGGCTGTTGTGGGACACGGTATGGTTGGCCACCATTTTCTCGAGCAATGCGTAAGCCGCAACCTGCATATGCAGTATCACATCGTGGTGTTCGGCGAAGAACGTTATGCCGCCTATGACCGGGTGCATCTTTCCGAGTATTTCGCCGGGCGCAGCGCGCAGTCGCTGTCGCTGGTGGAAGAGGACTTCTTTGCGCGTCACGGTATCGAGCTGCGTCTTGCGCATTGCGTGACCGAGATCGACCGTGAAGCACGGGTTATCCGCACCGCCAGCGGCCATGAAACCCACTGGGATACGCTGGTGCTGGCCACCGGATCGTACCCGTTTGTGCCGCCGGTAAAAGGCGGTGATTCCGCGGATTGTTTTGTTTACCGTACGCTCGATGATCTCGATGCCATTGCGGAAAAAGCGAAAAATGCCCGGCGTGGGGTGGTGATTGGCGGTGGGCTGCTTGGGCTGGAGGCGGCCAATGCGCTGCGCCAGCTTGGGCTGGAAACCCATGTCGTTGAATTCGCCGCGAACCTGATGGCGGTGCAACTGGATAATGCCGGCGCCGCTATGCTGCGCGAAAAAATTGAGGCGCTGGGGGTGGGGGTGCATACCGCAAAATCCACCCGCGAAATTGAGCGTACGCCAGACGGCCTGGTGCTGCATTTTGCCGACGGAGAGCGGCTGGATACCGATCTGGTGGTGTTTTCCGCCGGTATCCGCCCGCAGGATACGCTGGCTCGCAGCAGTGGCTTACACCTCGGCGATCGCGGTGGAATAAGCATTGATAGCCACTGCCGCACGTCAGATGATGCCATTTACGCCATTGGCGAGTGCGCGCTGTGGGAAGGGCGGATATTTGGACTGGTGGCGCCGGGCTATCAGATGGCGCGCGTTGCCGCCGCGCGGCTGGCCGGGGAAGAGGCCAGTTTTGGCGGGGCGGACATGAGCACTAAGCTCAAGCTGCTCGGCGTTGATGTGGCGTCATTTGGTGATGCGCAGGCGCGCACGCCGGGGGCGCAAAGCTATCAGTGGACCCACGGCCCACAGCAAATCTACAAGAAAATCGTCGTCAGCGCCGACGGCAAAACGCTGCTGGGCGGCGTGTTGGTGGGCGATGCCAGTGACTATGCCACGCTACTACAAATGATGTTGAACGGACTGGTGCTGCCCGCGCAGCCGGAATTGCTGATCCTGCCTGCCGTGGCGGGTAGCGCACCGAAAGTGCTTGGGGTGGCGGCACTCCCTGACGCCGCACAGATTTGTTCTTGTCATAACGTCAGCAAGGCCGATATCTGCCGGGCGGTCAGCGCTGGGGCGACGGATATCGGTGCAATAAAACAGTGTACCAAAGCGGCAACCGGCTGTGGCGGGTGCAGCGCACTGGTCAAACAGGTGATGGAGCATCAGCTGGCTGCGCAGGGTGTGGAGGTCAAAAAGGATATCTGTGAACACTTTCCCTGGTCGCGTCAGGAAATCTATCATCTGGTGCGGGTGAATCATATTCACACTTTCGAACAGTTGATTGCCCGCTATGGACACGGGCACGGCTGTGAAATTTGTAAACCGCTGGTGGGGTCGGTGCTGGCCTCCTGCTGGAATGAGTATCTGCTTAAACCTGCGCATCTGCCGTTGCAGGATACCAACGATCGCTATTTTGCCAACATTCAAAAAGACGGATCGTATTCGGTGGTCCCGCGCATGCCAGCGGGGGAAGTGACGCCGGATGGCCTGATTGCCATTGGTCATATTGCTAAACGCTACCAGTTGTACAGCAAAATTACCGGCGGGCAGCGGGTCGATCTCTTCGGTGCGCGGCTCGAACAGTTGCCCGATATCTGGCGCGAGCTGGTCGAGGCGGGGTTCGAGACTGGGCACGCTTACGGGAAGTCGCTGCGTACGGTGAAGTCCTGCGTCGGCTCAACCTGGTGTCGCTACGGTGTTCAAGACTCAACCGGACTGGCGGTCACGCTGGAGAATCGCTACAAGGGCCTGCGCGCACCGCACAAAATCAAAATGGCGGTTTCCGGCTGTACCCGCGAGTGTGCCGAAGCCCAAGGGAAAGATGTCGGCGTCATTGCCACGGATAAAGGCTGGAACCTGTATTTGTGCGGCAACGGCGGCATGAAGCCGCGCCATGCCGATCTATTTGCCAGCGATCTGGATGATGCCACGTTGATTCAGACCATCGATCGTTTCCTGATGTTCTACATCCGCACCGCGGACCGCCTGCAGCGCACCAGTACTTGGATGGACAATCTCGAGGGCGGTATTGATTACCTGCGTGAGGTTATTCTGGACGACAGCTTAGGTATTGCCAGCGAGTTGGAACAAGAGATGGCGCGGGTAGTGGAAAGCTACCAGTGCGAGTGGCAAACCACGCTCAGCAGTCCGCAACGTCTGGCGCTGTTTCGCTCTTACGTCAACAGCGATGCCCCGGATGACGCCATCGCGCGTCAAGCCTTACGCGGCCAGCCGCAGTTGGCCCCCCCTGTACGCCATGCTCGTGAGACATTGCCGGTGAAACCCTGGCAGGCGATCTGCCCGCTTGAGGCGATCCCGGAACAGGCAGGGATTGGTGCCCTACTGGGTGACCTGCAAATCGCACTCTTCCGTTTTGGTCAGTCGATTTATGCGCTGGATAATCGTGAACCCGGCAGTGACGCTCAGGTACTTTCGCGCGGCATTTTGGGGGATGTGGCCGGTGAGCCTGTTGTGATTTCGCCGCTGTATAAACAGCGCATTCGCCTGCGTGATGGTCGACAGGTTGACAGCGGCGAGCAGGCGGTACGCGCCTGGCCGGTGAAAGTGGTGGATGGAAACGTGTGGGTGGGCAATCAGGCATTGATTCTGCGCGCGGAGGCCTCATGAGTGAGATACGTACCACATGTCCCTACTGCGGCGTCGGCTGTGGGGTGATCGCCCAGGTGAGCGAAAAAGGCGTTAACGTCCGGGGCGATCCTGACCATCCGGCAAACTTTGGTCGCCTGTGCGTCAAAGGCGCGGCGCTGGCGGAAACCACCGGGCTGAGCGGCAGATTGTTACAGCCGACGGTTGACGGGGCGAAGGTCAGTTGGTCGCAGGCGCTGGAAACCGCAGGCACGCGTCTGCGCAGCATTATCGCCCAGCACGGCCCGCAGGCGGTGGCCTTTTACGCTTCCGGTCAGCTACTGACGGAAGATTACTACGCGGCCAACAAGCTGATGAAAGGCTTTATCGGGGCGGCCAATATCGATACCAATTCGCGACTGTGTATGTCGTCGGCGGTGACTGGCTATAAGCGGGCGCTGGGTGCCGACGTGGTGCCCTGCAGCTATGAAGATATTGAGTGCAGCGATCTGGTGGTGCTGGTGGGCTCAAATGCCGCGTGGACGCATCCGGTGCTGTACCAGCGGCTGGTGCAGGCGCGACAAACCAATCCATTGTTGAAGGTGGTGGTTATTGACCCCCGACGTACTGCCACCTGTGATATTGCGGATCTGCATCTGCCGCTGCTGCCTGGCAGCGACGGCGGGCTGTTCGTGGGCTTACTGAACCGAATTGCCACCGACGGTGCCGTGCGGGGGGATTTTGACGGGGCAGCAGAAACGCTGGCTATCGCGCGAGACTGGGACGTGGCGCGGGTGGCGCAGTTTTGCGGGCTGGAGGTGGCGGAAGTTAACGCATTTTATGACACGTTTATGCATGCGCCAAAGGTCGTCACGCTGTACACCATGGGCATTAACCAGTCCGCCAGCGGCAGCGATAAATGCAATGCGATCATCAACGTCCACCTGGCCTGCGGCAAATACGCCCGCGCCGGGTGCGGGCCATTTTCGCTGACCGGACAGCCAAACGCGATGGGCGGTCGCGAGGTAGGCGGGCTGGCGACGCAGTTGGCAGCACAGATGAGTTTTGACCCGCAGGACCTGTCGCGCGTGGCCCGCTTCTGGGGCGCTGAGCGGCTGGCACAAACGCCGGGGTTGATGGCGGTCGAGCTGTTCGAGGCTATTGGCAACGGCCAGATTAAAGCGGTGTGGATCATGGGGACTAATCCTGCGGTTTCGCTCCCGGACAGCCATGCCGTGTGTCAGGCGCTGGCGGCCTGCCCGCTGGTCATTGTCTCCGAGGTGGCGGCCGACACTGATACCAGTCGCTATGCCCACATTCGCTTTCCGGCGCAGGCCTGGGGAGAGAAGAATGGCACGGTGACCAATTCAGAGCGGCGTATTTCTCGCCAGCGCGCCTTTTTGTCCTCTCCCGGTGAGGCGCGTGCGGATTGGTGGATTATCGCCCAGATGGCTAAACAGCTGGGGTATGCCGGGGCGTTTAGCTGGCAAAACGCGTGGGAGGTCTTCTGTGAACATGCGGCGCTTTCCGGTTTTGAAAATAATGGGGAACGCGCCTTTGATATTGGTGCCCTGGCCGATATGACGTACGCGCAGTGGGAAGAGATGACACCGGTTCGCTGGCCGGTCAGTCGACGTCTAGCGCCGCTAAACCTCTGGCAGGGCTGGCACGCGAACCAGCGTTTGCGGCTGGTGCCGGTCACGCCGCAGGGGATGACAACCGCCTGTGATGCGCTCTATCCGCTGGTGTTAAACAGCGGGCGTATCCGTGACCAGTGGCACACCATGACCCGCACCGGCACCGTTTCGCGCCTGATGCAGCACATCAGCGAACCGCTGGTCGAGGTGTCACCCGAGGACGCCGTACGATTTCAGCTGACCGGGGGAGCGCTGTGTCGTATCAGTTCCCCGCGAGGGCTGATGGTGGGCAGGGTGGCAATCCAGCCAGGTCAGCGGGCGGGCAGCGCGTTTACCTCGATGCACTGGAACAACAGCTTTGCCCGACAGGGTCGGGTAAACGCACTGGTTGCGCCGGTGTGCGATCCCCATTCCGGACAGCCAGAAAGTAAACAGACGGCGGTGCGGATCATGCCCTGGCAGCCGCAATGGCAGGGGGAGATGTTTAGCCGCCATCAATTAACACTGCCCGGTTTTGTTCACTGGTGGCGCAAAGCGGCGGACACGGTTTTTCGCTATACCCTGGCGGGAGACAGGGAATTCGCCAGCTGGCTATGCCAGTACTGCACGGCACAAGGCTGGCAAATCCAGCAGGCGCACTGGGGCCAGGGGCTGAATATCCTGGCCTGGCGGGAGGGGCAACTGATGCTGGGATTCTGGTCGGCGGCGACGCAGCTTGAGATCGATCCCGTCGCTATTCTCGCCGCGTTTACGCAGGCGCCAGACCAGGCTGATATGCGCCATCAGTTGCTGAGCGGCAAACCTGGTGGGATAACCCTCGATCGGGGGGCTATCGTGTGTAGCTGTTTTAGCGTGGGTGAAAAGGTGATAGTCCAGGCGATCGCCGACGGCTGCCACTCGGTGCAGAGTCTGGGACAACAGCTGCGCTGCGGCAGCAACTGTGGGTCGTGCATCCCGGAGTTGCGTGCCTTACTGAAACAAACGGTAACGCTTAAAGAGTAAGGATATTCCTGAAAATTTGAGAAAAGGCTGCAAATTGCCGGCCTGAAAGGTATGGTTAACGGTCGAGAGACCTGATTTTAATGATGTAAAAGCCACCGACGATTTGAGCCGTTTTTTCAGTTGTACACGTAGTATCCTCCTACTCTTGCCGCTGGCAGGCGGTACTGCCAGCGCGCAGTCTTCGTTTATCCAGCAGGCCGCCAACCCGTTTGACAACAATCATGATGGCTTACCCGATCTTGGCATGGCAGCGGAGTCCCGGGCCGGTGAAAAGCATTTTGCCGAAATGGTCAAAGCGTTTGGCGAAGCCAGCATGACCGATAATGGTCTTGATACCGGTGAACAGGCGAAGCAGTTTGCGTTTGGCCAGGTGCGTGACACGGTCAGCGAGCAGGTCAATCAGCAACTGGAGTCGTTGCTTTCTCCCTGGGGTAATGCCAGCGTTGGGCTGCAGGTGGATAACGAGGGTAGCTTTACCGGCAGCCGGGGAAGCTGGTTTATTCCGTGGCAGGATAATCAACGCTACCTGACCTGGAGCCAGATGGGGATAACCCAGCAAGATGAGGGGCTGGTCAGTAATCTGGGCATCGGGCAGCGCTGGGTACGCAACGGCTGGTTGTTAGGTTACAACACCTTTTATGACACTCTGCTGGATGAAAACCTGCCGCGCGGTGGCGTGGGTGCCGAAGCGTGGGGCGAGTATCTGCGCTTATCAGCCAATTATTACCAGCCGTTCTCGTCCTGGCAGGAACGTTCTGCGACGCAGGTGCAGCGCATGGCGCGGGGATACGATCTTACTGCACTGATGCGGGTCCCGTTTTATGAACATCTCAATACCAGCGTTAGCGTGGAGCAATACTTTGGCGACCAGGTCGATCTGTTTCATTCCGGAACCGGCTACCATAATCCGGTGGCGGTCAAGCTGGGGCTGAGCTACACGCCGGTGCCGCTGGTGACGGTGACCGCGCAGCATAAGCAGGGGGAAAGCGGGGTCAGCCAGAACAGCGTCGGTGTAAAGCTTAACTATCGCTTTGGCGTGCCGTTAAAAAAACAGTTGATGGTCAGCGAAGTGGCTGGCAGTCAGTCCTTGCGCGGCAGCCGCTATGACTTACCACAGCGTAACAATCTGCCGACGATGGAATATCGCCAGCGCAAAACTCTGGCTGTGTTTCTGGCAACTCCGCCGTGGGATCTCACGCCTGGCGAGTCGGTAGCGCTGAAGCTGGAGGTGCGCAGTCAGCACGGTATTCGCCACCTGACGTGGCAGGGGGATACGCAAGCGCTGAGTTTGACGGCGGGAACAACTACCCGGAGTGCAGAAGGCTGGACGATTATTATGCCAAAGTGGGACAGCAGTGACGGGGCAACAAACCGCTGGCGGCTGTCGGTGGTGGTGGAAGACGAACAGGGTCAGCGTGTCTCTTCCAATGAGATCACGCTATCACTGACCGAACCGTTTAGCGCGGTGTCGGAAAATGATCCTCGTTGACGATAAGCAGCATTAAAAATTAGAAAATGCGTTCCTGATGTACCCATACCGCGGCTTCTACGCGTGATTTGAGCTTCATTTTCTTCAGCATATGCTTCACGTGGACTTTGACCGTGCTTTCGGTGATGTCCAGACGGCGGGCAATCATCTTGTTAGGCAGGCCCTGGGCAATCAGTTTCAGGATGTCGCGTTCGCGCGGCGTGAGCTGGGTGACATCGCGGTCTGAGGTGGCACGATTAGCACGCAGGCTGGCGGCCAGTACGGGTGTTAAAGCTTCGCTAAGCACCATTTCACCGGCGGCCGCTTGCTGTAATGCCTTCAGCAAATCTTCCGGTTCCATGTCTTTCAACAAATAACCATCCGCGCCGCGTTTCAGGGCGGTGACCACGTCTTCTTCATGATTGGAGACGCTGAATACGACGATGCGGCCGGACAGGGATTTTTCGCGCAGCTTATCGAGCGTTTCCAGACCGTTCATACCGGGCATATTGAGATCCAACAGGATCAGATCGGGATCAAGAGACTCAGCCAGCTCGATACCCTGCTCGCCATTACTGGCTTCGCCGACCACGGTAATATCGGGCGCCATGCTGACAAGCTGTTTTACACCGGTTCGCAACATCGGATGATCATCGATCAACAGGATGGTTGCCGGTTCCAGATTACTCATGGGTATCTCCTTGGACTTCTGTGAAGTTTGTTTCGGGAATGAAAGTGACAGCAACTTCAGTACCGCCAGTCTCTCGACGGCGTACACGGCAATCGCCGCGCAAGCTTTGCGCACGATCGCGCATAATAATCATGCCGTAGTGGTTACTGCGTTCGGCGTTTTCCGGTACGCCGCAGCCGTTATCTTGCACTGTCAGTTTGACCTGCTTGCCATTTTGCACCACTGTCACTACAACGTCATCGGCGTGAGAGTGTTTCAGGGCATTACTCAGGGCTTCACGGGCAATTTGCAACAGGTGAATAGCCTGGTGCGAAGGCACCAGACGCGGTGGCAGCTGGTAATCCAGCTTCACCGTAAAACCAAATCGGGCGCTGTATTCCTGGCAGCTGGCTTCCAGCGCCGGGCGCAATCCAGGCTCCGTTAACTGCAAACGGAAGGTGGTTAACAGCTCACGCAACTGCACCCAGGACGTGTTCAGTTCGTTACGAATTTGACTCAGCAGGTCGCGGCAGTTTTCTGGCAGCGCCTCGCCTTGCATTTGCAAACAGCTGACCTGCATCTTCATACAAGAAAGCGATTGTGCAATAGAATCATGCAGTTCGCGTGCAATGGTGGCACGCTCTTCCATCACAATCAACTGCTGCTGACGCTCCTGTTGCCTGTCCAGCGCCAGCGTCGCGGTCAGTTGTTCAACCAGGGTATCAACCAGTTGCTGCTGGTCGTGGCTAAGATGACGTCCGTGCGGCAAAGTGGCCAGCAGAATACCATACTGAGTATGCGCATCGGTCAGTCGCCATTTTAGCGTGATCCCGCCGTCAATGGCGGGCAGCGTGCCGCGTGGACACAGATGGCACCCTTTTTCATCACAGCTCATGTTCGACTGACAGGTAAACTCCTGGTGATTATCTTCATCTTCCAGGTCGTACACCCGCAGTTCAATATCATGCAACAGCGTTAAATTTTGTAGCCCGTTGAGTACCGGGGAAAGACGTTCACACAGTGGTACCTGAGAGTGCAGACGGCGGTTGGCTTGCCACAGGAAGGAGAGGATCTGGTTTTTATGCTCCAGACCGGCGGTTTTCTCCTGCACCCGCTGTTCCAGTACCGCGTAACTTTCTGCCAGCTCTTCTGACATATTGTTCAGTGCCGATCCCAGGGCCGCCATTTCATTACGCCCGCTAATGCGTGCGCGCTGGGTAAAATCACGTTGGCTGACGGCTCGCGCCATCGACAGCAGCTGTTTCCACGGTTCCAGCAGACGAACACGCAGCCAGATAATGGTGAAAACCAGCAGCAGTGCCATAAACACGGCCATCAAGCGATGCAGCATTACCACGCGTTCAATACGCAATTCCGTGGTGTGGTCAAAGGCGGTCACCAGCTTATCCAGGCCTGCCACAAACTGCGTAACGTCCTCGGCAACGGCGTCCGCGTTTTGTGCATGTGATAGCCCTGGTGCCAGTTCGGTATGCCAGTAATCCTGTAACGCCTTCAGCTGTGCCTGTTGTCCGTCGCGCTTAGCGGCGCGCGTGAGTTCCGGGCTGAAGGCCGTTCTTTCCATCTCTTCCAGCAGCGGCTGGTCATTGGCATCCAGCGGAACCGCTGCCAGCAGACGATAGCTCTGCATACGCAGGGAGCCGGCTTTATTTATCGCATGCGCGCTGCCCTGAACGCCCTGAACCAACCAGCCGGAGACGGCCATACCTGCCACGCCGATTGCGGTGGACAGTAAAACAATCAGCGCTACCTGGTTGACCAGCGTAAGCGGAGAGAGACAACGTTTTAACATGGTGACTTCTTCCTTCAGGATTTCGTTGTAGCGAAAACCTTATGAATGACGATACTGCTGCAAGCAGTGGCGTTATTCTCAGCTATACACTGGAGTATACCCATACCTCAAACGGGCTACCCCTTAATTGCCGCAGGTGGGAGAGATCCCCGGCTGAGGGGAGTAGGGGGCGACAGAAGCGTGAAAAACCACATCTTTTTTAGCGATGTTATGTACTCATTTGGGGTAATGATAAATTTTAAGCACTAATAATGACATCTTTTCCTTTGATTTATATCAACTTACCTCTCGCTGTAAACCCTAATGTTGCAGGCATCGAAACAAGTATCAGAGGTGTCTATGAGTCACTCATCTGCCCCGGAAAGGGCATCTGGATCTGTAATTACAGAATGGCGGCCGGAAGATCCCGCCTTTTGGCAACAAAGAGGTCATCGTATTGCCAGCCGCAACTTGTGGATTTCCGTCCCTTGTCTGCTGCTGGCATTTTGCGTATGGATGTTATTTAGCGCCGTAGCGGTGAACTTACCGAAGGTTGGCTTTGACTTTACCACCGAGCAGCTGTTCATGCTGACGGCATTACCGTCGGTTTCCGGTGCGCTGCTGCGTGTTCCGTACTCCTTTATGGTTCCTCTGTTTGGCGGACGTCGCTGGACGGCATTCAGCACCGGTATCCTGATCATTCCTTGCGTATGGTTAGGTTTTGCCGTGCAAGATACCACCACGCCGTTTAGCACGTTTATTATCATCTCTCTGCTGTGCGGTTTTGCCGGGGCAAACTTTGCCTCCAGTATGGCGAACATCAGCTTCTTCTTCCCGAAACAGAAACAGGGCGGTGCGCTGGGCCTGAACGGTGGTTTGGGTAACATGGGTGTCAGCGTAATGCAGTTAGTTGCGCCGCTGGTGGTCTCCTTGTCTATCTTCGCGGCATTCGGTAGCCACGGCGTTGAACAACCGGATGGCACGCAACTGTATCTGGCCAACGCCGCGTGGATTTGGGTACCGTTCCTGGCGGTGCTGACGCTGGCTGCGTGGTTTGGTATGAACGAACTGGCAACCTCTAAAGCGTCACTGAAAGAGCAATTACCGGTGCTGAAACGCGGACATCTGTGGATTATGAGTCTGCTGTATCTGGCAACCTTCGGATCCTTTATCGGCTTCTCTGCCGGTTTTGCGATGCTGTCCAAAACGCAGTTCCCTGAGGTACAGATCCTGCATTACGCTTTCTTTGGTCCGCTGATTGGCGCTCTGGCTCGTTCTGCCGGCGGGGCAATTTCCGACCGTCTGGGCGGGACACGCGTGACACTGGTGAACTTTGTCCTGATGGCCATTTTCAGCGCTTTGCTGTTCCTGACGCTGCCAACAAACGGTGAAGGTGGTAGCTTTATCGCCTTCTTCGCGGTGTTCCTGGCGCTGTTCCTGACGGCCGGGCTGGGGAGTGGTTCAACCTTCCAGATGATCTCCGTGATCTTCCGTAAGCTGACGATGGACCGGGTAAAAGCCGAAGGTGGCTCGGAAGAGAAAGCGATGCGCGAAGCGGCAACCGACACGGCTGCAGCACTGGGCTTTATCTCAGCTATCGGCGCGATTGGCGGCTTCTTTATTCCTAAAGCGTTTGGTACGTCGCTGGCGTTAACCGGTTCGCCGGTGGATGCGATGAAAGTGTTCCTGATCTTCTATGTCGCCTGCGTGGTCATCACCTGGGTGGTATACGGACGTCATTCTAAAAAATAAAAAAGTTGTATACATGAAGCCCTGCTGCCGCCTTACAGATGCGGTCAGCAGGATGGAGTGTAGGTTTGATTATCCATTGCGCGGTGTTAGACCGCGCTTTTTTTTGCTCGTAGTTAGTTACAACATACTTATTTATCTACAACGGCAAACCGTCTGTCAGAACGGTGCTCAGAAATGGGTTTACCAGGGGGGAATACCCCTTAATACCCACTTGTAAAGAATTTAACATTTTCATGATGAGTGAATTTGAAAATATGATTTAAAATCAATAAACTATCGATGTTATCAGTATCCCACTTAGGGGGTATATAAAATTTAACCTCTCTTTTTCATCCCTGTCTGCCTTGATCGTTATCAATTCCCACGCGCTTTCATAGCGTTACCTTCGCTCTCAATCAAGCAATGTCGATTTATCAGAGAGCCGTCAGGCTCCTACAGGAGACAACCGATGAGTAAATTCCTGGACCGGTTTCGCTACTTCAAGCAGAAGGGCGAAACCTTTGCCGATGGGCACGGCCAGCTTCTCAACACTAACCGGGACTGGGAGGATGGATACCGCCAGCGTTGGCAGCATGACAAAGTTGTGCGATCCACGCATGGGGTAAACTGCACCGGCTCATGCAGCTGGAAAATCTACGTGAAAAATGGTCTGGTGACCTGGGAAACCCAGCAAACCGACTACCCGCGCACCCGTCCAGATCTGCCAAACCACGAACCACGCGGCTGCCCGCGCGGTGCGAGCTACTCCTGGTATCTCTACAGCGCTAACCGTCTGAAATACCCGCTGATGCGCAAACGCCTGATGAAAATGTGGCGTGAAGCGAAAAGACTGCACAGCGATCCGGTAGACGCATGGGCCTCCATCATCGAAGACGCCGATAAAGCAAAAAGCTTCAAGCAAGCGCGTGGTCGTGGTGGTTTCGTGCGTTCTTCCTGGCAGGAAGTGAATGAGCTGATTGCCGCTTCTAACGTTTACACCGTCAAAACCTACGGCCCTGACCGCGTGGCGGGCTTCTCGCCGATCCCGGCGATGTCGATGGTTTCCTACGCCTCCGGTGCACGCTACTTGTCCCTGATTGGTGGTACCTGCCTGAGCTTCTACGACTGGTACTGTGACCTGCCGCCTGCGTCTCCGCAGACCTGGGGTGAGCAGACCGACGTTCCTGAATCTGCCGACTGGTACAACTCCAGCTACATCATCGCCTGGGGCTCTAACGTTCCGCAGACCCGTACCCCGGATGCTCACTTCTTCACTGAAGTTCGTTACAAAGGGACCAAAACGGTCGCCATCACCCCGGACTACGCCGAAATCGCCAAACTCTGCGATCTCTGGCTGGCACCGAAGCAGGGCACCGATGCCGCGATGGCACTGGCAATGGGCCACGTCATGCTGCGTGAATTCCACCTTGATAACCCAAGCCAGTACTTCACCGACTATGTGCGTCGTTACACCGACTTCCCGATGCTGGTGATGCTCGAGGAGCGTGACGGTTACTATGCGGCGGGCCGTATGCTGCGTGCCGCCGATCTGGTCGATTCTCTGGGTCAGGAAAATAACCCAGAGTGGAAAACCGTTGCCATCAATACCGACGGCGAGATGATTGCGCCAAACGGCTCAATCGGTTTCCGCTGGGGCGAAAAAGGGAAGTGGAACCTTGAGCAGCGCGACGGCACGTCCGGTAGCGAAACCGAACTGCAGCTCAGCCTGTTGGGCAGCCAGGACGACATCGCCGAAGTCGGCTTCCCGTACTTTGGCGGCGAAGGCACTGAGCACTTCAATAAAGTTGAACTGGAAAACGTTCTGCTGCACAAACTGCCGGTTAAACGCCTGCAGCTGGCGGACGGTTCTACCGCGCTGGTGACCACCGTTTATGACCTGACCATGGCTAACTACGGTCTGGAACGCGGCCTGAACGATGAAAACTGCGCCTCCAGCTACGATGACATCAAAGCCTATACCCCGGCATGGGCAGAGAAAATCACCGGTGTATCACGCGCTCAGATCGTGCGTATTGCCCGTGAATTTGCCGATAACGCCGACAAAACGCACGGTCGTTCGATGATTATCGTCGGTGCCGGTCTGAACCACTGGTATCACCTCGATATGAACTATCGTGGGCTTATCAACATGCTGGTGTTCTGCGGCTGTGTCGGTCAGAGTGGCGGCGGTTGGGCACACTATGTGGGTCAGGAAAAACTGCGTCCGCAGACCGGCTGGCAGCCGCTGGCGTTTGGTCTTGACTGGCAGCGTCCGGCACGTCACATGAACAGCACCTCCTACTTCTATAACCACTCCAGCCAGTGGCGTTATGAGACGGTAACTGCGCAGGAACTGCTGTCGCCGATGGCGGACAAGTCCCGCTATAGCGGTCATTTGATCGACTTCAACGTACGCGCTGAACGTATGGGATGGCTGCCGTCCGCGCCGCAGTTGGGCACCAACCCGCTGTACATTGCCCGTGAGGCGGAAAAAGCCGGGATGACGCCGGTGGATTACACCGTGAAATCACTGAAAGAGGGTTCTATTCGCTTTGCGGCAGAACAACCTGAAAACGGTAAAAACCATCCGCGTAACCTGTTCATCTGGCGTTCTAACCTGCTGGGCTCGTCCGGTAAAGGTCATGAGTACATGCTGAAGTATCTGCTGGGTACTGAACACGGTATTCAGGGGATGGATCTGGGCAAACAGGGTGGTGTGAAGCCAGAAGAAGTGGAATGGCAGGATAACGGTCTCGATGGCAAGCTGGATCTGGTGGTGACGCTGGACTTCCGTCTGTCGAGCACCTGTCTGTATTCCGATATCGTGTTGCCTACTGCCACCTGGTATGAAAAAGACGACATGAATACCTCGGACATGCATCCGTTTATTCATCCGCTGTCTGCCGCCGTTGATCCGGCCTGGGAATCGAAAAGCGACTGGGAAATTTACAAAGCCATCGCCAAGAAATTCTCTGAAGTCTGCGTCGGTCACCTCGGTAAAGAAACCGACGTGGTGACGCTGCCTATCCAGCACGATTCCGCTGCCGAACTGGCGCAGCCGCTGGACGTGAAGGACTGGAAAAAAGGCGAATGCGATCTGATCCCAGGCGTTACTGCCCCGCACATCATGACCGTTGAGCGTGATTACCCAGCAACTTACGAACGCTTCACCTCCATCGGCCCACTGATGGATAAAGTTGGTAACGGCGGGAAAGGGATTGCCTGGAACACCCAGAGCGAAATGGACTTGCTGCGTAAGCTTAACTACACCAAGGCAGAAGGCCCGGCTAAAGGTCAGCCGATGCTGAATACGGCGATTGATGCCGCCGAGATGATCCTCACCCTGGCGCCGGAAACCAACGGTCAGGTGGCGGTGAAAGCCTGGGCTGCGCTGAGTGAATTTACCGGCCGTGACCATACGCATCTGGCACTGAATAAAGAAGACGAGAAAATCCGCTTCCGCGATATTCAGGCGCAGCCGCGTAAAATTATCTCCAGCCCGACCTGGTCTGGCCTGGAAGATGAGCATGTTTCTTACAACGCCGGTTACACCAACGTTCACGAGCTGATCCCATGGCGTACGCTGACCGGTCGTCAGCAGCTGTATCAGGATCATCAGTGGATGCGCGACTTCGGTGAAAGCCTGCTGGTTTATCGTCCGCCAATTGACACCCGTTCGGTGAAAGCCGTGATGGGCGAGAAATCCAACGGCAATCCGGAAAAGGCGCTCAACTTCCTGACGCCACACCAGAAGTGGGGTATCCACTCCACTTACAGCGACAACCTGCTGATGCTGACATTAGGCCGCGGCGGTCCGATCGTGTGGATGAGTGAAGCGGATGCGAAAGATCTGGGTATCGAAGATAACGACTGGATCGAAGTCTTTAACAGCAACGGTTCACTAACCGCCCGTGCGGTAGTCAGCCAGCGCGTCCCGGCCGGGATGACCATGATGTACCACGCCCAGGAACGTATTGTGAATATTCCAGGGTCGGAAATTACCGAACAGCGCGGCGGGATCCATAACTCTGTGACCCGTATTACGCCGAAACCGACGCACATGATTGGTGGTTATGCCCACCTGGCCTACGGCTTTAACTACTACGGCACCGTAGGGTCAAACCGTGATGAGTTCGTGGTGGTCCGTAAGATGAAGAACATTGACTGGTTGGATGGCGAAGGCAATGACCAGGTACAGGAGAGCGTAAAATGAAAATTCGTTCACAAGTCGGCATGGTGCTGAATCTCGATAAGTGCATCGGTTGCCACACCTGTTCAGTAACCTGCAAAAACGTCTGGACCAGCCGCGAAGGGACCGAGTACGCCTGGTTCAACAACGTTGAAACTAAGCCGGGCACCGGTTTCCCGACCGACTGGGAAAACCAGGAAAAATGGAAGGGCGGTTGGATCCGCAAGATCAACGGTAAGCTGGTGCCGCGCATGGGTAACAAAGCGCTGCTGCTGGGTAAAATCTTCGCTAACCCGCATCTGCCGGGTATCGATGACTACTATGAGCCGTTTGACTTTGATTACCAGACGCTGCACAACGCACCGGCTGACAGCAAAGCGCAGCCGATTGCACGTCCACGTTCGCTGATCACCGGCAAGCGTATGGATAAAATCACCAAAGGTCCGAACTGGGAAGACGATCTCGGCGGCGAGTTCGAGAAGCTGTCAAAAGACAAAAACTTCGAGAACATGCAGAAGGCGATGTACGGCCAGTTCGAAAATACCTTCATGATGTATTTGCCGCGTCTGTGCGAGCACTGCCTTAACCCGGCGTGCGTGGCGACCTGCCCAAGCGGTGCCATCTACAAGCGTGAAGAAGACGGCATCGTGCTGATCGACCAGGACAAGTGCCGCGGCTGGCGTATGTGTATTACCGGTTGCCCGTACAAGAAAATCTACTTCAACTGGAAGAGCGGTAAGTCAGAGAAGTGCATCTTCTGCTATCCGCGTATCGAAGCCGGTCAGCCGACTGTATGCTCCGAAACCTGCGTCGGACGTATTCGTTACCTCGGCGTACTGCTGTATGACGCTGACGCCATTGAAAGCGCGGCAAGCACCGAGAACGAGAAAGATCTGTACCAGCGTCAGCTGGACGTGTTCCTCGATCCGAATGACCCGGCGGTTATTGAGCAGGCACTGAAAGACGGTATTCCGCTGAGCGTGATCGACGCGGCCCAGCAGTCTCCGGTTTACAAAATGGCGATGGACTGGAAGCTGGCGCTGCCGCTGCACCCGGAATACCGCACGCTGCCAATGGTCTGGTATGTTCCGCCTTTGTCACCGATTCAGTCTGCGGCTGACGCAGGAGAGCTGGGCAGCAACGGTATTCTGCCGGATGTGGACAGCCTGCGAATCCCGGTCCAGTACCTGGCAAATCTGCTCACCGCAGGTGATACCCAACCGGTGGTGCTGGCGCTGAAACGCATGCTGGCGATGCGTCACTTTAAACGTGCGGAAACCGTTGACGGTAAAGTTGACACCCGTGCGCTGGAAGAGGTTGGTCTGACTGAAGCCCAGGCACAGGAAATGTACCGCTACCTGGCCATTGCGAACTACGAAGATCGTTTCGTGGTACCGAGCAGCCATCGTGAGCTGGCACGTGAAGCGTTCCCGGAGAAAAGCAGCTGTGGCTTTACCTTCGGTGATGGTTGCCACGGTTCTGACACTAAATTCAACCTGTTCAACAGTCGCCGCATCGATGCTGTCGATGTGACCAGCAAAACGGAGCCGCACCAATGATTGAACTCGTCATTGTTTCGCGTCTGCTCGAGTACCCGGATGCTGCCTTATGGCAGCATCAGCAGGAACTTTTCGATGCACTCGCGTCATCTGAAAACCTGGACAAAGAGGATGCCCAGACTTTGGGCGTCTTCCTGCGCGACTTAACTGCACACGACATGCTGGATGCGCAGTCCAGCTACAGTGAACTGTTCGACCGTGGCCGCGCAACGTCGCTGCTGTTGTTTGAGCATGTGCACGGTGAATCCCGTGACCGCGGC
The DNA here is from genome assembly GCF_047467975.1 of Citrobacter sp. C348. Classification (NCBI taxonomy): domain Bacteria; kingdom Pseudomonadati; phylum Pseudomonadota; class Gammaproteobacteria; order Enterobacterales; family Enterobacteriaceae; genus Citrobacter; species Citrobacter sp. C348. Next base: position 155,439 of record NZ_JASJUJ010000010.1, on the reverse strand, counting down.
CAGGCGATGGTTGACCTGATGGCACAGTACGAGCAGCACGGTTTACAGCTCGACAGCCGCGAATTACCGGACCATCTGCCGCTGTACCTGGAATATCTGGCGCAGTTGCCGAAGGAGGAGGCGCTAGGTGGTTTGCAGGATATCGCCCCGATTCTGGCCCTGCTCAGTGCGCGTCTGCAACAGCGTGAAAGTCGCTATGCCGTGCTGTTCGACCTGCTGTTGAAACTGGCGAATGCCGCTATCGACAGCGACAAAGTGGCGGAGAAAATTGCGGATGAAGTTCGTGATGATACTCCGCAGGCGCTGGACGCGGTCTGGGAAGAAGAGCAGGTGAAATTCTTTGCCGATCAGGGGTGCGGTGAATCTGAGATCTCCGCTCACCAGCGTCGTTTTGCCGGGGCCGTAGCACCGCAGTATCTGAATATCACCACCGGAGGACAGCAATAATGCACTTCCTGAATACGTTCTTCTTTGATATCTATCCGTACATTGCGGGTTCTGTCTTCCTGATTGGTAGCTGGCTACGTTATGACTACGGGCAGTACACCTGGCGTGCGGCGTCCAGCCAGATGCTGGATCGCAAAGGGATGAACATGGCGTCAAACCTGTTCCATATCGGGATTCTGGGTATTTTCGCCGGCCACTTCCTGGGGATGTTAACGCCGCACTGGATGTATGAAGCGTGGCTGCCACTGGAAGTTAAACAGAAGATGGCGATGTTTGCCGGCGGTGCGTCTGGCGTGATGTGTCTGATCGGGGGGGTATTGTTGCTCAAGCGCCGTTTGTTCAGCCCACGCGTGCGTGCCACTACCACTGGCGCGGATATTCTGGTGCTGTCCGTTCTGGTTATCCAGTGTGCGCTGGGTCTGCTGACGATTCCGTTCTCCGCCCAGCATATGGACGGGAGCGAGATGATGAAGCTGGTCAACTGGGCACAGTCTGTGGTGACCTTCCACGGCGGCGCGTCCCAGTACCTGGACGGTGTGGCGTTTATCTTCCGTATGCACCTGGTGCTCGGTATGACGCTGTTCCTGCTGTTCCCGTTCTCGCGTCTGGTACACATCTGGAGCGTGCCGGTCGAGTATTTGACCCGCAAATACCAGATTGTTCGCGCACGCCACTAATCGATTCTCTGCGTCATTGTAAACCCTGCTTCGGCGGGGTTTTTTTCGTCTGTTGCCGGATGGCGGCGAATACGCCTTATCCGGCCTACGGGGTTTAGCTGTTTAGGTAAGGGTACTACAGGGAAGTGGTGGTGGGGGAAGGATGACTCAGCGCTGCGCGCTTCGCCCTTCGGGTCGTTGACTGCGGCAACGCTTTCTCGCTACGCTCGAATCGAACCTTGGTCGAAGCTTCTCATCCTTCCCGCATGGGCAGAATATAGAGCACGGTGGTTTGATTTAGCTGAAGTACTACAGGGAAGTGATGGTGGTGGGGGAAGGATGACTCAGCGCTGCGCGCTTCGCCCTTCGGGTCGTTGCCTGCGGCAACGCTTTCTCGCTACGCTCGAATCGAACCTTGGTCGAAGCTTCTCATCCTTCCCGCATGGGCAGAATATAGAGCACGGTGGTTTGATTTAGCTGAAGTACTACAGGGAAGTGATGGTGGTGGGGGAAGGATTCGAACCTTCGAAGTCGATGACGGCAGATTTACAGTCTGCTCCCTTTGGCCGCTCGGGAACCCCACCAGGGGTATACTTATTTTTGAGAACTTACCAGAATGAATGGTGGTGGGGGAAGGATTCGAACCTTCGAAGTCGATGACGGCAGATTTACAGTCTGCTCCCTTTGGCCGCTCGGGAACCCCACCACGGGGTAATGCTTTTACTGGCCTGCTTCCTTGGGAAGCGGGGCGCATCATATCAAATGACGCGCCGCTGTAAAGCATTCCTTTGCTTAACGTAGATCGTTTGCGTGTTTTTCATCCGTAACGCAGTAAAGCTAATCAATTCATATTATTGGTGATTACAGAATAATCGTTCGGTTACCGTAAACAAAGACTCGCTGGGCCAGAACCTGATACAGCGCACGGCTTAACACATTCTTTTCTACGTCGCGGCCTGCGCGCATCATATCTTCTGCGGTATAGGTGTGATCCACGTGAATCACGTCCTGCATGATGATTGGACCTTCATCGAGGTTATCATTCACATAGTGAGCCGTTGCACCAATGATCTTGACGCCGCGCTCATAAGCCTGGTGGTACGGACGTGCACCAATAAAGGCAGGCAGGAACGAGTGGTGAATATTAATAATCTTGTTCGGGAAGCGTGAAACAAATTCTGGCGTCAAGACACGCATATATTTCGCCAACACCACATAATCAGGCTGGTGGGCGTCGATGGCATCGGCCATGTTTTGATCGTGTTCTTCGCGGGTTAATCCTTCATGGCTGACGAGCTCAAAAGGAATATCAAAACGTTCAACCAGCGAACGCAGCGTGTCGTGGTTGCCGATAACCGCCGCAATTTCAACATCGAGTCCGCCATAATTGGCTTTCATTAACAGGTCGCCCAGACAATGCGCTTCCTTGGTAACTAAAATAACGATGCGGCGACGGCCTGCTGGCGTAAGTTCGCGAATGGATCCTTCAGGCAGTGCGCTGTCCAGATCGGTCAGCAGCGTGACGTCATTAAAAATGCCTTCCAGTTCTGTACGCATAAAAAAGCGACCGGTACGGTGGTCAACAAACTCGTTGTTTTGCACGATGTTCAGTTCATGCTTGTAACAAATATTGGTGATGCGTGCGATCAAACCTTTTTGGTCGGGGCAGATAGTGCGCAGAACTTTACGTTGTTGTGAATGCATTGCCGGGGTATTCCTGTTGAAAATGTTTGCGTAATAGATGCTGTCGGGCGTGGGTTAGCCGCAGCACTTTTTAAATTTTTTACCTGACCCGCAAGGGCAGGGATCGTTACGGCCAATTTGCGGGCGCGTACCATCAATATAATACCACTGGCCGTTTTCTTTTAAAAAACGAGAGCGCTCAATAATGGCGCCCGTTTTCCCCTGTTCGGAAAACCGCGCCACAAAGCTGACATAGCCGGTATTTTCTGTGTCCGACGTTGCCTGTTCAAAAAGGGTAAGTCCAAGCCATTCGGTATGGGCAAATCCTGCGCTAATCTCATCGCGAAATGCAGCAGCATGACAGTCGGGGTGCCAGGTCTTAATTAGGTAATCTGCGTCTTTCATCACAAAAGCACAGTAACGAGAACGCATGAGGTGTGACGGCGTTGGTGCTACTTGCGCGCCAGACACATAACGGTAGCAACATAGGCTATACTCGACAGCGCTACCACAGGGACAAAGCTGAGACACAAAATACTCCCTGGAATAAAAAAACGGCGTAAAAACGCCACGGTAGCACTATGTTAACTGAGCCGTAGTGATGTTGCTACGTCTGCAAGCCAGGGGAAGTCTGTAGGTACAATGAGAAAAATAAAAATTGGGCTGGCGCTAGGTTCCGGCGCGGCACGAGGCTGGTCGCATATTGGTGTGATTAAGGCCCTTAAACATATGGGCATTGATGTTGATATCGTTGCAGGGTGCTCAATCGGCTCGTTGGTTGGCGCCGCCTATGCGTGTAATAAATTACCCGCCCTCGAGCAATGGGTCTGCTCGTTCAGCTATTGGGATGTTTTACGCCTGATGGATCTCTCCTGGCGCAGAGGCGGATTGCTGCGCGGTGAACGCGTGTTTAATCAATACCGCAACGTCATGCCTGTCGAGTCAATTGAACACTGCCAGCGCCGGTTTGCTACCGTCGCGACGAATCTGAGTACGGGTCGCGAACTGTGGTTTACCGAAGGTGATTTACACCTTGCCGTGCGGGCCTCTTGCAGTATTCCTGGTCTGATGTCCCCGGTTGCACATAATGGTTATTGGCTGGTTGATGGTGCGGTGGTTAACCCTGTGCCGGTTTCGCTGACGCGTGCGCTAGGCGCCGATATCGTCATTGCGGTTGACCTGCAACATGATGCGCACCTCATGCAACAAGATCTGCTCTCCTTTAACGTCAGCAATGATACCGACTCGAGTGATGACGAGCTTTCATGGCATGCGCGTCTGAAAGAGCGGTTGAGTAATATCACCGCCAGACGAACGGTCACTGCGCCCACGGCGATGGAGATCATGACCACCTCTATTCAGGTGCTGGAAAACCGGCTTAAACGTAACCGCATGGCCGGCGACCCGCCAGATATTCTAATTCAACCGTTTTGTCCGCAAATATCCACACTGGATTTTCACCGTGCCGGTGCGGCTATTGCTGCCGGGCAACTGGCGGTAGAGAAAAAAATGGATGAGTTGCTGCCTCTGGTGAAAACCAATATCTAACGCATTTTTTATCAACACTTAAGTCAATTCTGACAGGCGTGAGTAGCAATAGCATGCCACTATTGATTAAAGCCAGTCAGGGGGGAGAATATGACGCAGCCATTGGTCGGAAAACAGATTCTTATTGTTGAAGATGAGCCGGTATTTCGTTCACTTCTGGACTCATGGTTTTCCTCTTTGGGCGCGACAACGGCTGTAGCGGGCGATGGGCTTGATGCGCTGGAATTATTGGGGCGCTTTACACCCGATCTGATGATCTGCGACCTTGCGATGCCGAGAATGAACGGTCTCAAACTGGTTGAATACCTGCGTAACCGTGGCGATCGGACGCCAATCCTAGTTATCTCCGCGACAGAAAATATGTCTGATATTGCCAAAGCACTTCGCCTCGGTGTGGATGATGTGTTGCTTAAGCCGGTGAAAGACCTTAACCGACTACGGGAAACGGTTTTTGCGTGCCTTTACCCCAACATGTTTAACTCGCGCGTTGAAGAAGAAGAGCGGTTATTTCGTGACTGGGATGCGATGGTCGGCGACCCCGCAGCAGCAGCAAAACTGTTACAAGAGCTACAGCCACCGGTTCAACAGGTGATTTCACAGTGTCGCATCAACTACCGTCAACTGGTTGCCGCCGATCAACCCGGCCTGGTCCTTGATATTGCGCCGTTGTCGGAACACGATCTTGCCTTCTATTGCCTGGATGTGACGCGGGCAGGGGATAATGGCGTGCTGGCGGCACTGTTGTTACGGGCACTGTTTAATGGGCTGCTACAAGAGCAACTGGCACATCAGAATCAACGGTTGCCGGAGCTCGGTACGCTCCTGAAACAGGTTAATCATCTGCTGCGACAGGCCAATCTGCCAGGGCAATTTCCGTTGCTGGTGGGTTACTACCATAGCGGTTTAAAAAATTTGGTCCTGGTCTCTGCGGGTCTGAATGCGACCTTAAATACTGGTAGCCACAACGTGCAAATCAGTAATGGTGTTCCGCTGGGAACGTTGGGGAATACGTACCTCAACCAACTAAGCCAACGCTGTGAGTCCTGGCAGTGCCAAATTTGGGGTGCCGGGGGGCGTCTGCGACTGATGTTGTCCGCAGAATGAACAATCGAGAGGCAGGGATTCAAATTGGCTCACCACCCTGTCTTTTGCAGTGCTACTATCAGCGCCAGATTTATTCGTATTTATCTTAATTATACCGACGCGCGTCCTTTTCAGACCTGAAGCTTGTCGCGGTACTGATATACTCGGATGCGATACAGATTGATGAACACGTTCAATACATGAACAGTCCAGGAGAGTTTTAAATGGCTGCCCTTAATTCGAAAGTCAAAAAAGCCGTTATCCCGGTAGCGGGATTAGGAACCAGGATGTTACCGGCGACCAAGGCAATTCCTAAAGAAATGTTACCGCTGGTTGATAAGCCATTAATTCAATACGTCGTCAACGAATGTATTGCCGCGGGTATCACTGAAATTGTCCTTGTGACTCACTCGTCTAAAAATTCGATTGAAAACCACTTCGATACCAGCTTTGAACTTGAAGCTATGCTGGAAAAACGTGTTAAGCGCCAGTTGCTGGAAGAAGTGCAATCTATTTGCCCACCGCACGTGACGATTATGCAGGTTCGTCAGGGTCTGGCAAAAGGTCTGGGTCACGCTGTATTGTGTGCGCACCCGGTTGTTGGTGATGAACCCGTAGCGGTCATCCTGCCGGATGTTATTCTCGACGAATACGAATCTGATTTATCCCGCGATAACCTCGCCGAAATGATTAGTCGCTTTGATGAAACAGGCAGCAGCCAAATTATGGTGGAGCCAGTAGAAGATGTGACGGCTTACGGCGTGGTGGACTGTAAAGGTGTGGAATTAGCGCCGGGCGAAAGCGTACCGATGGTCGGTGTTGTGGAAAAACCGAAAGCCGATGTCGCGCCATCTAATCTTGCGGTTGTAGGGCGTTATGTCCTGAGTGCAGATATCTGGCCTCTGCTGGCAAAAACGCCTCCGGGCGCAGGTGACGAAATTCAGTTGACCGATGCTATCGATATGCTGATTGAAAAAGAAACGGTTGAAGCCTATCACATGAAGGGCAAAAGCCATGACTGTGGTAATAAGCTGGGTTATATGCAAGCGTTCGTCGAATATGGTATTCGTCATAATACCCTTGGCGCTGAATTTAAAGCCTGGCTTGAAGACGAGATGGGTATTAAGAAGTAACATCACGTTATTAATCCGCATGCAACGGCGCTGTTTATCCAGCGCCGTTTTTTTATACCCCTATTGGGTAGGTGTTATGCGAAGTACAGGTAAAAAAAATCCCGCCGTCGGCGGGATTTTAAGCAAACTAATTGTGGATTAATCCTTGATCAGGAAATCGTCCAGCTGTTTACCTTGTTCTTCCATCGCTTTTTTGATTACTGCCGGTGTACGACCCTGGCCGGTCCAGGTTTTCGTTTCACCGTTTTCGTCAACATAGCTATATTTAGCTGGGCGTGCTGCGCGCTTGGCTTTAGCACCGGTTTTAACCGCAGCCATGCTATTCAGCAGTTCGTTCGGGTCAATACCGTCAGCAATCAGCATTTCACGATATTGTTGCAGTTTACGAGTGCGCTCTTCAACTTCAGCAGCGGCAGCGCTTTCTTCTTCGCGACGCTCGCTAACGACAACTTCTAATTTTTCCAGCATTTCTTCAAGCGTTTCCAGAGTGCATTCTCTTGCCTGCGCACGAAGAGTACGGATGTTGTTCAGAATTTTAAGTGCTTCGCTCATTGTAGTAATCTCAAACTTATATTGGGTGGGGTTTGTTGAGCTAATAATAGAGCGATAAATTCAGATGTGCAATAGCCAGGAATGTAAGGAATTCAAAATTGCGCTTTATTTAGTATCTGCATTAATTCATTGTCGTTAAATTTCGTCTGGGAAAGGGCATAAAAAAGGCTTATTGGTGTGGGGGCTACTCTTCAGTCATGCAGGAAAATTCAAGATTCAGGTCACATTTTACAGCACGGTAATTGTATCTGTTTGCAGTAATTTCAACCTTTTGTATTAGTTTTGCTTACGGGAATTCACTATTACAGGGTGTTCGTAGGGGGATTCAATAACATTGAAAGCAAGGTTTCTTTATTGAACTGTGATGATAAGCACCGTTGATGAATTTCAAGGGCACTATTTGTGAAAGAATGTGTATATACCGTCATAAGTCAGATTATTCGAGCATTGGTGGTGTGCATCGCTGTGCGACCCATAACTTAAGTCCGTTTCCTGAACCTTACCTTAGTACGTCATATTTAGGAGGCTGATGAGTGATGCTGACGCGATTTTGTATACGTATGTGGGCGACAACGGTGCGCAGACATGTTTGTGAATTATGATACAATCGCGCCCATATTTATTTACTCAGGTGAGGGCTGACGGTCAATGGCACAGCTATATTTTTACTATTCTGCAATGAATGCGGGTAAGTCGACCGCTTTGCTGCAATCTTCATACAATTACCAGGAACGTGGCATGCGTGCCGTTGTATATACAGCGGAAATCGACGACCGGTTTGGAACAGGGAAAGTAAGTTCACGTATAGGTCTGTCGTCACCTGCAAAACTGTTTAACCAAAATTCATCATTGTTCGAAGAAATTCGCGCGGAGAATGCGCAGCAGAGAATACATTGTGTACTGGTTGACGAGTCACAGTTTTTGACACGCCAGCAGGTTTATGAATTATCCGAGGTTGTCGATCAGCTGGATATTCCGGTTTTGTGTTACGGGTTACGCACCGATTTTCGTGGTGAATTATTTGGCGGTAGCGAATACCTGCTTGCCTGGTCAGATAAATTGGTCGAATTAAAGACTATTTGTTTCTGCGGGCGGAAGGCGAGTATGGTACTACGTCTTGATCAAGCTGGACGACCTTATAACGAGGGAGAACAGGTGGTTATTGGTGGCAATGAACGCTATGTGTCGGTATGCCGCAAGCACTATAAAGAGGCGCAATCTGAGGGCTCCCTGACGGCCATTCAGGAAAGGCACCGCCACGATTAGTCTACGCTCGCCTGAGCGCTGTAACGCGCAGGGTAGACTTACTGCACAAGGCAGCAAGTGCTACCCTACAATCACCTCTCCTGGCGCGTTATGCGCATTCTCTACCAATTCCCTATTGCGATAGTCTGCATGCGTGTTTGCAGTGTCAAGGCGAGCATGAATCAGACGAAAAAAAACGGTCCCGTAATGGGACCGTTTGGCGTGACATTAAAGCTTAGATTTTTGAATTAAGCGGATTTCTTCGCTTTTTTCTCTGCTTTAGGTGCGGCAGTTGCTTCAGTTTTAGCGGCAGTTTCACCTTCGTTGTATTCGCGACCGTAGAAGGTATCCAGCAGGATCTGTTTCAGTTCAGAAATCAGCGGGTAACGCGGGTTAGCACCGGTGCACTGGTCGTCAAACGCGTCTTCAGACAGTTTGTCAACGTGTGCCAGGAAGTCAGCTTCCTGCACGCCAGCTTCACGGATAGACTTAGGAATACCCAGTTCAGCTTTGATCTCATCCAGCCATGCCAGCAGTTTCTGAATTTTCGCTGCAGTACGGTCGCCCGGTGCGCTCAGACCCAGATGGTCTGCGATTTCAGCGTAGCGACGACGGGCCTGCGGACGGTCGTACTGGCTGAAAGCAGTCTGTTTAGTCGGGTTGTCGTTCGCGTTATAACGAATAACGTTGCTGATCAGCAGGGCGTTCGCCAGACCGTGAGGAATGTGGAACTGTGAACCCAGCTTGTGCGCCATGGAGTGACATACACCGAGGAAGGCGTTAGCAAACGCGATACCAGCGATGGTCGCTGCACTGTGTACACGCTCGCGAGCTACCGGGTTCTTAGAACCTTCGTGGTAGGACGCTGGCAGGTTTTCTTTCAACAGTTTCAGCGCTTGCAGAGCCTGACCGTCAGAGAATTCAGAAGCCAGTACGGAAACGTAAGCTTCCAGGGCGTGAGTGACGGCATCCAGACCACCGAAAGCACACAGTGACTTCGGCATATCCATCACCAGGTTGGCATCGACAATCGCCATATCCGGGGTCAGTGCGTAGTCTGCCAGTGGATATTTCTGACCGGTAGCGTCGTCGGTAACAACCGCAAACGGGGTGACTTCAGAACCGGTACCGGAAGTGGTGGTGACAGCGATCATTTTCGCTTTCACGCCCATTTTCGGGAACTTGTAGATACGTTTACGGATGTCCATAAAGCGCAGCGCCAGTTCTTCGAAGTGGGTTTCCGGATGTTCGTACATGACCCACATGATTTTCGCAGCGTCCATCGGGGAACCGCCGCCCAGCGCGATGATCACATCGGGTTTGAAGGAGTTAGCCAGCTCAGCACCTTTGCGAACAACGGTCAGCGTCGGGTCAGCTTCAACTTCAAAGAACACTTCAGTTTCAACGCCTGCCGCTTTCAGCACAGAAGTGATCTGGTCAGCGTAGCCGTTGTTGAACAGGAAGCGGTCAGTGACGATCAGCGCACGTTTGTGACCATCGGTAATCACTTCATCCAGCGCGATTGGCAGTGAGCCACGGCGGAAGTAGATAGATTTCGGAAGTTTGTGCCACAACATGTTTTCAGCTCGCTTAGCAACGGTTTTCTTGTTGATCAGGTGCTTAGGACCAACGTTTTCAGAGATGGAGTTACCACCCCAGGAACCACAACCCAGAGTCAGGGAAGGCGCAAGCTTAAAGTTGTACAGGTCGCCGATACCACCCTGAGAAGCCGGGGTGTTGATCAGGATACGCGCGGTTTTCATCATCTGACCGAAGTGAGCAACGCGTTCTGGCTGGTTGTCCTGGTCAGTGTACAGGCAAGAGGTGTGACCGATGCCGCCCATTGCAACCAGCTTTTCAGCTTTAACAACAGCGTCTTCGAAGTCTTTTGCACGGTACATTGCCAGCGTTGGAGACAGTTTTTCGTGAGCAAACGGCTCGCTTTCGTCAACCACTTTAACTTCACCAATCAGAATCTTGGTGTTAGTCGGCACGGAGAAACCAGCCAGCTCAGCGATTTTGTATGCCGGTTGACCCACGATAGCTGCGTTCAGCGCGCCATTTTTCAGGATGATGTCCTGAACGGCTTTCAGCTCTTTGCCCTGCAGCATGTAGCCACCGTGGCTGGCGAAACGTTCGCGAACGGCGTCATATACTGAGTCAACGACCACAACGGACTGTTCAGACGCACAGATTACACCGTTGTCGAAGGTTTTAGACATCAGAACAGAAGCAACGGCACGTTTGATATCTGCTGTTTCGTCGATAACAACAGGGGTGTTACCTGCGCCAACGCCGATTGCCGGTTTACCGGAGCTGTATGCCGCTTTAACCATGCCTGGACCACCGGTCGCAAGGATCAGGTTGATGTCCGGGTGGTGCATCAGCGCGTTAGACAGTTCAACAGAAGGTTGATCGATCCAACCAATCAGGTCTTTTGGTGCGCCAGCTGCGATAGCAGCCTGCAGAACGATGTCTGCCGCTTTGTTGGTCGCATCTTTAGCGCGCGGGTGTGGAGAGAAGATGATGGCGTTACGTGTCTTCAGGCTGATCAGCGATTTGAAGATTGCAGTAGACGTTGGGTTAGTGGTTGGAACGATACCGCAGATGATACCAATCGGTTCAGCGATAGTGATGGTCCCGAAAGTATGGTCTTCGGCCAGGACACCACAGGTTTTTTCATCTTTGTAAGCGTTATAGATGTATTCAGAAGCGAAGTGGTTTTTAATCACTTTATCTTCGACAATACCCATGCCGGATTCGGCAACGGCCATTTTCGCGAGAGGAATTCGAGCGTCTGCGGCAGCCAGAGCGGCGGCACGGAAGATTTTGTCAACCTGTTCTTGAGTGAAACTGGCATATTCACGCTGGGCTTTTTTTACGCGCTCTACAAGTGCGTTAAGCTCTGCGACATTAGTAACAGCCATAATGCTCTCCTGATAATGTTAAACTTTTTTAGTAAATCATCTGCTCGCTACGAGAGTATAGACAGATCGACGAAAATTTGTGTAACGTTTTGAAAATCAAACGGTTAATTAACGCCCGCCTTACATTGATTTACTAAAAGAGCTTATACGCTAACAGCATTCAACTCCAATGCGTTTCCTCCAGGTGGCGTAAGCAAGATTACTCACTTCTGAGTAGTAATTGCGTGATCTGGATCAAATTTACGCGAAGCTGACACCTTTCAGCAGGCTCTTTTAGCCGTTATCGGCAAGTGTTAACAAATTGATGAGATGAATGGGGTTAACATTAGCATATTTAATACATATTAATAACACTGAGTATTGGTAGCACGTTTACAGAGATTAGCGCAGATAGAAGGTGAAGAATGCTGCCAAAAGGCGTATCTTCAGCGCGGTTTTTAACATTTTTTATGACTCATTTTATCCGGCTAACGCTTCGGAGCTAACCGTGATCCAAACGCTATTTGATTTTCCTCTCTATTTTAAATTTTTCATTGGGTTATTTGCGTTGGTTAACCCTGTCGGGATCATCCCGGTCTTTATCAGTATGACCAGCTACCAGACCGCTGCGGCGCGCAATAAAACCAACCTGACGGCAAACCTGTCGGTGGCGATTATTTTATGGACCTCATTGTTCCTTGGTGATGGGATCCTGCAACTCTTCGGCATCTCGATTGATTCGTTCAGAATTGCCGGTGGGATCCTGGTGGTGACTATTGCGATGTCGATGATCAGCGGGAAACTCGGAGAGGATAAACAAAACAAACAGGAAAAATCAGAGACTGCCATACGCGAGAATGTCGGTGTTGTTCCGCTGGCGTTGCCGTTGATGGCGGGGCCAGGGGCGATAAGCTCAACCATCGTCTGGGGAACTCGCTATCACAGTGCGTTAAACCTGTTCGGGTTCTTTGTGGCGATTGCGCTGTTTGCCTTATGCTGTTGGGGGCTGTTTCGTATGGCTCCCTGGTTGGTCCGTTTACTGGGGCAAACGGGCATTAACGTTATTACGCGTATTATGGGCTTACTGCTGATGGCGTTGGGGATTGAATTCATCGTCACCGGCATCAAATCTATTTTCCCGGGCTTACTGGCCTGACGGGACTGTTTTCAGTAAACGGAGCTGGCCCTCAGCTCCGTTCTTTTCATTATCAGTAAAACTTCTCACTAAAGTTGAAAATCAGCGTTGAAATTGTAAAACATGCCGATCGCCCATCCATCTATTACGCATTGATTTAAAAGATAATAAATTTTAAGGCTACGTCCCTGAACTGGGGGTTTACTGTTATTTTGCTCACATCATACTCTGGGGCTTGCTGAAGGATTATCGAAATGTTATTAGTTATTTCAGCACCAATTTTAGATGAATGTGCTAATTAATAACCAATTGTTAATTTTATGTAAAATGTATCGGCGTGTTGATACCGGACAGGGTAATCAACCCTTTGCAGGGTTTAAATCGTTATATTTCATAATGTTGCTATTAGAATCTCTCTTTTTGAGGTCCGTTGTTGTGCGATTTTTTTTCGATAAAAGAGAATTGGTTAACAAATCTGTAAAATGTATTGGCGGTTAAGAAAGGCATTTGATACTTTCCGACCAGGTATTTTGCAGAAGATTTCACGTTGATGAGAATTGTTTTCAGTTAGTTTCTCGCAACAAAGTAACCGCGTGTTTCCGGCAGGGGAAGCACGGTGATAATCGACGCAAGGCGGTCGTTCGAACCGCCAGAATAAATAAAGTCGGTGATAGCAGGCAGTAAAACAATAAATCACCTGACGGCAGAAAATCTCCGGTGCCGTACAGGGATCCGTACAGGATTAACAGTCTGGTTAAAAAACCAGCCATAATAATGAGGGAGTACAAACACAATGACTAACATCACTAAGAAAAGTTTAGTAGCGGCGGGGATTCTATCTGCGCTTATCGCAGGAAATGTTGCCACGGCGGCAGAAGTACCTGCCGGTGTTCAACTTGCTGAGAAGCAAACGCTGGTACGCAATAATGGTTCGGAAGTTCAGTCTCTCGATCCGCACAAGATCGAGGGTGTGCCAGAATCCAACATTAACCGTGACCTGTTTGAAGGTTTATTAATCAGCGACGTTGATGGCAAGCCATCACCGGGCGTGGCGGAAAAATGGGAAAATAAAGATTTTAAAGTCTGGACGTTCCATCTGCGTAAAGACGCGAAATGGTCCGATGGCTCGCCCGTGACCGCGCAAGATTTTGTGTATAGCTGGCAACGTTTGGCGAATCCTAATACCGCTTCACCATACTCCAGCTATTTACAGTATGGGCACATCGTTAATATTGACGACATTATCACCGGTAAAAAACCGGTCACCGATCTCGGTGTAAAAGCCATTGATGACCATACTTTTGAAGTTACCCTCAGTGAACCTGTTCCGTATTTCTACAAACTGCTTGTTCACTCATCCGTTTCCCCGGTGCCTAAAGCCGTGGTGGAAAAATTTGGTGATAAATGGACCCAGCCTGCGAACATCGTTTCTAACGGCTCCTATAAATTAAAAGATTGGGTCGTCAACGAGCGCATCGTGCTTGAGCGTAATACTAACTACTGGGATAACGCCAAAACGGTGATTAACCAGGTAACCTATCTGCCCATTTCTTCTGAAGTGACTGACGTTAACCGCTACCGCAGTGGTGAAATCGACATGACCTACAACAACATGCCGATTGAGTTATTCCAGAAACTGAAAAAAGAGATCCCGAACGAAGTTCACGTTGACCCGTATCTGTGTACCTACTATTACGAAATTAATAACCAGAAGCCACCGTTCAACGATGTGCGTGTACGTACCGCCCTGAAGATGGCACTGGATCGTGACATTATCGTCAACAAAGTGAAGAACCAGGGCGACCTGCCGGCGTACAGCTTCACGCCGCCGTATACCGATGGCGCAAAACTGGTTGAGCCAGAGTGGTTCAAGTGGTCACAGGAAAAACGTAACGAAGAAGCGAAAAAACTATTGGCTGAAGCGGGCTTCACCGCTGAAAAACCGCTGACCTTCGACCTGCTGTATAACACCTCCGATCTGCACAAGAAGTTGGCTATTGCAGCCGCTTCTATCTGGAAGAAAAATCTGGGTGCCAACGTTAAACTGGAAAATCAGGAGTGGAAAACCTTCCTCGATACCCGTCATCAGGGTAACTATGATGTTTCTCGTGCGGGCTGGTGTGCGGATTACAACGAACCGACCTCTTTCCTTAACATGGTGCTGTCAGACAGCTCCAACAACACTGTTCACTATAAGAGCGCGGCATTTGATAAGTTGATTGCCGATACGCTGAAAGTGACTGACGAAGCGCAGCGCAGCGAGCTGTATTCGAAAGCTGAGCAGCAGTTGGATAAAGACTCTGCGATTGTACCGGTGTATTACTACGTCAACGCCCGTTTGGTGAAACCATGGGTAGGCGGATACTCCGGTAAAGACCCGATGGATAATATCCACGTTAAAGACTTGTATATTATCAAGCATTAATGGCAAGACGTGGGGCGACCGTGGTTGCCCCACAGTGTCTTTTTCTTCGAACTATAAATACCTCTCTGGCCCCATAAATGGCTTAAAGAGGTATAAAGGCACACGCCAGAAGGTACGGGCAATGTTAAAATTCATATTACGTCGCTGTCTGGAAGCGATTCCGACGCTATTTATTCTTATTACGATCTCATTCTTTATGATGCGCCTTGCGCCGGGGAGTCCTTTCACCGGTGAGCGCGCGTTACCGCCAGAGGTCCTGGCGAATATTGAAGCGAAATACCATCTTAATGACCCTATCACTACGCAGTACTTCAGCTACCTGAAGCAACTGGCGCATGGCGATTTTGGACCTTCCTTTAAATATAAAGACTATACCGTTAACGATCTGGTTGCCTCGAGCTTCCCGGTTTCGGCGAAGCTGGGTGCAGCTGCCTTTATCCTGGCGGTACTCGTTGGCGTCAGTGCTGGCGTCATTGCTGCGTTGAAGCAAAATACGCGCTGGGATTATACGGTGATGGGGGTGGCGATGACCGGAGTGGTTATCCCAAGCTTTGTGGTGGCCCCCTTGTTAGTGATGATATTTGCAATAACGCTGAAATGGTTGCCCGGTGGCGGCTGGAACGGCGGGGCGCTGAAATTTATGATCTTGCCGATGGTGGCGTTGTCGCTGGCTTATATCGCCAGTATCGCCCGTATCACCCGTGGGTCGATGATTGAAGTGCTGCACTCCAACTTTATTCGTACCGCACGGGCGAAAGGTCTGCCAATGCGGCGGATTATTTTCCGTCACGCGTTAAAGCCCGCTTTGCTGCCGGTGTTGTCCTATATGGGCCCGGCGTTCGTCGGCATTATCACTGGTTCGATGGTGATTGAAACTATCTATGGTTTGCCGGGTATTGGACAACTGTTCGTTAACGGCGCACTCAATCGCGACTACTCGCTGGTATTGAGCCTGACCATTCTGGTCGGTGCACTGACAATTGTATTTAATGCGATTGTTGATGTGCTGTATGCCGTCATCGACCCGAAAATCCGTTACTGATACTGGAGCTCGCTATCTATGATGTTAAGTAAGAAAAACAGCGAGACGCTGGAGAATTTCAGTGAAAAGCTGGAAGTCGAAGGCCGCAGTCTGTGGCAGGATGCGCGTCGACGCTTTATGCATAACCGCGCGGCGGTAGCCAGTCTGGTTGTGCTGGTGATTATCGCGCTGTTTGTGACCCTTGCGCCGATGCTATCGCAATTTACCTACTTCGATACCGACTGGGGAATGATGTCCAGCGCGCCGGACAGTGAGTCCGGCCACTACTTCGGTACCGATTCCTCGGGGCGTGATCTGCTGGTACGCGTGGCGATTGGTGGACGTATTTCACTGATGGTTGGGATTGCTGCGGCGCTGGTGGCGGTGATTGTCGGCACGTTGTACGGATCTCTGTCAGGTTATCTGGGCGGCAAAATTGACTCCGTGATGATGCGTCTGCTGGAAATCCTCAACTCCTTCCCGTTCATGTTCTTCGTCATTCTGCTGGTGACCTTTTTTGGGCAAAACATCCTGCTTATCTTTGTGGCGATCGGTATGGTCTCCTGGCTGGATATGGCTCGTATTGTGCGCGGACAGACGCTGAGTCTGAAGCGCAAAGAGTTTATTGAGGCAGCGCAGGTGGGTGGGGTTTCGACCGTGCGCATTGTTATTCGTCATATTGTTCCGAACGTGCTGGGCGTGGTGGTGGTGTACGCATCGCTTCTGGTACCGAGCATGATCCTGTTCGAATCCTTCCTGAGCTTCCTTGGCCTAGGGACCCAGGAGCCGTTAAGCAGTTGGGGGGCGTTGTTAAGCGATGGCGCAAACTCAATGGAAGTCTCGCCGTGGTTGCTGCTGTTTCCGGCAGGTTTCCTGGTGGTGACGTTGTTCTGTTTCAACTTTATTGGCGATGGCCTGCGTGATGCCCTCGACCCGAAAGACCGTTAAGGAGTGCAGCCATGAGCGTAATTGAAACCTCAACCGCGCCGCTCGCGCAACAACAGGCTAACGCACTGCTGAACGTTAAAGATCTGCGCGTGACGTTTGCCACCCCTGATGGGGATGTCACTGCGGTAAACGATCTGAACTTTTCGCTGCGTGCTGGAGAAACGCTGGGTATTGTCGGTGAATCTGGATCGGGGAAATCGCAAACCGCGTTCGCCCTGATGGGACTGCTGGCGGCGAATGGTCGCATCGGCGGTTCTGCGACGTTCAGTGGACGTGAAATTTTGAATTTACCGGAACGTGAACTGAACAAACTGCGCGCCGAACAAATTTCAATGATCTTCCAGGACCCTATGACCTCCCTGAATCCGTATATGCGGGTTGGGGAACAGCTAATGGAAGTCTTGATGCTACATAAAGGCATGAGCAAAGCGGAGGCGTTTGAAGAATCCGTCAGAATGCTGGATGCGGTCAAAATGCCGGAAGCGCGCAAGCGTATGAAGATGTATCCACATGAATTTTCAGGCGGGATGCGCCAGCGTGTGATGATCGCCATGGCGCTGCTGTGTCGGCCAAAGTTACTGATCGCCGATGAGCCGACAACCGCGCTCGATGTCACGGTTCAGGCGCAAATTATGACGCTGCTGAATGAACTGAAGAGCGAATTCAATACCGCGATTATCATGATCACCCACGATCTTGGCGTCGTCGCCGGGATCTGTGACAAGGTTCTGGTGATGTATGCCGGGCGCACCATGGAATATGGTAGCGCGCGCGATGTCTTTTATAAACCCGTTCATCCGTATTCAATTGGTTTGCTTAACGCGGTGCCGCGTCTGGATGCAGAAGGCGAAGAAATGCTGACCATCCCGGGTAACCCGCCAAACCTGCTGCGTTTGCCAAAAGGATGTCCGTTCCAGCCTCGTTGTCCGCATGCGATGGAAATTTGTAGCAGCGCTCCGCCGCTGGAAGAGTTTAGCCCAGGCCGCCTGCGCGCCTGCTTTAAACCGGTGGAGGAACTGGTATGACAACGGCAACTGAACAACGAAAAGTGCTCCTTGAGATAGCCGATCTTAAGGTCCATTTCGATATCAAAGACGGCAAGCAGTGGTTCTGGCAACCCTCACAAACACTGAAAGCCGTTGATGGCGTGACCCTGCGACTGTACGAAGGTGAAACGTTAGGGGTGGTGGGCGAGTCAGGCTGCGGTAAGTCTACCTTTGCCCGCGCCATTATTGGTCTGGTGAAAGCCACCGACGGCAAAGTGGCCTGGCTGGGTAAAGATCTGCTGGGCATGAAACCCGATGAGTGGCGCGCGGTGCGCAGCGATATTCAGATGATTTTCCAGGATCCGCTGGCCTCATTAAACCCGCGTATGACCATTGGTGAAATTATCGCAGAACCGCTGCGCACTTATCATCCCAGCCTGTCAGGGCAGGAAGTGCGCGATCGCGTGAAGGCCATGATGATGAAGGTAGGGCTGTTGCCAAACCTGATCAACCGTTATCCGCACGAATTTTCAGGCGGGCAGTGTCAGCGTATCGGGATTGCTCGCGCGTTGATCCTCGAGCCGAAGTTGATTATTTGCGATGAGCCGGTTTCCGCGCTGGACGTGTCAATTCAGGCACAGGTAGTGAACCTGTTACAACAATTACAGCGTGAAATGGGATTATCGTTAATCTTTATTGCCCATGACCTGGCGGTGGTTAAACATATCTCCGATCGCGTGCTGGTGATGTATCTGGGGCATGCGGTGGAACTGGGCACTTACGACGAGGTGTACCATAATCCGCTGCATCCTTATACCAAAGCGCTGATGTCGGCAGTACCTATCCCCGATCCCGATCAGGAGAGGAATAAAACCATCCAACTGTTGGAAGGCGAATTACCGTCACCGATCAATCCGCCGTCTGGTTGTGTGTTCCGTACCCGTTGTCCGATTGCCGGACCGGAATGTGCAAAAACGCGACCGGTTCTGGAAGGAAGTTTCCGCCACGCTGTTTCCTGCCTGAAAGTAGACCCGCTATAATCGTGAGGGCTGACACAGGTCAGCCCTTCTTATAGGTGAGGTGAATGTGTCTGGCTTTGTGTCCTCTGTCCGCCGCGCTGTCTATCGTAAATTATTCGATTTAAACACGCGCTCAGGTCGTCGTTTTGAAGGTCTGTGCGCGCTGTTTGCGTTGCTGAGTGTCATTGTTATCTTCGTCGAGTCGGGCGTCGGGACGCAGTATCATTTAACGTATGATGAATGGCGTTCTTTTGTCTGGCTGGAGATCTTTATTACGCTGGTCTTCACCGCCGAATATTTACTGCGATTATGCTGTTGGGCCAATCCGGCAAAATATGTGTTTAGTTTTTGGGGCTTCATTGATTTGGCCACCATTCTGCCGCTGTATGTGATGTGGTTATGGCCAGAAATGAGTCTGAACTATGTATTTGCCTGGCGAGCGATGCGGGCGATTCGTGTACTGCGGATCCTCAAGTTGCTGCGCTTTATGCCTTCGTTGATGGTGTTTTGGGGAGCCATAAAAAGTGCACGTCACCAGTTGATTCTGTTCTATTCGTTTATCGCCATTTTAATGATTATTTTCGGCGCGCTGATGTATCTCATTGAAGGGCCGAAGTATGGATTTGATACGCTGAATGCGTCGGTGTACTGGGCCATTGTGACGGTAACGACGGTTGGATATGGGGATATCGCGCCGCACACGCCGTTAGGGCGTATGGTGGCGTCGGTGCTTATCCTGATCGGTTATTCAGTAATTGCAATACCCACGGGCTTGATTACTACGCACATGAGCAGCGCGTTTCAGCATCGGCAGAATCAGCGTCAATGCCCTCAGTGTCAGCAGCACCAGCACGAGCACAGCGCGCAATTTTGTAACCGCTGTGGAACTAAGCTTCCGAATTAAATAAAAAAAGCTGCCTGGGCAGCTTTTCTTTTGACTCATTCGCGCCAGAGAATATGGCAGAGCTTGTGATCTTTTTCACGACATAACAAAACGCGTGCGAAAATATCGTTAATCTCTCCATCTTCTGAGTCGGCCAGACCAATCACCACCTCGGCAAAAAAGTCAGGGTTCAGGTCAAAGTCGACGTGCTCCTGCCAGTCTTCTGCCGGGTCAAATAACTCTGCGCCGCCGCGTTCTTCAAACTGTAAATTGAACAAAAGAACGTCAGCGGGGTCGAGATTGTCAGTCGCCAGTTCGAGAAAAATGTCATAAGCCTGCTCAAGCGTTTCGTCTTCAGTCAGGCGATTGTTTAAATCCATATCCATAATGACTACCTGTTTACCGTCTCTTGGCCACGTTTTACAGCAACGGGCTAAAGAAGTAAAACAGTCGCTCGGTGATCCGTTGCCAGAGTGGCCTTTTTAACCACAACCGCGCATCAAGCAGGCGAGAACGGGAGATATAATCGTCCTGCACTGCCGCGAGATCGGCACCAAATCCGGCGTCGTCAATCACCAGCGTGATCTCAAAATTCAGCCACAAGCTGCGCATATCCAGGTTTACGGTACCCACCAGACTCAGCTCACCATCGACCAGCACGCTCTTGGTGTGCAATAGACCCCCTTCAAACTGGTAAATTTTCACGCCAGCCGCCAGCAGTTCGGTGAAAAAGGCCCGACTTGCCCAGCCAACCAGCATAGAGTCATTTTTGCGGGGAAGAATAATGCTCACATCCACCCCACGCTGCGCCGCCGTACAGATGGCATGCAGCAGATCGTCGCTGGGGACGAAGTAGGGCGTGGTCATGATTAAATATTCACGCGCAGAGTATGCCGCGGTCAGCAACGCCTGATGGATCAAATCCTCAGGAAAACCCGGGCCGGAGGCTATGGTATGAATGGTGTGCCCGCTGGCCTGCTCAAATGGCATGATATTGGCATCCGGTGGCGGCGGTAAAATGCGCTTACCGGTCTCAATCTCCCAGTCACAGGAATAGACAATCCCCATCGCGGTGGCGACCGGACCTTCCATTCTTGCCATCAGATCAACCCATTGCCCGACGCCGGCATCCTGTTTAAAGAAACGCGGGTCAACCATGTTCATACTGCCGGTGTAAGCAATATAATTGTCGATCATTATCATCTTACGGTGCTGGCGCAGGTCCATGCGGCGTAAGAAGACACGCATCAAGTTAACCTTCAGTGCCTCAACGACTTCAATACCTGCATTACGCATCATCGCGGCCCACGGGCTGCGGAAGAACGCCACGCTGCCTGCAGAGTCCAGCATCAAGCGACAGTGAATACCGCGTCGTGCCGCGGCCATTAATGATTCTGCGACCTGATCGGCCATGCCGCCGGGTTGCCAGATATAAAACACCATCTCAATGTTATGCCGCGCCAGTTGAATGTCGCGGATCAACGCCTGCATCACGTCATCGGAACTGGTGAGCAACTGAAGCTGGTTTCCTTTAACACCGCCGATACCCTGGCGACGTTCGCACAGCTTAAATAAAGACGAGGCGACGCTGCTGTTCTCCTGAGCAAAAATATGGTTACAGGCTTTTAGGTCGTTGAGCCACTTGGCCGTTGAAGGCCACATCGCTCTGGCGCGTTCGGCGCGACGCTTGCCCAAATGAAGTTCACCAAAGGACAGATATGCAATGATCCCGACCAATGGCAGTATATAGATGATCAAAAGCCAGGCCATTGCGGAGGGCACTGCGCGCCGTTTCATCAGAATGCGTAATGTTACGCCAGCGATGAGTACCCAGTATCCCAGAATGACCAGCCAACTCACCACGGTGTAGAAGGTTGTCATAAATTTAAAAATCCTTTTGAAAGCGTATTGTTAAGAGTTTACGCATCAGGATTCATCTGGCAAATAAAAACACGGGAAAACTGCTGGTCTGCATTCGGTCAGGCGGTATAATGTCACGCTCTGTGACGGTAAGAGTGGTTAACATGAAGCGTAGTAGAACGGAAGTGGGGCGCTGGCGGATGCAGCGTCAGGCCAGTCGCCGTAAAGCGCGTTGGCTTGAAGGACAATCGCGCCGCAATATGCGCATCCATACCATCAGAAAGTGCATTCTCAACCATCAACGTAACTCGTTGTTGTTTGCAATCCACAGCGTCTGATCAAAAAAGGGCATCGCTGGCGGTGCCCAATGACCACAGCACAACCCGCCATCTTTTATCCTCCCGGTTAATATTCTGCGTTATTCAATCAGCCCCCTTATTTATTGATTGCTCGTATCGGATATGTTTGTAACAATGCGCCGGTAATAACTAATTATATAAATTTTCACCAATATTTTTGATCGGTAATTGAAAAAATGGAGTTTAGATGAAGTATTTAATGGCGCTCATGCTGAGTGTGACGTTGTCTGGTTGCACGGCAAGCGACTGGATTGATGCTGCCGGTGGCATCATGCAGGCAACAGATAAAAATCAAAAAGACGCCAGGACTAAGCGAATCAATGCGGCTAATAAAGCTGCTGGATATTAAAGACTCAGTGAGTTAATGCCACTTCTGATGGCGTAATGCAGAAGTGGCATTGGGTGTCTCAGATGGGTGTGGTGATGTATCTTGTTGTTTTAAAAGTGATAATTTAGTGAGTTGAAATTTTATTGAGCTTGGTGTATCACTTTTCAGAAGTGAAATACATAATAAATTGATAATGATAAATAGCAATTTAATAGGAAGTCGACAGCATTCCTCTACCTTATTATACGTCTATCGAAAAGACCGTCATTATTCATGAAAAGATTCCCTGGATAACATTTTTCCAGATGCTTTAGTTTTCTAACCACTAAGTGTTATATGCCATGGTGAGTATTGAGATAGCAATAATACAGGTGCATTGAATATTATCTATTCAGATGCACCCTTGTGAATATTATAAGCGGGTAGATAATCACTCTGCTTATTAATGTTAGTATGACGTTGTTGCTTAAAATACTTTCTTATACGGTTTTACTGAAACTTTCGCATAAACGCCTGCCGCTACATACGGGTCAGCTTCAGCCCATGCTTGTGCAGCTTCGAGTGATTCAAATTCGGCAATGACGGTTGAGCCGGTAAATCCGGCCGCACCCGGGTCGTTGCTATCAACGGCGGGCATAGGACCTGCGGTCAACAGGCGACCTTCGTCATGGAGAAGTTGCAGACGTGCCAGATGTGCCGGGCGCACGGAAAGGCGTTTTTCGAGAGAGTCAGCGATATCTTGAGCATAAATAACGTACAGCACAGGAAGAGCTCCTTGATCGGTAAAAGTCGTTAATTACGTTATTGGAAAGGCTTAACAACTGCAACGGAAAGATAACGGATTTGTTAAGCCCCTACTTTAGAAGTGGGTTATTATCATAAAATCGCGTTTTAAATGCCGCTTACCGTCATGGGCTTATTGAATATGATTGCTATTTGCATTTAAAATCAGGGCCTGGTTTTTTAACTGAAACGATTATGACTTCAATGACCCTTGATTTACCTCGTCGCTTTCCCTGGCCGACGTTACTTTCTGTCGGCGTTCATGGTGCTGTAGTGGCAGGGCTGCTGTATACCTCGGTACATCAGGTTATTGAACTGCCTGCGCCCGCGCAGCCGATTTCTATCACGATGGTCGCGCCAGCTGACCTCGAACCGCCGCAGGTTGTTCAGCCGCCTCCGGAGCCCGTCGTCGAGCCAGAACCGGAACCCGAACCGATTCCTGAACCGCCAAAGGAGGCACCGGTCGTTATTGAGAAACCGAAGCCAAAGCCAAAACCGAAGCCAAAACCGGTGAAAAAGGTGCAAGAACAGCCGAAACGTGACGTTAAACCGGTTGAATCACGCCCGGCTGCGCCAGTTGAAAACACCGCGCCTGCGCGCCCGACCACCAGTACCGCCCCGGCCACCAGTAAACCAGCCGTCAGTGTGCCAGCTGACCCGCGTGCGCTGAGTCGTAATCAGCCACAGTATCCGGCACGTGCGCAGGCGCTGCGTATTGAAGGTCGCGTAAAAGTGAAATTTGACGTGACGTCAGATGGCCGGGTTGAGAATGTGGAGGTGCTTTCCGCACAGCCTGCCAATATGTTTGAGCGTGAAGTGAAGAATGCGATGCGCAGATGGCGCTACGAGGCGGGCAAACCCGGCTCCGGACTGGTGGTGAATATTGTCTTCCGTCTGAACGGTACTGCACAGATCGAGTAAGAAGTCGGCCGGATGAGACACTACACCCTCATCCGGCAATCAGCATTACGTTGGTTTGATTGCGACGTTAACGTGTCGTATCAGACAGAGGCGGGGATCGGACGGGGTTTCCCGTCTTTATCCACGGCCACGTAGATAAACAACGCTTCGGTGGCTTTGTAACGCTGCCCAATTGGCTCAGATGCCACTTTCTTAACCCAGACTTCAATATTGATGCTGATGGACGTGGTACCGCGCTTTACACAGCGCGCATAGCAACAGACCACATCACCGACGGCAACCGGGCGTAAAAAACTCATTCCTTCCACTCGCACCGTGACCACACGACCGTGCGCGATTTCCTTGGCCTGAATAGCGCCACCGATATCCATTTGCGACATCAGCCAACCGCCAAAAATATCGCCGTTAGCATTGGTATCGGCTGGCATGGCCAGAGTACGTAAAACCAGCTCACCTTGAGGGGTGTTATTCGTTGTTGTCATTGTAGAACCGACTGTAGAGAAAGATTACAGGCGCGATGCTACTAGAATTTGTGGGCTGAGAACAGAGGGGAGGCGGTGTGCAACGCGGTGTTAAAGTGAGAGAAAGGTATGGTGGGTTAAAAATTCGCCAGATCCGCAGATCTGGCGAATGCACATTATGACTTATCTTCCTGCGGCAGATGACGGTAAATATATACCCCGCTCAGCAGCGTGAAGACCAACGTCAGGGCGGTTAAGCCAAACACTTTGAAGTTAACCCAGATATTTTGCGGCAGCCAAAACGCGATGTAGATATTCGCCAGACCGCACAGGATGAAAAAGACGGCCCAGGCCAGGTTCAGTTTCGACCATACCGGCTGCGGCAGCGTCAGTTCTTTACCTAACATGCGCTGAATCAGCGGTTTTTTCATCACCCACTGGCTGACCAGTAAGGCACCCGCAAACAGCCCATATATCACCGTTACCTTCCACTTAATGAATTCATCGTTGTGGAAGAAAACGGTCAGGCCGCCAAAAACAGCCACCAGAATAAAGGTGATCAACGCCATCTTCTCGACCTTGCGATAGCGAACCCAGCTGTAAATCAACACAATGGCCGTCGCGACAATCAGTGCCGAGGTCGCCGCATAGATGTCATAAAGCTTATAAAAAGCGAAAAAGACCACCAGCGGTAAAAAATCAAGAAACTGCTTCATTCTTCGATTCCGTAATCAAAAAGCATCGACCAAGAGGCCGGGATGCGTTCAGGGTTTATTGGCGAATCAGCATATACAGGCGGAACAAATAGATCAGCAAAACGGCAGAAATCATATTGCTCAGCGTATTCGCCACTACTGCGCCAACATTCGGCGTTAATACAGCAAAAGTGGGGGCGAGCAGCAACAGTGACGTTTTTGCCAGCAGCCAACCGATCACAGCGGGCGCAACCAGTCGCATATTAGACCACGCCAAACGCATACTGTTGCGCATGGCTGCAAAGACACCCATCTTATCCTGAACCATCATCACTGGCGCAAGCGACAGCAGAATGGCCAGCACAATACCGGGTACAACGACCAGCATAATCCCGATTTGCACCAGCAGGGTAGTCATAAAAATCAGAATAAACAGCTTAGGCAATACCGGTGCACTGGCGCCAATGGCCCGCAGCGCGCTGACTCGATGGCCTGCTGAAATTAACTGGATCATCAGAATAATACCGCCCGCGAGGATGGCATTGCCGATAAGTCCAGAAAATGTCGATGCCGCTGACGCACGTAGCAGGATTTGCTGCTGTTCCGGTGTCATGTTCTGCACCAGGTCGAACAGTCCCACGCTGTTGGTTATCTGATCCCCTTCACTGAGTTGCGCAATCTGCGCGTCGCTGGGGGAAAAAGCATGCCCGAACACCACTGTGATAAACGCGCACAACAGCGATACCAGCAAGATGGTAATGAATTGATTACGGAAAAAGTTTCCCGTGTCACGGTAAACGGACTTCGCCGTGATTGACATGCACTCTCCTTGAGTTTTGCAGGTGTTCATTTGCGGGCAATTGTACCCTGGATAACTCAACAGTGGCAGCATCGCGAGGTGTATGGAAAAGCATATCTTTGTAAAGCGGCGGTAATTTTTGGCTATGACTTCAGCATTATGCAACAACGCTGTTTGTTCTGTGTACACCATGGCGTCATTACATCCGTATACCATTGAAGGGAAAAATGCTCACAGGCTGGAAATATATCAAAATTGATCTGAATTAAGTTAACCAGGATTTTGAATGCAAGTTCTAACTTAATCTGGATCAATAAATGTTAAATTACAGGCGTCAATGTGATCTGTGTTAGATCATTTATTACTCCATTGTAGGTATATTCGTTCCGCTTTTATAACCATAACGATGGAGCGGACATGAAAAAATTAACAGTGGCAGCATTGGCATTAACAACTCTACTTTCCGGGAACGCATTTGCGCATGAAGCGGGAGAGTTCTTTATTCGCGCAGGTTCTGCAACCGTAAGACCGACGGAAGGTGCGGGCGGTACGCTGGGAAGTTTAGGCGGTTTTGACGTCAGCAATAACACGCAACTGGGGCTGACATTCACCTATATGGCGACCGACAATATTGGTGTCGAATTACTGGCAGCAACGCCGTTTCGTCATAAAATCGGCACCTCAACCACCGGGGATATCGCGACCGTTCACCATTTACCGCCAACGCTAATGGCGCAGTGGTACTTTGGCGACTCCAGCAGCAAGTTGCGTCCTTACGTTGGCGTCGGCGTTAACTACACCACGTTCTTCGACGAAGGATTTAACGATAACGGTAAAGAAACCGGATTATCTGACCTGAGCCTGAAAGACTCCTGGGGTGCGGCGGGACAGGTGGGGATGGACTACTTAATCAACCGCGACTGGCTGATTAACATGTCGGTCTGGTACATGGATATCGACACCACCGCGAGTTACAAACTGGCTGGCGCACAGCAGCACGACAACGTACGCCTCGATCCGTGGGTGTTTATGTTCTCTGCGGGTTATCGCTTCTAACGCTGTGATTCAAATGTGAAAAGACGGGGCAAGCGTTGTCCCGTCTTTTTGGCCCTGTTTTTCCCCTCCCGCCTCTTCACCCTTCGATCAAATGCTACTCTTTAAGCAAACCTGCTTTGAGGGCATTGATGATGGAATTGTCCCGCCAACAGCTGCAACAAAAAATTTCACTTCTGGAATCATCACCCAACGATGACATAGCAGAATTCGCCCTGTATGCTGCGCGCGCACTGCTGGCGTATATGACTCGGGTGGAGAGCCTTGAACACGCTCTGGCCGTACCGATCAAATTACCTTATTGCAGTGCCAGCCCGGTTTGCGAAATTGAAGCGGGCTATGCCGCCGGCGTCAGCGACTGCCGTGAGGCCATTCGCCTGGCGGGCTATCTGCTTGATGGTGATGATTAGTTTGCGAATTTGTTAAAAAGATATGCTTTTTATGGGTAAATCTGTAACTTAGCGCTCAAGTAACTGATTTGGCAATGCGGGTAACTATCAGGGTGGACGCGTGAAGATTGTGCAGGATAAGCTCAGAAACAGGCAGGCGTTGCTGGTATCTGGCCTCATTACACTGATATTTACATCACTGTTCCTGTTCATCATTTACGAGCAGCGTACGGCCATCGCAAGTGAAGGTATCAACCGTCTCCAAACGCGTCTCATGGACATCTTTAACGACAATGAACTTATCGCGGACGCCATCGGTGAGCGTTATCACCACACCATTAATGGTGGACGATGTGGCAGCAAGTCGCGCTTTGTGCCGCGCGAGGAGGGGGAGTGGGGAATCAACGCCGATCGAAAGCGGGTACATTCGGCATCTGGAGCCATTATCGCTAAGCAGCCCAGCCAGCAGGCCCTGTGTATGTTTACCGCCGCAGAGTTTATCCGCGGAATGGTGAATGAGCTCAATCCGGGCACTTTCGATGCGCATCGTTATATTATCGCCAAAGACGCAGATTATTTTTACTGGTTTACTCCTGCCGACTCTCACAATTTTTCTTTCGCTGACTCCGAGATGGCACTCGATATTTCCAATTTTTTCTACCCGCCGGTCGATTTTTATACCCGACTACTGCAAAAAAACGTCAAAAACAAAGCCCTTAGTTCGACCAATTTTTATACCGATAAAATCACCGGTGATAAGGCGTACAGTGTCGTGAGCTATATTTACGATCTGTCAGGCGATGATATCTCCGATCATATCGTGGCGTACCTGGTTTATGATCATTCGAAACCGGAATTGCAAGATGAGTTGGCAAACGCGTTTGAATACCAGCTTCCGCCGGGTCTTAATGTGGCATTGGTTAATTTACTCAACAACGAGAGTCTCTGTTTAGCGGGGAAATGCGCAAATCTGAACAACGCCCATGTCAGGATGTTGTCAGAAAAGTATGCGCTGCACTATTCGATCTCTTTAGGTCGTTTTATGGTACACGATGCGCATGCCGGGATTGTGATTCTTTTGGCGCCGTTCTTCTTTATTATCATTAGCTTTTCGTTGAAATCGTGGCTGAATGAAAGCGATCTCAAGGTGTATATCGATTCTCTGACCGGCTGTTTTAACCGCAGGATCCTCGACATTATTAAACGCCGGGATTTATCCCACTGTTCGGTGGTGCTTCTGGACTGTAATAAATTTAAGGCCGTCAACGACACCTGGGGCCACGCAGCAGGGGATCGCGCACTGCAAACCATTGCCAACAGAATGCTGTCTAATACCCGAACTAGTCACGATCTGGTGATTCGTACCGGCGGGGATGAGTTTATGATCCTGCTGTTTCGCTCTCAGGCAAGTGACGCTATCGCCATAGCCGAGCGTATTAGCGGGCAGGTCAATAATCACGTATTTGTGGTAGATGGGCATACTGTGCCGCTGTCGGTGTCATGGGGAATTGCGGAAGTGAACGGTGAACTGGATGCGGCTATTCAGAACGCAGATAACGCCATGTACAAAATGAAGCAGGCGAAAGAAGGATAAAACCGCCAGATTTACGCTGGCGGTTGTGGCTTGTTACTGATGCGTGGCGGCTTTCATCGCGCTGACAAAGGCCCTTAGCTCTGTCAGCATCTGTTCCGGTGCGGCGACATTTTTCTCAATAATTTTCACAATCGCCGAGCCTGAAATCGCCCCGGCAGCACCTGCTTCAATCGCCCCCGCGACCTGCTCAGGCGCTGAGATACCGAAGCCTTGCAACGACGGCGGTGCATTGTATTGTTTCAGCTTCTCGACCAGATGATGCAGCGGTAGCGCAGCACGCTTTTCGGCGCCAGTCACGCCAGCACGAGACAACAGATAGGTATAACCGCGACCATAGGACGCAATCTGGCGCAGCAGGTCGTCATCAGCGTTCGGCGGGCAGATGAAAATCGGTGCCACGTTGTGGCGCAGTGCCGCTGTCCGGAATGGCGCAGACTCCTCAACCGGCACATCGGCGACTAACACTGAATCCACGCCGACTTTTTCACACTGGGCGTAAAATTCGTCAATGCCTTTACTGAATACCAGATTGGCGTACATCAGCAGGCCAACAGGAATATTGGGATGTTTTTGACGGATCAGCGCCAGCATTTCGAAGCATTGCGACGGCGTGACGCCTGCGGCAAAAGCACGTAAGGTCGCATCCTGAATGGTCGGGCCGTCAGCCAGCGGGTCGGAGAAGGGGATCCCGAGTTCGAGCGCATCAGCTCCGGCGTCGATCAGCGTATCAATAATCTTCAGCGACTGCTCAACAGAAGGGTCGCCGAGGGTGACGAAGGGGACAAATGCACCTTCTTTGCGGTCCTTCAGCTGTGCAAACAGGTTTTCATAACGTTCCATCAGATTTCCCCTCGTGCTTTCAGAATATCGTGTACGGTGAAGATGTCTTTGTCGCCGCGACCGGAAAGGTTAACCACCAGCAGTTGCTCTTTTTCCGGATCCTCACGCATCATTTTCAACGCGTGTGCCAGGGCATGTGATGATTCCAGGGCCGGAATGATCCCTTCGTGCAGGCACAGGGTTTTAAAGGCTTCCAGCGCTTCGTCATCGGTAATCGATACGTAATCGGCACGGCCAATACTGTTCAGGTAAGCATGCTGTGGCCCGACGGACGGGAAATCCAGGCCCGCTGAAATCGAATAGGACTCTTCGATTTGCCCCTCTTCGGTTTGCATCATCGGCGATTTCATGCCGAAGTAAATCCCGACGCGACCATGCTTCAACGGCGCGCCGTGTTCACCGGATTCAATCCCGTGACCGCCCGGCTCAACGCCAATCAGCCCGACGCTGGTGTCATTAATAAAGTCAGCAAACATACCGATAGCATTCGACCCACCACCCACGCAGGCGATAACGGCATCCGGCAGACGACCTTCTTTTTCGAGGATCTGCGCTTTGGTTTCTTCGCCAATCATGCGCTGGAACTCACGCACAATGGTCGGGAAAGGATGCGGGCCAGCCGCTGTACCAAGCATATAGTGCGCAGTATCGTAGCTGCCAGACCAGTCGCGCAGCGCTTCATTACAGGCATCTTTCAGCGTGGCGGAGCCGCTGTGTACCGGGATCACCTCGGCGCCCATCAGCCGCATACGGAACACGTTGGGAGACTGGCGTTCGATATCTTTCGCACCCATATAGATGCGACACTTCAGGCCAAGCAGGGCACAGGCGAGCGCAGAAGCAACACCGTGCTGACCTGCACCGGTTTCGGCGATGATTTCCGTTTTACCCATACGTTTTGCCAGCAGCGCCTGACCCAGCACCTGGTTGGTCTTGTGCGCGCCGCCGTGCAACAAGTCTTCACGTTTCAGATACAAGGTGGTGCGAGTACCCGCGGTGATGTTCTGGCATTTGGTCAGCGCGGTAGGGCGGCCGGCATAGTTTTTCAGCAGGTCGGTAAACTGCGCCTGAAACTCAGGATCTTTCTGCGCGCTGACGAAGGCTTCTTCCAGCTGACGCAGGGCAGGCATCAGAATCTGTGGCACATACATGCCACCAAATTCACCAAAATAGGGGTTGAGTAGTGTTGTCATGTCCTTTTCCTTAATATGCGCGCAGTGTTTGAAAGACCGAGGCCAGCAGACGCGCATCTTTGATGCCCGGCTGTGACTCTACGCCAGAATTGAAATCGAGACCGGCACAGCCGGTTTTAGCCGCGTCGACGCAGTTATCTGCACCGAGTCCGCCAGCCAGTAAAACGTTATCCAGTGATTGCCCACCCAACAGGGACCAGTCAAAACGCTGTCCGCTGCCGCCCTGGCCGTTGTCGAAAACGTATCTATCAACATGCTGATAGCTGCGGACGGGCAGTGACTCGCCCACGCTCAGCGCCTTCCAGATTTGCACCTGTTGCGGTAATGCCGCACGCAGCGTATCGATATAAGTCTGATCTTCGTTCCCGTGCAGTTGCACTGCTGTCAGTGATAAATGCCCGACGGTGGCGCACACGTCATCAATGTTGCTGTCGCGAAACACGCCAACGTACTGCAGCGGCGCACCTGTCATGACCTCACGAGCCTGCTCAATATTGACTGCACGTGGTGATGAAGGAACAAAAATCAGGCCGCCATAAATTGCGCCGGATTCATACGCCGAGTGGGCATCCTGCGCGCGGGTCAGGCCGCAGACTTTATTTTCGCCGAGCAGCACGCGACGCACCGCTGCATGCAGATCCTGATGCGACATCAGCGCGGAGCCAATCAGGAAACCGTTGGCGAAGTGGCTGAGTTCGCGCACCTGGCCGTAGGTATTAATGCCGGACTCGCTGATGACGGTCACGCCATGGCCCAGTCGCGGTGCCAGTTGGCGGGTGCGATTGAGGTCAATCGACAGGTCACGCAGGTCGCGGTTGTTAATACCCACGACTTTTGCGCCGAGCGCAATGGCACGTTCCAGCTCGTCTTCGTTGCTGACTTCGGTCAGTACGCCCATCTTCAGGCTGTGGGCGACGGCGGCAAGCTGACGGTATTGTTCGTCATCCAGCACGGACAGCATCAGCAAACAGGCGTCAGCCTGGTAATGACGGGCCAGGTAAATCTGGTAAGGATCGATAATAAAGTCTTTACACAGAATCGGCTGTGGTGCGATGCGGCTGACGATGGGCAGGAAATCAAAGCTTCCCTGGAAATATTTCTCGTCGGTCAGCACAGAAATCGCCGAGGCATAATGTTTATACACACCCGCAATATGTGCCGGGTCAAAGTCATCACGGATCACGCCTTTTGACGGAGAGGCTTTTTTGCACTCCAGAATAAACGCGGTCCGCGCGCCTTGCAGCGCATCATAAAAATGTCGCGAGCTTGGCTGAACATCATTTTGAAAGCTGGCCAGCGGTTGTTGCTGTTTGCGGGCTTCTACCCAAATCGCCTTGTCTGCGACAATTTTCGCTAAAACGGTTTGCATCATTTACCCTCTTGCTGCCAGGGCGGTGACCCGGTCATAGGCCGCACCGCTACGCAGGACATTAATCACGATTTGTGCGTTGGCTTTTAAATCTTCTTCGCCGTGCAGGCGCATTAACATGGCGACATTCGCTGCCACGGCGGCCTCGTGCGCGGCTTCACCTTTACCTTGTAACAAGCGACTGAGAATGTCACGGTTTTCTTCCGGCGTGCCGCCCGCCAGCTGTTCCTGGTGATATGGCGTCAGGCCAAAGTCGTCTGCCGTTAGCTGATAGCTCTTGATTTCGCCGTCATGCAATTCGGCCACAATGGTCGGTGCATGCAGCGAAACTTCATCCATTCCGCCGCTGTGTACCACGGCAGCACGCTGATATCCCAGCACGCGCAGGGTTTCGGCAATGGGCAGTACCAGTTCCGGGCTGTAGACGCCGATCAGCGCCAGTGGCGGATGCGCAGGGTTAATCAGCGGCCCGAGCACGTTAAACAGCGTGCGGGTTTTGAGCTGCTGGCGAACCGGCATGGCGTGACGAAAACCGGTGTGATATTTCGGCGCAAACAGGAAACACACGCCCAGTTCGTCAAGCGCCAGGCGCGACTTGTCAGCATTCATATCCAGGTTGATGCCAAAGGCCGCCAGCAGATCCGACGATCCCGATTTACTGGAGACGCTACGGTTACCGTGCTTCGCTACCTTTAACCCACAGGCCGCGGCGACAAACGCGCTGGCGGTGGAAATGTTGATGCTGTTGCTGCCGTCACCGCCGGTCCCCACAATGTCAGCAAACAGATAGTCCGGACGCGGGAACGGCGCGGCGTTCTCCAGCAGGGCCGTCGCCGCCCCGGCAATTTCATTCGGATGCTCACCGCGCACTTTCATGCTGACCAGTGCGGCAGCCAGCTGCTCCGGCTTCAGTTCACCGCGCACGACCGCAGAGAACAATTGGTGGCTCTCCTGCTGGGACAGCGTCTGGGCCTGATACAGTTTTTCGAGAATAGGCTGCAGCGTGTTGGTTTGTTCAAGCTTCTGCTGTGCCCAGGCCAGCGTTTGCTCCAGCAGACGCGCGCCCTGAGTGGTGAGAATGGATTCCGGATGGAACTGGAATCCGCACACGCGGTCGGTGTCGTGGCGAACCGCCATCACCATGCCGTTGAAGTGGGCGTTAATGGTTAAGCCCGCCGGTACATTGCTGCCAACCAGTGAATGGTAGCGCGCCACCGGCAGGGGATTAGCCAGACCGGCGAACATTTCCTGGCCGTCGTGTTCAATACTGGAGGCTTTGCCGTGCAGGATTTCGCCTGCCTGACCCACATACCCGCCGTAGGCTTCGACAATTGCCTGATGCCCAAGACAAATCCCGATAATCGGCAATTTGCCGCGCAGGCGAGTCAACAACTCCGGCATGCAGCCGGCTTCGCTTGGCGCGCCCGGACCTGGCGAAAGCATCAGTACCGGGTTTTTCATGGTCGCTAAGCGATCAATTAAGGTCTGCGCCGGGATATGGTTACGGTAAATCACCACGTTATGGCCGTTGGTGCGCAGCTGATCTGCCAGGTTATAGGTAAAGGAGTCGATGTTATCGAGCAGCAGAATATCAGCCATTAGAAAATCTCCTGTGCGTGGTGTGCGGTGGCGATAGCACGCAGAACCGCACGCGCTTTATTACGGGTTTCATCGGCTTCAGACTGCGGTACAGAATCCAGAACAATCCCGGCACCGGCCTGCACGGTGGCGATACCGTCTTCCACCAGGGCAGAACGGATCACAATGCAGGTATCCAGATCGCCGTGGGCGGTGAAGTAACCGACCGCGCCGCCATAGCTACCGCGGCGGCGACCTTCAGCCTCGGCGATAAGCTGCATGGCGCGCACTTTCGGCGCACCGCTCAGCGTGCCCATGTTCATACAGGCACGGTAAGCATGCAGGACGTCCAAATCGTGACGCAGCTCGCCGACCACGCGGGAGACCAGGTGCATCACGAAGGAATAGCGGTCGACTTTGGTCAGGTCAGCCACGTATCGACTGCCCGGCGTACAGATACGCGCCAGGTCATTACGTGCCAGATCCACCAGCATCAGGTGCTCGGAAAGTTCTTTATGGTCAGTGCGCATTTCCAGCTCAATACGGCTGTCGAGATCGCGGTCCAGCGAGCCGTCTGCCCGACGACCGCGTGGGCGAGTCCCGGCAATGGGGTAGATCTCAATCTGGCGGCTGGTGGCGTCGTATTTCAGCGAACTTTCCGGCGAGGCGCCGAACAACGTGAAATCGTTATCCTGCATAAAGAACATGTACGGGCTGGGATTGCTCTTTTTCAGAACATAATAGGCAGCAAGTGGTGACGGGCAGGGCAGTGAAAAACGGCGGGAAGGCACTACCTGGAAAATCTCACCGGCACGAATGGCTTTTTGCAAACCGCGCACGACGGTACCGAACTCTTCATCGCTCTGATTACACTCGCAGCGCATTTCTGGTACTTCAATAACGGGCAGCGGCGGCGCGGGTTCGGTTAATTGCTGGCTCAACTGCGCCAGTCGGTGGGCCAGACGCTGTTTTTCTTCCTCGCAGGGCGTGAACACGCTGGCCTGAATACGGGTGCTTTTTTTCTGGTGGTCAATGACCATCAGGGTTTCGGCCAGGTAGAAGCAGTAATCAGGGCAGCGGTTGCCGGCTTCAAGCTGGGGTAAATCTTCGAATCCAGCGACCAGATCGTAGGAAAACAGACCGCCGAAGAACATGGCTTCACGCTCCTGCTCCGGCACATTAACCAGTTCCTGCATTAAACGGAACGTGTCAAAGACCGACAGGGAACATAAGCGGGCATCTTCATCCAGCAGTGGGCTGACGGCCGGAAAACGCAACTGGCGGGCATTCGGCTGTTGTTGGTTTTCAACACCAGTTGGCAAGGCGGCATCCAGCAACGGGAGCAGGGAGGCACCATTCGCCGACAACGCCTGAATGGTAACGGTGTCACCTAAGGCGGTAATACGCAGCGCGCTGTCGACCAACAGCAGACTCTTCAGGTCGTCCTTGCTGTCGATATCGGCGGATTCCAGTAACAATGTAGCCGGGCGCGCGCCGCAGACCTGATGAAACAGCTCGGTCGGGTTGTTACGGTAGGCGGCGTCACAGGCCAGCAGTTCGAGTGTCGGTTTTTGTGTTTGCATCGTTATTCTCATTAATTTTGTTCAAAAAAAAGCCCGCTTAGTTGGCGGGCCGGGTATCTGGTTGCATATTGCAGACGTAAGACACTGCCCGAAATCAGGAAGTGCGCCACCCACCGTGCAGGACATATGTTGCTTTCATCTCAGATACCTTCTTTCTTCAAGTGAACTTGCGTACTAGTTAACTAGTTCAATGGAATAAAGTCAACACCTGATTTCAGTAAAATTGCCGAAAACGCTATGATGGGCGTGAGACGACATTTATTGAAACGGGAGCCGCCTTGAGCGACACGAATTACGCAGTGATTTACGACCTGCACAGTCATACAACGGCGTCCGATGGACGATTGACACCTGAAGCATTGGTACACCGTGCGGTAGAGATGCGAGTCGGGACACTGGCGATCACCGATCATGACACCACGGCAGCGATTCCGGCGGCAAGAGAAGAAATTTCACGTTCAGGTTTAGCGTTGAAGTTGATAGCGGGCGTTGAAATTTCCACGGTCTGGGAAAACCACGAGATCCATATCGTCGGCCTGAATATCGATATCGACCACCCCATGATGCGTGCGTTTCTGGCAGAACAAACCGCGCGTCGTCAGCTGCGTGCGCAGCTAATTGCTGAGCGACTGGACAAAGCACATATCCCGGGCGCGTGGGAAGGCGCGTTACGTCTGGCTGACGGCGGGGCCGTCACGAGAGGCCATTTTGCGCGTTTCCTGGTTGAGAGTGGCAAAGCCACGACCATGGCTGACGTGTTTAAAAAATACCTTGCCCGCGGGAAAACCGGTTACGTTCCGCCACAGTGGTGTACAATAGAACAAGCTATTGATGTCATTCATCATTCTGGCGGTAAGGCGGTGCTGGCTCATCCTGGTCGGTACGATCTTAGCGCTAAGTGGCTGAAAAGACTGGTTGCCTGGTTTGCCGAACATCATGGTGATGCGATGGAAGTGGCACAGTGTCAACAGTCTCCCAATGAGCGTACCCATCTGGCGACTCTGGCGCGTCAGCATCAGCTGTGGGCATCACAAGGGTCTGATTTTCATCAGCCGTGCCCGTGGATTGAATTGGGTCGTAAGCTCTGGTTGCCCGCAGGCGTTGAAGGCGTCTGGCAGCTTTGGGAACAGCCCGAGACCACTGAGAGGAAAGTATGAGTCAGTTTTTTTATATCCATCCTGATAACCCACAGCAACGCCTGATCAATCAGGCCGTTGAAATTGTGCGTAAAGGTGGGGTGATCGTTTATCCCACCGATTCCGGCTATGCGTTGGGCTGTAAAATCGAAGACAAAGGGGCGATGGAGCGTATTTGCCGTATCCGTCATCTGCCTGATGGACACAACTTCACGTTGATGTGCCGTGACCTGTCCGAACTGTCGACCTATTCGTTCGTGGACAACGTTGCTTTTCGTTTAATTAAAAACAATACACCGGGCAACTACACCTTCATCCTGAAAGGGACGAAAGAAGTGCCGCGCCGGTTGCTGCAGGAAAAACGTAAAACCATCGGTCTGCGCGTACCGTCCAATCCGATTGCGCTGGCGTTGCTGGAAGCGTTGGGCGAGCCTATGCTCTCCACTTCGCTGATGCTGCCAGGTAGCGAATTTACCGAGTCCGATCCGGAAGAGATTAAAGATCGTCTGGAGAAGCAGGTGGATTTGATTATCCACGGCGGGTATCTCGGTCAGCAGCCCACCACGGTTATCGATTTAACCGATGACTCGCCGGTGGTGTTGCGTGAAGGCGTCGGCGACGTTAAACCTTTCTTATAAGGGCGCAACTCGGTATACTACGCGGCCTTAAAATGGCGCTAACTGGCGCCGTTGATTCTCCTGTTCGACGCCTGTGAAGGCGACACCTAAAGGAAGCTCTATGAGCGAAAAGTTACAAAAAGTGCTGGCGCGCGCTGGCCACGGTTCTCGCCGTGAAATTGAAACCATTATTGCAGCAGGTCGCGTGAGCGTTGACGGCAAAATTGCCACGCTTGGCGATCGCGTTGACGTAACACCGGGTCTGAAAATCCGTATCGACGGTCATCTGATTTCGGTGAAAGAATCTGCGGAACAAATCTGCCGCGTTCTGGCGTATTACAAGCCGGAAGGTGAATTGTGTACCCGTAACGACCCGGAAGGTCGTCCGACCGTCTTTGACCGTCTACCAAAACTGCGCGATGCGCGCTGGATTGCGGTGGGTCGTCTGGACGTGAATACCTGTGGTTTACTGCTGTTCACCACCGATGGTGAACTGGCGAACCGTTTGATGCACCCGAGCCGTGAAGTTGAGCGTGAATACGCGGTGCGTGTGTTTGGCCAGGTGGATGAAACGAAACTGCGTGACCTGAGCCGTGGCGTGCAACTGGAAGATGGTCCGGCCGCATTTAAAACCATCAAGTTCAGCGGTGGTGAAGGGATTAACCAGTGGTATAACGTCACCCTGACCGAAGGGCGTAACCGCGAAGTGCGTCGCCTGTGGGAAGCCGTTGGCGTGCAGGTGAGCCGTTTGATCCGCGTACGTTACGGTGATATTCCGCTGCCGAAAGGTCTGCCGCGTGGTGGCTGGACGGAGCTTGACCTCGCCCAGACAAACTATCTGCGTCAACTGGTGGAACTGCAGCCGGAAACCAGCTCGAAGGTTGCTGTTGAGAAAGACCGTCGTCGCATGAAGGCGAACCAGATCCGCCGTGCAGTTAAACGTCACACCCAGGTCGGCGGTAGCCGTCGTCCGGGCGGTCGTAACAACAACGGTTAATCATGAGTAGGCCTGATAAGCAAAGCGCCATCAGGCGTTAGCGTGGAGCCGGATGCGGCGCAAACGCCTTATCCGGCCTACACTCAATAATCGATCCCTATTTGGGCTTTCACCCCCGCCTCAAAGGCGTGCTTGACCGGGCGCAACTCGCTGACCGTATCAGCTAATTCCAGAATATCGCGATGGCATCCTCGACCAGTGATAATCACCGTCTGGTGAGAAGGGCGCGCGCTTAAGGCGTCGAGCACCTCTTCCAGCGGTAGATAGTCATACGCCACCATGTACGTCAACTCATCCAGCACCACCATATCCAGCTCAGGATCGGCCAGCATCCGTTTACCGTGCTCCCACACGGCCAGACAGGCAGCGGTGTCAGAATCTCGGTTTTGCGTCTCCCAGGTAAATCCTGTCGCCATGACCTGAAACTCCACGCCGTGGGGTTCCAGTAAGTTTCGTTCGCCGTTGGGCCACGTGCCTTTAATGAACTGCACCACGCCGACTTTTTTACCGTGACCGACCGCGCGCGTGGCGGTACCAAATGCGGCGGTGGTTTTCCCTTTACCGTTGCCGGTAAAGACGATGA
Organism: Citrobacter sp. C348; assembly: GCF_047467975.1. Lineage (NCBI taxonomy): Bacteria > Pseudomonadati > Pseudomonadota > Gammaproteobacteria > Enterobacterales > Enterobacteriaceae > Citrobacter > Citrobacter sp. C348. The sequence continues at coordinate 116,631 of NZ_JASJUJ010000010.1, read as the reverse complement.
TGATACCGCGCTCGTCCTTTGCGGCGGCAACGCGTGCGTCAACACGGTCTTTTACGCGCTGCTGGCGCTGCTGATAGCGTTCTTCACTCATTGGGCAATTCCTGGTTTACGGCCCGGTTGGGCGTCGAAGGTCATACCGGTTTTACGCCGGCTGTCGTCGCCCATCAGCCACAGGTACAGCGGCATAATGTCGGCGGGTGTTTTTAATTTTTGTGGATCTTCTGTCGGGAATGCGCTGGCACGCATGCCGGTACGCGTGCCGCCAGGATTAATACAGTTTACGCGTAAATGATGGTTTTGATACTCGTCTGCCAGCACCTGCATCATGCCTTCGATGGCAAACTTCGAGGTTGAATAGGCCCCCCAGTTGGCGCGTCCCTGACGACCAACGCTGGATGAGGTAAAGACCAACGATCCAGAATCAGACTTAAGCAACAAAGGGAGCAGCGCCTGGGTCAGCATAAAGGTGGCATTGACGTTTACCTGCATGACCTCCTGCCAGACCTGCGGAGTTTGTTCGATCATCGGGCCGATTTCACCCAGTAACCCGGCATTATGCAACACGCCATCCAGACGCGGGTAATGGGCGTTGATTCGCTGCGCCAGTTCATGGCACTCAGTGGAAGTACAGGTCAGCAGATCCAGCGTAAACCACTGTGCGGGCGCGCCGTTTTCTGCGGCAACGGCCTGGGCGACCTGACGAAGTTTTTCTTCATTGCGCCCGAGCAGAATCACGGTTGCACCGTAGCGGGCATAGGTCAGCGCAGCTTCTCGACCGATGCCATCGCTGGCTCCGGTGACCAGAATAATGCGATCCTGTAACAGATCTTGTTTGGGTTGGTAATGCACGGTTACTCCTCAGCGACGCTCTGGCCATCCCGTTTTCTATAACTTGTCGGTTTTATGCCTTAAACCCTGCTATTTTTCAATCAGCCAAAGGTAATAACACCGTAAAATGAACACTTTGTCATGCTTTTTACCGATTACCATGCGGATGGATGAAGCAAGACGGGTTAACACACCTGTTGTACACTGAGCGAAAGTTGCGTTGTTTAACCAAGGTGGGATTCGTGGAATTGTTGTCTGAATATGGGCTGTTTTTGGCAAAAATCGTCACAGTGGTAGTGGCGATTGCGGTGATTGTTATGCTGATCGTCAATGCGACACAACGCAAGCGTCAGCGCGGTGAACTCCGGGTCATTAATCTCAGTGAACAATATAAAGAGATGAAAGAAGACTTGGCGATGTCTTTACTGGACAGCCACCAACAAAAGCTCTGGCATAAAGCGCAGAAAAAAAAGCACAAGCTGGAAGCGAAGGCGGCCAAAGCCAAAGCAAAATTGGGAGAGAATACATCATCGGGTAAACCGCGTGTCTGGGTGCTTGATTTTAAAGGCAGTATGGATGCCCATGAAGTCAGCGCGCTGCGTGAAGAGGTGACGGCGGTACTGGCGGTAGTAAAACCACAAGATCAGGTGGTTATTCGCCTGGAAAGCCCCGGTGGTGTGGTGCATGGCTATGGGCTGGCGGCATCACAATTGCAGCGTCTGCGCGATAAGCAGATCCCATTAACGGTGACGGTCGATAAAGTTGCCGCCAGCGGCGGATACATGATGGCCTGCGTGGCAGATAAAATTGTTTCGGCACCGTTTGCTATTGTGGGCTCAATTGGCGTGGTGGCGCAGATCCCTAACTTTAACCGTTTCCTGAAAGGCAAAGACATTGATATTGAGTTGCACACTGCCGGGCAATACAAACGGACGTTGACGCTGCTTGGTGAGAATACGGAAGAGGGGCGGCAGAAATTCCGCGAGGATCTGAACGAAACGCACCATCTGTTTAAAGATTTTGTGCACCGCATGCGTCCGACTCTGGACATTGAACAGGTTGCCACCGGGGAACACTGGTTTGGTCAACAGGCGCTGGAAAACGGGCTGGTGGATGAGATCAATACCAGCGATGAGGTGATCCTGAGTTTGATGGATGGCCGCGAAGTGCTTAACGTGCGCTATCTGCAGCGTAAAAAATTGATGGACCGCTTCACCGGCAGCGCGGCTGAAAGCGCCGACCGCTTACTGTTGCGCTGGTGGCAGCGTGGGCAAAAACCCCTGATGTAACATTGTCATTGCCGGATGGCGATGCTAAAGCATCTTACCCGGCCTACAGGATCGTAGCATCGTAGGCCGGATAAGGCGGAGCCGCCATCCGGCAAATCATTTCTTGAATTAATCGATCAGGTGATACTTTTCAGAAAGGACATGCGCCAGGTGTTTAAACATATTAAACACCGCGGTGCTTTTGGGCGTAGGAAGCCCTTGCTCATCTAAAAAGTAATCTCCGCTGAAAACCAGCACGCCATTACGCTGTGTGACGCCGGTGGCGACAATCCCCGCCAGCGTGTCCTCATGCTCACGAATGATTTTGTTGGCTTCAATCAGCAGAGTTTCGCGATCGATGGGTTGAGTGTCTTTATGCATTATTTACTCCTTAAACAAGGACATTAGTCTACGCCGAGCCCGCCTTATGGGCAAATATTCCCTGATAAAAGAGCGGGTCTTACGATAGTGTGCCTACTGGCGAGATTTGTTTTTGCATGCTAATAAAGTTGCGTAACGCATTTTATCAGGTACAGTGTGACGCTTTCGTCAATCTGGCAACAGATTTGCTTGACATTCGACCAATATTCCGTCGTGCTTTAGCGAATTCGTGAAAAAAATCCTGTTAACTCAGTTAGATGGGAGTTACATTACGAACCCGTGACCGGTACCAGGGTTGATATCCGCCGACGCAGAGACCATATCGATGTCTCGTCGCCAGTGGAAGGTGAATCAACGCGCGACGCATTCCTGGAAGAATCAAATTAGGTAAAGGTGAATATGGGTAAAGCTCTTGTCATCGTTGAGTCCCCGGCAAAAGCCAAAACGATCAACAAATATCTGGGTAATGACTACGTGGTGAAATCCAGCGTCGGTCATATCCGTGATTTGCCGACCAGTGGCTCAGCAACTAAAAAGAGCGCCGACTCAACCGCCACCAAAACGGCTAAAAAGCCCAAAAAGGATGAACGTGGCGCTCTCGTCAACCGTATGGGGGTTGACCCGTGGCACAACTGGGATGCGCGCTATGAAGTGCTGCCCGGTAAAGAGAAGGTCGTCTCTGAACTGAAACAACTGGCTGAAAAAGCCGACCACATCTATCTCGCAACCGACCTTGACCGCGAAGGGGAAGCCATTGCATGGCACCTGCGGGAAGTGATCGGGGGCGATGACACCCGCTACAGTCGCGTGGTGTTTAATGAAATTACCAAAAATGCCATTCAGCAGGCGTTTGAAAAGCCGGGCGAACTGAACATCGACCGTGTCAATGCGCAACAGGCGCGCCGCTTTATGGACCGCGTTGTGGGCTATATGGTGTCGCCGCTGCTGTGGAAAAAGATTGCTCGTGGCCTGTCTGCCGGTCGCGTACAGTCGGTCGCCGTGCGCCTGGTTGTAGAGCGTGAACGTGAGATCAAGGCATTCGTTCCGGAAGAATTCTGGGAAATAGATGCCAGCACCACGACGCCTTCCGGTGACGCGCTGCCACTGGAAGTCACGCACCACAACGAGAAGCCGTTCCGTCCGGTTAACCGCGAACAGACACTTGCTGCGGTAAGCCTGCTGGAAAAAGCACGTTACAGCGTGCTGGAGCGTGAAGATAAGCCGACCAGCAGCAAACCTGGCGCGCCGTTCATCACCTCTACGTTGCAACAGGCTGCCAGCACCCGTTTGGGCTTTGGCGTGAAGAAAACCATGATGATGGCACAACGCTTGTATGAAGCGGGCTACATCACCTATATGCGTACTGACTCAACCAACCTGAGCCAGGATGCGGTTTCTATGGTCCGCGATTACATCGGCGAAAACTTTGGTAAAAAGTATTTGCCGGAGAGCGCAAACCAGTACGCCAGTAAAGAAAACTCGCAGGAAGCGCACGAAGCCATCCGTCCTTCAGACGTCGCCGTACTGGCTGAATCGCTGAAAGATATGGAAGCGGACGCGCAAAAACTGTATCAGCTGATCTGGCGTCAGTTTGTCGCCTGTCAGATGACGCCAGCTAAATATGACTCCACCACGCTGACCGTTGGCGCAGGTGATTACCGCCTGAAGGCGCGCGGTCGTATTCTGCGGTTTGATGGCTGGACTAAGGTCATGCCAGCCCTGCGTAAAGGCGATGAAGATCGTATCTTACCGGCGGTGGATAAAGGCGATGTGCTGACATTGGTTGAACTGACCCCCGCGCAGCACTTTACCAAACCGCCTGCGCGCTTCAGCGAAGCGTCACTGGTTAAAGAGCTTGAAAAGCGCGGTATCGGTCGTCCATCTACCTATGCGTCGATCATCTCTACGATTCAGGATCGCGGCTATGTCCGTGTTGAGAACCGTCGTTTCTACGCAGAAAAAATGGGTGAAATCGTCACCGACCGCCTGGAAGAAAACTTCCGCGAATTGATGAACTACGATTTCACCGCGCAGATGGAAAACAGTCTCGACCAGGTGGCGAAGCACGAAGCCGAATGGAAGGGCGTGCTCGACAACTTCTTCAGTGATTTTACTCAGCAACTCGATAAAGCTGAGAAAGACCCTGAAGAGGGCGGTATGCGTCCAAACCAGATGGTTCTGACCAGCATCGACTGTCCAACCTGTAGTCGTCAGATGGGTATCCGTACCGCCAGTACCGGTGTCTTCCTCGGTTGTTCCGGTTACGCGCTGCCACCAAAAGAGCGCTGCAAAACCACCATTAACCTGGTGCCGGAAAACGAAGTGCTGAACGTGCTGGAAGGCGATGACGCGGAAACTAACGCGTTACGCGCGAAGCGCCGTTGCCAGAAGTGCGGCACGGCGATGGACAGCTATCTCATCGATCCAAAACGTAAGCTGCATGTGTGTGGTAACAACCCAACCTGCGACGGTTACGAAATCGAAGAAGGTGAGTTCCGCATCAAGGGCTACGACGGTCCGATCGTCGAGTGCGAGAAATGTGGTTCTGAAATGCACCTGAAAATGGGGCGTTTCGGTAAATACATGGCGTGTACTAACGACGAGTGTAAAAACACCCGTAAGATCTTGCGTAATGGCGAAGTTGCGCCACCGAAGGAAGATCCGGTTCCGCTGCCGGAATTGCCGTGTGAAAAATCGGACGCGTATTTCGTGTTACGTGATGGCGCAGCAGGTATCTTCCTGGCGGCGAATACCTTCCCGAAATCGCGTGAGACGCGTGCGCCGTTAGTGGAAGAGCTGTACCGCTTCCGCGATCGTCTGCCGGAAAAACTGCGCTACCTTGCCGATGCGCCGCAGACCGATCCGGATGGCAACAAAGCGATGGTGCGTTTTAGCCGTAAAACCAAGCAGCAGTATGTGTCTGCCGAGAAAGACGGTAAGGCGACCGGCTGGTCTGCATTCTTTGTTGACGGTAAATGGGTAGAAGGCAAGAAGTAACAGCCCGACAGTTTGACATCGCCTTAAAGGGTCGCGTAAGCGGCCCTTTTTTATAGGTGACGGTATCTATACAGCTCTGATTAAAATGATATAGTGGTTATAGTTAACAAACTTTTTATTATTAAATCGTATTAGCAGCGCGATTCAGCCTGCTCATAAACGATGGTCTGATGCCGCTAATCTGGATGGTCTAACATGAAATTACAGCAACTTCGCTATATTGTTGAGGTGGTTAACCACAACCTTAATGTCTCCTCAACGGCCGAAGGGCTCTATACCTCTCAACCGGGTATCAGTAAGCAAGTTCGTATGCTGGAAGACGAACTGGGTATCCAGATTTTTGCCCGTAGCGGTAAACACCTTACGCAGGTTACCCCGGCAGGGCAGGAAGTCATTCGTATTGCGCGCGAAGTTCTGTCTAAGGTAGATGCCATTAAGTCGGTTGCCGGTGAACATACCTGGCCGGACAAAGGCTCGCTGTATATTGCGACCACCCACACCCAGGCGCGCTATGCGCTGCCTAACGTGATTAAAGGCTTTATTGAGCGTTATCCTCGCGTCTCTTTGCATATGCATCAGGGCTCGCCGACCCAAATTGCGGAAGCCGTGTCGAAAGGCAACGCAGATTTTGCCATTGCAACCGAAGCGCTGCACCTGTACGACGATCTGGTGATGCTGCCGTGCTACCACTGGAATCGTTCGATTGTTGTCACGCCGGACCATCCGCTGGCGGGTAAATCCTCCGTGTCGATTGAAGAACTGGCGCAATACCCGCTGGTGACGTACACCTTTGGCTTTACCGGACGTTCAGAACTCGACACCGCGTTTAACCGCGCGGGTCTGGAGCCGCGTATTGTCTTTACTGCGACCGACGCGGATGTTATTAAAACCTATGTGCGACTCGGACTGGGTGTGGGCGTGATTGCCAGCATGGCGGTCGATCCGATTTCCGATCCGGATTTGGTACGGGTTGATGCGCATGATGTCTTTAGTCATAGCACCACCAAAATCGGTTTTCGTCGTAGTACGTTCCTGCGCAGTTACATGTATGATTTTATTCAGCGTTTTGCGCCGCATCTGACGCGCGATGTAGTGGATACGGCGGTCGCGTTACGTTCTAACGATGACATTGAAGCGATGTTTAAAGATATTAAATTGCCGGAAAAATAATAACGGGCCAGCGCTCGTCGGTATCTCAGTATGAAAAACGCTACCGACGGGCAAGTCTGAATTAGTTATATTAACCGCATATTATTTAAGGGGAATGTTCGCCAAAGTAGTTTTAAATTAGAAAATCTGCTCAAAACCCTGTCAAATATTTATATCGGATCAAACAATTGATTTATTCACGGCTGAGGATTCGAAAATTAACTGGCTTTTTCACGCCTTTTTCTTTAGGATTTCTCTTATCTGATGATTAATTGTACCAATTGTTTGGTGCCAGTATGATAAGTGATTTCGATAGTATGAGGTTAGCGATGCCTTCTGGAAACCAGCCAGCACGCCGGGATCCCGCGCTGAAACGTAAAGCATGGTTCACGGTCTTTCTCGGTTCAGTCCTGTTCTGGATTGTTGTTGCGCTCGTGGTTTGGAATGTGTGGAGTTAGTCATGTCCGTGCAACAGCAGCAACCCACGTCTACACCTTCTCAGCAAGACAATGAGCCAGCGCAGGATGCGACTACTGAATGTAGAAAGACTATTCCTGACGCGTGGCAACTTTCCCCGGCACAGCAGGCTTTTATTGATCTATTTGATGAAGACGAAGAACAGAAACAATAATTAACCCGCGTTTTATAGCCGTCATACTTAAAGCAGCATGTGCGTTATTTCCGTTCGTTCACCCCAGTCACATAGTTATCTATGCTCCTGGCGATTCACTCACTTGCCGCCTTCATGCCGCTCTAATTATTTTGGCTATATCTTCATTAGAATTAGTTCACCGTATTGAAGAGTGAATGACGTAATTCCACCTTCACGCCGTAATCCCCTTGTATCGCCATTTATGCTTCTCCGCTTTTATCAATTTGAGTTGTTATCAAAGCGTTACATTTTGTTTGTGTTATCTTTAATACTAACCCTGAGAAAAGTCAGGGGATGCCACCCTGTCATTTAAGGAGGAGCTATGTCGTCGACCCTACGCGAAGCCAGTAAGGACACATTGCAGGTTAAAGATAAAACCTACCGCTACTACAGTTTGCCGCTGGCTGCCAAATCATTGGGTGATATCACCCGTCTACCCAAATCGCTAAAAGTCTTGCTGGAAAACCTGCTGCGCTGGCAGGACGGTGATTCAGTTACTGAAGAAGATATTCATTCTCTGGCTCGATGGCTGGACAATGCCCATGCCGATCGCGAGATTGCCTATCGACCCGCCCGTGTACTGATGCAGGATTTTACCGGCGTTCCGGCGGTGGTCGATCTGGCGGCCATGCGCGAAGCGGTTAAACGCCTCGGCGGTGATACGGCGAAAGTGAACCCGCTTTCACCTGTTGATCTGGTGATTGACCACTCGGTGACGGTAGACCACTTCGGTGATGATGATGCGTTCGAAGAGAACGTTCGCCTGGAAATGGAGCGTAACCACGAGCGCTATGTGTTTCTGAAATGGGGGCAGCAGGCATTCAGCCGCTTCAGCGTTGTACCGCCGGGGACGGGGATCTGCCACCAGGTTAACCTCGAATACCTGGGAAAAGCGGTGTGGAGTGAATTGCAGGATGGCGAGTGGGTGGCTTACCCGGACACGCTGGTTGGTACCGACTCCCACACTACGATGATTAACGGCCTTGGTGTACTGGGGTGGGGCGTGGGCGGAATTGAAGCAGAAGCCGCGATGCTGGGGCAACCGGTCTCGATGCTGATCCCGGATGTCGTGGGCTTCAAGCTGGATGGAAAACTGCGAGAAGGGATCACCGCCACCGATCTGGTCCTGACCGTGACCCAGATGCTGCGTAAGCACGGTGTGGTCGGTAAATTTGTTGAATTCTATGGTGATGGCCTCGACACGCTGCCGCTGGCAGACCGTGCCACCATTGCCAATATGGCGCCGGAATATGGCGCGACCTGCGGTTTCTTCCCTATTGATGGCGTCACACTCGAATATATGCGCCTGAGTGGCCGCAGCGAAGAGCAAGTTGAACTGGTCGAGTCCTACGCCAAAGCGCAGGGGATGTGGCGTAATACGGGCGATGCGCCGGTGTTTACCAGTTCACTGGAACTGGACATGGCTGATGTGGAAGCCAGCCTGGCCGGACCGAAGCGTCCGCAGGATCGCGTCGCGCTGGGGGATGTCCCGAAAGCATTTGCGGCAAGCAATGAGCTTGAGCTGAACAGTTCGCAGAAAGATCGCCAGCCGGTGGACTATATTCTGAACGGTCATCAATACCAGCTACCGGACGGTGCGGTAGTCATCGCGGCTATTACCTCCTGTACCAACACTTCAAACCCGAGCGTGTTGATGGCTGCGGGTTTACTGGCGAAAAAAGCGGTCACCCTTGGCCTGAAACGTCAGCCGTGGGTTAAAGCCTCGCTGGCTCCGGGATCAAAAGTGGTGTCTGACTATCTGGCGCAGGCCAGACTGACACCGTATCTCGATGAGTTGGGGTTCAATCTGGTTGGCTATGGCTGTACCACCTGTATTGGTAACTCCGGCCCGTTACCCGATCCGATTGAAACGGCGATTAAAAAAGGCGACCTGACGGTGGGGGCGGTGCTTTCCGGTAATCGCAACTTTGAAGGACGCATTCATCCGTTAGTGAAAACGAACTGGCTGGCCTCACCGCCGCTGGTGGTCGCTTATGCGCTGGCGGGCAATATGAACATTAACCTGACCAAAGATCCGCTCGGACACGATAAAAAAGGTGACCCCGTATATCTGAAAGATATCTGGCCTTCTGCACGGGAAATTGCCCGCGCCGTCGAGCAGGTATCCACGGAGATGTTCCACAAAGAGTATGCGGAAGTGTTTGAAGGCACGCCGGAATGGAAATCGATCAATGTTGATCGTGTCGACACCTACGGCTGGCAGTCTGACTCGACCTATATTCGCCTGTCACCGTTCTTCGAGGGCATGAAGGCTACGCCGGCTCCGGTAAACGATATTCATGGGGCACGTATATTGGCGATGCTGGGTGACTCGGTGACCACAGATCATATTTCCCCCGCTGGCAGTATTAAGGCGGACAGCCCGGCAGGACGCTATTTGCAGAGCCACGGCGTTGAGCGACGGGATTTTAACTCCTATGGTTCACGACGTGGAAATCATGAAGTGATGATGCGCGGTACTTTTGCCAACATTCGTATCCGCAATGAAATGGTGCCGGGGATTGAAGGCGGGATGACTCGCCATTTACCGGGGACGGAAGTGGTGGCCATTTACGATGCGGCCATGCGTTATCAGCAGGAGAGCGTGCCGCTGGCGGTGATTGCCGGTAAGGAATACGGATCAGGCTCCAGTCGCGACTGGGCAGCGAAAGGCCCACGTTTGCTGGGTATTCGCGTGGTCATCGCAGAATCGTTTGAGCGAATTCACCGTTCCAACCTGATTGGTATGGGGATCCTGCCGCTGGAGTTCCCGCAAGGGGTGACGCGTAAAACGTTGGGACTCACTGGTGATGAAGTGATTGATATTACGGATTTACAAACAATTCAACCGGGCGCCACAATTGCGGTGAATATGGTGCGCGCAGATGGCAGCAAAGAGGTGATTATGTGCCGCTGTCGTATCGATACCGCGACGGAGTTAACCTACTACCAGAACGACGGTATTTTGCACTATGTGATTCGTAATATGCTGAAGTAAAAAGTGAAAAAGCCTGCGTAAGCAGGCTTTTCATGGGGCAGGCGCATGTGCAATTACAGGGCGATTATTCGCTCAATAAATGGCCCATTTTGGCGGCTTTGGTATCCAGATAATGCGCATTTTTCGGGTTCCGGCCCACTATCAGCGGCACGCGTTCGACAATATTGATCCCAGCTTCGGTCAGAATCTCAACTTTCTTCGGATTATTGGTCAGCAGTCGTACAGCATCTACGCCCAGCAGCTTAAACATATCTGCGCACAGGGTGAAGTCGCGCTCATCGGCAGCAAAACCTAACTGGTGGTTGGCTTCAACGGTATCGTAGCCTTGATCTTGCAACGCGTAGGCGCGGATCTTATTCAGCAGGCCGATGTTGCGACCTTCCTGGCGATGGTAAAGCAGGATACCGCGTCCCTCTTCAGCAATGTGCGTGAGCGCTGCTTCCAGTTGGAAACCGCAATCGCAACGCAGGCTGAAAAGCGCATCGCCAGTCAGACATTCGGAATGGACGCGTGCCAGGACCGGTGTTTGACCCGAAATATCGCCAAATACCAGCGCGACATGATCGTGCCCGGTTGCCAGTTCTTCAAATCCCACCATCAGGAAATCACCCCAGGGGGTCGGCAGTTTGGCTTCTGCCACACGTTTAAGCTGCATGTATTTCTCCAGATTACGCTGGCACTCGCCGTGCCGTCGCCTATTGGCTTCTGTATGGCGCTATTTTGCCATAAGGCGACGGCGTTCGCCTAATGGCGACAGCGCATTCGTATTTGCAATGGCACAAAATTGTCAATTTTCCCAGCGCGCAATTTTTTCAGTTATGATTGTGAGACTTATCGACGAAAGGAGAGGCAATGCTTTCCATTGCAAAGCGAACCGCCGTAGGTGCGGCACTGCTGTTGATTATGCCGGTGTCCGTGTGGGTATCTGGCTGGAGCTGGCATCCAGGAAATAATGTCTGGTGGTTAAAATCCTTATACTGGATAACAGAAACGGTGACGCAACCCAGGGGGATCATTACTCATGTGTCCCTGTGTGTGTGGTTTTTGTGGTGTCTGAGATTTCGACTGAAAGCTGCGATGATGCTGTTCGCCATCTTTGCCGCGGCAATTTTGATCGGCCAGGGGGTCAAGTCATGGGTAAAAGAAAGGGTGCAGGAGCCACGACCTTTTGTGGTTTGGCTGGAAAAAACGCACCATGTCCCTGTTGATGAGTTCTACACTTTAAAGCGTAAAGAGCGCGGACACTTAGTCAAAGAGCAATTATCAGGACAGCAGGATATCCCGACCTTTTTACGTAAACACTGGCAAAAAGAGACGGGTTTCGCATTTCCCTCTGGTCATACGATGTTTGCCGCCAGTTGGGCGTTACTGGCCGTGGGGCTACTATGGCCGCGTAGACGTACGCTGACGATTGTTTTCTTGCTGGTCTGGGCGACGGGTGTAATGGGCAGTCGTTTGTTACTGGGCATGCACTGGCCGCGAGATTTAGTCGTGGCGACGTTGATATCATGGCTGCTGGTTACGTTGGCGACATGGCTTGCTCAACGGGTCTGTGGGCCATTAACACCGCCGGTTCAGGAGCAACAAGAAATCGCACAGCGTGAACAAGAAAGCTGACCGTGATTGATTTTTCGCGTTTTGCCCTTAAATCATAAAGACTAAAGCGCTTTTCCATTTCGCACTCGTCGTGAAAATGGTAATTTAAAGGGCTCAACGCGGTAAGTTGTACACGATTTATTCGCTCAAACCACATAACGGGAAGTAATGTGAAATATTTACTCATTTTCTTACTGGTGTTGGCGATTTTTGTTATTTCGGTGACATTAGGTGCGCAAAACGATCAACAGGTAACGTTTAACTACCTGCTGGCCCAAGGTGAATATCGTATTTCTACGCTGCTTGCCGTGTTGTTTGCTGCAGGATTTGCGATTGGTTGGTTAATTTGTGGCCTTTTCTGGCTGAGGGTTCGCGTGTCTCTTGTGCGTGCCGAACGTAAAATCAAACGACTGGAAAACCAGCTTGCGCCTGCGACCGACGTTGCGGTTTCTGCCGATTCGTCGGTTGTGAAGGAATAATTATTTATGCTGGAGTTGTTGTTTCTGCTGTTACCTGTAGCCGCTGCCTATGGGTGGTATATGGGTCGCAGAAGTGCGCAACAAACAAAACAGGACGAAGCTAACCGTCTGTCGCGTGACTATGTCGCCGGGGTTAACTTCCTTCTGAGCAACCAACAAGATAAAGCGGTGGATCTGTTCCTCGATATGTTGAAAGAGGATACCGGCACCGTTGAGGCTCATCTCACCCTCGGAAACCTGTTCCGCTCGCGCGGTGAAGTCGATCGCGCTATCCGCATCCATCAAACTTTGATGGAAAGTGCGTCATTGACCTACGAACAGCGTTTGCTGGCGGTTCAACAACTCGGTCGCGATTACATGGCCGCAGGTCTGTATGACCGCGCTGAAGACATGTTCAATCAGCTTACCGATGAAACCGATTTCCGCGTGGGTGCGTTGCAACAGCTGTTGCAGATCTATCAGGCAACCAGTGAGTGGCAAAAAGCCATTGACGTTGCGGAACGTCTGGTGAAGCTCGGTAAAGATAAGCAGCGAATTGAGATCGCACACTTTTACTGCGAACTGGCCCTTCAGCAACTGGGCAGCGACGACATGGATCGCGCCATGACGTTGTTAAAAAAAGGGGCTGCCGCCGACAAAAACAGTGCGCGGGTTTCCATCATGATGGGGCGCGTGTACATGATGAAAGGGGACTATGCGAAGGCTGTCGAAAGCCTGCAGCGCGTAATTTCCCAGGACAAAGAGCTGGTCAGCGAAACGCTGGACATGCTACAGAGTTGCTACCAGCAACTTGGTAAGAACGATGAATGGGCGGAGTTCTTACGCCGCGCCGTAGAGGAGAATACCGGTGCCGCCGCTGAGCTGATGTTGGCGGATATCCTTGAAGCGCGTGAGGGCAGCGATACCGCGCAGGTTTATATCACCCGTCAGTTGCAGCGTCATCCGACGATGCGCGTCTTCCACAAACTAATGGACTATCACCTCAATGAGGCCGAGGAAGGGCGTGCTAAAGAGAGTCTGATGGTGTTACGGGATATGGTCGGCGAACAGGTTCGCAGTAAGCCCCGCTACCGCTGCCAGAAATGCGGATTTACCGCCTACACGCTGTACTGGCATTGCCCATCGTGTCGTTCATGGTCAACCATTAAGCCAATTCGCGGTCTTGACGGTCTGTAATTAAAAAAATACCAGTTTTAGTTACAACATCCTTATTATTCCATCGCATCTTCCACATTTAACCTCCGCGCCACATCGCCTGGCAGAAATGTAATCGAATCTGTTCATTTTCTATGACCACAGGTAGAATGCACGCCGTTTACCCATTTTGTGCCGCAAGGTGCCCATCTTCAGGAAGGTCTGGTTATGACGTTTACTGCTTCATCTTCTCCCCGTGCTGTTACTGATTCTCCTGTCGTTGTCGCTCTGGACTACAATAATCGCGATAAAGCATTGGCATTTGTCGACAGAATTGATCCCCGTGATTGCCGTTTGAAAGTGGGCAAAGAGATGTTCACGCTTTTTGGGCCTCAATTGGTGCGCGACCTGCAACAGCGTGGATTTGATGTATTTCTGGACCTGAAATTCCACGACATCCCCAATACCACGGCACATGCCGTAGCGGCTGCGGCAGACCTTGGCGTGTGGATGGTTAACGTTCATGCCTCGGGTGGGGCACGGATGATGACGGCGGCTCGTGAAGCCTTGGTACCCTTTGGTAACGATGCGCCGTTGTTAATTGCCGTGACGGTGCTGACCAGCATGGAAGCCAGCGACCTTGCCGATCTTGGCGTGACGTTGTCACCTGCGGAGCATGCAGAAAGGCTGGCGCGATTAACACAAAACTGCGGGCTGGACGGCGTTGTCTGTTCTGCGCAGGAAGCGGTACGATTCAAACAAGAGTTTGGTCAGGCGTTTAAGCTGGTAACGCCTGGTATTCGTCCTGAAGGCAGTGAAGCGGGCGATCAGCGCCGCATTATGACGCCACAGCAGGCGCTGTCAGCGGGTGTGGATTTTATGGTGATTGGTCGTCCGGTTACGCAGTCGGCGGACCCGGCCCAGACGTTGAAGACGATCAACACTTCACTGAAACGAGGAGCGTAAATGAGCGACGCTAACTCTCGTCTGGTCTACTCGACTGAGTCCGGACGAATTGACGAACCTAAAGTGGTGACTGAACGTCCAAAAGGCGATGGTATTGTGCGAATTCAACGCCAGACTAGCGGTCGAAAAGGAAAGGGCGTTTGCCTGATTACCGGTATTGATCTGGACGACTCAGAGCTAACCAAATTAGCAGCCGAGTTGAAGAAAAAATGTGGCTGCGGTGGGGCTGTGAAAGAGGGCGTCATTGAAATACAAGGTGACAAACGCGACTTGATTAAATCCTTGCTGGAAGCTAAAGGCTTGAAAGTTAAACTGGCTGGCGGCTAATAAAAAAAGCCACGAGAACATTCGTGGCTTTATTATAAATAATGTAAATAGTACGGTCGCGAAAAAGTAAACGTATTATTATATCGAGCCGGTCAACCGTAGATTATTTACCCACCTGGTGGCCGATAATACCACCTACTGCAGCACCACCCAGCGTCCCCAGCGTACTGCCGTCCGTCAGGACTGCACCACCAATGGCACCTGCACCCGCACCAATTGCGGTGTTACGGTCTTGTTTAGACCAGTTAGAGCAGGCACTCAAAGACATAGCCAGAGTAATCGCCAAAATGGCAGCGGTCATTTTTTTGCTCGTTACTAACATAATACTTTCTCCTGAATGATTGATTCACGGGATCCAGTCTCTTTAATGATAGCGTTAAATTAAGGTCATTAAAGGTATTTCCGTGAAACCGTTTAGCGCAGGGCATTACCATCAATCATCTGTTGATGAGAGTGTGTTCCTGTTATATCGCTAACATTAATTTTACGACATTACCCTGTTAACAACAGGTAAAAAGTCTTAATTGGACGGTCGGATAAATCTCAGAGAGAAGATGATTTGCCGACAGGCAAATCATCAGGTGACGTATTATGCGTGGGTATCGATAATGTTAACGGTTAATCCTGAATGCTCCAGCTGCATTTGCACGCTGGCGCTGAGTTTTGCATCAGTGACGACGCGATTGAATCGCTCCAGCGGACCTAGCGTGTACGGATGAATGGCGTCAAACTTCGAGCTATCGGTAAGCACAATCACCTCTGCGCCTTTTTCCAGCACCGCATTGACCACGTCTGAACGCATCATGTCACGGCCGGTGAAGCCGGTTTCAGGCTGCCAGCCATCGATTCCAATAAAAGCCTTACTAAAGTGAACCTGCTGGATAAACTGACGCGTTAACGGCCCAACCATACTTTCGCTTTTTTTCTGATAGATCCCGCCGAGGAGGATTACTTCGCAGGGTGTTTCTTTCAGCAGGTGAGCGATATAGCTGCTGACCGTAATGATAGTGACGTCTTTTTGTTCCGCCAGCGTTCTGGCCAGCAGTGCGTTACTGCTACCGTTTTCAATAAATACGGATTCACCGGGATTGACTAGCGAGGCGGCAAATTCAGCCAGTTCACGTTTCAGGGTGAAGTTGGTCATCATGCGCGTTTCAACATCGTCGCTATTCAGTGACACTGCGAAACCGTGTGCACGACGTAAATAGCTCTGTTTTTCCAGCGTGTTCAGATCCTGTCGAATCGTCACTTCTGAGACACCGGTGATTTTGGCAAGCTCAGCTACGCTCATCTGGCCTTTATCGGTCACCATCTGCAAAATAGATTGTTGTCGGGAATTCATAGTATTAATTTTTATAGCGATATCGTATCGGACATTAAACGGAGGTTACGTTATCAACAGTCTGATATCAGCAACCACATAACAAGAACAAAGCCGTCAGATCTCCCACGGGGCTTTGTGCTTTTTTGACAAAGACGCAGTTTCTTCGCTGACCGCGTTTAACAGCTCGGCTTTGAGGATTTCGAGGTTGTGGATGGCTGAGTGAGTGTCGCCTGCAACAAGGATATCCAGTACGGTATCAATGCGTTCGGCCAGTCGTTTGGCGTCGATATCAGACATGGTCATCATCCTGGTGTCAAAAGAGTTTGAATTTCATGATGCAGAAATTCATGACAAAAGAGAAGGGAAAAATAGTATTAACCTTCGTGATAGGAGAATATTATATATTCCGTGATTACAGACAGATACGATAGTCACGGAATGTCTATTTTTCGCTATTTCACGACGGTTATTTCTGCACCTTTAGCGCATTTTTTTATTCAGATGCCGCTTATACCAACGTTCAAACGCGGCAGCTGGCATTGGCTTAGCGAACAAAAATCCCTGGCGCTCGTTGACACCGTTCTTGGTCAGAAAGGCATCCTCTTTCGCACTTTCCACGCCTTCAGCAATCACCTGGAGATTTAGCGCTTGCGCCACCGCAACAATGGCGCGTACCAGTGACTGTGAAATTGATTGTTTGTGGATGTCCCTGACGAAGGTCTGGTCCAGTTTAATCGCATCGAGCGGGAAGCGGGCAAGTTGGGAAAGTGAAGAGTATCCGGTGCCAAAATCATCCAAATGGATCTGGGCACCAAGCTGACTAAACTGCTGAATAACGGACAGTGCCAGTTGTTCATTCTCAATCAAACTGCTTTCCGTTAACTCGACGTCGATAGGGCAATATTCGAAATTCAGATCGTGGAGAACCTGCTTCAGATCGGTGAACAGTGTTTGATCGGCCAGTTGACGCGCTGAGACGTTTACCGCCACGCGTAAATTGATCCCCTTATCACGCCACTTGGCCACCTGGCGTACAACATCGAGAATCACCCAACGTCCGAGTGGAACGATAAGCCCCGACTCCTCGGCGTAAGAGATAAATTCCAGCGGCGGAATTAACCCACGCTCCGGCGACTGCCAGCGGACCAGCGCCTCCACGCTGCGGACTTCACCCCGCCAGGTTATTTTGGGTTGGTAGTGGATCAGTAACTGATCGTTTTCCAGCGCCTTACGCAAGTTGGTATCGAGCCACAGATACTCGAACACCCGCTGATTCATTTCAGGGGAGAACACGCAAAACTGCCCGCGACCGCCTTCTTTGGCGGTATACATGGCGGTATCCGCGTTGCGAATGACGTTTTCACTGTCATTACCATGCTGGGGCGCCAGGGAAATACCGATAGAACAGCCGGTATATATTTCAATCAGGCCGATACGGAATGGCAGCCGCAGACGGGTCAAAATACGCGAGGCCGTGGCCTCCAGCGCCCCCTGGGAGGTTCCCGTCGCGAGGACAATAAACTCATCACCGCCGAAGCGCGCCAGTAACTGGTTATCTTCGAGGCAACTTAGGATAGCCAGCGAGACACTTTGTAATAGCTGGTCGCCAAACATATGCCCGTAGGCATCGTTGACCTTTTTGAAGTTATCGAGGTCGAGATAAATAATGCCAACCTGCGTGTCACCCGCGTTCTCAATCGCCTCGCTAATCAACTCATGAATGGCGTTACGGTTGGGTAACCCGGTGATGGAGTCAGTGTTCGCCAGCACGCGCAGTCGCTCCTGGGCGCGCCGTTCTTCGGTAATATCGGTCCCGGAACAGATCAGAAAGATTTCGTTCTTACCGCTGCCGTTATGCACAAATTTATTACGAAACAAGAACAGGCGCTGACCCTTACAGGTGTTTACCCAGCGTTCGACTTCATACGAATTGCCTTCGCGAAAAAAAATGTCAATATTGCGTCTTGATGCCGCAGCTTCACGACGGCTCATAAACAACGTGAAAACGCTTTGTCCGATCACTTCACGTTCTCTTAGCCCAGTGTACTCTTCGCATAACCGATTGAAACGTTGAATGTTACCCTGTCGGTCAAGGATCACGATAACGGAATTGGCTTCCGATACGACCTGTTCGGCGAAAGATAATCCTTGAGCCAGATCGCGTGCCACGGAAGGGGTGTCGTCCCAGGCGGATGCGCTGCCAGCCCATTCACGTTTATTAATTTTTCGCCCGACGAGGTGCACGGGAATGTCATCCTTATCAATCGGAAGGGTCATCAGCAGGCTTGACGTAATCACCGTCATTTCGCGAATGCGATCGGCTTGTTCCGGTGATAATTCGATGGTTTGTTCTGTTGCGGCCGCTTCGTCAATAGAGAAATGCAGGATGTTACACTCCTCTGACAAACGCCAGTAGGGGCTGTGAGAACCCACGTAGCTATACAACGTAACCAACTCCCGAACGTCTTTCATGATGTGTACTATCCCGTTTAAAGCGCATAGAGCCTCAAAAGTAAGGGTAGCCATGATTCATACAGGGTAATTATGGCTGAACATATTGTTTTATTTATATATTTATGTGTAATCCAGATTCAGAAAAAAGCAAAGATGCAGAACTGAAAATAGTAAAAATAATTTGGACTGGATGAAGGAAGTGTAGTGCGTGGCGGCGTTTCAGGGGGGAAAAGAAAACGGCCTTTCACAAAAAGAGAAAGGCCGTTGAAATTATTTGTGCTACGCGGCTGGACGTGCGATAACGCTGCGGGTTTCCATTCGCACTTCGGCGATGGTCACGTCGATCACGTCAGTGACCTTGTAAACCACGTCACCTTTGATCTGCACTGTACCGTTTTCCTGGCTGCAGACCAGTTCATCACGGACCGCGTGCAGGAAGGGGGCCGGGATAAACGCGACGGCGCCATTGTCGACTAAACGCACGCGCATACCGCCGCGGCTGACATCGATAATTTCAGCCGCAAAACGGGTGTCGGTACCGGCTTTGTCACTCAGGAAGCGGGCGTATAACCAGTCACCGACGTCACGTTCGGCCATCCGGTTCAGGCGACGGCGTTCTGTCATCTGTACCGTGATGTCGTCCTGCGGACGAGCAATGGTTTCGCCTTTAATTACCGCTTTTAACAGGCGATGGTTGATCATGTCACCATACTTACGGATAGGTGAGGTCCAGGTGGCGTATGCCTCCAGACCCAGCCCAAAGTGTGGGCCTGGCTCGACGCTGATTTCAGCGTAGGACTGGAAGCGGCGAATACGGCTATCGAGGAAACCAGATGGTTGGGCATCCAGTTCACGACGCAGTTTGCAGAAGCCTTCCAGCGTCAACACCTCTTCGGCATCCACGTGCATACCATGGGTTTTCAGCAGGGCGGCCAACGCTTCAGCATTCGCCGGATCGAATCCCATGTGTACGTTATAAATTCCGAAGCCTAGTTTGTCGCGAAGAACGCGCGCGGCGCAAATGTTTGCCGCAATCATCGACTCTTCCACGATACGATTAGCAATGCGACGCGGTTCGGCCACGATATCCAGCACTTCACCTTTTTCGCCCAGTACAAAGCGGTAATCCGGGCGATCTTTAAACACCAGGGCGTGGTTATGACGCCACTCGCCACGGCTCATGCAGATACGCTGCAGCAGACGGATCTGCTCGGCAATCTCGCCGTTTTCAGGCTGCCAGCCATTATTCCCTTCCAGCCAGTCAGACACGTTGTCATAGGCCAGTTTCGCTTTGGATTCGATGGTCGCCGTGAAGAAGGTGATGTCGTCTTCAATAGTGCCGTCCGCCGCAATGGTCATGCGGCAAGCGAGCACCGGACGGACTTCGTTAGCCCGCAGCGAGCACAGGTCGTCTGACAGTTCACGCGGTAACATCGGGATATTGAAGCCCGGGAGATAGTTGGTGAACGCGCGAATTTTTGCCGTGTTATCCAGCTTGCTGCCTTCGGCAATCCAGGCGGTAGGATCGGCAATGGCGACGGTTAATTGCAGTTTGCCATCAGCCAGTTCCTCGGCGTACAGCGCATCGTCCATATCTTCGGTGCTGGCACTGTCAATGGTGACGAAGTTCAGTGCGGTAAGATCCTGACGTTCCAGACCTTCATCCAGCATTTCGGTGGCTACGCCGTTCGGTGCTTCTTTTTCAAGATTATGGCGCGCCAGCGTGACCCACCAGGGGACGAAATGATCGTCAGCAAAGGTGATGAACTGGGTTAATTCAGCGTAGAAGGTGCGGTCGCCTTTCAGCGGATGGCGACGCATTTCTGCGACGGCCCAGTCACCTTCCTTAAATTCATGATCCACACCGCGAGCAGCGCGGCAGGGGATAGCGTCTTTCAGTAACGGATGATCTGGCACAATGGACAGACGATCGTTCTTACCCTGAACTTTACCCACGAAACGCGTCAGGAACGGTTCAACCAGTTCTTCCGGCTCGGCAGATTCGCGATCTTTTTCGCTATGGATCACCGCGATAATGCGGTCACCATGCATCACTTTTTTCATCTGCGGCGGTGGAATGAAATAGCTTTTTTGAGCATCGACTTCCAGGAAGCCAAAGCCTTTTTCCGTGGCTTTTACCACCCCTTCAGCACGCGGCGTCTGGGAATGTAGTTGCTGTTTAAGCTGCGCTAGCAGCGGGTTGTCCTGAAGCATAATTGTCTATTTTCGTGGCCAAAAGAGCGGCTGACAGTTTTACGCGAAACTGCCAGTCGCAGCAAGCGCTCTTTCAATGAGCGGAGTGGTTAGTGAGTCTCGCCCAGCGCGATTTTCAAGCGATTCAACCATCCGCACAATCCACTCCAGGCCAGTAAGTTAATAGCCTGTTCCGATGAGGTACCCTGTTCAAATAACGGGGTTAACAGTGCGGCGCTAAAACGGTCGGGCGCCCGGGTTAACCATTGTACCGCTTGCAGGGTAGCGCGCTCAACCGGATGTCGTTGTTCCCAGCGCTGCAATTCGCGTTCATCCAGACGCAGTATCGTGATGAAGTCCACCAGTTGATGAACTGTGCGGGCCTGTTCATTAAAGCATGCCACGCTGCCGTTAATGCGTGATGTCAGCAGTGTGGCGAGAGAAAACGCCCTCGACGGTGTATCTGTACATAGCGTACTGGTCAGCAATGATCTGAGTAAAGCCAGGATCGTCGGTGAATGTGCCAGCAGCGGCGCGAGCGTTTGTAAATCCGGGATGCGCCCGTTTTGGTCAACGCTGCCTGGTGAAGCCTCGCGAGGCGGGATGACGTCTATCGGGAATGCGGCCATATGCCATTGTGCATCGGCGTTGTTAAAAATAGCGGCCTGCGCGTATTGCTGAACATCAAGGCCCGGTATGCGACGCAAGGGATGGCCAAAATAAGCCTGAAGGACCGCCACGACACGGGCCTGAAAACCGACAAAGCCGATGACCTGATTAATCAAGATGATATCGCAGGTTGTTAATCCAACGTCATCAAGATGCTGGCGATCGCGTGCGCCAATCACGGCGGGAGAACTGGCAAGTTGGCGAGCATACTGGGTAATTTGTGCCAGCCGGTGATTACTCTCACGGGAGGAGTCCGGGCCTGGTAGCGGGGTCAAACGCGCTGCATAGTGGTTACACAATCGTTGGATGCCGTAAACCTGAGCGACAGTTAAGGCGGTACTCATTCGTTCATAGGCGCTGAACGTATGTAACGGATTTAGGGCAACATCAGCAGGGAAGAGAAGGTGAGCAAGTTCACGGGCAGGTTCTAACCAGGACTGAAAGGGTAACAGCGCGACTTCCGGTATCGCCAGGTCCAGCAAAAAACTGTCTTCGACGTTTGCTGCTTCTGGCACCAGCGGGAGAACATCTTGCGGATAGGTGCTGGACTGCGTTTCATGATACCAGTGGCTTTTGCCTTCAATTCGGCGTTGTTCCATGGGCGTTCCTTGGTCAAAAAAGTGGCGACCCGGATACGTCGTTATGTTCGTCCACCGGATCGTTTGCGCTGCAATATCCTGGCGTAAGCCGATAAGGGGATGAAAGATTGTTACGTGATAATAAATATCAGAAAAGTATATATGACAGGGAGTAGCTGACGGGAGGGGGAAAAATCATGGGCGACATCGCGCCGCCCACAGAGGAGGTCTGAAAGATTATTTCAGTTCCAGCTCGTTCATTGCCGCGATGCTGAAGCCACCGTCAACGTGAACGACTTCACCAGAGATACCGGCAGACAGGTCAGAGCACAGGAATGCTGCTGAGTTGCCCACATCTTCAATGGTCACGGTACGACGAATCGGGGTCACCGCTTCGCAATGAGCCAGCATTTTACGGAAATCTTTGATACCGGAAGCCGCCAGAGTACGGATTGGACCCGCGGAGATCGCGTTAACACGCACACCTTCCGGACCCATCGCGTTAGCCATATAGCGGACGTTTGCTTCCAGAGACGCTTTCGCCAGACCCATCACGTTGTAGTTCGGGATAGCGCGCTCTGCGCCCAGGTAGGACAGTGTCAGCAGTGCAGAGCCTGGATTCAGCATCGTGCGGCAGGCTTTTGCCATCGCTACAAAGCTGTAGGCGCTGATGTCATGAGCGATTTTAAAGCCTTCGCGGGTTACCGCATTCACATAGTCGCCATCCAGCTGGTCTGCTGGTGCGAAACCGATGGAGTGTACGAAACCGTCGAATTTTTCCCAGGTTTTGCCCAGTTCAGCGAACATGGTGTCGATGCTGGCGTCTTCAGCCACATCGCACTGCAGGACGATGTTGGAACCCAGTTGAGCTGCAAATTCTTCCACGCGGCCTTTCAGTTTGTCGTTCTGGTAGGTGAACGCCAGTTCAGCTCCCTCGCGGTGCATCGCTTGAGCGATACCGTAGGCGATGGACAATTTACTGGCAAGACCGGTCACCAGAATGCGCTTACCGGAAAGAAAACCCATAGCTTTAATCCTTATAGTCATTACTTATTTTTTTAGCAATCAATACGTTATGATTGCAATTTCAAGGTCACTCGAAATTGGTCTGAAATTATATCCCACTCTCTGCCCCTTGTGTCACGATCTTTCTCTGCGAGTCACCATACGGTTAACGACAGTAAAAGGGATTTCGGGAACCGTGGCATCGTTGTCAGTATCAGTGGCCTGTCACTATCGTTGCACGTGAGGAGTATATCACTCCCCCCAGGTTCTGCCTCATCCAACCAGACCGGAGCAAGGGCGAGGGCAGAAAACACGAGGACTCAACGGCGTAAAATGGTATGATTTGCCTTTAGTCTATATCCGCAAACATATCAAGGTAGGAAGATTCTTAAAACAAAAAAGTCGACAATATTCATCTTGTTAATATATATTGTTTTTATCGATCAATAATCAATCATTGATCGATATTATTGATTGATTATAATTAGAAGCGCATTATCAGTATGTTATGATCAATTGGAGTGGTCTTATGCGCTATCATTTCATCGCGGAACCGATGAGAGACACAACGGAAAAGTTGCTGGGTGTTGAGATGATCGCCCGGTTTACCTCAGAGACGGTTCACCCGTTACATTCAGATTTCATCATTGCCGCGTGGAATAGTGCACAAAAACGCCATTTCATGCTTGAACAAATCGCGTTAATCACCCGAAAGCGCGCCTGGTTTGAGAGCAATAACCTTTTTTGTACACTTAATCTGATTGATGAAATGGCGCTTCTCGCGATAGGCGACCCTGCCATAACCTCAGCCTTACACGCTATGCCGTGTATTGCCCTTCAACTCTCAGAACGTTTCCTGTCGAATACCGCTTGCCTGAATAACCTGCTGATTAATTCTCTGCGTGACGGGCCTAATGCCTTGTGGTTGAGCAATCTTGGCTCAGGTAGCGTGGGGGCGAGCCCGCTGGTTAACGGTCATTTTGACGTGGTGAAAATAGATCGCGCCTTCTTTTTGTCGCAGGTCGAAAAGCCGATGTTTCCGGTTCTGATTAAGAACATCAGGGAATATTGTGACCGTGTGGTCGTCGAGGGGCTGGAGAACGCGCGGCTTATTGATGAGCTAAGCCATGCGGGTATCTGGGCCGTTCAGGGGGATATTTTCCCGCCGGTTGCATTTAGCGACATTGAAGCATTGCTACCTGCAGATATTGTTCACTGAGGATATAAAAGGCCCTCCATCAGAGGAGGGCGTCAATGTCAGTTAGCGATCTTTGCGCCAGGCATCGGCGGTCAGCGCCTCACCGAAATGCCCGGAAATCAGGCGGCGGGTCAGTTCATGCAGCGGCGAGGCCAGCACATCCGCCGTACTGCCGCGCTCGACGACCTCGCCCTGGTGCATCACCAACACCTGATCGCTGATGTGTTTCATCATCCCAATATGCTGCGTCACATAGATATATGAAATACCCTGTTTTTCCTGTAGCTCGAGCATCAGGTTAATCAGCTGCGAACGCATCGACATATCCAGCGAGGCCAACGCTTCGTCCGCGATAATCACTTTGGGACGTAAAATCAGGGCGCGGGCCAACCCCAAACGCTGTTTTTGTCCGGGTGCCAGCATATGCGGGTAGTAGCTAACGTGATCGGGCAGCAGGCCGACCATGCGCATGGTCTCGACGATCTGCTTGCGGCGTTGCTCCGGCTCAAGGTCGGTATTCAGACGCAGCGGGAAATCGAGGATCTGCGAAATTCGTTGGCGCGGATTCAACGACGTCGACGGATCCTGGAAAATCATACGAATGCGCTGGCTGCGAAAAGAATAATCACCGTATTTTAGCGGATGATCGTCAATCAGCAGCTCACCGCTGGTCGGCTCAACCATTCCGGCCAGCATTTTCGCCAGCGTCGATTTACCGGAACCGTTCTCGCCAATGACGGCAAGCGTCTGGCGCTCACGCAGCGTAAAGCTCAGTGGTTTGACGGCTTCCACCGTCTGGCGACGAAACAAGCCCGTCCGGTAGCGAAAGGTTTTGCTCAGGTTACGTACTTCGAGCAGGGTTTCTACCATCTCACTCTCTCTCCATGTTCAGCGGGAAATGACAGGCATAGAGATGATTCTTTGCTCCGGTCAGTCGTGGGGTTTCAATGCACTCACGTTGTGCGTAAGGGCAGCGTGGTCCCAGGCGGCAACCCATAGGTAACTGTTCCAACAACGGGATCGCACCAGGCATTGTATTCAGGCGGCTTTTATGCGGCATTGGGCTACCAAAATCAGGAATGGCACGGATCAACGCCTGTGTATAAGGATGGTGCGGAATTGTCACCAGATCTTTACTTGGTGCGGTTTCCACCGTTTGTCCGCAGTACATGACGTTGATTTTATCCGCCCACTGGCTGAGCATTTGCAGATCATGGCTGATCAGCAAAATAGTGGTATTGCTGTTTTGATTGAGTCGGGTCAGCAGACGGAAAATCTGCGCCTGGGTCGTCGGCTCCATCGCATTGGTCGGCTCATCGGCAATCAGCAAACGTGGCTGATTCGCCAGGGCGATGGCAATCATGACTTTCTGGCACTCGCCGTCCGTCAACTCATACGGGAAGCTGCGCATCGCATCTTTATGGTCTTTTATCCCGACGCGGTGCAGCAGTTCAATCGCGCGGCGTTTGCGCCAGCCAATGCGTTGCCACCAGCGCCCTTTATAGGTCCAGGCGGGAATATTTTGCATCAGCTGCCGTCCGACGCGCTCAGACGGATCGAGACAGGACTGCGGTTCCTGAAAGATCATGGACACATTATGCCCGACCAGTTTACGCCGCTCGCGGGCAGACAGTCGTAGCAGATCGATATCATCAAAGCGCATGCGGTCAGCGGTCACGCGCCAGTTGTCTTTTGCCACGCCGCAAATAGCCTTGGCGATTAAACTTTTACCGGAGCCAGATTCACCGACCAGCCCACGGATCTCGCCTTCATTGAGGGTCATACTGACGCGGTCAACGGCCTTTACCCAATCGTCACCGGTCCTGAACTCGATGGTCAGGTTACGAATATCCAGTAATGGCATTATTCCACCCCCGCGATAATTGCGCGGCGTACACCGTCACCTAACAAGTTTACCAGCAGCACGCTAATCATGATCGCCCCACCGGGCAACATCACCGTCCATGGGGCAACGTAAATCAACTCCAGCGCGTCGCCCAGCATGGCACCCCATTCCGGCGACGGAAGCTGCGCGCCGAGGTCGAGAAAGCCCAGTGCGGCAATATCCAGAATCGCCATCGACAACGCGCGGGTGATTTCAGTGATAAGCCCGGCGGTAATATTGGGCAAAATCGCAAACCACAGAATGTTGAGCGTGGAGGCACCATCCAGACGGGCTGCAATGACATACTCTTTTTCAAGTTCGTCATGCACCATGCTATAGACAGAGCGCACCATGCGTGGCAACAGCGCCAGCCAGACGGCAAACATTGCGTGCGTCAGATGGGGGCCAGCAAACGCCACCACAATGATCGCCAGCAGCAGCGACGGGATCGAGAGCAGGGTATCGAGAATATGGTTCAACACTGCCGAGCGTAAACCGTGGGTTGCCCCGGCTACAACCCCCAATACCAGACCGCATATCGTGGCGGCGAGCGTGACAACAAATGCGCCACCGACGGTGGGAGCTGCACCGTTCAGCAGACGGCTTAATACGTCACGTCCCAGATCGTCGGTCCCAAGGAAGAATGACACCTCGCCATAGCGCGACCAGGAAGGCGGGAGCAGCTGGTAGCCCAGAAACTGCTGATCGATACCGTAGGGGGCAAACCAGCCACCAAAAACGCACAGTATAGCCAGTCCTGCGCAGCCATACAGGCCAACCATTGCAGACGCATCGCCATAAAAATTGCGCCACGCGGTACGCAGCGTGCCAGGCGGGCGCTTTTCGCTGTATACGCTATCGTAAGGCATACCATTCCTTATGTTTCAGAGGGTTAGCCATGGCACCCAAAATATCAGAGATCACGTTTACGATAATGACCAGTGAGCCAATCACCATCACGCCGGCTGAAATTGCGGCGTAATCCTGCTGGCGAATGGCGTTGATCAGCCAGCGGCCAAGGCCTGGCCAGCTAAAGACCATTTCGGTGATCATCGCCAGCGTCAGCATGGTGGAAAACTGGAGACCAAGCCGCGGGATCACCGGCGGCAGGGCATTATGCAGTACGTGGCGACGCAAAATGGTCAGCCGTGACAGGCCGCGAGTGGCCGCCGCTTTTACGTAATTTTGATCGAACACCTCGATGGTGCTGATACGCATCAGGCGAATGACTTCGGTCGTTGGCGCAACGGAGAGTGTTAATACCGGCAGCACCATGTGGCGTATTGCGCTGACCAGCATTTCATCACGCCACGGCGAATCGGAAAGCCACGCGTCGACGATGGCAAGACCGGTGACGGGTTTGACTTCATAAAGCAGATCAAAGCGGCCAGACACCGGCAGCCACCCGAGCGTTAACGAGAAAAACAATGTCAGTAATAGTGCCAGCCAAAAAACGGGGATAGAAAAGCCCATCAGGGCAATGGCGCTAATGCAACGATCCGGCCATTTATTGCGCGTAATTCCCGCCAGCATGCCAATCGGGATACCGACCATTAGCGCAAAACCGAAGGCGAGAACGCACAATTCCATTGTGGCAGGGAACACTTCTTTCAACTGTTCCGAGATCAGCTGTCCGTTGATGCTGGATACACCGAAATCCCAGTGGATGAGGCCATTGAACCAGAATACCCACGCATTCCACAGCGACGCACCCTGCAGAGGAGCATGGGGGGTAAAATAACTCAGGCTGAACCCGATAAACGTCAGGAAGAACAGGGTGACCAGGAGCAATAGAAAGCGACGCAGGGTAAAGATAATCATGGTTTTTTTACCTCGTCTTTCTTTTCCCTGGATACGCCGGCAAAGGAGGCATTACCGAACGGGCTGAGTACCAGACCTTTGATGTCATAGCGATAGGCCTGCAAACGCAGTGAAGAGGCCAGCGGCAGGATGGGTAACTCTTGCGCAAGGATCGTTTGCGCTTCGTCATATGCATCAATGCGTGACGAGAGCTGCTGCGACGACAACGCTTTGCGCAGAATGCTGTCAAACTCAGGATTGCACCAATGGGCAAAGTTGGTCTGCGAATTGATGGCGGCACAGCTAAGCAGCGGACGGAAAAAACTGTCAGGATCGTTACTGTCTGTCGCCCAACCGGACAACGTCAGATCATGGTTCATATCCATTAATCTCGCCTCCTGAAAACGACCTTCCACCGGAATAATCTTCACTTTCACGCCAACCTGCGCCATGTCTGCTTGAATCAGCTCGGCGGTTTTCAGCGGGCTGGGGTTCCAGGCCTGGGAGCTGGTCGGTACCCAAAGCTGTAACGTCAAGTTCTCCAGCCCCAGTGCTTTTAACTGTTCGCGGGATTTTGCCGGGTTGTATTCTGTAATTTTAGCTTCGTTGTCATACGCCCACGAGGCGCGCGGCAAAATAGATGCGGCGGTTTCTGCTGTACCGTAATAGATCGACTGCATCAGCCGCTGGTTGTTAATGGCCAGTGCCAGCGCATGTCGAACGGCCGGGTTGTTCAACGGGGGCTTATTGGTATTGAAAGCCAGGTAAGCAATGTTCATCCCTGGTCGCAGTGTCAGGCGCAAACGTGGATCATCACGTAAGATACTGAGCTGACTGGCAG
Source organism: Citrobacter sp. C348 (assembly GCF_047467975.1). Lineage (NCBI taxonomy): Bacteria > Pseudomonadati > Pseudomonadota > Gammaproteobacteria > Enterobacterales > Enterobacteriaceae > Citrobacter > Citrobacter sp. C348. The sequence goes on along the minus strand of NZ_JASJUJ010000010.1, from coordinate 87,909 downwards.
CAGGCCAGGCCAGCACGTCGCATTCACCGGTGAGCAGTTTCGATAAGCGCCCGGTTCCACCAGAACCGAGATCAACGACGACCTGCGGCATTAAGGGTTTCCCGCGCCAGAACGCGTCGTGACGCTGCAGACGAATATATTGCCCGCCACGATTTTCCGAAAGCTGATACGGACCGGTACCGACAGGCTGTCGGTCCAGTAATTCCTTGCGATCCTGTTTTGCCAACTGCCCGGCGTATTCCGCTGACATTACTGACGCATAATGCGTGGCCAGATGCCACAGGAATGACGCATCCGGTTGGGTCAGACGAAATTCGACGGTATGGCTGTCCAGCTTGCGTACGCTTTGCACGTTATCGGCGAACTGGAGGCTATCAAAGTAGGGGAAACTGCTGCCGTTAACATTGTGCCACGGATGCTGACGGTCAAAGATTCGCTCGAAGGTAAACACCACATCGTCTGCATTCAGTTTACGAGTCGGAGTGAACCAGGCGGTGTTTTGAAATGGCACGTCGCGACGCAGGTGGAAGCGGTAAGTTGCGCCGTTATCGAGCACTTCCCAGCTTTCGGCCAGTTCTGGCACCAGGCGATAGGTGTAAGGATCCACATCAAGCAGACGGTCATAGAGCTGGGCGGCAAGCGTGTCGACGATCAGTCCGCTGCTCGCTTTTTGCGGGTTGAAGGTATTGACCTGTCCGCTGACGCAGTAGACAAAGCCGCTGTCACGAATATCAGCGTGCGTGGGCTGCTCAGGCGCGGCAGCAGCCTGACCACTCAGAAGTCCAGCCATCACGATCAGAGATGATAAAACCAGGCGCATAATTTTTAAGGTTTTTAGAGTCGTTGTGCAAAGTGTATCGCACAACGGCCCGTCAGGTAAAAATGTCTGCAGGTAACTGGCGTAAATGTGTGCGATTCAGGCCAGGGAACCGCTATATCTGATGTTTTTTGAGCAATGCGCGCAGCTGGTGGTAGGTCAACCCGAGTAATTCTGCCGCCTTTTTCTGATTAAACTTTGCCTGCTGCAAACTGGTTTGCAGAAATGCCTTTTCTTGTTGCTGCTGGAATTCGCGCAGATCCAGCGGTAATGTCACCGGTGCGGAGTGAGTTTCCTGCACCGATGGTTGTACGGTGTGACGTTTGAAAGGGTCAATCACGACCTCATCCAGTGGAAATTCGCTGGTGCCGTGACGGTAAACAGAGCGCTCGACGACGTTTTTCAGTTCACGAATATTACCCGGCCAGCGGTAATGCAGAAGCGTGTCTCTGGCTTGGGCACTAAAGCCTGGAAACAGCGGTAAGCCAATCTCCCGGCACATCTGAATGGCAAAATGCTCGGCCATTAGCATGATGTCGCTTTGCCTCTCCCGTAGCGGGGGAAGTTGCACCACATCGAAGGCCAGCCTGTCGAGCAGATCCGCGCGAAACGTCCCTTCATTGACCATCCGTGGTAAATCGGCGTTGGTGGCGCAAACCAAACGCACGTTGACTTGCAGCGGTTGGCTGCCGCCGACGCGTTCCAGTTCTCCGTACTCAATCACCCGCAGCAGTTTTTCCTGCACCAGCATTGGTGCGGTGGCCAGTTCATCAAGAAATAATGTTCCGCCATCGGCGCGTTCAAAGCGTCCAGGATGACGTTTTTGCGCGCCGGTAAAGGCGCCTGCTTCGTGACCGAACAGTTCTGAATCGAGTAAGTTTTCATTGAGCGCCGCGCAGTTTAGCGACACAAATGGCCCTTGCCAGCGCGAGGAGAGGTAATGCAGGCGGTTGGCGATCAGCTCTTTACCTGTGCCTCGTTCACCGATCACCAGTACCGGTTTATCCAGCGGTGCCAGCCGCGAAACTTGCTCAAGCACCTCAATGAAACTGTTGGCTTCGCCAAGGAGGTTGTCTTTGTATCCGGTCATGATGAAATTCACCATTTGTTAGTGTTATTCACCAATGTACCCTAATTTCCCCATCAGGTAAAATTAACTATTATTTTCAAAATCAATAGGTTGTAGAGTTGGCACGCAATCTGCATTAATCCAGCAGCAGGGCATTGCCCGATATCAGAACAGTAAGTGAGGATTACATTATGGGTATTTTTTCTCGTTTTGCCGACATCGTGAACGCCAACATTAATGCGTTGCTGGAAAAGGCTGAGGATCCGCAGAAGCTGGTGCGGTTAATGATTCAGGAAATGGAAGACACGCTGGTTGAGGTGCGTTCCAATTCGGCGCGTGCGCTGGCGGAAAAAAAACAGCTATCCCGCCGTATTGAACAGGCCACCGCGCAACAGGTTGAGTGGCAGGAAAAAGCAGAACTGGCGCTGCGTAAAGAGAAAGAAGATTTGGCGCGCTCTGCCTTAATTGAAAAGCAGAAGCTTACCGATCTGATCGCCTCGCTGGAACATGAAGTGACACTGGTTGATGACACGCTGTCACGCATGAAAAAAGAGATAGGCGAGCTGGAAAATAAACTCAGCGAAACCCGTGCGCGTCAACAGGCGTTGACCCTGCGTCATCAGGCCGCCAGTTCTTCACGTGACGTTCGTCGTCAACTGGACAGCGGTAAGCTTGATGAAGCCATGGCGCGTTTTGAGTCTTTTGAGCGTCGTATCGACCATATGGAAGCTGAAGCTGAAAGCCATAACTTTGGTAAACAAAAATCGCTGGATCAGCAATTCGCTGACCTGAAAGCGGATGATGAAATTAGTGAGCAGTTGGCGCAACTGAAGGCCAAAATGCAGCAAGACAAGCAATAATAATATCTGGCGGCGCCCGAACGCGCCGCCGCTCATCACCTGTAAGGAGTACTCATGAGCGCGCTATTTCTGGCCATCCCGTTAACCATCTTTGTGCTGTTTGTTTTACCGATTTGGTTATGGCTGCATTACAGCAACCGTTCCAGTCGCGGCGAATTGTCGCAGAACGAACAGCAGCGTTTAGTGGAGCTGAACGCTGAAGCGCAGCGCATGCGTGAGCGTATTCAGACGCTGGAAGACATTCTGGATGCTGAGCATCCTAACTGGAGGGACCGCTAATGGGAGGCGTTAACCTGAACAAAAAATTATGGCGTATTCCGCAGCAGGGCATGGTGAAGGGGGTCTGCGCAGGCATCGCGCAGTATCTCGACGTGCCGGTGAAGCTGGTGCGAATTCTGGTGGTGCTGTCGATCTTCTTTGGCCTGGCCTTTTTCACCTTGGTGGCCTATATCGTACTGACTTTTGTGCTGGATCCAATGCCGGACAATGTCGCAACCGGTGAACAGCAACCGTCCAGCGGGGAACTGCTGGATGCCGTCGACCGCGAACTGGCGGCCAGTGAAAATCGTTTGCGGGAAATGGAACGTTATGTGACGTCAGATACCTTCACATTGCGTAGCCGCTTTCGTCAACTGTGAGGAATGAGATGAACAATCGCTGGCAACGTGCCGGGCAGAGGGTCAAGCCTGGTGTTAAATTAGCAGGTAAGCTGGTTCTGTTTACGGCACTTCGCTACGGTCCGGCGGGCGTTGCTGGCTGGGCGGTAAAATCCGTCGCCCGTCGCCCGCTGAAAATGTTGCTGGTTTTGATGCTTGAACCTTTATTGAACAAGGTCGCCAAAAAAATATCCCGCCGTTATGGTCAGTGATAGTGCGCTCGCAATATTTTCTTAAGATCAGTTATATAGTGTTAGATGTAATTAGGTCATTTAACAGGACGATACTATGTTGAGAAAAGGGGTATTCGCGCTCGCATTGCTTATGGGTATGCCGGTATTTGCTGCTGAGCACTGGATTGATGTCCGCATTCCTGAGCAATACCAGCAGGAGCATGTTCAGGGTGCCGTCAACATTCCCTTAAAAGATCTCAAAGCGCACATCGCGTCCGAGGTTCCGGATAAGACCGACACCGTGAAACTGTACTGCAACTCCGGGCGGCAATCGGGACAGGCGAAAGATATGCTTACCGAGATGGGATACACACAGGTAACAAATGAAGGGGGGATCAAAAGCATTGATCTTCCGAAAGTAGAAAACAAATAATCGCACAATGTACATCTATTTCGGGCGGCATTATTTTTTGTCGCCTGCTAGACCTCAGGTAGTTGATAAATAAGAATTACCCCCTATCTTTACTTCCAGTTTGTTATATTTTCTACGGTTCCTTCAGCATAACGGGATGGCGATGAAGCGACTCAAAAATGAACTCAATTCGCTGGTGAATCGCGGCGTGGACAGGCATCTGCGTCTGGCTGTCACCGGGCTTAGCCGCAGTGGTAAGACCGCGTTTATCACCGCGATGGTGAACCAATTACTTAATATTCATGCCGGCGCGCGTCTGCCGCTGCTCAGCGCGGTGCGCGAAGAGCGTCTGCTCGGCGTGAAACGGGTTCCACAACGTGATTTTGGCATTCCGCGCTTTACCTATGATGAAGGGCTGGCCCAGCTGTACGGCGCTCCGCCGACATGGCCGACACCGACGCGCGGCGTCAGTGAGATTCGTCTGGCGCTGCGTTATAAGTCCAATGACTCATTGCTGCGCCACTTTAAAGACACCTCCACGTTATATCTGGAGATCGTCGATTACCCGGGCGAATGGCTGCTTGATTTGCCGATGCTGGCGCAGGATTACCTGAGCTGGTCGCGGCAAATGACCGGGTTATTGCAGGGCCAGCGGGCAGAATGGTCGGCAAAATGGCGGCAGTTAAGTCAGGGATTAGATCCCTTAGCGCCCGCCGATGAAAATCGTCTGGCGGAGATTGCCGCCGCCTGGACGGATTATTTGCATCAGTGTAAGCAGCAGGGCCTGCATTTTATTCAGCCGGGGCGCTTTGTTCTGCCGGGCGATATGGCGGGCGCACCCGCGCTGCAGTTTTTCCCGTGGCCGGACGTTGACGCGTATGGCGAATCGAAACTGGCGCAGGCTGATAAACACACCAACGCTGGCATGCTGCGCGATCGGTTCAATTACTACTGCGAGAAAGTGGTGAAAGGGTTTTACAAGAATCACTTCCTGCGCTTTGACCGTCAGATTGTGCTGGTTGACTGCCTGCAACCGCTCAATAGCGGACCACAGGCGTTTAACGATATGCGTCTGGCGCTCACGCAGTTGATGCAAAGCTTCCATTATGGTCAGCGTACATTGTTCCGGCGGTTGTTCTCACCGGTGATCGACAAGTTACTGTTTGCCGCTACCAAAGCCGACCACGTGACGGTCGATCAGCATGCCAACATGGTGTCGCTACTGCAGCAACTGATCCAGGACGCCTGGCAAAATGCCGCCTTTGAAGGCATCAGCATGGATTGTCTGGGGCTGGCGTCGGTACAGGCCACTACCAGCGGATTGATCGATGTGAAAGGCGAGAAGATCCCGGCACTGCGGGGGAACCGCCTGAGCGACGGCGCGCCGCTAACCGTCTATCCGGGAGAGGTGCCAGCACGCTTACCGGGTCAGGCGTTTTGGGACAGTCAGGGCTTTCAGTTTGAAGCGTTTCGTCCGCAGGTCATGGATGTGGATAAGCCCTTACCGCACATTCGTCTTGATGCCGCGCTGGAGTTTTTAATAGGAGATAAATTGCGATGAGCGAGCCGTTAAAACCGCGTATCGATTTCTCAGGACCGCTGGACGTTGATCAACGTCCGGCCTTTAAAGCGCAGCAGATGTTCGACGATACGCAAGCGCAGACTTTTTCTCCGGCTCAACTTGACGAGCCGCTGGCAGATGAAGGACAAGCTGAAGCGGTCATTGATGCTGCTTTACGTCCTAAGCGTAGCCTGTGGCGCAAAATGGTGATGAGCGGACTGGCATTGTTTGGCGTCAGCGTGGTCGCACAGGGTGTGCAGTGGACGATGAATGCCTGGCAAACGCAGGACTGGGTTGCGCTGGGCGGGTGTGTCGCCGGGGCGCTGATCGTTGGCGCCGGTGTCGGTTCGGTGGCAACGGAGTGGCGTCGGCTGTGGCGTTTACGCCAGCGCGCGCACGAGCGTGATGAAGCGCGGGATTTGTTGCATAGCCATGGCGCCGGCAAAGGGCGCGCGTTTTGTGAAAAGCTGGCACAGCAGGCGGGTATCGACCAGTCTCATCCGGCGCTACAGCGCTGGTATGCCTCTATACACGAAACGCAAAACGATCGTGAAGTGGTGAGTCTGTATGCTCATCTGGTGCAGCCTGTGCTGGATGCGCAGGCGCGACGTGAAATCAGCCGCTCAGCGGCAGAATCTACGTTGATGATCGCGGTCAGCCCGCTGGCGCTGGTGGACATGGCATTTATCGCTTGGCGAAATCTGCGATTGATTAACCGTATTGCGACGCTATACGGCATCGAACTGGGCTATTACAGCCGCTTGCGCCTGTTCCGCCTGGTGCTGCTGAATATTGCCTTTGCCGGGGCCAGTGAACTGGTTCGCGAAGTCGGTATGGACTGGATGTCGCAGGATCTGGCTGCACGTTTATCCACGCGTGCTGCCCAGGGCATTGGCGCCGGGTTGTTAACGGCGCGTCTGGGGATTAAAGCGATGGAACTGTGTCGTCCGCTGCCGTGGATTGACGATGATAAACCGCGTCTCGGTGATTTCCGTCGCCAGCTGATCACTCAGGTCAAAGAGACCGTACAAAAGAATAAACCTGCGCGTGAAAGCTGAGTAAAAATGGGCGCCGATCGTATAACTTTACGCCCCGGCGCCTAATTTTCCAGCGTGCTGTCAATATTTGTTGACAGAGTCCTTCCTGCTAACGAAATACTGGCTTATCATCTATCACATGATCCCTTGTTTAGGTGAAGGTTCCCATGCGTCTGGAAGTGTTTTGTGAAGACCGACTTGGTCTGACCCGCGAATTACTCGATTTACTGGTGCTTCGAGGCATTGACTTACGCGGTATCGAGATCGACCCCATCGGGCGAATCTACCTTAATTTTGCGGAATTGGAGTTCACCAACTTCAGCAGCCTGATGGCTGAAATCCGCCGTATTGCCGGTGTTACGGATGTGCGCACCGTGCCCTGGATGCCTTCTGAACGCGAACACCTGGCGCTGAGCGCGCTGCTTGAGGCGCTGCCTGAACCGGTCCTTTCACTGGACATGAAAAGCAAAGTGGAGATGGCGAACCCGGCGAGCTGCCAGCTTTTTGCCCACACTCAGGATCGTATGCGCAACCACACGGCGGCGCAACTCATCAATGGCTTTAACTTCCAGCGCTGGCTGGAGAGCAATCCGCAGGATTCCCACAGCGAGCATGTCGTCATTAATGGACAGAATTTCCTGATGGAAATAACCCCTGTCCATTTGCAGGGCGAAAATCAGGAACAGATGTTAACCGGCGCGGTGGTGATGCTGCGTTCCACCATCCGCATGGGGCGTCAGTTGCAAAACATGACCACCCAGGACCTGAGCGCCTTTAGCCAGATTATTGCTGTCAGCGCCAAAATGAAACACGTGGTAGAACAGGCGCGTAAACTGGCCATGCTGAGTGCGCCGCTGCTGATTACCGGCAATACCGGGACGGGGAAAGATCTGTTTGCCCATGCCTGCCATCTGGCAAGCCCGCGAGCGGCGAAACCTTATCTGGCGCTGAATTGTGCGTCGATCCCTGAAGATGCGGTAGAAAGCGAGCTGTTTGGTCATGCGGGGGAAGGTAAAAAAGGTTTCTTTGAACAGGCTAACGGTGGTTCAGTACTGTTGGATGAAATTGGCGAAATGTCGCCGAGCATGCAGACCAAATTGCTGCGTTTTCTTAATGACGGGACCTTCCGCCGCGTCGGCGAAGATCATGAGGTTCACGTTGATGTCCGTGTGATTTGCGCCACGCAAAAAAATCTGGTGGAGCTGGTACAGAAAGGTTTGTTCCGCGAAGATCTCTATTATCGTCTGAATGTACTGACGCTCAACCTGCCGCCGTTGCGCGATTGTCCGCAAGACATTATGCCGCTCACCGAGCTGTTTGTGGCGCGGTTTGCCGACGAACAGGGCGTGCCGCGCCCGAAACTGTCCGCCGATCTCAGTACGGTGTTAACCCGCTACGGTTGGCCGGGTAACGTGCGCCAGTTGAAAAATGCTATCTACCGGGCATTAACCCAGCTTGAAGGGTACGAACTGCGGCCACAGGATATCTTATTACCGGATTATGATGCGGCGACGGTGGCGGTCGGGGAAGAGGTGATGGAAGGGTCGCTGGATGAAATTACCAGCCGCTTCGAGCGCTCTGTCCTGACGCAGCTGTATATGAATTATCCCAGTACGCGCAAACTGGCCAAACGACTTGGTGTTTCGCATACGGCAATCGCCAATAAGTTACGTGAATACGGTCTGAGTCAGCAGAAAAAAAGCGAAGAGTAATACGTAGATGAAAAAGCCTCCGAATGGAGGCTTTTTGCTTTAGGGCGACTTAGGCTTTCAGTACGTCCAGAGCGGCAGCATAGTCTGGCTCGTTGGTGATTTCATTCACCAGCTGGCTGAAAATGACGTTGTCATTCTCGTCGATAACCACCACGGCACGCGCGGCCAGGCCCTTCAGTGGGCCTTCGGCGATTTCAACGCCGTAGTTTTTCAGGAATTCCGCGTTACGCAGGGTGGACAGAGTGATCACGTTGCTCAGACCTTCCGCGCCACAAAAGCGAGAATGGGCGAATGGCAGGTCGGCTGAAATACACAGTACGACAGTATTGTCGATTTCTGTCGCCAGTTGGTTAAACTTACGTACCGATGCCGCACAGACCCCGGTATCGATGCTTGGGAAAATATTCAGCACTTTGCGCTTGCCGGCAAACTGGCCCAGCGTAACGTCAGACAGGTCTTTAGCCACAAGGGTAAAAGCCTGCGCTTTGCTACCTGCCTGAGGAATGGAGCCGGCAACGGCAACCGGGTTGCCCTGGAAATGAACGGTTTGTGACATGGTTATCTTCCTGTTTACATATAGTTAACGTCGAGGTTAGTTTATGCCATCAACAGTTAACACGGCAAACGCTATTTGCGGATATCCACTTCCGGGACTGCATAAGGAAAACAAATGAGAACAGTGAAGGTATATGAGGAAGCCTGGCCGTTACACACCCCGTTTGTAATTGCCCGTGGCAGCAGGACCGAAGCGCACGTGGTGGTGGTCGAACTGGAAGAAAACGGCGTGAAGGGGATCGGCGAGTGTACGCCTTATCCTCGCTATGGCGAGAGCGATGCTTCGGTACTGGCGCAAATTATGGGTATCGCCCCACAGCTGGAAAACGGACTGACGCGCGAAGATTTACAAAAGCTACTGCCTGCCGGTGCCGCACGTAATGCTGTCGACTGCGCGCTTTGGGATTTAAGTGCCCGGCAACAGCAGCAAACCCTGACCGAGCAGGTCGGTGTCGAACTCGATGCGACAATAACGACAGCCCAGACGGTGGTGATCGGCACGCCGGAACAGATGGCGGCAAGTGCTGCTGCCCTGTGGGAAAACGGGGCGACGTTACTGAAAGTCAAACTGGATGCCCGTTTAATCAGCGAACGAATGGTCGCGATCCGTGCGGCGGTTCCTGATGCCACGCTGATTGTTGACGCCAATGAGTCCTGGCGTGCTGAAGGTCTGGCCGCGCGCTGTCAGCTATTGGCTGACTTAGGTGTTGCCATGCTGGAGCAGCCGCTGCCCGCTCAGGATGATGCCGCGCTGGAGAATTTTGTGCATCCGCTGCCCATCTGTGCGGATGAAAGCTGCCATACCCGCAGTAGCCTGAAAGCGCTATACGGACGCTATGAGATGGTGAACATTAAGCTGGATAAAACCGGTGGTCTGACGGAAGCGCTGGCGCTGGCGACCGAAGCCCGAGAACAGGGTTTTGCATTGATGCTGGGATGTATGCTGTGCACATCGCGCGCTGTCAACGCCGCCTTACCGCTTACGCCGCAGGTCTGCTTTGCCGATCTTGACGGCCCGACCTGGCTTGCGAACGATGTGCAGCCCGCCCTGCATTTTACGACCGGGCAACTCCATCTTTAGGGTGCCAGCGCAGCAAATTGGACATCGCCAGCAGGTATTTTTCGCTGGCCTCATCTGAAGAGATGGGCGGGAACTCTGCGGTAATGCAGTGCAGGTTTAGATCGGCACACCAGCTACCGAAAGACCCCGGTGTTTCATAACCCACGCTGGTGACGAGGGGGAGTTCAAACCCTCGTGCCAGCCACTCGCCCAGTTCGCTGTGCCTCGGATCCTCAATGCATGCCAGCGGGTCGTGAAATGAGACCACCCAGGCGGGATGAATGCGGTGAATCAACTGACACAGCGCCTGGGTTTCCGGTTCGGAACCTGGACGGTCGCCGGTCAACAGCACCACATCGCGTTGTTCTGCACTGCTATTCCAGCGATAGACCGTTTCACCCGCCTTCCAGTTCGCCGCCGGGAAATTGCGGTTGAGATCAACCCCGTTAGCATTGGCACGCAGACCAAGCTGGCAGCCGTCAGGGTTTACTGCCAGTACCACGTGGTGACGGCGCAGGGAAGGGTTAAGTGTACGCAAGGCGCAGGACAGGGTGACAATTGATGAGTTTTCGTCACCGTGGGTACCCGCCAGAATAAGCCCACTTTCACGATCGGCTGCTGGCGCGGGAAACCAAATTAACGGCGCACCTAACAGTGAACGTCCGTAATGTTCGGTTCCTGGTGGAAATGCGCCGCGCTCGGCACGGGGACGGGTAACGGTCATAGTCATCTCTGAAAGCATAAATTGTTATTCGCAGTGTTGTGCAAAATGTAGGGATAATCAAATCGTTTTCACACACTTATCTTTTCAGGTGTAATATCACTTTCTTGTCCGAAGTTAATTGCATTTCCTGCTGGCGATACAAATAATTACACATTCACTTAATGGCCAGATTTGAGGGTATTTTATGCGGCATTCTGTTCCAGTAACCTGTTGTGCGCTGTTGGTTAGCAGCATTTCCTTGTCCTGGGCTGCGGATGTACCCAGCGGTACGGTACTGGCAGAGAAACAAGAACTGGTGCGTCATATCAAAGATGAACCAGCTTCGCTCGATCCGGCCAAGGCCGTCGGGTTGCCCGAGATACAGGTCATTCGTGATTTATTCGAAGGGCTGGTTAACCAAAACGAAAAGGGCGAAATTGTGCCTGGCGTTGCCACCCAGTGGAAGAGTAACGATAACCGCGTCTGGACGTTTACGCTGCGTGATAACGCCAAATGGGCCGACGGTACGCCGGTAACGGCGCAAGATTTTGTTTACAGCTGGCAGCGTCTGGTTGATCCGAAAACACTGTCTCCGTTTGCCTGGTTCGCGGCGCTGGCCGGGATCAACAATGCGCAGTCGATTATCGATGGTAAAGCCACTCCCGATACGCTGGGCGTGAACGCGGTAGATGCCCGAACCTTAAGAATTCAGCTGGATAAACCGCTGCCGTGGTTTGCAAATTTAACGGCTAACTTTGCGTTTTATCCGGTACAGAAAGCCAATGTTGAAAGCGGTAAAGAGTGGACGAGGCCGGGTCATTTAATCGGTAACGGCGCGTATGTATTAAAAGACCGCGTGGTTAACGAAAAATTGGTGGTGGTACCGAATACGCATTATTGGGACAACGCCAAAACCGTGCTGCAAAAAGTCACCTTCCTGCCGATTAACCAGGAATCTGCGGCGACCAAACGCTATCTGGCTGGTGATATTGATATAACAGAATCCTTCCCGAAGAACATGTATCAGAAACTACTGAAGGATATTCCGGGACAGGTTTATACCCCGCCACAGCTCGGTACCTATTATTATGCGTTTAATACTCAGAAAGGTCCGACGGCTGATTCACGTGTGCGTCTGGCGCTCAGCATGACTATCGATCGTCGTCTGATGGCGGAAAAAGTCCTCGGAACCGGCGAAAAACCGGCATGGCATTTTACCCCGGATGTTACGGCGGGATTTACGCCTGAACCTTCACCGTTTGAGCAAATGAGTCAGGAAGAGCTGAATGCGCAGGCGAAGACGCTGCTGCGTGCGGCAGGCTATGGACCACAAAAACCGCTAAATCTGACGCTGTTGTATAATACGTCAGAAAACCATCAGAAGATTGCCATCGCCGTCGCGTCAATGTGGAAAAAAAACCTGGGCGTTGATGTTAAGTTGCAAAACCAGGAGTGGAAAACCTACATCGACAGTCGTAATACCGGTAATTTCGATGTTATCCGTGCTTCCTGGGTGGGGGATTACAATGAGCCGTCTACCTTCCTGTCATTATTAACCTCGACTCACACGGGCAATATTTCGCGGTTTAATAATCCCGCGTACGATAAAGTGTTGACCCAGGCCACGATGGAAAGCACCGAAAAAGCCCGTAATGCGGACTATAATGCGGCAGAAAAAATACTGATGGAGCAGGCGCCAATTGCTCCGATTTATCAGTACACCAATGGTCGTTTAATTAAGCCATGGCTGAAGGGGTATCCGATTACCAACCCTGAAGATGTGGCATACAGCCGCAGCATGTATATTGAGAAGCATTAAATCTGGTATCGGCTGGGGCATTTTCGTGCCAGCCTTTTCCTGTTATTCCGGGGGCTGGTGCTCCCGGCAAATCAGCATTGAATCATCTTCACTCAACACCTCTTTCGTCAGATTACAAAATCCCTGACCCTTTATTTTTTGGTGAAACCGACAGCTATGGCACAGACCAAAGCCTGGCACATTGTGGGTCCGCTGAATTTCTCTTAGTAGTTCGAACAACAGTTCTTTTAGCTGCGTCGCGCGTTCACCCATTGCCGATTCGCCTGCCACTAAAAATGTGGGGGGAAGCAGCGCATCCAGTAAGGTGTTGGCTGACTCAGTTAACTGCAGATGAACGCTGCGTTTATCGCGATCATCCTGCTTGCGCACGATCAACCCTTTGGTTTCCAGAAGCTTAAGCGACTGGGATACCGTACCTTTGGTGAGACCGAGGTAATCCGTCACGCCGAGCGGCGTATTGGAATAGCGGTTGCAGCGCGCCAGATACATTAATGCGCTGAGCTGTACCGGTTGCAGATCCGACAGTAACGGGTGCTGGCGGAACCACATCCGCATCAGGCTGGAAAGCCTGTCCATAACGTCGAAAAGTGACATGTCGTGCATAACAAAATCCTCCTCGGCATATAGTATCGACTAAAAACTATATTGACAAAGTCTAAATCTATCGTAGTATAAATTATAGTATCGAATCGATACTATAATTTACAGGAGAGATATTATGAGCAAAGCCCGGTTTTATCATGCTGGTTGCCCGGTGTGCGTATCCGCAGAACAAACGCTGCTACAACATCTGTCCCCTGATGTGGAGGTTGATGTCATTCACCTGGGAGAACAGCCTGCTCGGGTGGCAGAGGCTGAGTTGGCTGGCGTGAAGTCTGTTCCGGCGTTGGTCATCGATGGCAATGTGCTGCATATCAACTTCGGCGCACCTATCGAAGCCTTGAAATAACACAAGCGTTCGGGGCGTTGCGCGGGCAATTTCCCGAACATCCGATCGAATGGTCAGGGGCCGTTATGTATTCCACAGAAAAGTATCACCCTGTTGATTGCGACCTTCATGATTATCTGGAGATCGCCTGCTTATACCGCTATATGCTGCGTATTGCGCTCACCGACGGCACAGTCTTTGATGCCAGAGCCGTGACGACACGAACAACGGCAGGTAAAGAGGAGTATTTGGTGGTTGAAAGGCAGGAAAGTCCGCAAAACATTCGTCTGGATTACCTGTCAGCCATCACTGCGTTAACGGCAGGGGCGAAATTTAGCACTGTGCTATTTGCCTCTGTGACTTGTTGACGTCACAGAGAGAGCGTTACACGGTATAAATCCGGATGTCGTGCGCCTGAAAAGCGGTGCCATACTGTTTGCTTATGTTTTCCTCTACCACTATCACATCGATTTCGCTGCTCTGAGCGACCACATATCGGGCCACTGCGGGGATCTTATCCGCCGTCAGCGCGACAATGGTTTCATTGCACTGCTTAATCACCGCTTTCTTGAACTCACAGTCGGCATAGTCAAACCCGGTTAAACCGGATTCCGGTGCCATTGCGCAGCCGCCAATAAATCCCTGGTCAAACAAAATGCCCTGCACCTGGGTTATCGCGGTGGTGCCTACACTTCCACCGGATGAGCGCTGTATCGGGCCACCGAGGATTATGACATCGTACAACGGTTTCTTGAGCAGAGCGGTGGCTATTTCCGGAGAATTAGTCACCACGGTCAAAGCAAGCTCGGCGGGTAACGCTTCAGCCATCGCCAGATTGGTGGTTCCGCTATCAATAAAGATACAGCTGCCGGATTTGACCAGTCGGGCACAGCGTTGCGCGAGGCTACTCTTTTTCGCCGTATTTTTCGTTTTCCTCACCGACATATCTTCAGATTCCGGCAAAGAAATGACGGCGCCACCGTACACTTTTTTGCAGACACCTTCTTTACTTAGCTCATGCAAATCCCGACGAATTGTGTGTTCTGACACGCCGAGTCGACCGGCAAGCTCGGAACAGACAACCCTACCGTTTTCCTGCAGGATTTGATAAATCAGCGACTGACGTTGTTCCGGGAATGCAGCATAATCGAGCATAAAAACTCCTGGTAAAATAAACATCGAGCAATAATAATCATGATCGTGCATTATGACTGGTATTGTCAATGTCCCTTAATGGGCGTATTTGAGAGAGGCAGGTGATGAAGATTGCACATATGGCGCTGTGGACACAGGATCTCGAGCGGCAGGCCCGTTTCTGGGTCACCTTTTTTGGCGGTGAGATTAACGAAAAATACGCCAGTAAAACTAATCCCGGGTTTGAATCCTATTTTGTCAAAATTGGCGAGAGTATTGCGATTGAGTTAATGACTAAACCCAGCCTGAGCCAGGTGGTGCCCGACAATAACACCACCGGGTGGGTACATCTGGCGATCTCTGTTGGTGGGGTAGAGAACGTCGACTCAATATCAATGCGCGCCAAACAGCAGGGGATCCTCGTCTCCGGTCCGCGTACCACTGGAGATGGCTATTACGAAGCGGTCATTCACGATCCCGACGGCAATTTAATTGAGATTGTTGCATAACGCGAGTTGGTTTGCGCATATCGCGGTGGAAATCCCGGCTCCAGGCGCCTCGAACGAATGGCTGGAACCCGTGGCCGACGAAGAATACAACCAACTTCCCTGATTGATAGACTAATAAGACGCGGGGTTCCGCGCCTTATGCCTTTTAATGAGCAGAAGCCTGAGGCTGAGGATTGTCCATATACAGCGTCTGGCTGGGGAAAGCAAAGTCAGCGCCGTTTTCCTGGACCAGGGTGATAATTTTCAAATAAACATCTTGCTGTACGGCAAGCCACTCCTGCCACACGGTTGTCTTGGTGAAGCAGTAAACCATAATATTCAGCGAAGAATCGGCAAACTCATTAAAGTAGACCAGTAGGGTCTGCTTCTGGTCAATTCCAGGGTGATTTTGCAGCATTTGTCTGATCGCATCGACAATCGTGCTTATTTTATCGGCATCCTCATACCGCAACCCGATCACCGTTTTTATCCGTCGATTGCTCATCCTGCCCGGGTTTTCTACGCTAATTGATGAGAAAATCGAATTGGGCACATACAGGGGACGATGATCGAAGGTGTTTATTTTGGTCATCCGCCAGCCAATTTCGGTCACCGTACCTTCGATGTTTCTGTCCGGGGAGCGGATCCAGTCACCGATGCTGAACGGTCTGTCAAAATACAGCATGATACCTGAGAAGAAATTGCTCAGAATATCTTTCCCCGCCATACCGACAGCAATACCACCGATACCGCCGAAGGTTAACAGGCCAGACAGGCTCATACCAAAATGCTCGCCATACAGTAAAACGATGGCGACGACGATCGTAATCTTAATAATACGCGACAGGATCCGCGCACTGGTAATGTCCCGGCCTTTGTTGATCTGCGTTTTTTCAAACTGGTTAATCACCAGAAAGAGCTTTGTGGTTAAAATCAATGCAATCAACGAGGTACAAAGAAAATCGACCACGCTGGGCGAGACAAATGTCAGTTTATAGCTGTCGATAACGTTATTGGCGATGCTGCCAAACGTACCGATAATAATGGCATAGACGAAAAACTGCGCCGCGTGGAATATAAATCCTTTGCAGTGTTTTTCACTACGATGAAACCAGACGCTCATCAGCACTAATGCTGCACAGCAACTGAGAATGACCGTCAGATTAAAGGCATTATTCATAAACAATTTAGCGATCATGATTCTCCCTGGCTACTCCGTGTTAGCAAAATATCATCTGACATCCTGATCCTCAGGTATTTTACCTGTAACAGGCTGTCATATCATTCATCATGAGGAGATAGAAATAATACAATTAGCGCTATTTTCAGTTGAATAACGCGGGTGTCAACCCCGTAGGCAGTTTATGTAGCAGACAGTGAGTTGATGTCATGGTATTGTTATTGCAAAGTGACAATATTTTCATCTGCACAAGAAAAGGACGAGACTATGATCATGGCTAAGCTGAAGACAGCTAAGGGAAGAAAATTTCTGTTGTGTCTGCTTGGGGTGTTTATCATCGCCGCATCGGTGGTGACGCGTGCCACTATAGGTGGGGTGATTGAACAGTACAATATCCCGCTGTCTGACTGGACGGCTTCCATGTATGCCATCCAATCGGCAATGATTGGCGTCTACAGTATGGTGTTTACTATTCTGCTGGCAATCCCGCTTGGGATCTATTTCCTTGGCGGCGAGGATAAGCACTAAGCGCTTATGATGCCGGATGACATCGTCATCCGGCAGGTTGCTGCGTGATCAATCGTCTTCGTCGTCCAGTTCAACCGGCGTCTGATACTGATCGGGCTTAATGACCAGCAGATCGCAGCGTAGATGGTCGATGACCTGTTCCGCCGTATTGCCAAGGAATGCGGCAGAAATGCCGGTGCGCCCCACGGTACCCAGTACTACGATACCCGCCTGTAAATGCTCTGCCAAATCAGGAATGACCTCTTCAGGCAATCCTTTTTCAACGTGCGTGACTTTCTCATCGATGCTGAATTTCTGACGCAATGCCTTCATGGCCAGCAGGTGCTGTCCGCGAATCGCGTCGTTATAAACGCTAGGGTCAAACTCAGGCAGTTCAATGGCGATGTTGATTGGGGTAACAGGGTAAGCCCCCACCAAATGTACTTCGGTATGGTTAACCTGATCTGCGAGCATCAGCGTTTCTTTGACCAGCTTTTCGTTAAGCGCGTTGTGATACGCTTCTTCGCTGGCCAGGTTGACGGCAACCAGCGCCTTCCCGCCTTCCGGCCATGGTTGGTCTTTGACCATCCACACCGGACTTGGGCATTTACGTAATAAATGCCAGTCGGTTGGGGTGAAAATCACCGCCTCCAGGCGGTCGTGCTGGTGCGCCATTTTAAGGACCAGGTCATGCTTAGCACTGATGACTTCCTGGATGATGGCTTCGAAGGGACGGTTGTGCCAGACCACTTTAATATCAAGAGGAATACCTGCATCAATATAGTATTTCGCTTGCTCGCGTATCCATGCCGTTCGCTGACTGATAACGCCTTGACGCATTGCCGTCCGCTCATCGGGCGACAAAAGGGTAGTCATCTCATAGGAAAAGTCATAGATCGGCAAAAAGGCTTTAATTTTGCCACCAATCCGTTGATGCAAATAAACAGCTCGCCGTAATGCAGGTTGATCGTCCTGGTTCGGATCGATGACCACCAGCATGTTTTGATACATAGCCATACAGGGTCTCCTTACAACTGTCACCGCAGTTTGTCATTAAAAGAGTAACCCAATAATGTGGATTGAAACAGGGGAGAACCTCCTGCCAGATCAATAAATCGGGAGAATCCCGGTTTTTTGTCCGTATCCCACGAAATGAGAGCAACTGTTCTTAGCCGTTGTAACCCTTTGATGCCAGAACGGGTTGAGATTTCTCGTCAATTTAAAAAAACTCATCGAGCATCAAATGAAACTGCAACTTTTTCAGATCAGGGGTTGCGATGCCATATGTATGAAAAAGTCTATTCTGTAAAGACGATGAAAAATCACCGAGACAGTTCCAGATAATGGCAAGATCCTGGTATCGATCGGCGATACCAACGCGACCAACATCAATACAACCCACCACTTCACCCTGGCTAATAATAAGGTTATCCAGTGAGAAGTCTCCGTGCGTCACCACGGAGTCGGGCGAGAAGGGTAAAAGGGACTGCATCTCATTCCAGACGTGTTCAACAGACCACCCCTTGCGCTCATCATCAAAATCATCAGCATCAACCAGACCGCTATTCATTCGTGTTTGCGCCAATGCGAGCCGAAACAAATGATCGCTGTTAAAAGGACAGTGGCTTACAGGGATCTGGTGTAACCGCTGCAGGAATACAGCAAGTGCATCAACAATACTATTCTGTGCAGCAGGGTATTCTTCTAACATCTGGAACGCAGTCTTGCCGGGTATCGCTGTTGTGAGTAGCAGCGCTTCATCCCCTGTGCGGGTAAAATGCTTGATAGCCGGAAGTGGTAAATAAGCCTTCAGCCAGTTAAGTCGGATCATTTCATCTGTAATATCGTCGGCAACGGTCCCTCTACCTTGCTTCAGGTACAATTCCGGCGCACCAGCTTTACTATACAATCGGTAAATGGCTGCGCCAGATTGACCGACATGATCACGCGCCCATTGATAGCCCTTCAGGTCAGCGTCCAGACTTGTATGTAATTGCAGAGCTGAGCACTGCTTTTCCCTTTGAATATAATTCATAACATTCCTTTGTATTGTGACTGACTCATAGCGGATGCATTTGTTGTAAGCAGAAAACGGATACCAGACGGGCAAAGCGGAAAAGAGTCGATGAATGATGATTAGAGCAGAAGAGAACCTTCTGCCAGATCGTTAAATTGGGAACATTTAGCGATGTGACAGAAGGGTAATAGCGATGCTTGCAGAACGATTACGCTACGTTGCGTGAATGGCCAGCAAGAACAGCCAGCGCGTCGCTATTCTCGATAGTGATATATTTGCCTTTCACCGCCAGCATGCCGCTTTTCTGGAATCGACCCAGCAGACGACTGATGGTTTCTACCGTGAGGCCGAGATAGTTACCAATATCTCCGCGAGTCATGGTCAGGCGGAATTCGCGAGGCGAGAATCCACGTTGGGCAAAACGACGGGACAAATTGTAGATGAAGGCCGCTAAACGTTCTTCTGCGTTCTTCTTCGACAGCAACAGGATCATGTCCTGATCGCCTTTGATCTCGCCGCTCATCAGACGCATCATCTGCTGACGCAGATTCGGCATCTTACCGGACAGATCGTCCAGGGTCTCGAATGGGATTTCACAGACCATTGAGGTTTCCAGCGCCTGTGCAAAGCTCGGATGATGACCGCTACCGATGGCGTCAAAACCGACTAAATCGCCGGCCAGATGGAAACCGGTAATTTGCTCATCGCCTTGTTCGGTAATGGTATAGCTTTTAATCGTTCCGGAGCGGATAGCATAGAGTGATTTAAGTTCATCGCCTGCTTTAAAGAGCGTCTGCCCCTTTTGGATAGGCTTTTTGCGCTCAATGATATTATCGAGCTGGTCAAGCTCGTGCTCGTTAAGTGTGAACGGGATGCAAAGCTGGCTGATGCTGCAATCCTGGCAATGGATAGCACAACCGCCAGACTGAATGCGCCGTATAATTCGCTTTTCCGGGATCATAGGTCTGCTCAAGCCGTAATTGATATTTGTCAATTTTAACATCTTTTTGGTGAGCACGTAAGCCTGACCTACCCCTAAGAGAGAATAATTCAGGCATAAGCGAGTTGAATGTTTGTATCTGTTTGATTAACCGCACTTTATCTGCGGTTGCTTTATGTAGAAGTGTGATGAATAAGGCATTAATTGCCTGGATTCTAGAGTAGCAAATAGCCTTCATGGCGCAATAACCACTCTTTTCGCTGCACACCACCTGCATATCCGGTCATGGTACCGTTGCGTCCAATCACGCGATGGCAGGGAACAACGATGCTGACTGGGTTAGAACCGTTTGCCGCACCCACGGCCCTGGCGGCACCGGGACGCCCCAGTTGTTCGGCCAGTTGCCCATAGTGCATCACCTGACCACAGGGGATCGCGCGTAGTGCTTGCCAGACTTCCCGCTGAAACGGGGTACCTGCGGTGGCCGTTTCCAGTGTGTCAATAATGCCCAGATTCCCCGCGAAATATTCAGACAACTTATCGCTTAACCCCCCGGGGTTTTTTGCGGCAATGCGCTGGTAGCCTTCAGCGCGATAATGAATATCCAGCAGCTGTTCCATACGATCGCTGTGCTGATCCCATTCGACGGCGCGCAGGCGAAATTGTTCATCGCAAATCACCCACAGTGGACCTAGCGGTGTTGCAATGGTGTCTTCAAGTAAATTAAGCATCCGTTTCTCTCAATACCGGCGGGACAATACCCGTGTCATCTGGCGGGCTTACACCTTATCACGCCAAGGATATTCACAGCTATACCCCCTAAGATCCACGACTTAAACCACCGAGTAGAATCGCCTGATTATTGGAAATAGCTGTAAACCGTTGTCGGTATAGTTGTCGGTATAATAGTGCGCAGTTATGATAATGACCGTCGCAAAATGCTGGAGGATGAAACATGAACCCTGATGACGCATCATTGTTTCTGGACGCTATGGGGGATGTTGAACCTCTGAAAGGCTGTACTGATATCCACTGGCAGCCTTCGCGCAATCCTCGTGCGCCAGCGCGTATTGATACGCTGCAGTTGGATAATTTTCTCTCGACGGGTTTTCTGGAGATCGTACCGTTGAACGAACCGCTGGCTTTTCATCGCGAGGGGTTACAGCAGGGCGTTACCGATAAGCTGAGGAGCGGAAAGTATCCCCAGCAGGCGAGTCTCAATCTTTTGCGTCAGCCGGTCGAAACATGTCGTCAGATGTTATTCAGTTTTATCCATCAGGCCCTACAGGAGGGGCTGCGCAACGTCCTCATTATTCATGGCAAGGGACGAGACGATAATTCCCATGCCAATATCGTACGCAGCTACGTGGCGCGTTGGTTGACGGAGTTTGACGACGTGCAGGCGTACTGCAGTGCACTGCCGCACCATGGTGGTAGCGGGGCATGTTATGTTGCACTTCGCAAAACGGCGCAGGCCAAACAGGAAAACTGGGAGCGCCATGCAAAACGCAGTCGTTAACGGCTGCGATCTCAGGCTGCCAGCACCCGGTTTCTGCCTTCGTTCTTGGCTTTGTATAACGCGTCGTCCACGCGTTTGAACAATTCATCAATGCTTTCATTCGCTTCGTGTCGTGCCACGCCGATGCTGACGGTAAAGCGGGGAAGGCCCGGGAGGCTGACACGGGCAACCGTCGCACGTAGGGTTTCTGCCAGATTAAGTGCAACATCGAGAGATGTACGTGGCAGGAGCAGCAAAAATTCTTCACCTCCCCAACGAAAGACCAGATCGTCTTTACGCGCGCAGGCTTCCAGCGTGCGGGCCAGCGCGCAAAGCACCTCATCGCCCTTCAAATGACCGAAGAGATCGTTAATGCTCTTAAAACGATCGGTGTCGATCAGTAACAAGCTATAGTCCTGCGTCAGCGGCATAGCGTGCGTTTGTTCAGCTTCAGTGATGTGATAAAAATGCCTGCGATTGAATAATCCGGTTAAGGCGTCACGCAGTGCAGCCCGTTCCAGTTCCTGCTCAAGGCGTTTTTGCTCGGTAATATCGTGAATAA
The DNA here is from genome assembly GCF_047467975.1 of Citrobacter sp. C348. Classification (NCBI taxonomy): domain Bacteria; kingdom Pseudomonadati; phylum Pseudomonadota; class Gammaproteobacteria; order Enterobacterales; family Enterobacteriaceae; genus Citrobacter; species Citrobacter sp. C348. Next base: position 66,221 of record NZ_JASJUJ010000010.1, on the reverse strand, counting down.
TGCATAGCATCAGTTTATTACCGTAAATCTCGATGGGGCCAGCGTAAGTTTGCACGTGACGAGTGCTGCCATCGGCCAGTTTGTGGACAAAATGTAAGGGCTTATGGCCGCCAGGCAGATGCGCAATTTTATGCATCACCGGTAAGACGTGACGCCCCAGCATGTTAATTTCCCAGGTATGTTTCTGGCACATCACGTCATGGCTGTAACCATAAAAATTCAGCGCACTGAGGTTGGCGTCGACAATCAGCCCATCGCGAGACGGATCGATGAGCAGCATCGGCGCCGAGTTTGTCAGGAAAAAACGCGCGTAAAATCCCTGTTTCTTACGTTGGTAATTGGCGGAACGACTGGCTTTAAGCCCTTGTGCCGCCGGGGTTTCAATACCTTCAAAAAGAATGACGTCACCGCCATTAGCCAGGGTCCTGATGGACAGACGGCAGGCCTGGGCAATTTCCTCTCCGTCCCGGCAAACTGTGAGGATTTCCACAATGTCATGCTGATTTTTCAGGTCGCTGAGATACTGGGTTAAGTCGGCCTGAGCATGGGTCGAAAACACCCCCTTCCTGAGGCGAGAGAAATCCGCAGCTTGCATGATTTCCCGAGCTACGGTATTGGCGAAAACCAGGTCCTCGGTATAGGGCGAAACGAGCCAGACCGGAATGGTTAATAAATCCAGTGAATGCAGTTCGTTTGTGCTCATCGATAATCCCGTTATCTTCATTGGCTATGTTGCCGACCGACTGGCAACTAATATTTCTTTTTCAGTCTCACAACGATATTGATTCCTGGTGAGACAACGTCTGTACGGCCAGTATCGGTTTTACGCTGCTTTCAGTGTGCATCAATTCATGGATCTGATGTGCGGGCAGGGGCTTAGCAAACAGAAAACCTTGTAAAACTCTGCATCCCATCTGGGTGAGGAGTATTTCCTGCTCATGTGTCTCTATACCCTCAGCCACGACGCACATATTCATCGAGTGGGCTATGTCAATAATAGTAGACACGATTTTTGTATTTTTGCTGTTCTCACTAATATCTTTGACAAATATTCTGTCAATTTTTAATTCCCGCGCCGGGAGTGACTTTAACATCAGGATATTTGAATAACCGGTGCCAAAATCATCAATAGAAATGGTGATGCCGAGTGCAGAAAATGCATTCAAAACGTCGACGCTATGCTTTAAATTTTTAAGGGCTGTACTTTCAGTCAGTTCCAGCGTTAATTGTGTCGGTGATAGCTGATATTGCGCGAGAGCATTGCAGACAATATCGACGATATCATGCTGTTCAAACTGGGCGGATGAAAGATTAACGGCGAGCGTCCACTGGCTATGGCCTTGCGACGCCCATTGGTGTAACTGAAAACAGGCTTGATGAATAACCCAGTCACCGACTGGAATGATCAGACCTGTCTCCTCAAGCGCGGGAAGAAATTCAGCAGGCAGCAGCATGCCGCGCTCGGGGTGGTGCCAGCGAAGGAGTGCTTCAAAACCGGCCAGCGTATGATCCCCTGTGGTATATTTAGGCTGATACCATAGCTCGAATTGATTACGCTCAAGCGCCTGCGACAGTTCCTGTAAAAACGTCGGTGGCGTATCTGCGATTGCCTCCATTTCTGGCGTGTATATTGCCCAACCGTTTCTGCCGGCCTGTTTGACATGGTACATCGCCATATCAGCCTTCACCTTTAACTCATGTAACGTTGCGCCATGTTCAGGATAAATACTGCTTCCTGCGCTTAACGAAACGCGAAGAGAATGTCCACATAACGTAAATGGCTCTTTGATAACATTGGCAATACGGGTCAGCAGGTTGGAGATAGCCTCTCTGCCACTATTCGGAACCAGCAGCATAAATTCATCCCCACCCAGTCTTGCGAGGGTCATGGTCTCATCGAGACAGGTATAGATGCGTTGAGTGCTGGCAATCAGCAATTGATCACCCATGTGATGGCCCCAGGTATCGTTAACCACTTTGAACCGATCGAGGTCGATAAAGACTAGCGAAAACGGGTGTTGATGCAGTTTGGAGTCCTGCATGCAGGCCAGTAAGCAGGCATCGATCTGGGTGCGGTTGGCAAGCCCAGTCAGCGGGTCAAAGTGGACCTGATGTTCAAGCTGACAGTTTAATTGATGCAAATTATCTGCCAGTCGTGATGTCCGTAGTTGGGCGTCCACCATCGACATCACCAGCATTATCCCCAGGATCACCATCGTTATGGCGCTGACCCAAATGGAGAGTTCCAGCGTGGAGATCCCCTCATGCGCAGTGTGCGCAACGTGAGTAAAGGTCGCAGCCCCCATCCCGGTGTAATGCATAGACGCAATGGCCAGCGCCATAATGAGCGCGGCAATAAGACGGTTGATTAACGCGCGTCGGGTATTTTGGCGCAAATGAAAAGCCAGCCATAAACCCGCGCCTGATGCCACGACGGCAATGACCACCGAGAGCAGAATAAGTCTGCGATCCCAGATAATTGCCACATGTTCAACAATGGCCGCCATGCCAACGTAGTGCATTGCCACTACGCCAGTGCTTAATAGACTCGTGGCGACAACCAGTCGTTTTGTTGATAGCGTCTGACCCGATATGGCGATATTGATGGCAAACGTTGCACTAACAAGAGCAATGAGGAAAGAGCACGCGGTGAGTACAAAATGATAATTTATCGGCATGCTCATTTTCATGGCCAGCATACCAATAAAATGCATTGACCAGATCCCCAGACCCAGCGTCGCACCGCCGGATAACCGCCAGAAGGTCGATTCCCGTCGACTGGAGATCGCCACTTTTCCCGCACTGTCGAGAGCAATGAAAGAGGCAATAAACGCGACTATAAAGGAAATCCCAATCAATACAGGGTCCCACGACACGTGCAACATCGTACTACCTATAGATAAAAAGTCGTGATGTTAAATCTAGCAGATTTTGTCAAGTTAACCCGATAAAACCAGGAATAGTCTTAATATTTCATCATGAGTATTAGCTTGAACCTCTCAAATTAGGAAATATTCTATTTTCGCTTATGTAAGCATTCACCATATTTATGTTTTTGCGCATTTTGTGTTCGTGGCGTGCTCCTCATCACAATAATCTGAACGTTGGTGCGGTGATCCGCTTTGGCAGAGAAAAATGCGGCATTAATGAAAATTTAAACTGTAATAATACGCCTTAAGTGAAAGTGGGGTAGAGTCCAGTTGAAAATTAAGGTTTCTGCGTAAGCGAATGGTAATCTGTATCGCAACTGCTATAAAAATTATTACCCGTATTTATATTATTTCTTGGTGAGCAGAGCTGAAATGTTGAAGAATATAAGCGTCAGGACGTTTATTATTTCATTTGTGACATTAACAATTTTTATTATCAATGTGATAGAGTTATTATTATCCACAGAGATTGATACTATTATTTATACTGACGTAGTAAGTCTGATCTCGATATTATGTCTGTGGTGGTACATGACAAAATATCTCGTTGAACCGATCAACACCGTTAAGAAAAGCATTGAAGAGGTCACGTCAGGGAATTTGGCAATCAGTATTCCTGAGTTTGGTAATAACTGCGCAGGGCGACTTATTCCAGGTATTAACAGCTTATCGAGTAATATTTCTGCGTTAGTCAGCGAAATCCGCACTTCTTCACGTACAGCGATGACGCTCTCTGAACAGCTTGCGGAGCGCAGTGCAGCGCTGTCGGTTAAAACAGAGCAGCAATCAGGGGTGCTATCGCAAACCTCCGCCAATATGGAAGAGATAGCCATCAGTACACGTAATAATGCTGAGAATACACAACTGGCCAGTGCCCAGGCGAATATCGCTACACACTCCGCCTGTCAGGGTGGCGAATTAATGGTTCAGGTTGCGACTAATATGCGCTCTATCACCGAATGCGCGCAGCAGATGACGGAAATCATTGCCCTGATCGATGGCATTGCTTTTCAGACGAATATTCTGGCATTAAACGCAGCTGTGGAATCAGCACGAGCAGGTGAGCACGGCAAGGGGTTTTCCGTGGTAGCGGGAGAGGTGAGGACGCTGGCCCATCGTAGTGCTGAAGCGGCAAAGAGTATTAAACGGCTGATTGATGAAACACATTACAACGTGCGCGAAGGGGCGGCTATTGTCCGCGAAGCCGAAAAAAACATGCAGGATATCGTGGGCGGCGCCGGGAAATTGGACCAATTGATGGGGGAGATATTAACCACCACGCGGGAACAGGAGAAGGGTATCGTTAAGATTACCCAGGCCCTGGCAGAGTTGGAAAACGTGACTCAAAGTAATGCCACCATGGTCGATGAGTTATCGGATTCATCAGCCATTCTGAAAAATCAGGTAAACGACCTGCAGTCACGAACACATAAATTTCATTTAAGTAACGCTCAGGAAAAAGAATTTTTCCCACAATCTCACGGCACCGTAACACCTTCGGGGCTCAGCCGACGGGATAAATACGGTCATTCATTCTAATCCTGTAGTCACCCGCGCCGACGTCGTCGGCGTTTTCATTTTATTTAACTTTTCTGAATCATTTCAGCACAATGGGATAATGAGATATTGCTTAACATAATCTGCAGGCTAGACTAACGAAAAAGACTGAATGACTGTGGAGGCGCTGTGGAAGCCATTAAGGGAGCGGACGTTAATGTGCCGGATGCCGTGTTTGCCTGGCTACTGGATGGCCAGGGCGGAGTAAAACCGCTGGAAGATAACGATGTGATCGATGCTCAGCATCCCTGCTGGTTGCATCTTAATTATACCCATTCTGATAGCGCGAAGTGGTTGGCGACGACGCCTCTGCTTCCTAATATTGTGCGCGATGCGCTGGCCGGTGAAAGTACGCGCCCACGAGTCAGCCGGATAGGGGAAGGCACGCTGATCACCCTGCGGTGTATTAATGGCAGCACGGATGAGCGTCCGGACCAACTGGTGGCAATGCGTTTATATATGGATGAGCGGCTGATTGTCTCGACGCGTCAGCGTAAAGTGCTGGCGTTAGATGATGTGATCAGCGATTTGCAAGAAGGAACGGGGCCGAATGACTGTGGCAGTTGGTTGGTGGATGTCTGTGACGCGTTAACCGATCATGCCAGTGAGTTTATTGAACAGCTGCACGACAAAATTATCGATCTGGAAGACAATTTACTCGATCAACAAATCCCACCGCGCGGCTTTCTGGCACTGCTGCGTAAGCAACTGATCGTCATGCGGCGCTATATGGCTCCACAGCGAGATGCCTATGCACGTCTGGCGAGCGAAAGACTGCCGTGGATGACCGACGATCAGCGGCGCCGGATGCAGGATATCGCCGACAGGCTGGGAAGAGGGTTGGATGAGATTGACGCCTGTATTGCCCGGACCGGTATCATGGCGGATGAAATTGCGCAGGTGATGCAGGAATCGTTGGCTCGCAGAACCTATACCATGTCGTTGATGGCGATGGTCTTTCTGCCCAGCACATTCTTAACCGGATTGTTTGGCGTTAACCTTGGGGGAATTCCCGGTGGCGGCTGGCAGTTTGGTTTCTCATTGTTTTGTATTCTGTTAGTGCTCCTGATTGGTGGTGTTACTTTATGGTTGCATCGTAGTAAATGGTTGTAACAACAACGTTTTTTACCGCCTCTGATGGGTGAAAACGTTTAATATTTTGAGCGAGGTCAATAAACTCTCTACCTATTCGGGGCAATATCTCTCTCGCAGGTGAATGCAACGTCAAGCGATGGGCGTTGCGCTCCATATTGTCTTACTTCCTTTTTTGAATTACTGCATAGCACAATTGATTCGTACGACGCCGACTTAGATTAGTCGGCTTTTTTTTGCCTGCAGGAAATGAGCGTCTACCCTAAAAGAGTCAACCTGAATGACTGGAGGGAATATGACCCGTCTCACGCTATTGCTACCGTTGCCCACACTCAACACCGACTCTGTACCGACCGATCCGGTACCTATTCCTGACCCGATACCTCGTCCGCAGCCGATGCCTGATCCACCGCCGGATGAAGAACCGATTAAATTGTCGCATCACGGGCGCAGATCTGCGAGGATACGCGCCTGCTAATTGTAAGTTCTTACCGCGAGATTAAATTGTGACCGCTTTTTCTACTCTGAATGTTTTACCTGCCGCTCAACTCGAGAATCTTAACGAGCTGGGTTATCTTGAAATGACGCCTGTTCAGGCCGCTGCGCTACCGGCGATCCTGGCAGGAAAAGATGTTCGCGTGCAGGCAAAAACCGGCAGTGGCAAAACGGCCGCGTTTGGTCTTGGACTGTTACAGCACATTGATGCCGCGCTGTTTCAGACGCAGTCGCTGGTCTTATGCCCCACACGTGAACTGGCTGACCAGGTCGCGGGCGAACTGCGTCGATTAGCGCGTTTCCTGCCGAATACCAAGATATTAACGTTGTGCGGTGGGCAACCTTTTGGCGCACAGCGTGATTCTTTGCAACATGCGCCACATATTATTGTCGCCACGCCGGGCAGATTGCTCGACCACCTGCAAAAAGGTACCGTGTCGCTGGAAGCCCTGAATACACTGGTAATGGATGAAGCCGATCGCATGCTGGATATGGGCTTTAGCGATGCCATTGATGAGGTGATCCGCTTTGCGCCTGCGTCACGCCAAACGCTGCTGTTTTCGGCGACCTGGCCGGAAGCGATTGCCGCAATCAGTGGCCGGGTGCAGCAAAACCCGTTAACGATTGAAATCGATACGGTAGATGCGCTACCGGCGATTGAACAACAGTTTTTTGAAACCTCCACACACGGCAAAATTTCGTTGCTGCAAAAGTTGCTCAGTCAACATCAGCCGGCATCGTGCGTTGTCTTCTGTAACACCAAAAAAGATTGCCAGGCCGTGTGCGACGCGTTGAATGCCGCGGGGCAAAGTGCGCTGTCACTACATGGTGACCTGGAGCAGCGCGATCGCGATCAGACGCTGATTCGTTTCGCTAACGGTAGCGCGCGCGTGCTGGTGGCAACCGATGTTGCAGCACGTGGCCTCGATATTAAATCGCTTGAGCTGGTGGTGAACTACGAACTGGCATGGGATCCGGAGGTGCATGTACACCGTATTGGACGTACTGCGCGTGCGGGTAACAGCGGCCTGGCCATCAGCTTCTGTGCGCCAGAAGAAGCCCAGCGTGCCAATATTCTTTCTGAAATGCTGCAACTTAAGCTGAACTGGCTACCTGCACCTGGCAACGGTTCAATTGTGCCGCTTGAGGCCGAGATGGCGACGCTGTGCATTGATGGCGGCAAAAAGGCAAAAATGCGTCCGGGTGATGTTCTGGGGGCATTGACCGGTGATATGGGGCTGGATGGGGCCGACATTGGTAAAATTGCCGTGCATCCGATGCATGTCTACGTGGCCGTTCGTCAGTCCGTGGCGCATAAAGCGTGGAAGCAGTTACAAAACGGTAAGATTAAAGGCAAAACCTGTCGGGTTCGTCTGTTGAAATAAATGTCCGTTGGAGTGCCTGATGGCGCTCTACTTATCCGGCCTACAGGCGTTTATGCACGTCGTAGGCCGGATAAGACGTTTACGTCGCCATCCGGCATGATAAATTACTTCACTTCAACCACGTTCAGGCGTAACTCATCCAGCTGATTTTCATCTTCTTCCGGCTGCCAGCCAGCAGGTTGCAGCGGGATCTCTTCGCGATCGAACGCTAAGTCACCGCCGTCAACGACCGCTGAGCCGTGCTTAATACCTTTAAAGTCGAACAGATTGATATCGCTAAGATGCGAAGGCACCACGTTCTGCATTGCGCTGAACATGGTTTCAATACGGCCCGGGTAGCGTTTATCCCAGTCACGCAGCATGTCAGCAATCACCTGACGCTGCAGGTTCGGTTGTGAACCGCACAGGTTACACGGAATAATCGGGTAGCCTTTGGCTTCTGCAAAACGCTCAATGTCTTTTTCACGGCAATAGGCCAGCGGACGAATGACAATATGCTTTCCGTCGTCGCTCATCAGCTTCGGTGGCATACCTTTCATTTTCCCGCCGTAAAACATGTTTAAAAACAGCGTTTGTAGGATATCGTCGCGGTGGTGTCCCAGCGCAATTTTCGTGGCACCGAGTTCGGTTGCCGTGCGGTACAGAATGCCGCGGCGCAGGCGAGAGCACAGTGAGCAGGTTGTTTTCCCTTCCGGAATTTTGTCTTTGACGATTCCGTAGGTATTCTCTTCGACAATTTTGTACTCGACGCCCAGTTGTTCCAGATACTCCGGCAGAATGTGTTCCGGGAAACCGGGCTGTTTCTGATCCAGGTTAACCGCAACCAGAGAAAAACTGATCGGCGCGCTTTGCTGCAAATTGCGCAGGATCTCCAGCATGGTGTAGCTGTCTTTCCCACCGGAAAGGCACACCATAATGCGATCGCCATCTTCAATCATGTTGAAGTCGGCAATCGCTTCGCCCACGTTACGACGCAGACGCTTTTGTAATTTGTTCAGGTTATACTGATCTTTCTTGCTAATATCTTGATTTTGCGACATTTAATAGAGGCTCAATTCATAGTGTGGCATCAGAAGAGAATGCATCACGCCGGATTGTCCGGCAAAAGAAGTCTGATATAAAAACTGTGGCGTGTATGGTACGGATAAGCGGGAAAAATGTCAGCACATTTAGGTCAGGAATCGCGGGGTAAAAGAGGTAGAAATGAAAAGCCCGCAGCGATGTGCGGGCCAGAAAGCTTAGCGGACGACCAGAACCGAACACTCCGCATGCCGCACTACAGCTGCGGCGTTGGAGCCAAGCAGATAAGTGGTGATGTCAGGTCGGTGCGAGGCAATAATGACCATATCTGCGGGTAATTTCCTGGCAAGCTCCAGAATTTTATCTTTTGGCGAACCTTCAACGACATGAACGTGAATTCTGTCTGCCGGGATATTGAACTTCTTGATCATCTCTTCCAGTTGAGATTTCGCTTCGGCCTTAAGATCGTCCATGGCCGGCAACTCAGCCGAGTAGGCCAGTCCAAGCGAAGCATAATAGGGCAATGACGGAATAACGGTCAGAAAATGGACCTGTGCATCGTCAATTCTTGCCTCGGCTTCGACATGGGCAATAACACGTTGAGTTAATTCTGAGTCTGAAATATCGATGGGTACAAGAATCGTTCTGTTCATAAAACCTCCTGTTTAAGTATCCTCCTAAAGCTTACCGCGTAATGGCACTTTATGTACAATGACAGAGATCACATTTTGGCATCACTTTATTTTGAGTTCAGGGAACTTGCCTTTTATTACGCCATCGTAAAACCGGCCTTTTGAGACCACTGTCAGGAAATCTCGAAAGATACGCGCCGGGACCGGGTGATATTGCAGGATTTCCGTATGGTGAAAACGAATTTCTAACGTGCGGGATGATTCGTCATAACCGACGGATGCAATACGGGATGATTTAACGGGGTGATGATTCATTGCAGGCATCCTCTGCGGCGAGTGTGAAGGCAATATATCATCTATCAGGGATGTGTTTTAACGCAACAGATATAATGTTTTGATCTACATAAAACGCAATTGCACTGTAGGGGCGGGAGAGTAGCCCGCTGTTTCCAGCGGGCTGACAGATTAGAACTGGTAAACCATACCCAGTGCTACAGTGTCATCGGTAGAGATGTCATTTTGGGTGTAGAAGCTGTCGTCTTCATCCAGCAGGTTGATTTTGTAATCAACGTAGGTGGAGAAGTTTTTATTGAAGTAGTAAGTCGCACCTACGGAAGCATATTTAACCAGATCCTGGTCGCCATCAGAACCGTTTACACCCAGATCCTGACCTTTAGACATCAGGAAAGAAACTTCCGGACGCAGACCGAAGTCGAACTGGTATTGCGCAGTCACTTCAAAGTTCTGCGTTTTGTTGGCAATAGTATTATTGCTACCGTCTGAGCCGCCATAAGGGGTCATATTACGGGTTTCGGAATACATGGTTGCCAGGTAGATGTTGTTCGCGTCGTATTTCAGGCCAGCAGTCCACGCATCAGCTTTGTCGCCGCCAGCGGTAGAGTGATTAACCTGCTCGTTGGTACGGTCAGAAGAGGTGTATGCCGCACCGAAGCTGACGCCCATACCCAGATCGTAGGTAGAAGACAGACCGAAGCCGTCACCGTTGGAGTTCTTCATATTACGATCGTCACCACCGTTATTGGTGCCTTCTTGCTCCGGTGACTGATTTTCGTTCGCGCCCTGGTACTGCAACGCCACGTTCAGACCATCAACCAGGCCGAAGAAATCGGCGTTACGGTAGGTGGCTACGCCGTTGGCACGACCGGTCATGAAGTTATCGGCTTTGGTGTAAGAGTCACCGCCGAATTCTGGCAACATATCGGTCCAGGCTTCTACGTCGTACATCACGCCATAGTTACGACCGTAGTCGAATGTGCCGTAATCGCCAACTTTAATACCCGCGAAAGCCAGACGAGTCCAGGAATCGCCTTTATCACCTTCTGTACCGTTTGCCTGAACCTGATATTCCCACTGGCCATAGCCGGTGATCATATCGTTAACCTGAGTTTCGCCTTTGAAACCCATACGCATATAGGTCTGATCGCCATCACTGCCAGCGTCATCAGAGAAATAGTGCAGACCGTCTACTTTACCGTAGAGATCTAATTTATTGCCGTCTTTATTATAAACTTCAGCAGCGTGTGCAGCGCCTGCAGCTAACAGGGCTGGAATTACGAGAGCCAGTACTTTTCTGTTCATTGAAATAATCCTTTAGTTTTTATATTTACCTGCAACTACCCATATAGGGTGTAAAAGCATGCTAAAGGATAAGTTCCGTAAAGAGATAAATATGAATTGTTACGTCTTAAGTAAAATCTTAAACAAATAATTCCACGGAAATGATGATAATTGCAGTGAATGAGTTAACGATTAAATATATAAAATAAATATTATACAAGTTAATTTTGTTGAGATATTCTGCGCGGGTTATATGCCTTTATTGTCACGTTTTATTTTTCGTTGGAGAGTTGTCATAAGATTGATTAGCCAGCGAATAAATTGACAAGCCCGAACATCTGTTCGGGCTTTTTTTATTCCAGATTAATACTTAACTGAACGTATTAATCGGTACTGCTTTTTTCGGCTTTTCCCGCCAACTGCGCCAGGAAGTCATAGCGTTTTTGCAAATCTGCGGTCGCATCCTTCCACAACTGCTCTGCCACCTCCGGCTGCTGTGCATTCAGGCGGCGGAAGCGCTGTTCGTTCATCAAAGTCTCAGCCAGCGCATCTGACGGTGGGCGAGAGTCCAGTGCCAGCGGCAGTTTACCTTCGTCAGCGCGACGCGGATCAAAGCGATACAGTGGCCAGAATCCGGTGGCCGTGAGCTGGCGCATCTGATCGTGACTCAGGGCGAGATCGTAGCCGTGTTCTTCACATGGGCTGTAGGCAATAATCAGTGACGGACCAGGGTAAGATTCTGCTTCCTGAATCGCTTTCACCGTCTGGTTTAACTGCGCTCCCAGCGAGATCTGTGCGACGTAAACATGACCGTACATCATCATACTGACGCCCAGATCTTTACGTGCTTTACGCTTACCGTGTTCGCCAAATTTGGTGACCGCGCCAAGCGGTGTCGCTTTCGAGGCTTGCCCGCCGGTGTTGGAATAACACTGGGTATCCAGCACCAGGATATTAACGTTCTCGGTCAGGCTCAGGACATGGTCCAACCCGCCAAAGCCAATATCGTAGGCCCAACCGTCACCGCCAATCAGCCAGATTGATTTCTCAACCAGTGCATCGGCATCGGTTAACAGTTGCTGTGCGCCATCAACGCCTTGCAGATGTTGGCGCAGTGCGGCGACCTGCTCGCGACGAACTTCCGGCGTGGCTTCTGCGTGCAAGGCATCATTCAGCTCAGCCGGGATCTTATCGGCAAACTGTTCCAGCAAGCGCATGACGCGAACGCGGTGTTGGTCCACCGTCAGGCGGAAGCCCAGACCAAACTCGGCGTTATCTTCAAACAGTGAGTTCGCCCAGGCCGGCCCGCGGCCATTGGCATCGGTGGTATAGGGTGTGGAGGGCAGGTTGCCGCCATAAATCGATGAACACCCGGTTGCGTTGGCGATCAGCATGCGGTCACCGTACAACTGGGTAAGCAGCTTGATATACGGCGTTTCGCCACAGCCTGAGCAGGCACCGGAATATTCAAACAGCGGGGTGATCAGCTGCGAGGTGCGAATATCAATGCGTTCCAGTTTGCTGCGGTCGATCTCTGGCAGGGTGAGGAAGAAATCATAGTTCACTTTTTCTTCTTCGACATGCTCCAGGCGGGACATCATATTGATGGCCTTGATCTCGGGATTCTGGCGATCTTTCGCCGGGCAGACTTCCACGCACAGATTACAGCCGGTGCAATCTTCAGGCGCGACCTGTAGAACATATTTCTGACCGCGCATATCGCGGGATTTCACATCCAGCGAATGCAAACTAGCCGGGGCGTCTGCCATTGCTTCCGGGGAAACCACTTTGGCACGAATTGCCGAGTGCGGGCAGGCGGCAACGCAGTGGTTGCACTGTGTACACAGTTCTTCTTTCCAGATAGGGATTTGTTCGGCGATATTGCGTTTTTCCCAGCGCGTGGTGCCCATGGGCCAGGTACCGTCTGGCGGCAGTGCGGAGACGGGCAGTGCGTCACCCAGACCCGCGAGCATCGCCGCCGTCACGGTTTTCACAAAATCAGGCGCGGCATCGGAGACCACTGGCGGTCGGTTGGCGCTGTGCGGATCAACCGGCTGAAGAGCCACTTCGGCGACCGACTCACGTGCCAGCGCCAGCGCCTGCCAGTTACGTTCAACCAGATCCTGACCTTTGTTGCTGTAGCTTTTTGCAATTGCGCCCTGCAGTTCCGCCAGTGCGCTATCACCGGGTAAAATTTGTGTCAGATGGAAAAACGCCATTTGCATTACGGTGTTAATACGTGCTGCCAGGCCGCATTCACGGGCGATTTTGGCAGCGTTAATCACGTAAAAACGGGCCTTCTTCTGGTTCAGAACTGCCTGAACTTCTTGCGGCAGACGTGACCACACCTCATCCACGCTGTACGGCGTATTGAGCAGGAAGATACCGCCTGGCTTCAGACGTTCTGCCATTTGATATTTATCGATAAACTGCAGTTGATGGCAGCCAACAAAATCCGCCTGCGACACCAGATACGCCGAACGGATCGGTTTTTCGCTGACGCGCAGATGGGACACCGTCAGGCCGCCGGCTTTTTTCGAGTCATAGACGAAATAACCCTGCGCATACCACGGCGTCGAGTTACCGATAATCTTGATATTGTTTTTGGTCGCTGACACGCTGCCGTCGCTGCCTAATCCGTAAAACAGGGCTTCGAGTTTTGCGGTGGCGGGCAGGGTGTTTTCCGGCAGAGGCAGTGACAGGTTAGTGACATCATCGTAGATGCCGACGGTAAAGCGTGATTTCGGTTTGGCGTGGCTGAGTTCATTAAACACTGCCAGCACACAGTCCGGGCCAAACTCTTTCGAGGAAAGGCCATAGCGCCCGCCAATTACACGCGGTAGCGTTTCACGCTCGCCACAGTTAAAGGCTTCGGCTAGCGCGGTCATGACATCCAGATACAACGGCTCAGCCTGTGCCCCGGGTTCTTTGGTGCGATCCAGAACGGCGATGCTGCGTGCGGTTTCCGGCAAGGCCTGCAGTAAATGTCGGGCTGAGAACGGACGAAACAGACGGACTTTCAGTACGCCGACTTTTTCGCCACGGGTAAGCAACTCATCCACGACTTCTTCGCAGGTGCCGATGGCGGAGCCCATCAGAATGATGACGCGCTCTGCCTGCGGATGACCATAGTATTCAAACGGCTGGTACTGGCGACCCGTTGCGGTGGCGAAATCGTTCATCGCCTGTTCGACATGCTCGTAAACCGCGTTGTACCACGGGTTTGTCGCTTCGCGTGACTGGAAATAGGTATCCGGGTTAGCCGAGGTGCCGCGAATCACCGGATGCTCCGGATTCAGCGCGCGAGAACGATGGGCGTCGATCTCCGCCTGCGGCATCAGTCCAAGAATGGTGTCATCGGCCAGCGGTACGATTTTATTGATTTCATGTGAGGTGCGGAAACCATCAAAGAAATGAATAAACGGGACGCGGCTTTTCAGCGTGGCGATATGCGAAATCAGGGCAAAATCCTGCGCTTCCTGAACGCTGCTGGCGCACAGCATCGCACAGCCGGTCTGGCGAACGGCCATCACGTCGGAATGGTCGCCAAAAATCGACAGCGCATGGGTGGCAATCGTACGTGCCGCAACATGCAATACAAACGGCGTCAGTTGACCGGCCAGTTTGTACAGCGTCGGGATCATCAGCAATAAACCTTGCGATGAGGTAAAAGATGTAGACAGCGCCCCGGTTTGCAATGCGCCGTGAACAGTTGCTATTGCACCGCCTTCCGACTGCATTTCCACGACGCGCGGGGTATCTCCCCAGACATTTTTAAGCCCATTACCGGCCCAGGCATCGGCCTGCTCCGCCATCGTCGAACTCGGCGTAATCGGGTAGATGGCGATAACCTCGCTGGTACGAAATGCAACCGAAGCAACCGCACCATTACCGTCAATTGTTTGCATACTGACACCCTTACATTGCGCAAAAAGAGGGACCCGCAAAACGGCGGCGAGTCCTGTAGTTATCTTTCTATTTTAGCAAAAGCCATCTGGACACATTTTCGCATTTGTGTCCCTGTAATAAACAGAATGAATGGTTTGATCAAAGGAGCCGTCAAAAAATTGCCAGAAAATGTAAACAGGGCGCATAAATGCGCACTTTACCTCTCGACGACAGTGTTTCTGCTGCCTATTATTTAGGGCTGTGTCGTTGGGTTATTTTTGAGAGGGGAGTGAGATGCGCGCAGCGTTTTGGGTAGGGTGTGCCGCGTTATTATTATCGGCTTGCAGCAGTGAACCTGTTCAGCAGGCAACGGCCGCGCACGTCGCGCCGGGCATGAAGGCTGCAATGTCGGGTTCTGGTGAGGCCAACTGCGCTATGATTGGCGGTTCGTTGTCGATTGCACGTCAACTGGATGGTTCCGCCATCGGGATGTGTGCTTTACCTAACGGCAAACGCTGCAGTGAACAGTCGCTTGCCGCCGGGAGTTGCGGGAACTATTAAGTCTCCGCGTTAATTACATTAAATCTGCCAGTTTATACGTCAGTGTTTGCTCTGCCGTCGCCAGTGTTAACTGGTTAGCCGTCAAATCGACCTGTGCGCCTTGCTTAAACACGTCGCTGATAACGCCATCAAGTGTGTTCAGCTGTGGGTCGGCGCACTTCATGCGGGTCATCGCCAGGTCTTTCACCTTCAATTCGCCGTCAGACAGCTTGCCCTGGCCCGTGAATTGATTACACATTTTTCCCGACACCGTCATATTTTCACCAAAACTCAATTCGGGTTGATTTTTCGCAACGGTGACCGGTTTGCCGTTCACGCTCTCCAGAACGAAACGGTGGTGCTGTAACTGTTCGCGATTAACGGAAACTTTTCCATTGCTCACACAGCCAGCCATAAGCATGCTGAGCGCAATCAACGTGACAATTTTCTTCATTGAATTTCTCTACGTTAGTGACGGGAATACAATCAATATAATAATGATACTGTCGGATTTATCATCAGGGGTTATCTGAAAATGCTCCCCTGATGGCAGGGGAGCGGCGTTTTCAGAAGAGGGCATTCGGGCAGGTTTCGCCTTTGGAAATCTGAGCCAGATTCTGCAAGGTCGTTTCCGAAATGCTGGTTAACGCTTCGGCCGTTAAGAATGCCTGGTGCCCAGTGAACAACACGTTATGACAGGCAGACAAGCGACGGAATACGTCATCCTGGATAACATCATTGGACTTATCTTCAAAGAACAGGTCGCGTTCATTTTCATACACGTCCATACCCAAAGAACCAATTTTCTGGTTTTTCAGGGCATCAATGGCAGCCTGTGAGTCGATCAGGGCCCCGCGACTGGTGTTAACGATCATTACGCCGCTTTTCATTTGCGCGAAGGCTTCTTCATTGAGCAGATGATAGTTTTCCGGCGTTAACGGACAGTGCAGGGAAATGACGTCTGACTCCGCAAACAGCGTGCTGAGATCGACATATTCAACGCCTAATTCAAGAGCCGCAGCGCTTGGATAGGGATCAAACGCCAGCAAGCGCATACCAAAGCCTTTCAGGATCCGCAGCGCGGCAATACCAATTTTACCGGTACCGATCACCCCGGCGGTTTTACCGTACATGGTAAAACCAGTCAGGCCTTCCAGAGAAAAGTTGGCGTCACGAGTGCGTTGGTACGCGCGGTGGATACGACGGTTCAGCGTCATCATCATACCAATCGCATGCTCGGCGACCGCTTCCGGCGAATAGGCCGGGACGCGCACAACCTGCAAACCTAGCTCTTTGGCGGCGTCCAGATCGACGTTATTGAATCCGGCGCAGCGCAGGGCGATGTACTTCACCCCGTGCTTTTTCAGTTCTTCCAGAACCGGGCGGCTGCCATCGTCGTTGACGAAGATGCACACGGCTTCGCAGCCATGGGCTGTTTTGGCCGTTTTCTCGGTCAGCAGAAAGTCAAAGAATTCAAGTTCAAAACCAAAAGCCTCGTTAACCTGTTGCAGGTACTTCTTGTCGTACTGTTTTGTACTATAGATGGCGAGTTTCATAAGACTTTCTCCAGTGATTCTGAAATCACATTAATCCAATTCAAATTATTTTACAAAATCCAAAAAACAATTGATAGTCATAGATATAATGAATAATTCTAGAGCATCTGTTGTTAATGTGGGCACCTTGCTGGATTTAAAGCACGAGTCTTAGTCTATGTACTCTTTGGCGCGTCCTGGGGGCATTCATCTATCGAAAATTCTATATGCAACCAGTGGCTACTCAAGGTGGTGGTGTTATGGCACCCGGAAGAAAGCCAGGTGAATTGCCTCCAGGCAGCTACGCTTATACAGGTAACACATATCGGGAGGGGTCATGTTAACTCACTCTGAAGCAAAACGCTGGGCCACCTTAATGCTGAAGGCTGCATTATGTGATGGTATGAAACCTGAAGAAATTTCCCGGCAGGTGCATCTTGTCTGCGATCATCATGGCAAGGCGTGCCTCGAAGAGCTCATAGAGGAAATTCTGATAGAAGCAGGTCGTATCGGACCTAAACATAGCGATGGACAACTGCGCCATCACTGAGTTTGAACGCTTCCGCGTCCCCGTTAATATGATGTCTTAAGAGCAGACAGAACAACGGGGAATCGCGTGATGCACTGCAGATGACTCAACTCAGTTCCCTGATTTTTTATATTTCCGCTGGCACGCGTAACAACGTACCGTTGTTTTGAGGCAATTTTACTCATCCCAGTGTTGGATCAGCGTCGCCCCAATCCCCGCAATCTGCCTGTTTCGCGCCTCCATTGTTGCCTGGCTTTCGGTGATGTAAATCACCACGATACGGGAAGGCTTACCGTCCGGCCCTAACGCCGCGACAATACCGCGAGAACCGCGTGCCCCGGCACCTGTTTTATCGGCTATAAACCAGCCTGCCGGAAGTACCGAGCGCAACAGCGGTCCCGCGACTTTATCCGTCACCATCCAGTGGGTGAGTTGCTGCTGTGATGTTGTCGTCAAGATTTTGCCAGTGAGCAGTTGGCGCAACGTTTTCGCCATGTTTTCAGGTGTCGTCGTATCGCGTTCATCGCCGGGCAGGGCTTCGTTCAGCTCGGGTTCCCAGCGGTCGAGCCGGGTCATTCGATCGCCGGTTGTGCGCAGAAACGCGGTTAATCCTTGCGGACCGCCGATGGTCGTAAGCAGTAGGTTCGCCGCCGTATTATCGCTCATGGTGATGGCTGCATCGCATAATTCGCCAACTGTCATGCCATCGTCAAGGTGCTTTTCCGTTACCGGCGAATACTCGACCAGATCACGCTGGCTGAACGGGATGCGACGATCCAGCCGCTCTTTTCCTGCGTCAACGCGTGCGAGCACCGCGCCGCAGAGTAAAACCTTAAATGTACTCATCATCGGAAAACGCTCTTGCAGGCGATAGCTTTCCAGAATCTCGCCGCTGGTGAGATCCAGCTCGGCATAACCGACTCGTGCGATGAGCTGGCTTTCTGCTTCTTTGACTTTATTCAGCGTTGTCGGGTGGGCAAACGCGGGCAGACAAAATGCGGTAAGCAATGGGATAAGGGCCAGACGAAAGTGGGGCATAGTTATATTCTTCCTTGGTATCTCTCTGATTAAAGATAACTTATTTAAATTATTCACAACCTATAAATATTACATATATTTCAATGGCATCTATTCTTAAGGTGGGCATGTTTAGCTAAACATGCCACAATACACGCCGAAACCGGCTTAAATTTTCGCTAAATCAGGATATTAACTACCCATGAAGGGTAAATATAAAGCCGTATTGGCGCTACTCTTATTATTGACCCTTGTGCCGCTGACGTTATTGATGACGTTGGGCTTGTGGGTTCCTACGCTGGCGGGCATCTGGTTGCCCGTCGGTACGCGCATTGCGCTGGACGAGAGTCCACGGCTTACCCGACATGGGCTGCATATTCCCGAACTCCGCTATTTGGTGGATGATTGTCCACTCGCGCGTATCACCGAGGCGGATTTATCCCACCCCAGCCGCTGGTTGCTGAACGTCGGCAGTATTGAACTGGATTCCGCTTGCCTGGCTAAACTGCCGCAGACGGAGCCATCGCCCGCCGCGCCGAAAACGCTGGCAGAATGGCAATCCATGCTGCCCAACACCTGGATTAACATCGATAAACTCATTCTTTCTCCGTGGCAGGAGTGGCAGGGCAAACTGTCACTTTCGCTGACGCCTGCCATCCAGCAAGTCAGTTATCAGGGCGAAAAGGTTAAATTTCAGGGACGTCTGCACGGACAAAATCTGACGGTCAACGAACTGTCTGTGGCGGCTTTTGAAGAGCAACCACCGGTGAAGCTGGTCGGGGAGTTTACGATGCCGCTGGTGCCCGACGGACTGCCGGTGGGCGGTCACGCGGTTGCCACCCTTAGCCTGCCGCAGGAGCCAACGCTGGTGGATGCAGAGCTGGAATGGCGAGAGAACAGCGGACAGCTGATTGTGATGGCGCGTGATAATGCCGATCCGCTGCTGGATTTGCCGTGGGAAATCACCCGCCAGCGGCTGACGGTGAGCGACGGGCGCTGGAACTGGCCCTATCAGGGCTTCCCGTTAAGTGGTCGTTTAGGCTTAAACGTCGAAAACTGGCAGGCCGGTGTGGAAAACGCGGTAGCTAGCGGGCGTTTGAACATTCTGACGCAGGGTGATGCAGGCAAGGGTAACGCGGTGTTAACCTTTGGTCCCGGCACGCTTGGTATGGACAACAGCAACATGCCGTTGCAACTGACCGGCGAGGCGAAGCAGGGCGATCTGATCTTTTATGCGATGCTACCCGCGAGTCTCAGCGGCAGTCTGAGCGATCCGCAGCTGGCTTTTGAGCCTGGCGCGCTGTTGCGTTCCCGTGGGCGAATTATCGACTCGCTGGATATCGACGAAATTCGCTGGCCGCTGGCCGGCGTCAAGGTGACCCAACGCGGGGTGGACGGGCGGTTACAGGCTATTTTACGCGCCCATGAAAACCAGATGGGTGGTTTTGAGCTGCATCTCGATGGTCTGGCTAATGATTTCTTGCCTGACGCCGGTCGCTGGCAGTGGCGGTACTGGGGCGAGGGCAGTTTTACCCCGATGCACGCCCGCTGGGACGTGGCAGGCAAAGGCGAGTGGCACGACAACACCATCAAACTGTTTGACCTTTCTACCGGGTTTGACCATCTACAATACGGCACCATGCTGGTGGAAAATCCGCGTCTGGTGATGGATGAGCCGATCGTGTGGGGGCGAGACCCAACCCAGCCCACGTTTAGCGGGGCGCTGTCGCTGGACGCCGGGAAAACCACCTTCTCCGGAGGCAGTACTCTGCCGCCTTCAACCCTGAAGTTCAGCGTAGAAGGGAGCGACCCGACGATATTCCAGTTCAAAGGCCAACTGCATGCTGGCGCCATTGGCCCGGTCCAGTTGAACGGTCGCTGGGACGGGATCCGCTTGCGTGGTCAGGCCTGGTGGCCAAAACAGTCACTCACCGTATTTCAGCCGCTGGTGCCACCGGACTGGAAGATGAACCTGCGCGAAGGCGAACTGTATGCTCAGGTTGCCTTCTCCGCCGCCGCAGAACAAGGCTTTGAGGCAGGCGGTCATGGCGTATTAAAAGGCGGTAGCGCCTGGATGCCCGACAACCAGATTAATGGCGTCGATTTTGTGCTGCCGTTTCGTTTTAGCGAAGGAGCATGGCAACTGGGCACACGCGGGCCGATTTCATTGCGTATTGCAGAGGTGGTGAACCAGGTCACGGTGAAAAATATCACCGCCGATCTGCAAGGTGGCTATCCTTGGAGCGAAGATAATCCCTTACTGTTGAGCGATGTTAGCGCCGATTTGCTGGGCGGCAAGGTAGTGATGCAGCAACTGCGTATGCCGCAGCACGATCCGGCATTAGTGCGGGTGCAGAATATCTCGTCCAGCGAGCTGATTAGCGCGGTTAATCCCAAACAGTTTGCCATGTCCGGCCCGGTCAGCGGCGCATTGCCGCTCTGGTTAACCAATGAAAAGTGGATCATCAAAGACGGCTGGCTGACCAACCCGGGACCGATGACGTTGCGCATCGACAAAGACACGGCGGATGCGGTGGTCAAAGACAATATGGCGGCCGGGGCGGCGATTAACTGGCTGCGTTATATGGAAATCACCCGTTCCTGGACGAAAATAAATCTTGATAACCTTGGCGTATTAACCATGCAGGCAGCCGTCACCGGCAATAGTCGGGTAGATGGCAAAGTCGGGACGGTCAATTTGAATTACACCCATGAAGAAAACGTCTTTACGTTATGGCGCAGTTTGCGTTTTGGCGACAATTTACAGGCATGGCTTGAACAACATGCAGCGCTGCCAGAAACCCATTGCCGGGAAGGCAAGGAATGTGAGGAACAACAATGAAAACTATTGCAGCCATGCTGGGACTGCTGGCGTCATCTTTGCTGATCGGGTGCACCCCGCGTATTGAAGTCGCGGCGCCGAAAGAGCCCATCACCATCAATATGAACGTCAAAATCGAGCATGAGATCCATATCAAAGTCGATAAAGACGTCGAGAGCCTGTTGAAATCACGCAGTGATTTATTCTGAGGTGACGATGAAAAAAACGCTTAAAGTGACCCTGTTGCTCCTGAGTTTACTGAGCGCCAATGCGTTTGCGCTGACCCTGAATGAAGCCAGAACCCAGGGGCGGGTGGGTGAAACGCTCAATGGCTACCTTGTGGCATTGCAAACCGATGCTGAAACCCAGACGCTGGTGAGTGAGATAAACAAGGCGCGTAGCGCCAGCTACCAGCAACTGGCTGAGAGTAACAATATTCCTGTTGATGAAGTGGCAAAAATGGCCGGACAAAAACTGGTGGCGCGCGCTAAACCGGGGGAGTACGTCCAGGGCATTAACGGGAAGTGGTTGAAAAAGTAATCAACAAATGTTTTTTAAATCTCATTTTGGAATAATGGCAAGTATCAGGCAGGTAATGGTTAATTAATCCACTATAATTGCATCAACAAATTATCAAGGAGTGATGATGACGCTTTATCAGATAAAGCCTGCCTTCCAGGCGCTTTTACGCCCGCTCATGTTCTGGTTAGATAAAAAAAGCGTCACCGCCAATCACGTCACACTGGCCGCGATGGCGCTTTCTTTTATCACGGGTGCTGTGCTGTTTATCTTCCCCGAACCAAAACTGTTCATTCTTTTACCCCTCATTTTATTTATACGCATGGCGCTCAATGCGCTGGACGGCATGCTGGCGCGTGAATGCAACCAACAATCCCGCTTGGGCGCTATTCTCAATGAAACCGGGGATATTCTCTCCGATCTCGCGTTGTATCTGCCGTTTATGCTGCTTTCCGGCAGCAATGCGCCACTGGTACTGGTTATGCTGTTTTGTGCGCTGATGACGGAATTCTGCGGTGTGCTGGCGCAAACCATCAATGGCGTGCGCAACTATGCCGGACCGTTCGGCAAAAGCGACAGGGCGCTGGTGTTCGGTACATGGGGGCTGGTGCTGGCGCTGTGGCCACAGGTGGCGCAGTGGAATAACGTTATTTGGGGCATTGCCACGCTATTGCTGCTGTGGACTATCGTTAACCGCTGTAAGAGCGCATTACGTGACGAGGGGGCGAAATGATGCTGCTGGAAAAATCGCTGGCGGTGATTTTTGCCCTGCTGGTGATAGCGACACTGGCAAACGGTCTGCTGGTGTGGCGTCGGCCGGGTAAAGACTGGCGTGAGTTGACGCTGCGTATTCGCACCTGGTGGATGATCATTGTACTGTTTTCGCTGGCTATCTTAAGCCCGCCCTGGCTGGCGTTGACCTTCTTCGCGCTGGTGAGCTTTATGGCGTTAAAAGAGTTTTTAACGCTGGCCCCATCGCGCCAGACCGACCGTATGCCACTGTTGTGGATGTTTATTGCGATCCCCATTAACTACTGGCTGATTGGTCTCAACTGGTACGGCATGTTCGTAGTGTTTATTCCGGTGTATGCGTTCTTATTCTTGCCGGTGCGGATGGTGATTGCTGGCGATACGCAGGGATTTTTACGCTACGCCTCCCAGCATCACTGGAGCCTGATGACCACCGTGTTTGCGTTCAGTCACGTGGCGTTTTTGCTGGTGCTGCCTGATGACGGCAAGCAGACCGGGGCACTGCTGGTGCTGTTCCTCGTCGGCTTAACGGAATTCAACGACATTGCCCAGTACCTGTGGGGAAAATCAATGGGCCGTATCAAGGTGATCCCTAAGATAAGCCCCAATAAGACCCTGGCGGGACTGGTTGGTGGCGTGGCAACCACCACGCTTGCGGCGGCGGTGCTGGGTCCGCTGATGACACCGTTAAGCATACCGATGGCGATGCTGGCAGGGCTTATTATCGGCATCAGCGGCTTCTGTGGCGATGTGGTGATGTCGGCCATTAAACGTGATATTGGCGTCAAAGACAGCGGTACGCTGCTGCCAGGCCACGGCGGTATTCTCGACCGGCTGGACTCGCTGATCTTCACTGCTCCGGTGTTTTTCCACTTCATTCGCTATTTTTACTACTAACGTATGATCAACACATTTCTACGAACGCTGTTTACGCTGTGCATCGTCTGGCCGGTAATTTGGCTGTGGCTTGGGCTGCGCATCAGGCACCGGGATCGCTTGCCGCAGCAGGGGCCGGCGATTGTGGTCGCAAATCACAACAGTCATATGGATGTTTTTGCGCTGCTGTCGCTGTTTGCGCTGCGCCGTCAGGGGCGCATCCATCCGGTGGCGGCGGCCGACTATTTTCTGCGTAATAAGGGGATGGCCTGGTTTGCGCTGAATATTCTCAACATTATTCCGATTACGCGTAAGGGCGGCGAAGCTGACCCGCTGGCACAGTGTGAACAGGCCTTACGCGACGGCAAAATCTTGATCCTTTTCCCGGAAGGTACCCGCGGCGAACCGGGAATACTGGCACCACTTAAATCTGGCATCTGGCACCTCAGCCAGCGTATGCCGGAAGTGCCGATTATTCCCGTCTGGCTGCGCGGAACGGAGCACATAATGGCGAAGGGGAATCGTATTCCTCTGCCGCTGTTTATTGACGTCAACATTGGCAGACCGTTGGTCGTACAGAGCGATAAACGTGTTTTTATGGACGATCTCAGACAGCAACTGATGCTGCTACAGCAACAAACCACAGGACCGCACCCTCATGACTAACATTCGAGTGCCCGATGAACGTCCATTTTTGACCAGCGACAACACCGCGCTGTTTTTCCGCCACTGGCCGGCATTAGCAGCAGGTCCTGTGCCCAAAGTGATTGTCCTGTTTCATCGCGGACACGAACATTCCGGGCGTTTGCAACACATTGTCGATGAGCTGGCGATGCCGGACACCGCGTTCTATGCCTGGGATGCGCGCGGTCACGGGCAGTCGCCAGGACAGCGCGGGTATAGCCCGTCGCTGGCGCGTTCGGTGCAGGATGTCGACGAGTTCGTGCGTTTTGCTGCTGCTGACAGCCAGGCCGCAATGGAAGATGTGGTGGTGGTGGCGCAAAGCGTGGGTGCGGTGCTGGCAGCGACCTGGGCTCATGATTATGCGCCTTCCATTCGTGGGCTGGTGCTGGCGTCCCCGGCGTTCAAAGTCAAACTATACGTACCGTTTGCCCGTCCGGGGCTGGCGTTAATGCATCGCCTGCGCGGCCTGTTTTTCGTCAACTCCTACGTCAAGGGCAAATACCTGACGCACGATCCTGAGCGCGTGGCGAGTTTTAACCAGGATAAACAGATCACCCGGGCGATTGCGGTGAACATCCTGCTCGATCTCTATAACACGGCGGAGCGTATTGTCTGCGATGCCAGCGCCATTACTCTGCCTGTGCAGCTGTTGGTTTCCGGGGATGATTTTGTGGTCCATCGCCAGCCGCAAATTGATTTTTACCAACGCCTGAGAAGCCAACTCAAGGAACTGCACGTGTTGCCGGGCTTTTATCACGACACACTGGGTGAAAAAGACCGGCATCTGGCGTTCGACAAAATGCGTGATTTTATCGACACGCTGTACGCGATGCCGCCGCAGCGCTTTGATTACCGTAATGAAGACCGCTGGAGCCCCGGAGCAGATAGCTGGCGGCTGCTTAGCGGCGGACCTGCGCCGTATTCACTTGATGATATTGCTTACCGTGGCCTGCGCTATGGCATGAAATTACTCGGGACGCAATCAACGGGCGTGCGTCTGGGGTTTGAGACCGGTTTTGATTCGGGCAGTACGCTGGATTACGTCTATCGCAACCAGCCTCAGGGCAGCAGCGCGCTGGGTCGGCTGATTGACAAAAACTACCTGAACAGCGTGGGTTGGAAGGGGATCCGCCAGCGCAAGGTTCATTTGCAGATGCTGATCCGCCAGGCGGTGGCGCAATTGGCAGAGCAGGGAACCGCAGTACATGTGGTGGATATCGCTGCCGGACACGGGCGCTACGTGCTTGATGCGCTGGAGGGCGAAGCGGCGGTCAACTCGATTTTGCTGCGCGATTACAGCGAACTGAATGTTAAGAAAGGCAGTGAGATGATCGCCAGCCGCGGCATGGCTGAAATTGCCCGTTTCGAGCAGGGCGATGCCTTTAATCGAGAACAGCTGGCGTCGCTGGAACCGCGTCCCACATTAGGTATTGTTTCTGGGTTATATGAACTCTTCCCCGAAAACACGCTGGTACGTAATTCGCTCGCCGGGCTGGCCGACGCGATTGCGCCTGGGGGCGTGCTGATCTACACCGGACAGCCCTGGCATCCGCAGTTAAAAACCATCGCCTGGTCGTTGACCAGCCACAAAGACGGCAAAGCCTGGGTGATGCGCGTGCGTACGCAAGGGGAAATGGATGCGCTGGTGCGGGAAGCCGGGTTTGATAAATGCACCCAGCTGATTGATGAGTGGGGGATTTTCACTGTCTCAATGGCGGTGCGACGTGGGGCCTGAACGCCGTAAGGTGATGGTGCAGGCGGTAGGCTGGCTAATGCTGCTGGCGCCTTTTTTCTTCCTGACCTACGGCAAGGTCAATCAGTTTACGGCCTGGCAGGACGCGCAGTATGGCAATGTGGGCAGCATCGTGTTTGGCTGGGAGTCTGCCATTCCCTTTCTTCCGTGGACCATTCTGCCGTACTGGAGCCTGGATCTGTTTTACGGATTGTCGCTGTTTGTCTGTGCCACGCGCGTTGAACAGCGACGGCTGGTGCTGCGTCTGTTCCTGGCGTCGGTGATTGCCTGCGTCGGTTTTTTGCTGTTCCCGCTCCAGTTTAGCTTTACGCGCCCGGAGGTCAGCGGCGCGGCAGGCTGGCTGTTTGCCCAGCTTGAACAATTCGACTTGCCGTATAACCAGTCCCCGTCGCTGCATATTATCCTCTGCTGGCTGCTGTGGCGGCATTTCAGTCATCACCTCAGTGGGGGCTGGCGCAGGTTATGTGACGGTTGGTTCTTGCTGATCGCCGTGTCGGTACTCACCACCTGGCAGCATCATTTTATCGATATCATTACCGGGCTGGCGGCAGGCATGCTGATTGACTGGATGGTGCCGGAAAAACGTTGCTGGTGCTGGCGCAAACCGGATGCGGCGCGCTTAAGGCTGATGCGTCGTTATTTGTCGGGTGCCGCGTTATGCACTATTGCCAGCGTATGGCTAACGCCCTGGCTGCTGTGGCCTGCTGTATCGTTGCTGATGGTGAGCTATGGCTACGGCGGATTCGGCGCGGCGACCACGGGCAAAGATGAACAAGGGCGACTGCCGCCTGCCGTGTACGGGCTGACGCTGCCCTGGCGAGTAGGGATGTGGCTGTCGATGCGCGGATTTACCCGCCGTCTGCCACCGCTGAGCAACATTACCGCTGGCGTCTATCTCGGTAGTTTTCCACGCCGCATACCTGAACAAAACGCGGTACTTGACCTGACCTTTGAATTTGCGCGCGGGCATGCTACTTCCATGCGCGCCTACGCTTGCGTCCCGATGCTGGATCTGGTGATCCCGAGCGACGCCGAGTTACAACAGGCGGTAGACCGGCTGGAAACGCTACATAAAGAGCAGGGGACCGTACTGGTACACTGCGCGCTGGGGCTGTCGCGCAGTGCGATGGTGGTTGCGGCGTGGTTGTTGCAATGCGGCCATGTGGCAACCGTTGAGCAGGCGGTGGCGTATATTCGCGAACGTCGGGCGCAGGTGGTGCTGACGGATAAACATCTGGAGAGACTGCAGCAATGGCAACAGAAAGTGACGGTGTAACGAATAATGAAGCGCTGCACCGCGATTTGCTACGACACACGCTGGAAAGCTGGCGTTTCATCCTGCTTTTTAGCGTCCCACCCATGGTGTGGGCGATCGTTGTCGCACAGTCGGGGGGGCTACGTGCGGTTATCGCACTGTTGTGCGCCATTGTCTGGTTTGGCTGCTGGCGCCTGTGGCTTGATGCCCGCTACTTTTCGCTGCTCAATGTGCAAAACAACGTGCAGGCCGGAGAGGCACTCTTTGCCATCTGGCAGCGCGACAAGCTGAAGACGCTGAGCCTGACCGAGCGCCAGGCGGGGGCATTGGCGCAGTTTCGCCGTACGCTTTATTGGGTTGCTGCGCTGTGGGCGGCCTGGCTGATGATGCTGGTGTAGCAGCGCAATAGTTGCCACACCGCACGGTGTTGATGCTGATATATTTCCTCTCCTGTGTCTCCTGGAGTGAAATCATGTGGCTTCTCAAGTGGTATGTCTGGAATCGTTGGCTGTTCAAACTGTTAAGCCGGGATGTTGCGGAGCCTGAACAATTTTTGCGCCATTGCTGGGAAGAGAATCTGGCGAAATGTCGGGAGTATTCGATAATCTGGCGTGATATCAATCGTATTCACGGTAAGCAGATGCGGATGCGGGCAAATAAGTAACGTTGGCACGGGTTAAAAACCCTCCCACCGGGTGGTGAGAGGGTGAATTATCAGGCTGCGACGACGCTGTCGATAGCGGCTTTTGCGTCAGACTGTGCTTTGGTCGCCACTTCCGGCCCGTAAGCGATACCTTCTGCAAACACGAAGTTCACATCGGTGATGCCGATAAAGCCCAGGAAGGTCGACAGGTATGGGGTGACCAGGTCAGTTGGCGTATCTTTATGGATACCGCCACGGCTGGTGACAATAATCGCACGTTTACCGGTCACCAGACCTTCCGGCCCTTTCTCGGTATAACGGAAGGTTACGCCAGCACGCGCAATCAGGTCGAAATAGTTTTTCAACTGCGTCGGGATGTTGAAGTTATACATCGGCGCGGCGATCACAATCACGTCATGGGCTTTCAGCTCAGCAATCAGCTCATCAGACAGCGCCAGTGCTTCCTGTTGACGCGGCGTCAGCGGCGTATCGCTCGGGCGCATTGCACCTACCAGTTCGCCGTCCAGTACCGGCACAGGATTTGCCGCCAGGTCACGGATGGTGATGTCGTCAGCAGAGTGCTTTTCACGCCACTGTTCAACAAAATAATCAGACAACTGACCAGACTGAGAGTACCCTGCCAGAATACTGGATTTAAGAACTAATACCTTGCTCATGGGTGTTTCCTTTTATGTGTTTGAAGGGGATGTGCCCCGTTGCTTGTTGACACTTTATTCACAATCCTGCCGCAGTGATAGCGCAATATATCGAATCCTATGTTCGAAATTATTGAACAACACATGAAAAGCGCCAATGTGGTACTCTATACCTATCATCTTAAAGAGATTTAACCCGGCAGAGCACTGCCCTCTAACGCTATGACAGAACAACAAAAAATAACCTTCAATATGCTACAGCAGCAGCTGGAATCACTGATGCTGCGTGACAAACAGCGTTTCTCCCGCCGCCTGCACGGCGTGAAGAAGGTTAAAAATCCTGATGCACAACAGGCCATTTACCAGGAGATGGCAAAAGAGATTGAACAGGCTGCCGGTAAAGTTGTGCTGCGTGAAGCGGCGCGACCGGACATTACCTACCCGGAAAACTTGCCTGTTAGCCAGAAAAAACAAGACATCCTGGACGCGGTTCGCGACCATCAGGTGGTGATTGTTGCCGGGGAAACCGGCTCCGGTAAAACCACCCAGTTACCGAAAATCTGTATGGAGCTGGGGCGTGGGGTGAAGGGGCTTATCGGCCATACCCAGCCGCGTCGACTGGCGGCGCGTACCGTAGCTAACCGTATCGCCGAAGAGCTGCAAACTGAGCCGGGCGGCTGCATCGGGTATAAAGTGCGTTTCAGCGACCATGTTAGTGATAACACCATGGTTAAGCTGATGACGGACGGTATCCTGCTGGCGGAGATCCAGCAGGATCGCATGCTGATGCAGTACGACACCATCATCATCGATGAAGCCCACGAGCGCAGCCTGAACATCGATTTTCTGCTCGGCTATCTGAAAGAGCTGCTGCCGCGTCGCCCGGATCTGAAAGTCATTATCACCTCGGCGACCATCGACCCTGAGCGTTTTTCAAAGCATTTCAATAACGCACCGATTATCGAAGTCTCCGGTCGAACGTACCCGGTGGAAGTGCGCTATCGTCCGATTGTTGAAGATGCGGACGACACCGAGCGCGATCAGCTGCAGGCGATTTTTGACGCGGTGGATGAACTTGGACGTGAAAGCCAGGGCGATATTCTGATCTTCATGAGCGGCGAGCGTGAGATCCGCGACACCGCCGATGCGCTGAATAAGCTGGATTTACGCCACACCGAAGTGTTGCCGTTGTATGCGCGACTCTCCAACAGCGAGCAGAACCGCGTGTTCCAGTCGCACAGCGGACGCCGTATTGTGCTGGCGACCAACGTGGCGGAAACCTCACTGACCGTGCCGGGGATCAAATACGTCATTGACCCGGGTACCGCGCGTATCAGCCGCTATAGCTTCCGCACCAAAGTTCAGCGCTTGCCCATTGAACCGGTATCGCAGGCCTCCGCCAACCAGCGTAAAGGCCGCTGCGGACGCGTATCGGAAGGGATCTGTATTCGTCTGTATTCCGAAGACGACTTCCTTTCGCGCCCGGAATTTACCGATCCGGAAATTTTGCGTACCAACCTGGCCTCCGTCATTTTGCAAATGACCGCGCTGGGGCTGGGTGATATCGCCGCGTTCCCGTTCGTGGAAGCGCCGGATAAACGCAATATTCAGGACGGTGTGCGCCTGCTGGAAGAGCTGGGCGCAATCACCACTGATGAACAGCAAACCGCATATAAACTCACGCCGTTGGGCCGCCAGCTTAGCCAGTTGCCGGTGGACCCGCGTCTGGCTCGGATGGTGCTGGAAGCGCAGAAACATGGCTGCGTGCGTGAGGCGATGATCATTACCTCGGCGCTGTCCATTCAGGATCCGCGTGAACGTCCGATGGACAAACAGCAGGCGTCCGACGAAAAACACCGTCGATTCCACGACAAAGAGTCCGACTTCCTCGCCTTTGTGAATCTATGGAACTACCTTGGCGAGCAGCAAAAAGCGCTGTCGTCGAATCAGTTCCGCCGTCAGTGCAAGCTCGATTTCCTCAACTACCTGCGCGTGCGTGAATGGCAGGATGTATACACCCAGCTACGTCAGGTGGTGAAAGAGTTAGGGATCCCGGTTAACAGCGAACCCGCTGAGTATCGGGAGATCCACGTCGCGCTGCTGACCGGTTTACTGTCGCACATCGGGATGAAAGATGCCGATAAGCAGGAGTTTACCGGCGCGCGTAACGCCCGTTTCTCGATCTTCCCCGGCTCTGGATTGTTCAAAAAGCCGCCAAAGTGGACAATGGTGGCAGAACTGGTGGAAACCAGCCGGCTGTGGGGACGTATTGCCGCGCGCATCGACCCTGAGTGGGTGGAGCCGGTTGCCCAGCATTTGATCAAACGCGCGTACAGTGAACCGCACTGGGAGCGCGCGCAGGGCGCGGTGATGGCGACAGAAAAAGTCACCGTCTACGGGCTGCCGATTGTCGCTGCGCGTAAGGTCAACTACAGCCTGATAGACCCTGCGCTGTCGCGCGAACTGTTTATCCGTCACGCGCTGGTGGAAGGCGACTGGCAGACCCGCCATGCGTTTTTCCGCGACAACCTGAAGCTGCGGGCGGAAGTGGAAGAGTTAGAACACAAATCACGCCGCCGCGATATCCTGGTCGATGATGAAACGCTGTTTGAATTTTACGACCAGCGCATCAGCCATGATGTGGTTTCTGCCCGCCATTTTGATAGCTGGTGGAAGAAGGTCAGCCGTGAAACGCCGGATCTGCTCAACTTTGAAAAGAGCATGCTCATCAAAGAAGGTGCGGAAAAAATCAGCAAGCTGGATTACCCGAACTTCTGGCATCAGGGCAATCTCAAGTTACGCCTGAGCTATCAGTTTGAACCCGGCGCTGACGCCGACGGTGTCACCGTACATATTCCGCTGCCGCTGTTAAACCAGGTCGAAGAATCTGGGTTTGAATGGCAAATTCCGGGACTGCGTCGCGAACTGGTGATCGCCTTGATTAAATCACTGCCGAAGCCGGTGCGACGCAACTTTGTGCCCGCGCCAAACTACGCGGAAGCGTTTTTAGGTCGTGTAACGCCGCTGGAACTGCCGTTGCTGGACTCGCTGGAGCGCGAACTGCGTCGGATGACGGGCGTTACCGTTGACCGTGACGACTGGCACTGGGATCAGGTGCCCGATCACCTGAAAATCACCTTCCGGGTGGTGGATGATAAAAACAAGAAGCTGCAGGAAGGTCGTTCGCTGCAGGCGTTGAAAGACGCGCTGAAAGGCAAAGTTCAGGAGACGCTGTCAGCGGTGGCGGATGACGGCATCGAACAGAGTGGGCTGCACATCTGGAGCTTCGGTCAGTTGCCGGAAAGCTACGAGCAAAAACGCGGTAACTATAAAGTCAAAGCGTGGCCCGCGCTGGTGGATGAACGCGACAGCGTGGCTATCAAGTTGTTTGATAATCCGCTGGAACAACAGCAGGCTATGTGGAGCGGGTTACGCCGTCTGCTGCTGCTAAATATTCCGTCACCTATCAAGTATCTGCACGAGAAGTTGCCGAACAAAGCAAAGCTGGGTCTGTACTTTAACCCGTATGGCAAAGTGCTGGATTTGATTGACGACTGTATCTCCTGCGGTGTGGATCGGCTGATCGACGCCAACGGCGGGCCGGTATGGACGGAAGAAGGTTTTGCGGCGCTGCACGAAAAAGTGCGCGCCGAACTGAACGATACCGTGGTGGAGATTGCTAAGCAGGTCGAACAGATCCTGACGGCGGTGTTCAATATCAACAAACGGCTGAAAGGCCGCGTGGATATGACCATGGCGCTGGGGCTTTCGGATATCAAAGCGCAAATGAGCGGGCTGGTTTATCGCGGGTTCGTCACCGGCAACGGCTTTAAGCGTCTGGGTGATACCCTGCGTTATTTGCAGGCTATCGAGAAACGCCTGGAGAAACTGGCTATCGATCCGCACCGCGATCGCGCGCAGATGCTGAAAGTGGACAGCGTGCAGCAGGCCTGGCAGCAGTGGTTCAATAAACTGCCGCCCGCGCGTCGCGAAGATGACGATGTCAAAGAAATTCGCTGGATGATAGAAGAACTGCGCGTCAGCTACTTTGCCCAGCAACTTGGTACGCCGTATCCGATTTCGGATAAACGTATCCTGCAGGCAATGGATCAGATCACGGGTTAGCGCGTGGTGGGGCTGTAGGCCGGATCAGGCGACATCGCCATCCGGCATCTGTATCCGGTAAAGAATAAACACCAGGAGTCATGAATATGAGACAGTTTCCGCCGCTTTCCGCCGCCACCCTTGCGGCGATTAACACCGTGGGGCAATGGCTGGCGCAGAGTGATTTTGCTGAAAATATCACGGTTCAGGTCGATTGCGTGATTCTGGCCGGGAACGCGGTGATCCCGACCATCGACGCGGCCTGTCGGATAGCGAAAGAACAACAGGTTCCGTTGCTGATTAGCGGCGGTATCGGTCATTCCACGCCCTTCCTGTATGCCGCTATCGCGCAGCACCCACGCTATAACACCATTCGCACTACCGGGCGTGCGGAATCGGCAATCCTTGCCGATATCGCGCACCAGTTCTGGCACATTCCCGGTGAGACGATTTGGGTGGAGGACCAATCCACCAACTGTGGGGAGAATGCCCGCTTTAGCTGTGCGTTACTGCGTCAGGCAACCCAGTCCATGGGAACCGTAATTGTGGTGCAGGACCCCACCATGCAGCGCCGCACCATGGCGACATTTGAGCGCGTAACGCGTGACGATCCGCAGGCGCCGCGCTGGCTCAGCTTCCCCGGTTTTGTCCCTGAATTAACCGCGCAGGGCGACGGCGTGGATTTCGCGCCAGCCGCTGAAGGTCTGTGGTCGGTGGATCGCTACCTGTCTCTGATTACCGGTGAGCTTCCGCGTCTGCGCGATGATGAAACCGGCTATGGACCCCGCGGTCGCGATTTTATTACGCATGTGGATATTCCGCCGACCGTCGAACAAGCATGGGCATCTCTTCAACGTGATACCGCGCTGATTGACTTCCTGAACAGTCGTTCTCTGTAATCTCTGCTGCCCGTTTGTCGCTTTTTTTATGCAAACGGGCATTCATCCCACCGGTTTTTTCTCGTTATCACGACGTTGCCTGACGCTTTTATGAAGCGGCTCACAGAACCACCATCGCAGTGGCAATGTGTTATGCATGATTGATATTAATTAACAATAGTTTTACTTGTTAAAAACAAATCAATCACAGGAGCAGCGCATGTCAGTACCCGTACAACATCCTATGTATATCGATGGGCAGTTTGTGACCTGGCACGATGACGCCTGGATTGATGTCGTCAATCCGGCGACGGAAGAGGTCATTTCCCGTATTCCTGATGGCCGTGCTGAGGATGCGCGCAAAGCGATTGACGCAGCGCATCGCGCCCAGCCTGAGTGGGAGGCGCTGCCCGCCATTGAACGCGCCAGCTGGCTACGCAAGATTTCCGCAGGGATCCGTGAGCGCGCCGGTGAAATCAGCGCACTGATCGTGGCAGAAGGCGGCAAAATCCAGCAACTGGCGGAGGTCGAAGTCGCGTTTACCGCCGACTATATCGATTACATGGCGGAGTGGGCGCGGCGTTACGAAGGTGAGATCCTGCAAAGCGATCGCCCGGGCGAGAACATCCTGCTGTTTAAACGCGCGCTGGGTGTGACCACGGGGATTCTGCCGTGGAACTTCCCGTTTTTCCTGATCGCCCGTAAGCTGGCACCCGCTTTGCTGACCGGGAATACCATTGTCATTAAGCCGAGTGAGTTTACGCCGAACAACGCCATCGCTTTTGCCAAAATTGTTGATGACATCGGTCTGCCGCGCGGGGTGTTTAACCTGGTGCTCGGACGGGGCGAAACGGTGGGTCAGGAGCTGGCCGGGAACCCGAAAGTGGCGATGGTCAGCATGACCGGCAGCGTAGTGGCCGGTGAGAAAATTATGGCGGCCGCGGCGAAAAATATCACCAAAGTGTGTCTGGAGCTGGGCGGTAAAGCTCCGGCTATCGTGATGGATGATGCGGATCTCGAGCTG
The DNA here is from genome assembly GCF_047467975.1 of Citrobacter sp. C348. Lineage (NCBI taxonomy): Bacteria > Pseudomonadati > Pseudomonadota > Gammaproteobacteria > Enterobacterales > Enterobacteriaceae > Citrobacter > Citrobacter sp. C348. The sequence continues at coordinate 32,060 of NZ_JASJUJ010000010.1, read as the reverse complement.
GCGGTGAAGGCGATTGTCGACTCCCGCGTGATTAATACCGGGCAGGTATGTAACTGCGCCGAACGTGTGTACGTCCAGAAAGGGATTTACGATCAGTTTGTTAATCGTCTGGGTGAGGCGATGAAAACCGTGCAATTTGGTAATCCGGCGGAACGTAACGATATCGCGATGGGGCCGCTGATTAACGCCGCCGCGCGGGAGCGCGTGGAGCAGAAAGTCGCGCGTGCGGTGCAGGAAGGTGCCCGCGTGGTGCTGGGGGGCAAAGTGGTTGAGGGTAAGGGCTATTACTACCCGCCAACGTTATTGCTGGATGTGCGCCAGGAGATGGCGATTATGCACGAAGAGACATTTGGTCCGGTACTGCCAGTGGTGTCGTTTGACGCGCTGGATGAGGCGATTGCGATGGCTAACGACAGCGACTACGGTCTGACCTCATCGATTTACACGCAAAACCTGAATACGGCGATGAAGGCGATTAAAGGGCTGAAGTTTGGCGAAACCTATATCAATCGTGAAAACTTCGAGGCGATGCAGGGCTTCCACGCGGGCTGGCGCAAGTCCGGTATCGGCGGGGCAGACGGCAAGCACGGTCTGAACGAGTACCTGCAAACGCAGGTGGTTTATCTGCAATCCTGATATTTTTGCCGGGTTGGTTTAGCGATCTACCCGGCATAATCATTACACCTTGCTGGCTATCCAGTTCATCATCATCTCCGGCCAGATGGCCAGCGGCAGTCCTTGCGCATCGCGAATACCAAACCCGTGCTTACCCCGTTCAAACAGATGCATTTCAACCGGTACGCCAAGCTTGCGCAGCGCTGTAAACATGACCAGGCTGTTCTCAACTTTAACTGCCGGATCGTCAATCGCATGCAGCAGGAAGGCGGGCGGCGTGGTGTCATCCGCTCTTTCTTCCAGAGAATAGTGGTGAATGTCATGCTCTGCGGGTGCAGCGCCAACCAGTTCAAGACGAGATCCCGGATGGGCGACACCTTCCCGCAGGCTAATCACCGGATAAACCAGCGCCATGAAAGCAGGGCGAGTGGGCAGTTCATCAATGCTATCCATCGGCGCATACACCGACTCTGCAAAGCGGGTTCCCAGGCTGGCGGCGACGTGCCCCCCGGAGGAAAACCCCAGTACGCCGAGACGGAGCGGATCGATTTTCCACTGCTGCGCGTTGGCGCGAATGTAGCGGATGGCGCGCTGGGCATCGGCCAGCGGTGCGTTTGATGCTTCCTCGTGACCGTCTCCCGGCATGCGATAGGTCATCACAAACAGGGTATAGCCACGCGCGGTAAAGAACGGTGCCAGCGCGCTACCTTCTTTATCCATCACAACGCGACGATAAGAACCGCCAGGGGTGACCAGGATCCCCACGCCGTTCGGTTTGGCGGGAGCGTAGACGGTAATTTCAGGGGCGCGAATGCCGGTTACCGCGCGGTCGTAGTCTGACGTTCCGGTGTGCCGGGGTTCAGGCGTAAATACCGCATCGCTATTTTTTGCTCCGGGGGCTTCGCCCTGCGGCCATATCGGGTAGGTGGTCGCGTGGGCAACGGCTTGCGCCATCATATTCTCTAATGTTTCACGGCTCAGTGCTTCCATTACTTCGCTCCCTCAGTGGCAAAGGGTAGCTATAACATAATTAATACATTGAAAACGGGGAGCGATTCACAACGTCTTGAATTCGCGAGAAATAAAAGGGGTAAGGTGCTGTATTACGTTATTTCATGTCATTCTTGGACACGTGGGCACCCTCCAGCTGTTCCTGTTTGCGAAACGCACTGGGCGACAGACCTACCGCACGATGAAAATCCCGTGAAAAATGCAGCGGATCGTTGTATCCCACCTGAACCGCAATTCGGCTGATACTCTCCTGGGTTTCCACCAGCAAGCGTCGCGCCTGGGACAGACGATAATTCTTCAGCCATTTGAGCGGGCTTTGATTAAACGTCGCCTGGAACAAGCGAAAAAGCTGCGACTTACTCACCTGACAATAATGCATAAACTTTTCGATATCCCACTCATCGTTGTAATGGCTGTGGATTTGGTACAGCAGTTTGCCCAGCCCCCGATGGGTGATCACCTGTGACTGCGCGGCGTCGTGGCTCCGGTTTTCCAGCAGGGTAAAAATCAGCTGGCTGCACAGCATATCGCAGTAAGCGTCGGTTACCAGGGTATAGCTGTTCATACGCGCAAAAATATGGTGATAAATCTCAACAACTTTTTCGGGATGCGAAAACTGGAATACGGGGCGCTGAGGGACATCCATTATCTGCATGATATTATTCAATTTTGATCCCTCTATTCGCAGCCAGAGGATCTCCCAGGGGGCGTCTTTATCGGGGAAATGCTCGTGCGGCCAGCGTACTGGCAGCCAGGCCAGATGCCCCTGACTTACTGGATATAACCGATCCTCAATACGAATAAAACCTGCACCGCGCAGGCAAAAGATCAGCTCATGGCCGACGACCGACTGGCGATGAACGCGGAAATCTGCGGCCGTATCTATATGGCCGGCGCGTAAAATTCGATAGTTAATCAAAGGTGAAAACTCATCGGAACCACGATACCAGTTGGCAATTACGCGGGTCCGTTGTTTTTGCGTGGACATGGTTGGCCCTTGGTATGGTGTTTTTGATGCGTTCACTGTACTCACCATGGTGGCATTTTTTCCCGGCCAGCACGCCCTTCACATGAACAATTTTTGAACTCACTCACATTTCCATTGACATGAAAATTTCATCCATGTTTCAGGGAATCCTGCCCATCACGCTTACGGTCAGTCCCGGCTAAAGTAACGTCATCTTCACTGTGTTCTTACAAATATTTTACTTACCACACAGGAGCTGTCCATGATTGATTTTAACGACCCGCGTCAGGTAGCAAAGGCGATTCAGTACACCAACGTCAACCCGGATTTGACGCGTGCAGGGGTGATTCAACATCTGGAAACCTGCATGCAGTATCAGTTTGATGCCGCCATGATTGCACCTTGCTGGGTGGCCCTTGCAAAAGAGATGCTGAAAGGAAGCGGCGTGCGCGTGGCGACGACCGTTAATTTCCCGATGGCTAACGATACGACGGCAATGAAAGTGGCGGTGGTGCGCGAACTGGCGAAGCAGGGTGCGAATGAGTTCGACTTCCCGCCGAACCCAGGCTATTTGTTGGGCGGCCAGGACGATCTCTATTTTGAAGAGTTGAAAACCGTGACCCATGTGGCCCATGACCTCGGTATGAAAGTGAAAGCCATGCTGGAGTTTGGATTTATTACCGAAGAGGCATTGAAAATCAAAGCAACACGCTATGCTTTCGAAGCCGGTATTGACTGGGTGAAGCAGTCCAGCGGTTGGGGTAAGGGGGGGGGTGAAGCGACGGTAGAAGATGTCCAGCTTCTCAAAGCCCATATTCAGTTACCGTGTCGGGTAAAAGTATCCGGTAAGGTCAATACCCTGGAAAAAATGAAAACGATGTTTGAAGCTGGTGCTGAACTGGTCGGCACCAGTTCCGGACCTGAACTGGTAAAAGGTCTGACAGGGGATATTAACGCTTATTAACGTATGGCCGTCGCAGCCTGGCCGCGACGGCGCATTGTTATGCCATTGTCAGGTGAAAAGGAGAATGACTGATGAGTATTTTTATCCTTGGTAGCTATGCCAAAGCGCTGGTCATGACGGCTGAACGTATTCCGCTGGCGGGCGAGACATTAATCGGCACCGACTTCCGCCAGACCTGGGGTGGGAAGGGGTCGGATATGGCTGTACAGGCGGCCCGACTCGGAGCCCACGTGGCCTATGCAGGCGTGGTCGGCGACGATACGTTTGGCCATGAATTCGTCGCGTTAATGCGTGAAGAAGGCGTCAATATTGAGGCGCTGACCTTAACGCCCGAGCTGCCCACCGGCGCTGGATTGATCATTAAAGATAATCAGGCCCGTAACGTGATCGTCGTGGATATGGGGGCCAATAAGCTGTTCACTCCGGCGCGGGTGGACGAAGCGCAAGCGCAAATGGCGCAGAGCAATGTTGTGCTGGCGCAGCTGGAGATCCCGCTAGAAACCGCACTCTATGGCCTGACGCTCGCCAAACAGCTTGGAAAGATTACCATTCTGAATCCGGCGCCCGCCTGTGACCTGCGCGGCGTGAATCTTTGCCATATCGATTACCTGACGCCGAATGAAACCGAAGCGCGCGTCGCACTAGGACTGGCGCCGGACGATGGGCGCAATAACCGTGAAATTGCCGATCTGCTGTTGGAAACCGGCTGCCACTATGTGGTGATGACGCTGGGGGATGCCGGTAGCGCGGTGTTTAGCCGTACCGACACACTGGAAATTCCGTCCTGCAAGGTCGACGTGGTGGACAGTAACGGCGCGGGTGACAGCTTCAACGCCGGGCTGGCAGTCGCATTAAGCGAAGGTCAATCTGTTGAGAAAGCCGCGCATTTCGCCAATGCCACCGCCGCACTGTGCTGCTGTGACTGGGAAACGGTCCCCTCCTACAAAACACGCAAAGATGTTGAAGATTTTCTCGGTTGCTAATTATAAAAATTCCATTCGGAGAGATAACAATGAGACCTGAACGTATCTTACATCCTCAACTGGCTGCAGCGCTGTCTACCCTGGGCCATACCGACATTATTCTGGTGACCGATGCCGGTTTCCCGATCCCGGCGAACGCGAACCGTATTGATCTTGGTTTTTGGCCAGGTATCCCGGACGTGACGGATATTCTGCGCGTCCTGCGCCAGGAGGTTTTTGTCGAAGATATTCAGTTCGCGCGCGAAGTGCGCGACTGTAACCCGGATCTGTACCATCAGGTACAGGATATTTATACCGGTTCCGGCGCGGACTTTAGCGAAGCCAGCCATGAAAGGCTGTGCAACGAGATTGCCCACCAGGCCAAAGTGATTATCCGTTCGGGATCGTTTAACCCGTGGGCAAATTTCGCGTTGGTGGCCAGTACCGATCCCTTCGCCTGGTTTTCCGAGGGTTCAAACGTGCAGCCGCTACCCGCCTATGTGACACGTCGTCAGCGGATTAAAGAAAATTACGTACCACAACTCAAATAATGTGGCGGCTGTTGCGTTTCGCAACAGCCTGGTCATTCGCGGATTATTGCAGACACACGACAAGGCGATATGGGTAATGTTCGCTCCTCATTAAGCCCGTATGCTGGTAAGGATTGTGACGATGAAATATCCATTTTATTTGTACTTTAGCTGCTGTACGGCTATTTTCGGCGGGATCATGTTTGGCTTTGATATCGCGATTATTGCCGGTGCTATTCCTTTTATTCAGACTTACTTTAACTGGAGTGAACTCCAGCTTGGCTGGGGCGTCAGCTCATTATTAGTTGGCTGTATTATTGGTTCGTTCAGCTCGGGGTATGTCACCAATAAATTTGGCCGCAAACGTGTTTTAATTATTTCTGCCATTATTTTTGGTCTTTCCTGTGTAGGCACCGGCATCGCCACCAATGAAACCACATTTATCCTGAACCGCTTGCTGGGTGGGATTAGCGTGGGGGCGATTTCGGTTTTGTCGCCGATGTATGTCGCGGAAATGGCTCCGGCCTCCATGCGTGGGCGGATGACTGCGATATATCAACTGTGCATCATGCTGGGTATTTTACTTTCCTATCTGACGAACTATTTTCTTAAGGATCTGGAAAATAACTGGCGGTTGATGTTTATTTCAGGCGTTGTCCCGGCGGTCGTATTCTTTGTGGGGCTGCTGTTTATCCCCGAGAGCCCACGCTGGCTTACCCTGAAAGGCCAAAAGCAAAAAGCGCTGGTCATATTGCAACGTTTTTATTCTGCTGCTGAAGCGCAAAAAATGACCGCAGATGTGGAGACAAACCTCGCGGCCCATCATGCTGCTCAGTCCAGCGCGCTGTTTGATAGCGACGCACGCAGTAGCATTATGCTGGGCCTGATTCTGGCTGTGCTGGTGCAGTTGATCGGCTGTAATGCGGCCCTCGATTATGCGCCGAAAATTATGATGGCTGCCGGGTTCTCAATAAGCTCCGCGCTCTATTTCAATATCTTTATGGGCATCATTAACCTGACCGCCACCGTGATTGGCGTGGTGTTAATTGATCGAGTAGGGCGTCGTCCGCTTTATCTCTATGGCTCGTTGATTATGGGCGTGTCGCTGTTTTTCCTCGGTTTCTCGTTCCATCATGCTTTGCCTGCGGGGGTGACGCTGTTCTTTTTGTTCTCGTATATCGCCTGTTTCTCTGCCTGTATCGGCCCGGTTTTCTGGACGCTGGTTTCGGAGATGTTTCCTAACGCGATCCGCAGCAAAGCGGTGGCGCTGGTCTCCTTTACCCAGTGGATCTTTAATTTCCTGGTGGTCTGGCTGTTCCCTTTTACGCTCGCCACCTTTGGCGGTAACAACACGTTCTATTTCTTCGCCGTGATGTGCTTGATCCAACTCATTATCACCAAACGGATGCTGCCGGAAACCAAAGGCAAATCGCTGGAAGAAATTGAACAATTCTGGTTGCAAAAACAGCGGGGTGCTGCACCACAGAGAGAGCGTTCGGTGGTGAAAGGCCGTGCGCTGCACTAAACAACATCGGCGAGGTTGATCCTCGCCGCCAACGCATCTCATCATCAACGGGGGCATCATGGATTCGTTAGAACGCATATTAGAACAGGCGACGCGTCCGACGTTACCACAGAGAAAAGATTATAGAATCGGTATTATCGGGGCCGGCTTTATCGTTGAGCACTGCCATCTGGTGGCGTATCAGAAAGCCGGTTTTACGACCTACGGTATCACTTCGTTGGATACCACCCACAGCCAGCGCCTGTCCGACATGTTTGCCATCCCGAAAGTGTATGCCTCCTGGCAGGAGATGGTGTGCGATCCACAGATTGAGATTATTGATATCGCTGTACCGCCGCATATTCAGTTAGAGATCGTGCGCTTTGTCTGCGCTAAAGATTCCCCGGCGAAAAACGTGAAAGCCATTCTTTGTCAGAAACCGCTGGCGATGTCGCTGGAGGCCGGGCGTGAAATCGTGCGCCTGAGTCAACAGAGCGGTATTCCCATCGCAGTGAACTCCAATATGCGCTATGACCCGTCAATGCGGGCGCTGAAGTACATTCTCGATAACCAACTCATCGGCACGCCGGTGATTGCCAGTATTGATATGCGCGCTATCCCCGACTGGCAGCACTTCCTGCAGCAATACAAAAAGCTCGAGCTGTATGCGATGGCGATCCATCATATCGATGCCTTCCGCTTTTTATTTGGTCATCCGTTAAAAGTGACCGCTGTATGCCGCACTGACCCGCGTACGACTTTTGAACATACCGATGGTATTACGCAATACACTTTCCAGTATGCCAATGGCCTAATCGCGACCAGCCTGGATGATGTCTGGGCCTGGCCGGGGGAACCCTGTGCCAAAAACAACTACATCAACTGGCGTGTGGAAGGCACCGATGGGCTGGCAGAAGGCGATTTCGGCTGGCACCGCCGACCGCCGGAGTATTGCGGCAGTACGTTGAAACTTGCATCGCGCGACTACCCGGATCGTTGGGTGATGCCACAATGGGAACGCCAGTGGTTCCCGGATGCGTTTATCGGCACCATGGCGAACCTGATGTGCGCCCTGGAAAACGGCGTCGAACCGGACATCAGCGCGAAAGATAACCTGGGCACGCTGGCCTGTATTGAAGCCTGTTATCTCTCAATACAGGAAGAACGAACGGTTTATCTCAATGAAATCCTTCAGGAGAAGACAAAATGATTAACGTCGGCATCTTTACCGGTTATTACCCTTACACGCTGGAAGAGACCATCGCGAAGATTAAGCAGGCGGGCATGGGCTGCGTACAGCTCGATCTTGAATTCACGGATATTGATCTCAGCCGTGGGAGGATCACCAAACAGAAAGCGCATCAAGTGCGCGACGCGTTTCGTCAGGCAAATCTGCCCATTGTTGCCATTTCGGCTTATACCAATCTGCTGCACCCTGATCCGGTAAAACGCGCGGAGAACATCGCGGCGGTAAAAGAGATCCTCGCGCACGCGCGGGATTTTGGTACGCCGTATGTGATCAGCGAAACCGGCACCTATAACGTCGACAGCGACTGGCTATACGATCCCCAAAACAGCACCGAAGAGGCGTATCAGGAATTTAAAACCATCGCCCGGGAGCTGGCGACCTTTGCATGGGAACATGGGGCGGTTTTCCTGGTGGAAAACTACGTCAACAACATCATCGGTTCGGTAAGCCAGGTTGCGCGGTTGATGCGCGATGTTGAACATCCAGGGCTTGGGCTGGCGCTGGACCCCACCAACTATTTCGACGACAAAAACATCGATGCTATCGATGAAACACTGCACAGCATCTTCAACGTGCTTGACGGTAAAATTAAAATTGCCCACGCCAAGGACTGCAAAAAAACAGAGGTGGTTATTGAGAAATTTGGCGATGGCGCAGCGGAGCATAACAGCTTCCGTGGGGCAGGTTCAGTGGAACTGCCGGCTGCCGGCCTCGGGTCACTCAACTATCTGCTGTATGTGGAACTGCTCGCTAAAAACCATCCGAATATTCCGCTGATTATTGAACATGTGGATGAGTTGGATATTCCGCGCGCCAAGAATTTTGTTGATGACGCACTGATGGTGACCGGGACGTAATGCTTCATCTGCAACCGGTATTCCGCTGTACTGGCGGGGTACCGGCACTCGTTGTTTTTTACGGTTAAACGTAACTGACTGAGAATGAGTGAACAAAGTTAATGAATTTTTAACAAAAGCTGGTTATGTTGGCGCATTATTGTTTTTACTCAGGAAGCGTTATGGGGAATAAGTATTCAGGCCTGCAAATTGGCATCCACTGGCTGGTCTTTTTGTTGGTGATTGTGGCCTACAGTGCCATGGAATTTCGCGGATTTTTCCCGCGCAGCTATCGTCCTGGATTCAACATGGTGCACGTTTCCTGCGGTATCTCGATTTTAGTGCTGATGGTGACGCGTCTGCTGGTCAGGCTGAAATATCCAACCCCGCCGATTGTGCCAAAACCGAAGCCGATGATGACCGGCATGGCGCATCTGGGGCACCTGGTTATCTATCTGTTGTTCATCGTTCTGCCGATGATTGGTCTGGTGATGATGTATAACCGGGGAAATCCGTGGATTGCCTTTGGTATCGTTATGCCGCATGCGGCAGAAGCCAATTTTGAGGTTGTGGATATGCTGAAGTCCTGGCATGTGACGCTGGCAAATCTGGGCTATTTTGTTATTGGCCTGCATGCCGCAGCCGCCCTGATGCATCACTATTTCTGGAAAGATAATACGCTGCTACGCATGATGCCGCGCAAGCGTTCGTAACGTCGATAGCCAACGCCCCGCATTATGCGGGGCGTTTGTTTTGGGCCACTTATTTTTGGATGCTCTGCACTTGGGGGCGACGCGTAAGCTGATTTCCGTAGTGGTGTGGTTGTTCGCCCTTTCAGCAGCCTATCCCTTCCTTCCAGGCGCCGATTCACTGGCGTTCAAAGGGATTAGCGTGTTCTTTGGTTTGATGCTGACACTCGGGTCGGCAGGGGTAATGAATCATGCCATGAGCGGGTTGGTGCTGATCTACTCCCGCGCCCTACGTAAAGGTGACATTATTCGCGTTGCGGATAACGAAGGACTGGTGAGCGAGATAGGCATGCTCGCTACCAAAATCATTACCCGTGAAAATTACGTCGTCACGGTGCCGAACGCGGTGGTGGTCAGCGGCAAAATTACCAATCTCAGCGCACAAAACTCGGGGGGCGGTATCAATCTGACTGTCGGTGTCACCATCGGTTATGACACCCCCTGGCGGCAGGTGCATGCCATGCTGGAACTGGCTGCCAAGCGGGCAAAAGGAATCGATCTATCCCAGCCGCCGCTTGTGCGCCAGTTGGCATTAATGGACTGGTATGTCTCTTATGAATTGCAGGTCAGGTTACTACCGGGGCAGTCATTGGCTGAGGCGCGCAACGCGTTGTACAGCCATATTCAGGATGTGTTCAACGAATTTAGCGTACAGATCATGTCGCCGAATTTTGTGTTGCAACCCGATGATGCGGTGAGGGTGCCGAAAGAAAACTGGTATGCCGCGCCTGCCATTCCGCCGGAAGGAACCGCGCCATGAAAAAAACCTCCCTTTTGCTGCTGATTTTCTGCGGACAAGCGCACGCCGTTGGCCCGATCGTTCCTGAAGATGGGATGCTGGATATGAGCCGCTATCTGCAAGAAAACCGGTACGGCTTTTTACCCATCCCTGTGGTTTGCCAGCGTGAATCATAGCGATCAGTTTTACATAAAATTGGCACGTCCTGGGGCTGACGGTTATTTTCCCCAGGGTGGTGTGGGTTGGCTGAAAAAAACGTCAACATTTGGGCCTCCCGAAATAATTTACAAAACCGATATTTTTAACAGCAACCCATACTTACACGTGAGGTGGTTAAGCAATAAACAGCGCTCGTCTTCCCATCACTTGATTGCATGCCTCATTACAACTACTGTATATAAAAACAGTATGTGAGGGATGCGTCATGATGTTGTACAGACCTTCAGAACCGCGCGAGGCGATCGCGCTACCCCTTTTCAGTGATGTTGTCGCGTGCGGGTTCCCCAGCCCGGCACAGGACTATGTGGAGCAGCGTATTGATCTGAATGCCTTGTTGATCAAGCACCCCAGCGCGACCTACTTTGTGAAAGCGGCGGGCGATTCAATGGTTGATGCCGGGATCAATGAGGGCGATCTGTTGATTGTTGACAGCGCCAGAACCGCCGCTCACGGGGATATTGTGATTGCCGCGGTGGACGGTGAGTTTACAGTAAAGTGTCTCCAGCTCAGACCTACCGTGCAGCTTAATCCGATGAACCGCGCCTGGTCACCGATTCGGATCAGCAGTGAAGATACGCTCGATATCTTTGGTGTTGTGACGTTTATCGTCAAATCGACGGGGTGAGTATGTTTGCGCTCTGTGATGTAAATGCATTCTATGCCAGCTGTGAGACCGTGTTTCGCCCGGATTTGAAAGGCCGCCCGGTGGTGGTGCTATCGAATAACGACGGCTGCGTCATTGCCCGCAGCGCCGAAGCCAAAGGGCTGGTAACAATGGGTGCACCTTATTTCAAACAGAAAGAAATTTTCCGCCGGCATGGGATTGTTACCTTCAGTAGCAACTATGAACTGTACGCCGATATGAGCCAGCGGGTGATGACCACCCTGGAAGAGATCGCGCCACGGGTGGAGATCTACTCAATTGATGAGGCGTTTTGTGATCTCTCTGGGGTCATGAATTGCTGCAATTTGGCGGCGTTTGGACGTGAAATTCGACACACGCTACACAAGCGCACACATCTGCTCGTCGGCGTAGGTATTGCGCCCACCAAAACCCTCGCGAAGCTGGCGAACCATGCGGCCAAAAAGTGGCAACAGCAGACGGGCGGAGTGGTGGACCTCTCGAACAGGGAACGCCAGCGTAAGCTGATGGCGGCGCTTCCGGTCGATGATGTTTGGGGCGTTGGTCGCCGTACCAGCAAGAAACTCGACGCGATGGGTATCAAGAGTGCGCTGGATCTGGCGGATACCCACACTGACGTTATCCGCAAGCATTTCAGCGTGGTACTGGAGCGTACCGTACGTGAACTACGCGGTGAACCCTGCCTGGGGTTTGAAGAGTTTGCAGCGGTGAAGCAGGAAATCATCTGCTCAAGATCGTTTGGTGAGAGGCTCACGGATTACAATGCCATGCGGGAGGCGATTTGCGCCTATGCCGCGCGTGCAGCAGAAAAATTGCGCGGGGAACACCAGTATTGTCAGTTTATCTCTGCGTTTATTAAAACCAGTCCATTTGCCCTGAATGAACCTTATTATGCTAATAGCGCGTCGACCAAATTGCTGATCCCCACCCAGGATAGTCGGGATATTATCAATGCGGCAACACGCTGCCTGGACGTTATCTGGCGAGACGGGCTGCGCTATCAAAAAGCGGGCGTGATGCTGGGGGATTTTTTCAGTTCAGGCGTGGCGCAGTTGAATCTGTTTGAGGACAATGGCCCTCGACGCAACAGCGCGGAGTTGATGACCGTGGTGGACAGGCTCAATAAAGAAGGGCGCGGAACGCTCTGGTTTGCCGGGCAGGGAATAGAACAGCAGTGGCAAATGAAACGAGAAATGCTATCCCCACGATATACCACGCGTTTTTCGGATCTGCTACTGGTATTTTAATTGATTGATTAGTAAATGGAATTAATGCTATTTAAGTGATAGGCGAGTTGCCCCGGGTACTCTACGAAACTACGATGAACAGTTGTCTGCCGGTTCTCTCGTTGAAATTAGCCGCTTTTATCTCCTAAACTTAAAGTCAGACTCATCGGGGCGCTAGTTTATAGAAAGTCTACTACGAGAAAATATCCAAGGTGTTTTGGATGCGGTCGAAGTGTTGAACTCGTTAGAGTATTATAAAAATACGAAATTAGTGTTAATTATTACTCTGCTAACCGACCTATAATCTATAATAGAAAGTGAAAAAACAAATTAGCCTACTCGACTTATGGTGTGGATATTTATTGATTTGTTGTAAAGCAGATTATCAGTAATACCATCAAAAATGCTAATTAATTATTTATATTGACATTTATTTTTATGTTAATAGGCCGCCGTCTCGCGTTTTTTAACAAATGGAAAAGATACTTTAAGTTAATGGTGTGATATTTCATTACGGTGATAATCATAAACGCCATGAAATTTTGCCAAAAAATGATGTCGCAACAGAATATAAATTCTAAATATCGAGGTTATTATGGCAAGTAAAAAAAACTACAGTGAAGAACGCTGCGATCAACATAACGTCACATTTTCAGCATGAGTATAGTGGGCTTGTATGCAAAGCGCTTATTAGTGGGGTTTTGCTGTTCAGTCCATTACTTTCATTTGCGGCCAACGGACACGCTACTGTGAACGTTGCATCATTAGTGGCGTGGAAACAATTACGTACTGCACAACCTTTCCAGACGCAAGTAGTGGGACTGTCACAGGAGTCAGGAGACAAGCCCAGAACGCTAATAATTTCCGAGCCGGCACCTCAGATGAGCCTGGCCCGACTTAAGGTTATTCTTGGCGCACATGGTGCTGGTTGTAAGACACTAGAGTGGACTGTGATGTCTGGTGGCACAGTAAGCGACTTGGTGTGCACTGTAGTCAAAACAAACCAGCCTGGTTGGGCTGATAGGTTGGCAAGGATCCAGATTGAAGCTTTTGGGTCAACTGAAGGTGCTCCTGTTATCCGTCTGCCAGTTCCTACACGCAAGATGCAGGGCCATAGCCTGGATGTGAGGTTCACCGCAGAGGATCTGTACAACTGGGTCGTCAATGGTAAGCATACGTTTTCTAGTAGTCCTATTGCGCCGTCGGTGGTACTGAACGACCTCTTGACCGGTGGTGTGCACGGCGTGTTCATGAGTGATGATAGCTCTCTAATCGTCTGGGTCGTTAACCGCGGTGTAGCACTGGATGAACGGGATCGTGGGGATATACATCGCTTTGCAGCTGGTGGTGATCTAATTCTGGGTGCTATAGCGAACAAGCAGTCAGTGGTGATCGTGGCCCGCGCCCGTCTGGAACCCCTTGCGCACCTGTCTCCGCTCAGAAGCGAAACCATCCTGCTCCTTGCTGGAAGTGGCGAGCGCCAACTTGAGCAGTCCTACGAACGAAGAGACCTTATTGCTGGTAAGGGGCTCGATGGGATCGATCGCGCGCCCATATTGTTGAGTCCACAGTTGGTAGATACAGAGTTCGGCAATTTACTCAATATTGCTGACCAGTTGCTGAAGGGCTGGTCCATGGCTGGGCAGGTCCAGTATGTCAAGTTCAATTATCCGAAGCCTCGCTCATACCCTTTTGGCACTACGCCAGCGAATAAGGTCGAACAGGGCCGCGACAAGTTTCTGTTCAACTGGAATACGGACGGTGTCGCCTACCGACAGACCATCGATGGACTAGATGTCATCGCGCCACAGCGCACGGGATCCCTCTCGGTGATCTATGGTGACGTAAAGAACAGGCCGCGGGGCATGGAAGAAACGGCGTATGAATACTTTGCACAGTCGGGGGACTCTACTTTAGCCAAGGTAGTACAGTATACGCTCTTGTATCAGATCTTCAGACAGTTCAACGTTACTGCCCCACAACCGCCGGTGTCTACGCGATACAAGGAGTTCAACGCCTGGCTGGACCAGGTGACTCGAAGCCAACTGAAGTACTTGTTAAGCGACGTGTCCGAATCGCAATTGCGGACCCAGTTGTCAACCTATTGGACAAATGCTACTGGGAGCAACAACCATGTCGAGTTGGCGTCACTGATCATGCAACATAATGAATTAACCGCTAAAAATGTTGACAACGTGATGAAACTTGCACAATCACTCCGTGACGCAAATAAAGCAAGTGGCGGCGCGGTGGTAAACGCTCTTGCGGATATGGCTGCAATTTTCAGGCTAAGATCGCAGCTTACCGCTATTGATGAAGCTAGGGCAAATGCTGCCTGGAGCACGTTGTCTGACGCTTTGGGACCTGAATTTGCGCAGGAGTTGCTACAGGAACAAGGCTATGCACTGAATCGTAGTGGTCTGATTCAGATCGCAATGAGCCAGCCTGAGGGTTGGAATTCACTGGTGCCTGAGGTGACGACAACGAGTAATCATACGGCCTATATCGTCGAATCCCATGGACGGGGAATGATCATCGGTGGACATAATATTGAGGCACCGATGGTTCGTTTCCGCGTTGAAGGAACGCTGGCTAAAGGTCACATCCAGGTGCGTCAGGTCGACGATGGAAGCTGGCTCGTTGATCATAGCCCTGCTGACAGTAACCGACTTCCGGTGATCGCTCGTGAAGTTGGTACGCATAAGGACCTGAGTAAGGTACAGATTGAAGCTGATGTTACTAAAGTCCTTAAAACTGCTCGTCCCGAAGCTCCTGTGGTTTTGAGCTCGATCCGCCGTATGGTTGGGCGCACCGAGGATTTCAAGCCCACGAAAGTAGCCGAAGTGACGCATCAGGTCCGTGCACTTAAACCATCTGAAGAGAAGGCGCTGGCCGCATTAGCTGCAAACGACCAGGACGCCATCATTATGGAGCACTTCGGCAATGGTTTGTTTACGTTGAGTAGAACAGGGGCCTCTCGTGCTTTGGATGTCAACTCCGTGACCGCAGCTACTGATGCGCTTGCAAATGGAATTATTGCCAATGCAAAAGGCCACGGTGGAGTTTCTATTCTGGTCAAAGGTATTGCAGAAGAGAAAACGGAAGCAATGCTTAGCTTTGTGAGAGCCACGTTGCTACGCCGTGACAAACACTCAGTTGACAAAGTACTGGCCTCTGATTCCGACTTTCTGGTTTCTGTCGAGCGAGTGAAAATGTTGAACGAAAAAATCGTACATAACGGCCTGCGCATCAACCGCAGCGACATTAAGGTGACACCAATTAAGGGCGGCGAGTGGGATGGTTATATACGCGTCGAAGTGCCGATTACCGTACGAAACAAAACGCCGTGGTATGCGTGGATCATCTTCATGGTGAAGGATATGTCGGTTGCCAGAGTCCAGGCGATTGTGAACAAGATCTCAGATACACTCATTATGCAGAAAGGGCCTGTATCACCAGATGTCCTCCACTCGGCTATACGCCGTAGCCTGCAGAAAGATTTTCATGATCTCAATATTAATGTTCTGCTTAAGGTAAAGGGCAACGATCGTACCCACAAGATTCACAGCGTGACAATTGCTCAGGATATTAAACATGCGGAAGATCATACCAACACCTGACGTTACAATCCTTTGTTGCATCCCGCTTGATGAGGTGCGCTGGATAGAGGCTTCCATGATGCGGCCGCACGGAGACTTTGTCCGCTTCATCATGGAACGGCTGAAAGCTTCAGTGTCCGATGCCTGGTCTTTGTTTTCCCAGGAGGCCAGTTTTGTCTCGCGTAAGCTTGAGGACATCGAGGCGCGAGGCATACAGGTTGTTCGAGAAGCTACAGCAACTGATATTGCGCTCGCGACTACCCAACATCATAACATTGTCTTGATCGCGCACTGGAAGAGTGAGGAACTACAGTCTGATTTTGGGTTGTCGTGCTTAAGACTGGAAACACACGACGCGATGCTTACTGCGGAGGAGTTCACTGACCTCTTCCCTGACGACTTTGCCGGAACTGTCTATATGATCGTCTGCAATTCTACCATTCCAGCTGAAACCTTCAGTCGCCAACATCCACAGGTAATTTGCGTATGCAGCAGCGAGCCTGTGTTAGCCGGTTTGTCTCTGGCAAAATTGGATGCGGCGCTGAGTTTGATGCAGATTGAAAACATACCGCTTTGGAAGGCCCTCTTACGAGCAGGAGATCTAATCGATTCTATTAGCAGATAGGAACCGTGGAGGAGGATTAGTATGAAGCTTATCGAATTCCTGCAAAAGCACACAGCGACAAAACCGTTAGGTGGCAAAGTCGATACCGGTACAGATCAATCGATACGTGACGATTTGCGCTTGGTGCAGGCCACTAACAGTAAATTATTCAACGTCTACTTTGGCGTTTTGATTGCAATCGTAGTTTTGACAACCATCACTGCTCTTGTGTTGCACCATGAGATTGGCGGAATGACAGTCGTTCTCGGAACTGGTGGTGTCATTCAGGGGGGGCTGGTCTTAAAGCTCGCTAACGTTTGGATGGATAAGGCTAGAATTGATATTATCGCTACGCTCGCCAGCAAATTGTCGTCAGATAAATTGCAGTTTGTGTTGATGGAATTGGCGCAGCAGTTACGAAACTAAGCTTTACCGTTATCAGGGAGCCAAGAGGCTCGTCACGTTTGGGTAGGCGGATCGGCTAGCCGAAGAAAACGAGTTCTGTAACCCAGGTACAGGTAACCCGGGCGTAGGTAAGCCAGATGCAGGTACATCGTCGTCTCCGGAGCGTCGTATAACCAAATCGGCCGACGCGATACTGGGTATGGCGACAGCACCGGCATACGTTTTCAACAGCGAGCTGGATAATCTGCGTTTCCGTCATGGCGATGTGATGCAGAATACCTGTGCACCAGGCGGAGTATGGGGCCGTTATACAGGGTCAGACAACCGCATCAGCGGTGGGGCCAGCTCGGGCTATACCCTGACCCAGAACGGTTTCGAAACCGGCGCCGATAAGGTCTTTGACCTGGGTGAGAGCAGTTTAGCTGTAGGTGCCTTCTTCTCTTACAGCGACAACAGCATTAAGCATGCGCGTGGAGGAAAGAGTAAGGTCGACAGCACCGGCGGTGGTTTGTATGCCACCTGGTTTGATAATGACGGCTACTACGTGGACGGTGTGCTGAAATACAACCGCTTTGATAATGAGCTGCGTACCTGGATGAGTGATGGTACGGCGGTGAAAGGGGATTACAGCCAGAACGGTTTCGGTGGCAGTCTCGAAGCGGGCAGAACCTTCAGTCTGAATGAGAATGCATGGGCGCAGCCATACGTGCGGACGACGGCATTCCGGGCGGATGAGAAGGATATCCGCCTGAATAACGGTATGAAAGCCAATATTGGTGCGACCAAATCCCTGCAGGCTGAGGCTGGCGTGAAGCTGGGGATGACCCTTGACGTTGGAGGAAAAGAAGTCAAGCCGTACCTGTCGGCGGCGGTGAGTCATGAATTTTCGGACAACAACAAAGTCCGGATTAATGACACCTACGACTTCAGGAACGACATCTCCGGAACGACCGGGAAATACGGACTGGGTGTCAGTGCACAACTGACGCCAAATGCAGGAGTCTGGGCTGAAGCTCGTTATGAAAACGGTAAGCAGACAGAGTCACCTGTCACGGCCAGTGTCGGGTTCCGTTTTAATTTCTGAGCCATACCCTGAACACCGCAGGGATTAAACCATGTGCTGCGGGCCGAAGTTGAAAGGCTTCCCCCGTGTTTATTTATACCGGTTCAATCATCCTTTCAACGACAGAACGTTGTAAATTACCAACGATTCCGTAATTTTTGGCATCTTTCCGGCGTGGCTAAATTAGTGCTCATTTAATACTTCGGTAGGATACAAGGTAGATATTCTAAAAAGTTGGATTGTTGTGAACTCAGGAGTAGGATTATTTCTATCCGATAGAATCAGTTATCGAATTGACTTATACGAGTTGCTTGTTTTTCACTTACGAAAAGGTGGTGCTGGTAATGAGTATATTCATCATTCGCTTATTATTTTTTTCTCTCTTATGCGGTTCTTTCTCGATAGGTGCTGAAGAACAGAACGGTATGAAGCTTGAGCGGGTCGTGATAGTGAGCCGTCATGGAGTAAGGGCACCTACGAAGTTCACTCCGATAATGAAAAATGTCACACCCTATCAATGGCCACAATGGGATGTCCCGTTAGGATGGTTAACGCCTCGTGGTGGGGAACTTGTTTCTGAATTAGGTCAGTATCAACGTTTATGGTTCGCTAGCAAAGGTCTGCTAAATAATCAAACTTGCCCACCTACGGGGCAGGTTGCTGTTATTGCAGACACGGATCAACGTACCCGTAAAACGGGTGAGGCGTTTCTGGCTGGGTTAGCACCAAAGTGTCAAATTCAAGTGCATTATCAGAAGGATGACGAAAAAACTGATCCTCTTTTTAATCCGGTAAAAATGGGAAAGTGTTCGTTTGATACATTGAAGGTTAAAAAAGCTATTCTGGAACGGGCAGGCGGAAATATTGAACTGTATACCCTGCGTTATCAACCTTCGTTTCGGACCTTAGAAACTGTTTTAAATTTCTCACAATCGGAGATATGTAAGACTACTGAGACGTCTGAGAAATGCACATTGCCAGGGGCTTTACCGTCTGAGCTTAAGGTAACTCCTGACAGTGTATCATTACCAGGTGCCTGGGGCCTTTCTTCCACGCTGACTGAAATATTTCTGTTGCAGGAGGCCCAGGGAATACCACAAGTAGCCTGGGGGCGTATTACGGGAGATAAAGAATGGAAAGAATTATTAAGTCTGCATAACGCTCAGTTTGACCTTTTGCAGAGAACGCCAGCAGTTGCCCGTACCAGGGCAACTCCATTACTGGATTTGATTAATACTGCATTAGTGAAAAATGACCAAACAGACCTTAATTACGGTATTAAATTACCTGTTTCTCTCTTATTTATTGCTGGTCATGATACCAATCTTGCAAATATTAGTGGGGCATTAGGTCTTACCTGGTCGCTACCTGGTCAACCGGATAATACCCCTCCAGGAGGTGAATTGGTTTTCGAAAGATGGAATAGAGCCAGTGACAATACTGACTGGGTTAAGGTTTCGTTTGTTTATCAGACGCTTAAGAGTATGCGGGATAGGCAGCATTTTTCTCTGAAAAATCCTCCAGGGAAAGTCGATGTTGAGATTGCTGCATGTGATGAGAAAAATATGCAGGGAATGTGTTCGATAAAAAGTTTTTCCAGGCTAATTGAAGACATTCGTGTACCAGAGTGTGCAGTTGCGGAATAAGTAACCTCTTACTAGAAAAGAATATCGCGTATTCAAAAAGTGGAAATCCCCGGTTGGTCGCCGGGGTATTCGTATCGAATAGTGAATGTGTCTGCGTTGCCGTTTATGTAACTTACTAAAAAATGATAATTTATTAATTTTACGAATCGTTAAAAAATCTGATACCATACCCCCCTACAGTATCTGGAGGGCGTATGCCGCATTCACCTGAAGATAAAAAACGCATTCTCACTCGTGTACGACGTATTCGTGGGCAGGTTGATGCGCTCGAGCGCGCGCTGGAGTCCGGCGAACCCTGTCTGGCGATCCTGCAACAAATTGCCGCCGTACGCGGCGCATCCAACGGCCTGATGGGCGAAATGGTTGAGATCCACCTGAAGGATGAACTGGTCAGCGGGGAGACTACCCCGGACCAGCGTGCCGTGCGTATGGCTGAAATCGGCCATCTTCTGCGCGCTTATCTAAAATAACACCATCACCTCGCAATAATGGGAAGAGACACATGAAATCACGTGCTGCAGTTGCATTTGGCCCTGGCCAACCGTTAAGAATTGTCGAAATCGACGTCGCGCCGCCAAAAAAAGGGGAAGTGCTGGTTAAAATCACCCACACCGGTGTGTGCCATACCGACGCATTTACGCTCTCGGGCGACGATCCGGAAGGTGTATTCCCGGCAGTACTGGGCCATGAAGGCGGCGGCATTGTGGTTGAAGTGGGTGAAGGCGTCACCAGCCTGCAACCGGGCGACCATGTGATTCCGCTGTACACCGCCGAATGTGGCGAGTGTAAGTTCTGTAAATCGGGCAAAACCAACCTCTGTCAGGCCGTGCGCGCGACCCAGGGTAAAGGTCTGATGCCAGACGGCACAACGCGTTTTTCTTACAACGGCGAGCCGATTTATCATTACATGGGCACCAGCACCTTCAGTGAATATACCGTGTGCGCAGAGATCTCGCTGGCGAAGGTCAATCCACAGGCACCGCTGGACAAAGTCTGTCTGCTGGGTTGTGGCGTTACCACCGGGATAGGCGCCGTCCATAACACGGCAAAAGTAAAAGAAGGCGACACCGTGGCGGTGTTTGGTCTGGGCGGTATCGGTCTGGCGGTGATCCAGGGCGCGGTACAGGCGAAAGCCGGGCGCATTTTAGCGGTCGATACCAACCCGGAGAAATTCAAGCTGGCCGGTGAAATGGGTGCGACCGATTTCATCAATCCGAACGATTACGATAAGCCGGTGCAGGATGTGATTGTTGAGCTTACCGACGGCGGTGTGGACTTCAGCTTTGAATGCATCGGTAATGTGAACGTGATGCGTGCTGCGCTGGAGTGCTGCCACAAAGGGTGGGGCGAGAGCATCATCATTGGCGTGGCGGGCGCTGGGCAGGAGATCAAAACACGTCCGTTCCAGCTGGTGACCGGACGCGTCTGGCGCGGCTCCGCATTTGGTGGTGTAAAAGGGCGTACGCAGTTGCCGGGCATGGTCGAAGACGCAATGAGCGGGAAAATTCAGTTAGATCCGTTTATTACGCATCGCCTGCCGCTGGAGCAGATCAACGAGGCGTTCGATTTAATGCATCAGGGTAAGTCTATTCGTACTGTTATCCACTTTGGCGATAACTGATCCATCCGCCAGCGGAACTCTCCGCTGGCACTTTCCTGAATTTTTTAGAATGATGTTGTGAAAGTGTGACGAAACCGGCGCTTTTCGCGGTAAGCAATCCTGGCGGATTGCCGATGACTATCTATCGGGCGTGTTTTCACGCATAAACCCTACAAGAGAGTCGACGGTCATGGACAACACAACATCGATGCAGGCCCAGCATAAACTGGGCTTCCTGCATCAAATCCGACTGGTTCCGCTGTTTTCCTCCATTCTCGGTGGCATCCTTCTGCTGTTCGCCTTAAGTTCCGGGCTGGCGAGCTATTTTCTTATGCAGGCCGACCGCGATCAGCGCGATGTGACTGATGAAATTCAGGTCAGGATGGGGTTATCGAACAGCTCTAACCACTTGCGCACCTCGCGTATCAATATGATCCATGCTGGTGCGGCGAGTCGTATTGCCGAAATGGACGATATGAAGGCCAATATTGCGGAGGCGGAAAAGCGGATTAAGCAGTCGCAGGAGGGCTTTAATGCCTATCTGTCTCGGGCGGTGAAAACGCCGGCAGATGAAGCGCTGGACGCTGAACTGAGCGCCAGTTTTAAAGCCTATATTGACGGTTTGCAGCCGATGCTCAAGTACGCCAAAAACGGCATGTTTGAAGCGATCATTAACCATGAAAATGAACAGGCCAGACCGCTGGATACCGCCTACAACAAAGCGCTGCTGAAGGCCATTGAGATCCGCACCGCAAGGGCAAACCAGCTCAGTGAGCAGGCCCATCATCGCACCCAGCTTGGCATGGTCTTTATGCTGGGCGCATTCGGTCTGGCACTGGCCTTAACGCTGATGACGTTTATGGTGCTGCGTCGTACCGTGATCCATCCGCTGCTGCGTGCAGCCAAACGTATTGAGCAAATCTCTGCGGGCGATCTGACCATGCAGGATGAACCTACCGGACGTAGCGAGATTGGTCGTTTGAGCCGTCATTTGCAGACCATGCAGCAGTCTCTGGTTAAAACCGTGGGGACCGTGCGTCAGGGGGCAGAAGAAATCTATCGCGGGACCAGTGAAATCTCTATGGGGAATACGGACCTGTCATCGCGCACGGAAGAACAGGCTGCGGCGATTGAACAGACGGCGGCCAGTATGGAAGAGCTGACGGCTACGGTGAAACAGAACGCTGATAACGCGCATCATGCCAGCAAACTGGCGGAAGATGCTTCCGGCAAAGCCAGTCGGGGTGGTCAGATGGTTTCTGGCGTGGTTCATACCATGGGCAACATTTCGACCAGCTCGAAGAAAATCTCTGAAATTACCGCAGTCATCAACAGCATTGCTTTCCAGACCAACATCCTGGCGCTGAATGCAGCGGTGGAAGCGGCGCGAGCAGGCGAGCAGGGGCGCGGCTTTGCGGTGGTGGCCAGCGAAGTGCGTACACTGGCAAGCCGTAGTGCCCAGGCAGCAAAAGAGATTGAAGGATTGATCAGCGAATCTGTACGGTTGATTGATCAGGGTTCCGGGGAAGTGGTGGCTGCAGGCAATACCATGACGGATATCGTCGATGCGGTAAAACGCGTGACCGATATTATGCTGGAGATCGCTGCCGCCTCCGATGAGCAAAGTCGGGGCATCGTGCAGGTGAGCCAGGCGATTTCAGAGATGGACAAAGTCACGCAGCAAAACGCCTCGCTGGTCGAAGAAGCGTCTGCCGCAGCGGCCTCGCTGGAAGAGCAGGCGGCACGCTTAACCCAGGCGGTTGGCACCTTTCGCTTGCAGGGCACAAGTGCGATAAAACGCGTTGCAGCCGTTGTTAATCCAGCATCTTCAACTCCACGGTCAAGTGCGATAAACACGGATAATTGGGAAACTTTCTAATAGGTCAGCAATCCGGTAATTCGGTTCTCTGAATTACCGGGTGACTCGCCTACTTATAGGTTGCGCTGATGACCCCTGAGGCCGTGAACGCACCGGGGGTATAATGATCACAGGTACTGTTATTGCTGGCTGAAGTGCAGGTGAGCAATGCTGCCATGGGAATATCTTTCGATGAAACGATACTGCCAAAATTAATAGTAACCGAAGAATTGCTGTCATTCGCCGAGAGGTATTTTCTCGATGAGTCTTCCCAGGAAATCGCAACGCCTCGACCACCCGCAGCGGATGTTCCGGTGGTGGTATTGGCGAGAATTGATAAGTTAGAGTTGTCGTATATTGCCTTCGTAGACGTTAGCTTTAGGGTAACACTCGAAGCATTAATGCAGTTGCTGTTTTTTAAAGTGAAGTTTACTCGCGGTTTTTCATTACCAACATCGCCAAAATCGATAGTAGTAGGAGAGACGGACAAATTGCAGGTTGGAGTAGCAAATCTAACGGTGAAAGATGAGTTATTTAATAAAACGGGAATCTGTTGATCCGTATTACTTGCCGAGCCAGCACGGAACCGACCAAGTTCACCACTGATAGCTGGATGGGCGTCACCTACGGCAGAAACTGTCCCTCGCTGCCAAATTTCTATAGTTAAATATGCATTGTAGTGCATGGGATCCCAAGCATAGTCAAGCAGGCGAGTAACTGCGGTTGAGGAAGGTAGATAAACATTTTTATAATCGGATGCTTTTATATATACAGCGTAATATATTCCAGGTATTGTTGTTGGCCAAAAGCCTCTATTATAGGTATAGGCGTTAGTAGTATAACTGTCGGATTGAACACCTTGCGTATTTAAGGCCCATCCATACCAATCAGAGCCATCATTACCATTGTCGCAATTAACGTCAGCGACCTTGCCACCAGAAACAGTTCCTAATAATGTAGGGGTTGTGTTCGATGGACTAAAACTGCTTACGGTTAAAGTTCCTGCGTTTATAATGGCGGTATTAACATTTGTAAAATAACACTCTCTGGCTTGAACCTGGCGTGAAAATATGCCCATCAATAGAGAGGCGGTTACAAATAATAAATGCGCAATCAAAATAAATTTACTTTTCAGTTTTCGGGATGTTTTCATTTATAACTCACGCTAATTTGTACCTGGCTTAATACACCGCCTGGTGTGACTGGTTTTGCGGCATTCACCCTTTGATACCGAGCTTTAAAGGTATAATCGGTATCGGTAGCAGAACCAATATAATTGGTGAAGTTGACGGCTGAAGTGTTGTCACTCTTGAGGACATTAACATTTGCGCTGCTAAAAACCACTACCCCGACATTGCCTGCCGCCGTTGATGCCGTTACCTGTCCCGTAGGGCCGGTATATTCATTCGGGAATATCTGGTTGCCGTTGAGTTGTGCTTTTTGCGGCTTAAAGCTTAACACCAGCGTTTTGGCGACGGAACCGGAGTCACAGCGCGCGCTGACCTTCAACGACTGTGTCGGCACATTACCCACTGAGGTTGCCGATAAGTTGGCCCATGCGCCACCGGCAGCAAACTCACTCGCCTCCATATCGCCTAAATTAACGTCGGAGGCGGCAATATAACAACTGCCGGTGACGACTTCTGCCTTTACCGTTAAGACATTGGTGTTGGTACTGGTCTCGGCCCATAACAGCGTGGATATGAGTAATAAGACTGCGGGTATAAATTTCACGCTGGCTCCTACTGATAGGTCGTGGTGAATGTTAATGTCGCACTGTATATCCCTGAAGTCTGAGGCGTGCCTGGATAAGATGTTGGGCGTAGTAATAGGGACAATGGCAACTTACCGTTGCTGCGCTCTGTGCTGCTCCAGGTTATTTTTTCAGTATTGTTTACGCCGAGTGGCAACGGCGTATTGAGATTGCTGGTTCGATACAGCACGCCTGCCACGCCCACCTTGCCACCTTTCATTTCTGTAGGATATCCGTTCCATGAAGAACTGGCCTTTGGTAAGGTTTGCATCCAGTTCAGCGTCTGCGCGGTTTTCGTTCCGGACTTCGTGATATAGCAATCACTGTATTCCAGAGAAAAATCTTTCCGGGTATTGCTACCCTGAGCTTCTATTTCAGCCCATGTTAATACGCCAAAATCGATAGTTTGGTTCACCGCTTTGCTTGAACCGACAACAATATTGATGGAGCAGGTTGTGGCGAGCAAATTGGCCTTAAAGTTGACCGTGACATCCGCCGCAAAGAGTGACGGGCTACATATTAGGAAAGATACAAGCATTACCTGGCGCATAAACTATTTCCCGGCTCCTGGCATCTGACACGCTAACGTATCCAGACGGATTGATTTTCCTATCATCGCGGGTGCATCAGGGATTTGATAGGTCACATCGCAATAACTTGCCGCGTCGCTTCCCCAAATAACCTTCAAACTGCCACGTTGATCGATACCGCGTAAAAAGGCGCGGCCCGCCTGGCCCATTGCGCCAACGGATTCACCTTGTTCATTGAGAATATTCGCGCCCAATGGAATGAAACTGTCATCACTACGTCTGAGCGTGACAAATACCGATTGACCTTGCTGGGTGGCGAAGGTGACTTTCACCACGGCACCATCGCGCGGAACCACGGCAGCCGAGGTGTTTTTCACTTCAACGTCCGCCTTGATGGTGCTGAGATCCAATCCGACGGTATTCTCGGCATAAGGCGAAAGACTGGTAGCGACGGCATATCCTGCGCTGTCAATCTCGCCATAACCATTGCTGGTGGTGGCACCATCTGCACCTTTCGCTTCAATAAGGGCGATGGCGCTTTGTGTATTGACATTGCCCGGTAAGAGCGTCAATCCACCGCTGTGTAACAGCACACCGCCGTTATTGTTTAAGGAATACTGCTGGTTATGTTTTTTATCGACCGTAGCGGAAACACTGGTTGCCCCATGCGCGCCGTTATAGGTGGAATACCCGCTTACGGAATAGGTGTTCTCTTCCTGGCTGTCCTGGTTAGCGGTGGTACTGAGGCTGTAGTTCCATCTATTGTTGCTACTGTTGCCGCTGGCTGTACTGGTGAAACCGTTGTTGCCGCCAAAGTTGCTATTGGCACTGAGATTCAGACTGGAGAAGGTCGGTTGATCGTTCTGAGCATTACTACCAAAAGGAATGCTCAACCCAACGTACAGGCTGTCATCTTCATCTCCCCATTCGTTATAACTGCGCTGTAGCGAGATACTCCACGAGATGGAGCGGAAAGTATTGTTGTAGCCCAGCGAATATTGAGACGTTTTGTCTGAGTTACCCCAATAACTCGTCCAGGTGCCGCTGAGATAAAATGCGCCGTAATCTTCGCCGTTAAGGGTAATGGGTTGATTGATGTTAGCCTGTAGCTCATTTTTAGAATGGCTGTAGTTGTTGCGATACGCATCGTTAGGGTTAGTATCGTGATCGTCGCTATAGCTATCGATACTATTTTGCAAAGAGATGGCGTCATTAAGCGAGAGATAGTCTCTGGTACTGTAACGATAGGCGCTAAAGCTGAAGTTAGTCTGTGTTGCCTCTAGGACATTACTGTAGCTTAAACGGTAACTCTGTCCTTGCAGGACACCAATATCATCAAATGACGCGCGAGAGTGGATAACATCGACTGCAATAGCGCCAAGGCGGGTATTCATAGCAAGACCCAGCATCCCAGCCAGGTAGTCTTCTTCCATTGACTGTATGCCGCCATATAGCGTGAAAATATCGCTCAATCCATAATTACCGTTGGTGGTGAGCACCCACGGGGAATCATCGTCGCCGTCATCATCTAATGTCCCGGCGGCAAAATCCCAGTCAACTTCGCCTTTAGTCATTAATTGCGCGACCGAAGCATAAGGCACGGTAAACATGCGCTTTGAGCCATCAGCCTCTTCTACGGTAACGTCGAGGTCAGCACCGTTGATTGCCAAATAATAATCTTTCAGGGCAAAAGGACCTGGGGGAACGGTGGTTTCATAGATGATGCGCGACTGCTGTCGTACGGTAATTTTAGCATTACTGTTCGCTACGCCGTTGATGACCGGGACGTATCGCCCATCATGGGGATCCATTCGTTTGTCGTTATAAAGGTGTACGCCTTTAATGCCGATGCTATCCAGCACTTCGCTACGAGAGGTCACCTGGCCCAGTTCCATTTGCGCACGGATGGACGGTAAATCGCGTGCCAGATAGAGGTCGTAGTTGTCCCAGGTTGCGCTCTCGTCTTTTGTCCAGTTCAGCGCGCCGCTGGAGCGTAACCGCCATGCTCCCAGATTGAGACCGTAGCCAAGCCCCAGATAACCACTGTCAGAGGTGCTGCCCTCATTTTCACTGTGATAGCCGCTGAAGCTCCAGTTCAGTATTGCTGCAGGTATCCCGGCATCCCAGCGTGCAGGGTTAACATAACCCGCCGGGTGGCTGACGAGAAACAGCTGTGGAATGGTGAGCATCAGGATCTGCGAGTTGGGATCGTAACTCACGCTGGATGAGGGGTAATAGTCTGCCAGCATGTAGCATTGTGATTCACCTTCGTCTGCATTTTCCGTGGGGAGTTTGCTTACATCGACATTCGCTTCATCGAGCACTTCGCGAGTCAGACAGGGAGACGCGTTCGGGGTGTGATTATCAATAAACCGGATCTTTGCCGTCTGCTGTTGCTCACCGTTAATCCATATAGATACGGTATAAATACCCGGTTTCACCGGGTTGCCGTGCGCATATTGCGATACGTCGATTGTCGATTTTTTACCTGCGTTGCTAAAGATAAAGTCATCGTTGAATTCGATGTAGTTATCGTCAGCAAATCCTGTCTGACAAATAACCAACAATATCCATACAGAGGTAGCCAGGCGGCGTTTTGACATCGACATTAGGGCAATCCTTGCGCGAATTTTACTATTTTCCTGTTGCGTCAACGTTACCGCCGTAATCATTGACAGCAGTCCATGACACGGATTCAAAACGCGGGGTAGTGAGTGATTTCACCTCATAGCTTGCGCTGGAAAAGGGGGCGACCATATCGGGTTCAATACTGTATTTTTTACCCCCAGAGATAATGTTTGCACCTACCAGCGAGACAAAGTAAGGGGAGTCATTTTTTGCCGTCGCCCAGATTTGTTTGTCCTTGTTTGCCAGACTCCATTTCAGGTGTTGAATGGCCTCGTCAGCCGAACCAGGAAGGGTGACCGGTCGGTAAAACACTTTGATACGCGTTTTAAGCGCAATTTGCAGTTGATTTGATTTGGCTGCATCTTTGTTTTTACCGGGGATTTCAAGCGCGTTAAACCAGTAAACACTTTCACGGTCGGAGGGCAAAGGCTGACCATCCCAGTTTAAGCGTACGGTGAGTCCTTGTTTGGGGTCGACGCGGCTGACTGGTGGAGACGCGATAAAAGGGACATCTAAGGTTTGTGGATCAACATCTTCATGGCCGTTATCTAACCATGACTGTATTAACAAAGGTTGCTGGCCCTGATTAACCATTTTGACCAATGCTTCTTTGGCGCTAGAAAGATAAATAACACGAGTTGCATTAATTACCAGGCTGGCGGTAGCCGAATAGCTGAACGAAATGGCGGATGAAAACATAATTAGCATGAATGCTTTCTTTGAAATCATATTGTTTTTTCTGATGTTAATTACTGCAACCAAAAATTGATTAGGTTGCAGTATGGTTGTTAAGTTTTTAAAATTTTACTTACCCTATTAAGGATAGGTCGTTATAAAGGTGGTGTTTGCCTTAACTTGTCCAACTTGTGGGGTGCCGGAACCTGAATAGATATAGCCAACGGTATAGTCAAATACTGCCCCGTTATCGGCATCATAATCGGCTTCAGACTGCGGTGTTGCAGATTTGAAATCGATAATAGTATTCGTTTTGGTTTCTTCTACCTGGAAGCCTGCATCTTTATCACCCGCTGCAACAGTGTTTAACAATGCTTTGGTTGTGCTATTAAAATTTCCCGTTGTTGAAAATTGCCCCTTTACTTTACCGCCAGCGGGTGCCGTTGCGCAGTTTTTAACAGTAATCTGGAAGTTGGTTTTCATCACTGGATTAGTGACGGCAGCTTGCATGACTGGGACCGTGACATCAAGAAGCTGAACTTCTTTTGATGCAGAAACACCATCAATGCTGACATCACAGGTTGATGCTGTAATGTTCCCCACAAAATCGATGTTTGCTGAGTCAGAACCCGCTGCCTGTACCTGAAAAGTTGTACCTGCAACCAGAACCGCTGCCACACTTAAAAAAGTAAAAGATTTCATGTTATTTTCCTTAATAACAAATTAAATGACGTAAAGATTATATGGCTCCAGGATATAGTTGAACAGTAGGTGAGAGCGGGGGGGCTATTTTTTAAGAATTTATTTAGGAGGGGGTTATTAACGGGTTAATGTATTATGTCATACAATATATAGTTTGATTTTTTCTATTTCCTTATGAATTTTAAAGGAAAATTTTAGATATGCGAGTTATATTGGGGAATGTCATCAGGTATTTCTCGATAAAAATATCAAGTAAAGTAAGTGTTACTTAATTTACTTGTAAGAAAAAGTGCGGTTTATTGGGTATATTCCGCAAATATTTTATTGCGCTTTTACGTATGCAGACCTAGACCTGTCGTTACCGACAAGTCTGCCTACATAATCAGAACGGTATGGTTTTGCGTATTGCGCCAATGAGGATCTGTGCGGCGGTAGAGAGTTGAACGTCGCTACGGGTCAAAATGCCAATGGGCTCGCCGGACCCTTGCGTCGGTACCGGTAATGATACCAGCGTGGCCTGGCGTAAATCTTCCCGCACCGCGCCTGACGGTACAAACCATACGTAGTCGTAATCCACCGTCAATTGGCGCGACAGCGATGCCGACAGCGTTTCAATACACCCTCGCGGCAGTTCGCACCTCTGGCTTTGCAGCAGGGCTTCCGCATGCTGTCTCGGCGCGGTACCTTTTGGCGATACCACGACCGGCCACTCCATCACCCGGCTTAGCGTGATGGTTTCCTGCAACAGCGGGTGGTTAGGACGCACCACCAGTTTGAGCGACTCGAGAAATAATAATTCGTAGTTCAGCCCGACCATAAGTTCCGCATCGGCCATCCGGCCAATGCCGAGGTCTATTTCCCCGGATTTTAATCCGGCGAGGATCATCGGGTTACTCATGGTGGCAACCTGCAGCGTGGTCTCCATTTGCTGCTTGTGGAACGGACCAATGACGGCGGGAAGAATACCCAGTGCAGCCGTCGGCAGTGCCCCGATACGCACGACATCATTATGTGTTTCTTCGCGACGATTTAATGCCTGACCGGCGGTATTGAGCGCGTCCAGAACTCTTACCGCATGGGTAAGAAACTGTTCGCCGGGGAGCGTTAACTGCGCACCAAGGCGACCGCGCTCGAAGAGGCGTGTCCCGGTCAGTTGCTCCAGTTCGTTGAGTGTTTTGGAGAGGGCCGGTTGACTCAGATTTAGGGTTTCAGCCGCGCGCCCCAGCGTCCCCTGTTGGGCAACGGCGACAAAAGTGTGAAGATGGCGCAAGCGAATACGCTGATTGAACAGAACATTTTTTTCCATAAGCGATGTTAAAAACAGAGCCGTATCGGTAGCAAGTAAAGTTGTTGGTTTTTGATAACCTGATAGCAAAATATTATTAACATTTATCGTGTTTTACTTACAACTGATTTGTTTTGCTTATGTTTTGTACAGCCTGACTGCGTAGCGGGATCATGGAAGGGAATGTACCCGGTCGTTATACTTTGGCTATTGTTCTCTTCACATTACAGGCACTGATTAATGATACATGTCATAGGGCACCTTAATCCTGATAGCGATGCCATCTGCACCGCCGCGATGACTGCGCGCTGGCTAACCTTACGCGGGCAGCAAGCGACGGCATGGCGCGCGGGTGAACCTAACCGTGAAACACAATTTATTTTTCAGCACGCGGGACTCTCGATGCCCGAACTGCTGACGTTTCCGTTGACCGACAGCGATGTCTGGCTGGTGGATTTTACCGAACCCGCTCAGGGTCCAGACTCTCTGGCTGAGAGTAATGTCGTTGGTATTATCGATCATCACCGCCTCGGTGGGTTGGTGACACGTTTACCACCTGAAGTGTGGGTGAAACCGGTTGGCAGTAGCGCGACGCTGTTATGGCAACTAATGTCGGAAGAGGAGCGTCGCCAGATCTCTTCCTCCGAGGCCGTGTTGCTGCTGGGGGCCATTTTGAGTGACACTGTCACGCTACGCTCACCTACCACTACGGCAGACGACTGCCAGGCGGTGGACGCGTTGGTCGAAAAAACGGGAGTTGATCGGGAGGCATTCTGCCGCGACCTGCTATCAGCTAAAACCAGCGTGGAGGGGATGAGCGCCCGGCAACTTCTCAATAAAGATTGCAAAACGTTCACGATTCATGGGCACCAGGTCTGCGTGGCGCAGCTCGAGCTTTACGCACTGGATCAGGTGGCGCCGGTGCTGGACGATTTGCGTGCGGAAATGGTGCGCTATGCTGAGGAACGCCATGCTGCGCTGGTCGTGCTGATGCTGACGGATATCAACAAAGGCGACACCAGCCTGTGGTTTGCCGGAAAAGAACTGACAGATATCGCGCAGCCCTGCAAGGTTGAAGGGATGCTGAGTCGTAAAAAACAGATGCTGCCGTGGCTGGAAAACCATTTGAAACCACGCCAGTAAGCACCGTTCATCGTCTACGCGGGTGGGGGGAATTCATGCGGGATCACAGTTTGATATTCGGTATGAATATTAAAAACAACCAGTTGCGAGCTTGTGCAGGTAGTTATTGTATGAAACTGTTGTGATAGCAGCAAGCAAGAACATACACAGGAGTACGTAGTATTCATAGCGCTGGACAAATTTGTCTAGCGGGAATACTCCTCACTTTCTCGGGGAAATCCCCGAGAAAGAATAGTTTTCTCTGGACAATTTTGTCCATTGAAATTAAGCCATTTTAAGCGGTTTTGTGAGTAGATAAGGTGATTGCCTGCCTTGCATCATTTAAACGCTCTGTAGGCTGTCTGGTTAGTCGTCC